>NZ_JAMLWO010000002.1:105767-612898 GCF_056991255.1 Salmonella sp. A1325 | reverse complement strand
CCTGTTAGGGCGCGGCTGGTAAGAGAGCCTTACAGGCGCATCTGAAAAACCTCCGGCTATGCCGGAGGATATTTATTATGTTCGTTGTAGGCCGGATAAGACGCGTTAGCGCCGCCATCCGGCAATAATGCACTCAGTTATTCTGATAAATATCCTTGTACAATCGACTCTCGAAGCGTACCAGCGGGATTCGGCGATTACGCTGATCGGCAGGTGGAACCGCGTAGCCGGACAAATACTGTACAAATGCCATCCGTTGCCCGCTTGCGGTGGTAATAAAGCCCGCCAGATTATACACGCCCTGCAGTGACCCAGTTTTCGCCGAAACCTTACCGTCTACGCCCGCCTGATGCAGTCCGGCGCGGTATTGCAATGAACCATCATAGCCCGCCAGCGGCAGCATAGAGATAAAGTTCAGCTCGTTATCGTGTTGGGCGATATATTGCAGCACCTGCATCATCGTGGCGGGAGCGATCAGGTTATGGCGAGAAAGACCGGAACCGTCGGCAATAATGGTATTGCCGATATCAATTCCCGCCTGTTGGCGCAGGATCTGGCGAACGGCATCCGATCCCGCCCGCCAGGTGCCAGGCACGTTAAACCTGACATGACCAATCATCCGAAAAACAGTATCGGCGATCATGTTGTCTGACTTTTTCAGCATAATCTTAAGCAGATCGTGCAGTGGCGCCGACTGTTTACTGGCGACGATCGTTCCGGGCTCGTTAACCTGCGTCTGGCGCAGCAGTGTGCCGCGGTAAGTTATCCCGGCCTCTTTCAGTTCCTGCTTGAGGATCGCGCCCGCGTAGCTGGCGCCGTCCTGAATAGCAAAGGCCAGCGGCAGCGGGTCGGCGCGCTGTGGTAAACAGCCGGTAAGCGTATAACGGTTCAAATCGCCAGGCACAACATCCAGCTCGCAATACTGCGCGTCTGCCGAACCGCGCGGCAGAGTCCGTACCTGGCTGAACATCGTTACCGGATAATAAGAGGCCACGCGAATAAAGGCTAAATCGTTTGGTTTTTGCGCGCTATAAAGCGACACAGAAAAACAGTTGCGGTCAACAATGGCGGCGGCGGGAGGCGCGCTGAAACACTGCGTCAGGTCGTTCCACGGCCAGCCTGGCGCTTTATCGTGGCTGGCGAAAATCGACGTGTCGATAAGCACATTGCCGTCGATTTGCGTGACGCCGGACTTTTTCAGCGTCGCGACCATATTGCGAATATCCTGACGTCTTAGCGTTGGATCGCCACCGAATCGCGCAATTACGTCACCTTTCAGGATACCGTTATCGACGTTGCCTTTAGTCTCCAGCGTGGTCGTAAAACGGAAATCCGGGCCGAGTTGAATCAGCGCCGCCAGCGCGGTAATCACCTTTTGGGTACTGGCGGGAAGCGCCATCTGCTGACTATGATAATCAATAGCCGGCGCGGGCGCGCCAATCTTTTGCACCATCAGCGCGAGGTTGGCGCCGGCCGGAAGCTGTTTGATGTATTCGTCAATATTCGCGGCCTGAACGCTGAACGCTATACTGGTGGTCAATCCGATGATAAATCTGGAAAATCGCATAATCTCGCGCTAACACCCTGGAAACAAGCCGTCATACTACGGCGCAACGCCCTAAAAAGTAAACGATGACCCATAGGGAACTCCAGGGTAAAATGGTTATCAAAGAGGAAATTGTAGCTGACCTGGGACTGCGCGCCCGGGTTGGTGTTTTTTTGCTTCTGACCCTGGTATGGCATATGCCGGGGCTGGCTTAGCAGCCGGGGTAGAGTTCATTGCCCCCTACAGGAATGTTCAAGAGGTATAACAAATGCAAGCTATTCCGATGACCTTACGCGGAGCCGAAAAACTGCGTGAAGAGCTGGATTTTCTGAAATCTGTGCGCCGTCCTGAAATCATCGCCGCTATCGCCGAAGCGCGCGAACATGGCGATTTAAAAGAAAACGCGGAGTATCATGCTGCACGCGAACAGCAGGGTTTCTGCGAAGGGCGCATTAAAGATATCGAAGCAAAACTGTCGAATGCGCAGGTGATTGATGTCACTAAAATGCCGAACAATGGTCGCGTAATTTTCGGCGCTACCGTCACGGTGCTGAACCTGGACACCGACGAAGAGCAGACCTACCGCATTGTTGGCGATGATGAGGCGGATTTTAAGCAAAATCTCATTTCGGTAAACTCGCCAATCGCTCGCGGCCTGATCGGCAAAGAGCAGGATGACGTCGTGGTGATCAAAACGCCTGGCGGCGATGTGGAATACGAAGTGCTTAAAGTGGAATACCTTTAAGTAGTACTCAATACGCAAATTGTTGGTGTATTGTAAAGAAAGGAAAAAGGCCGCATAGCGGCCTTTTATCAACGGAGAGAGCGTGGCATTTTGCTCTCCTGCTCGTGGAAAACCCCTCGTTTTACACAGATTTTGTGTTCGACTTTAGGATATCCTTAACGCGGCAGCGAGATTTTACGCTCTTTAGTTGGGCGATACAGCACCAGCGTTTTACCGATGACCTGTACGTTACAGGCGCCGGTTTCGCGCACGATAGCGTCCACGATCAAGGTTTTTGTTTCGCGATCTTCCGAGGCGATTTTCACCTTGATAAGTTCATGGTGCTCTAACGCTTGTTCAATCTCGGCCAGTACCCCTTCGGTCAAACCATTATTGCCAAGCATAACAACAGGCTTGAGCGGATGTGCCAGACCTTTTAGGTGCTGTTTTTGTTTAGTACTCAGATTCATCGTATATTTTTGCTTACGTTGGGATTGAAAACGGGTCATTCTACCGCCATCTCCCTTATATCGCCAAATAGGCGTGTAGAAATTTACGCCATTGGCTACGATGAACTGCCCCGACGGGAAAGTTAAATGACAGGTAAAAAGCGTTCTGCCAGCTCAAGCCGCTGGCTTCAGGAACACTTTAGCGATAAATATGTTCAACAGGCGCAGAAAAAGGGGCTACGCTCCCGTGCCTGGTTTAAACTTGATGAAATACAGCAAAGTGACAAACTTTTTAAGCCGGGAATGACGGTAGTCGATCTCGGCGCTGCGCCAGGAGGCTGGTCACAGTATGTGGTCACGCAGATTGGCGGCAAAGGCCGCATCATCGCTTGTGATCTTTTACCTATGGATCCTATCGTTGGTGTGGACTTTCTTCAGGGCGATTTTCGTGATGAACTTGTCATGAAAGCGTTACTGGAACGCGTGGGTGACAGTAAAGTACAAGTTGTCATGTCGGATATGGCACCAAACATGAGCGGAACACCGGCGGTGGATATCCCCCGCGCCATGTATCTGGTGGAGCTGGCGTTAGAGATGTGCCGCGATGTGCTGGCGCCAGGCGGAAGTTTTGTAGTGAAGGTGTTCCAGGGCGAAGGTTTCGATGAGTATCTAAGGGAAATTCGCTCCCTGTTTACGAAGGTTAAAGTTCGTAAGCCGGACTCTTCGCGTGCGCGTTCGCGTGAAGTGTACATTGTAGCGACCGGGCGAAAGTGATAACCGGCAGATTTCAGACGTAAGGTTTGAAAGAAACTGGATATAGAGTATCCTGACGCTGTTTTTAACACAGTTGTAATAAGAGGTTAATCCCTTGAGTGACATGGCGAAAAACCTAATACTCTGGCTGGTCATTGCCGTTGTGCTGATGTCAGTATTCCAGAGCTTTGGGCCCAGCGAGTCTAATGGCCGTAAGGTGGATTACTCTACCTTCCTGCAAGAGGTCAATCAGGACCAGGTTCGCGAAGCGCGTATCAACGGACGTGAGATCAACGTTACCAAGAAAGATAGTAACCGTTACACGACTTACATTCCGATTAATGATCCGAAGCTGCTTGATAACCTGCTGACTAAAAACGTCAAGGTTGTTGGCGAACCACCTGAAGAGCCAAGCCTGCTGGCTTCTATCTTCATTTCCTGGTTCCCGATGCTGTTGCTGATCGGCGTCTGGATCTTCTTCATGCGTCAGATGCAGGGCGGCGGTGGCAAAGGCGCCATGTCGTTCGGTAAGAGCAAGGCGCGTATGCTGACGGAAGATCAGATCAAAACCACGTTTGCTGACGTCGCAGGTTGTGACGAAGCGAAAGAAGAAGTGGCGGAACTGGTTGAATACCTGCGTGAACCGAGCCGTTTCCAGAAGCTGGGCGGTAAAATTCCGAAAGGCGTCCTGATGGTCGGCCCGCCGGGTACCGGTAAAACCCTGCTGGCAAAAGCCATTGCGGGTGAAGCGAAGGTGCCATTCTTTACGATTTCCGGTTCTGACTTTGTGGAAATGTTCGTCGGTGTCGGCGCGTCTCGTGTGCGTGACATGTTCGAACAGGCCAAGAAAGCGGCGCCGTGCATTATCTTCATCGATGAAATCGACGCCGTCGGTCGCCAGCGTGGCGCAGGTCTTGGCGGCGGTCACGATGAACGTGAGCAGACGTTGAACCAGATGCTGGTTGAGATGGACGGCTTCGAAGGTAACGAAGGTATCATCGTTATCGCCGCAACTAACCGTCCGGACGTCCTTGACCCGGCGCTGCTGCGTCCTGGTCGTTTCGACCGTCAGGTGGTGGTAGGCCTGCCGGATGTTCGCGGTCGTGAGCAGATTCTGAAGGTGCATATGCGTCGCGTACCGTTAGCGACGGATATTGATGCGGCGATCATTGCGCGCGGTACGCCGGGCTTCTCCGGTGCGGACCTGGCGAACCTGGTCAACGAAGCGGCGCTGTTTGCGGCTCGTGGTAACAAGCGCGTTGTGTCGATGGTTGAGTTCGAGAAAGCGAAAGACAAAATCATGATGGGCGCCGAACGTCGCTCCATGGTGATGACGGAAGCGCAGAAAGAGTCGACCGCGTACCACGAAGCGGGCCACGCGATTATCGGTCGCCTGGTGCCGGAACACGATCCGGTGCACAAAGTGACGATTATCCCGCGCGGTCGTGCGCTGGGCGTGACCTTCTTCCTGCCTGAAGGCGACGCGATCAGCGCCAGCCGTCAGAAACTGGAAAGCCAGATCTCCACCCTGTACGGCGGTCGTCTGGCGGAAGAGATCATCTACGGTGCCGAACATGTTTCTACCGGGGCGTCGAACGATATTAAAGTCGCGACTAACCTGGCGCGTAACATGGTGACTCAGTGGGGCTTCTCCGACAAACTTGGTCCGCTGCTGTATGCGGAAGAAGAGGGCGAAGTGTTCCTCGGCCGTAGCGTCGCAAAAGCGAAACATATGTCTGATGAAACTGCGCGTATCATCGACCAGGAAGTGAAAGCGCTGATTGAACGTAACTACAATCGCGCTCGTCAGATCCTGACTGACAATATGGATATTCTGCACGCGATGAAAGATGCGCTGATGAAATATGAAACCATCGATGCGCCGCAGATTGATGACCTGATGGCGCGTCGTGAAGTGCGTCCGCCTGCGGGCTGGGAAGATCCAAACGGCACCAATAACTCTGACAGCAATGGTACGCCTCAGGCGCCGCGTCCGGTTGATGAACCACGCACGCCGAACCCGGGCAACACGATGTCAGAGCAGCTGGGCGACAAATAAGCATTTGTTGTACAACATTATGTTTAGCGCTCACCGAAACCCTGGGGCTTGCCCCGGGGTTTTTCTTTTTTTAACTCACCATAAATAAAACAGGGATTTTGACCATGAAACTCTTCGCTCAGGGCGCCACGCTCGATCTCACTCATCCGCATGTTATGGGGATCCTGAACGTAACGCCGGATTCGTTCTCCGACGGCGGCGCGCATAACACGCTGATTGAGGCGGTGAAACATGCGAATTTAATGGTGAATGCCGGGGCGACAATTATTGATGTGGGGGGGGAATCAACGCGACCAGGCGCGGCGGAAGTGAGCGTGGAAGAAGAGCTGGATCGCGTTATTCCGGTACTGGAAGCAATCGCGCAACGTTTTGAAGTGTGGATTTCTGTGGATACCTCTAAACCTGAGGTGATCCGTGAAGCGGCAAGGGCGGGCGCGCATATTATCAATGATGTCCGTTCGCTCTCCGAACCCGGCGCGTTGGAAGCGGCAGCGGAAACCGGCTTGCCGGTCAGTCTTATGCACATGCAGGGCAACCCCAAAACCATGCAGGAGGCGCCGAAATATGACGATGTCTTTGCCGAGGTGAATCGCTACTTTATTGAGCAAATAGCACGTTGTGAGAAGGCCGGCATCGCAAAAGAGAAATTGTTGCTCGACCCCGGATTCGGTTTCGGTAAAAATCTCTCTCACAATTATACCTTACTGGCGCGACTGGGTGAGTTTCATCATTTTAACCTGCCGCTGCTGGTGGGCATGTCACGTAAAACGATGGTTGGTCAGTTACTTAACGTGGGACCATCAGACCGTCTGAACGGCAGCCTTGCGTGCGCGGTAATTGCCGCGATGCAGGGCGCGCAGATCATTCGCGTCCATGACGTCAAAGAAACCGTAGAGGCGATGCGGGTGGTAGAAGCCACTCTGTCTGCAAAGGGAAACAAACGCTATGAGTAATCGTAAATATTTCGGTACCGATGGGATTCGCGGACGTGTAGGCAATGCCCCCATTACACCTGATTTCGTGCTTAAACTGGGTTGGGCTGCCGGAAAAGTGCTGGCGCGTCATGGCTCGCGTAAAATCATTATCGGTAAAGATACGCGTATTTCCGGCTATATGCTGGAGTCCGCGCTGGAGGCGGGCCTTGCCGCTGCGGGGCTGTCGGCCTCGTTTACCGGACCTATGCCAACGCCAGCTGTCGCCTATCTGACGCGGACTTTCCGCGCGGAGGCGGGTATCGTTATCTCGGCTTCGCATAACCCGTTCTATGATAACGGCATTAAATTCTTCTCTATCGACGGTACGAAACTGCCTGACGATGTGGAAGAAGCCATCGAAGCCGAAATGGAAAAAGAGATCACCTGCGTAGACTCCGCCGAGCTGGGTAAAGCCAGCCGCATCGTCGACGCCGCCGGACGCTATATTGAGTTCTGTAAAGGCACCTTCCCGAACGAACTGAGCCTCAATGGCCTGAAAGTGGTTGTGGATTGCGCCAACGGCGCTACCTACCATATCGCGCCGAATGTGCTGCGCGAGCTGGGCGCGACCGTTATCGCCATCGGCTGTGAGCCAAACGGCGTCAACATTAACGAAGAAGTGGGCGCGACCGACGTGCGCGCGTTGCAGGCGCGCGTGTTGGCGGAGAAGGCGGACCTCGGCATCGCGCTTGACGGCGACGGCGACCGGGTCATCATGGTTGACCATGAAGGCAATAAAGTCGATGGCGATCAGATCATGTATATCATCGCGCGCGAAGGGCTGCGCCAGGGGCAACTGCGCGGCGGCGTGGTGGGGACGCTGATGAGCAATATGGGGCTGGAGCTGGCGCTCAAGCAGCTTGGCATTCCGTTTGCCCGGGCGAAAGTGGGCGACCGCTACGTGCTGGAAAAATTGCAGGAAAAAGGCTGGCGCATCGGCGCGGAAAACTCTGGTCACGTTATTCTGCTGGATAAAACGACCACTGGCGACGGTATTGTTGCGGGGCTACAAGTTCTGGCGGCGATGGTGCGTAATCATATGAGTCTGCACGATCTGTGCAGCGGTATGAAAATGTTCCCGCAGATTCTGGTTAACGTGCGTTACACCGCTGGTAGCGGCGATCCGCTGGAAAATGAAGCGGTGAAAGCGGTAACGGCGGACGTAGAAGCCACGCTCGGCAATCGTGGGCGGGTACTGCTACGTAAATCCGGTACCGAACCGCTGATTCGCGTGATGGTGGAAGGCGAGGATGAAGCGCAGGTTACGGCATTCGCCCATCGTATTGCGGATGCGGTAAAAGCCGTTTAAGCGTTTAAGTAACTAAAAAGGCGGCGGTTGCCGCCTTACTACCCGCAAAAAACAACGCTTTTGCTGTTTTTTTCCGCAGTTGATACAATGCGCTTAAATTGCCCTTGCGAAGGTCATTCGCTTTGGTTAGTATTCACACCCGCTTCAGTGGGAAACAGTAAAAATCCCGCTTTATTGGTAGAAGCATTGGTACGCGGCAACTCCGCAAGGAACAGGTTGATTATGTACGAAGCTCTTTTAGTTGTTTTCCTTATTGTGGCAATTGGCCTTGTAGGTCTGATCATGCTGCAGCAAGGTAAAGGCGCTGATATGGGAGCCTCCTTCGGAGCAGGCGCTTCCGCTACGCTATTTGGTTCAAGTGGTTCTGGTAACTTCATGACCCGAATGACGGCGGTATTGGCTACGCTGTTCTTCATCATCAGTCTGGTGTTGGGTAATATCAATAGCAACAAAACCAATAAAGGAAGCGAGTGGGAAAATCTGAGCGCGCCGGCGAAGACCGAGCAAACTCAACCTGCTGCACCGGCCCAGCCGACCAGCGATATCCCGCGCTAATAGCAGTATCCGTGCCGAGGTGGTGGAATTGGTAGACACGCTACCTTGAGGTGGTAGTGCCCAATAGGGCTTACGGGTTCAAGTCCCGTCCTCGGTACCAATATTCCGAAAGAAAGACGCTGAAAAGCGTCTTTTTTTTCGTTTGTTATTTGTGGTTGTCTGTAGGTCGGATAAGACGTTACGCCGCCATCCGACATTATTACAACCCATGATGGCGCTACGTTTATCAGGCCAACAGACACCTTATATTCCGCGCATAAAAAAGGCCGCTTTCGCGGCCTTAAAATGATAAATGTTTACTTCGCTTTGTTTTCCAGATTCTCAACCTGCGGCAGACCGGTCGCGGAAGAGGCGGTCAACAGACCCGCTTTCGCGTAGCCGAACAGTTTCTCGCGGGTATCGGTAATGTCCAGATTACGCATCGTCAACTGACCGATACGATCGTCCGGTGAGAACACGGACTCGCCTTTCTCCATGGTCAGACGCTCAGCCTTATAGGTCAGGTTGTCAGACACCGTGTTCAGGATGGAGTAGTCGTTGCCGCGACGCAACTCGAGTGTGACCTCACCGGTAATCTGGCTGGCGACCCAACGTTGCAGGCCGTCACGCAGCATCAGCGCCTGAGAGTCGAACCAGCGGCCCTGATACAGCAGTTTGCCCAACTGACGACCATGAGAGTGATATTGCTCAATGGTGTCTTCGTTGTGAATACCGGTCAACAGACGCTCGTAAGCGATGTGCAGCAGCGCCATCCCCGGGGCTTCATAAATACCGCGGCTTTTTGCTTCAATGATGCGGTTTTCAATTTGGTCGCTCATGCCCAGGCCGTGACGGCCACCGATGCGGTTCGCTTCCAGCATCATCTCAACATCATCGCTGAAGGTTTTACCGTTCAGGGCAACAGGGTGACCCTGCTCGAAGCGGACGGTCACCTCTTCTGCCGGGATCTTCACGCTCTCGTCCCAGAACTTCACGCCCATAATCGGGTTGACGATCTTGACGCTGGAGTTAAGAAACTCCAGATCTTTCGCTTCATGCGTGGCGCCGAGCATGTTGGAATCGGTGGAGTAGGCTTTTTCAACGGACATTTTGTAGTCGAAGCCGCAGGCAATCATAAATTCAGACATCTCATGGCGACCACCCAGCTCATCGATAAAGTGGGTATCCAGCCACGGTTTGTAAATCTGTAATTCAGCATTCGTCAGCAAGCCGTAACGATAGAAACGTTCAATATCGTTGCCTTTATAGGTGCTGCCGTCGCCCCAGATATTCACGCCGTCTTCTTTCATCGCGGCGACCAGCATCGTGCCGGTCACGGCACGGCCCAGCGGCGTGGTATTGAAATAGGTCAGTCCGCCAGTCGTATTATGGAAAGCGCCGCACTGAATCGCTGCGATCCCTTCTGCAACCAACTGCTTGCGGCAATCAATCAGGCGAGCATTCTCTGCGCCATACTCCATTGCGCGACGAGGAATGGCGTCATAGTCATCCTCATCCGGTTGTCCCAGATTCGCAGTATAGGCATATGGGACAGCTCCTTTTTGTCGCATCCACAGCAGCGCGGCGCTGGTGTCCAGACCGCCGGAAAAAGCGATACCAATACGTTGACCTGCTGGAAGATGCTTAAGAATCGTCGTCATAGAATAGAACCCTGCTTGATTGACTGATAATGAGATCGGTTTCTGCTTTAGTGCATTTTTATGCAAAATAAATGAGTTTTCATTTAATCATCTTTTAGCAGAGACAGGAAGCGTTTAGTGAAGGTTTACTGAAATAACGTTGTGAAATGCATGTATAAGCCGGAGAGGAGGGATGAGTATAACGAAGAGTGATATTCATTCATCTGCATATTGGGAATAGGGTTGACATAACTCATGCCTGGTCACTATACTGTGCGCAGATTTTACGTCCCGTCCTCGGTACCAAATCCCAGCAGTATTTGCAAATTTTGCCCAAAACGAGTAGAATTTGCCACGTTTCAGGCGCGGGGTGGAGCAGCCTGGTAGCTCGTCGGGCTCATAACCCGAAGGTCGTCGGTTCAAATCCGGCCCCCGCAACCACTTTCCCTTAGAGTTCTTTTTCAAATATACTGTGAAGATTATGTCCTTCGTAGCTGGATTTGAAAAAAATTCTTTCGGAAGGTACACCAGACCGCCGTTGCGGTTATAGGGTTCAGTTATCTAAAGCCCCGATTTATCGGGGTTTTTTGTTATCTGACTACAGAATAACTGGGCTTTAGGCCCTTTTTTTATGTCTTGGGGGTGGGCTTGTCCACATTAGAGCAAAAATTAACAGAGATGATTACAGCGCCAGTTGAAGCCTTAGGCTACGAGCTGGTCGGCATCGAATTTATTCGCGGTCGCACATCCACACTGCGCATCTATATTGATAGTGAAGATGGCATCAATGTTGATGATTGTGCTGATGTGAGCCACCAGGTAAGCGCGGTGCTGGACGTTGAAGATCCTATCTCCGTGGCTTACAACCTTGAAGTCTCGTCACCGGGTCTCGACCGTCCTATGTTCACTGCCGATCATTATGCGCGTTTCCAGGGTGAAGAAGTCGCGCTGGTTCTTCGCATGGCGGTACAGAACCGTCGCAAGTGGCAGGGCATTATCAAAGCGGTGGACGGTGAAATGATTACCGTCACAGTCGAAGGCAAAGATGAAGTGTTCGCGCTGAGTAATATCCAGAAGGCGAACCTGGTTCCCCACTTTTAACAGTCTGGATGAGGTGAAAAGCCCGCGATGAACAAAGAAATTTTGGCTGTTGTTGAAGCCGTCTCCAACGAAAAAGCGCTGCCACGCGAAAAAATTTTTGAAGCGCTGGAAAGTGCGCTGGCGACAGCAACAAAGAAAAAATATGAGCAGGAGATCGATGTTCGTGTAGAAATCGATCGTAAAAGCGGTGATTTTGATACTTTCCGCCGTTGGTTGATCGTTGAAGAAGTGACCATGCCGACGAAGGAAATTACGCTGGAAGCGGCGCGCTTTGAAGACGAAAGTCTGAATGTCGGCGACTATGTTGAAGATCAGATTGAATCTGTCACCTTCGACCGTATCACCACGCAGACTGCGAAACAGGTTATCGTGCAGAAGGTCCGTGAAGCTGAACGGGCGATGGTTGTCGATCAGTTCCGCGACCAGGAAGGCGAAATCGTCACTGGCGTGGTGAAGAAAGTAAACCGCGACAATATCTCTCTGGAAATTAAATCCGAAGGGATGGCCGGTAACGCTGAAGCGGTGATTCTGCGTGAAGATATGCTGCCGCGCGAAAACTTCCGTCCTGGCGACCGTATTCGCGGCGTGCTGTATGCTGTTCGCCCGGAAGCGCGTGGCGCGCAGCTGTTCGTCACCCGTTCCAAGCCGGAAATGCTGATCGAACTGTTCCGCATCGAAGTGCCGGAAATCGGCGAAGAAGTGATTGAAATTAAAGCGGCGGCTCGCGATCCGGGTTCTCGTGCGAAAATCGCAGTGAAAACCAACGATAAACGTATCGATCCGGTCGGCGCTTGCGTGGGGATGCGCGGCGCGCGCGTTCAGGCGGTCTCTACCGAACTGGGCGGTGAGCGTATCGATATCGTGCTGTGGGATGATAACCCGGCGCAGTTCGTCATTAATGCGATGGCGCCGGCAGACGTCGCGTCTATCGTGGTGGACGAAGATAAACATACCATGGATATCGCCGTTGAAGCCGGTAATCTGGCGCAGGCGATCGGACGTAATGGTCAGAACGTCCGCCTGGCTTCGCAATTGAGCGGCTGGGAACTCAACGTAATGACCGTTGATGACTTGCAGGCTAAACATCAGGCTGAAGCACATGCCGCTATCGAGATCTTTACTAAATATCTTGATATTGATGAAGAGTTCGCGACCGTTCTGGTAGAAGAAGGTTTCTCCACGCTCGAAGAACTGGCCTATGTGCCAATGAAAGAACTGCTGGAAATTGACGGCCTTGATGAGCCGACCGTTGAAGCACTGCGTGAGCGTGCTAAAAACGCACTGGCCACTCTGGCGCAGGACCAGGAAGCAAGCCTCGGTGATAACAAACCGGCTGACGATCTGCTGAATCTGGAAGGATTAGATCGCGATATGGCTTTCAAACTGGCGGCTCGTGGTGTTTGTACGCTGGAAGATCTCGCCGACCAGGGCATTGATGATCTGGCTGATATCGAAGGGTTGACCGACGAAAAAGCCGGTGAGCTGATTATGGCTGCCCGTAATATTTGCTGGTTCGGCGACGAAGCGTAATAAACTGTAGCAGGAAGGAACAGCATGACAGATGTAACCCTAAAAGCGCTGGCCGCAGAGAGACAGGTTTCCGTGGATCGCCTGGTACAGCAGTTTGCTGATGCAGGTATCCGGAAATCTGCTGACGACTCTGTGTCCGCACAAGAAAAACAGACTTTACTGGCGCACCTGAACCGCGAAGCGGTTTCTGGTCCCGATAAACTGACGCTGCAGCGTAAGACGCGCAGCACCCTGAACATTCCAGGTACCGGTGGAAAAAGTAAATCGGTACAAATCGAAGTCCGCAAGAAGCGCACCTTTGTGAAACGCGATCCGCAAGAGGCTGAACGCCTGGCCGCGGAAGAGCAGGCGCAGCGTGAAGCGGAAGAGCAAGCCCGTCGTGAGGCAGAAGAACAGGCCAAACGCGAGGCGCAACAAAAAGCTGAACGCGAGGCCGCAGAACAAGCTAAGCGTGAAGCCGCTGAAAAAGCGAAACGTGAAGCTGCGGAAAAAGACAAAGTGAGCAATCAACAGACTGACGATATGACCAAAACCGCCCAGGCCGAAAAAGCCCGCCGTGAGAATGAAGCTGCAGAGCTGAAGCGTAAAGCGGAAGAAGAAGCACGTCGCAAACTCGAAGAAGAAGCGCGTCGTGTAGCAGAAGAAGCTCGCCGCATGGCGGAAGAAAACAAATGGACCGCAACGCCTGAGCCAGTAGAAGACACCAGTGACTATCATGTCACCACTTCTCAGCACGCTCGCCAGGCCGAAGACGAAAACGATCGTGAAGTAGAAGGCGGTCGTGGTCGTGGCCGTAATGCAAAAGCGGCGCGTCCGGCGAAAAAAGGCAAACATGCCGAATCCAAAGCCGATCGCGAAGAAGCGCGTGCTGCGGTTCGCGGCGGTAAAGGCGGCAAGCGTAAAGGGTCTTCTTTACAGCAAGGCTTCCAGAAGCCCGCTCAGGCCGTTAACCGTGACGTGGTGATCGGTGAAACCATCACCGTTGGCGAACTGGCGAACAAGATGGCGGTTAAAGGCTCTCAGGTCATCAAAGCGATGATGAAGCTGGGCGCCATGGCCACCATCAACCAGGTCATCGACCAGGAAACCGCACAGCTGGTTGCCGAAGAGATGGGCCACAAAGTTATCCTGCGTCGTGAAAACGAACTGGAAGAAGCGGTAATGAGCGACCGTGATACCGGCGCTGCGGCTGAACCGCGCGCACCGGTTGTGACCATCATGGGTCACGTTGACCACGGTAAAACCTCTCTGCTGGACTACATTCGTTCCACGAAAGTAGCCTCTGGCGAAGCGGGCGGCATTACCCAGCACATCGGTGCTTACCACGTTGAAACTGACAACGGGATGATCACCTTCCTGGACACCCCGGGCCACGCCGCGTTTACTTCCATGCGTGCTCGCGGCGCCCAGGCAACGGATATCGTGGTTCTGGTGGTTGCGGCAGACGACGGCGTGATGCCGCAGACTATCGAAGCTATCCAGCACGCGAAAGCGGCAGGTGTGCCGGTCGTGGTTGCGGTGAACAAAATCGATAAGCCGGAAGCCGATCCGGATCGCGTTAAGAACGAACTGTCCCAGTACGGCATTCTGCCGGAAGAGTGGGGCGGCGAGAGCCAGTTCGTTCACGTGTCTGCGAAAGCGGGCACCGGTATCGACGAACTGCTGGACGCTATCCTGCTGCAGGCCGAAGTTCTGGAACTGAAAGCGGTACGCAAAGGTATGGCGAGCGGTGCGGTTATCGAATCCTTCCTGGATAAAGGTCGTGGTCCGGTGGCTACCGTGCTGGTTCGTGAAGGTACGTTGCATAAGGGCGATATCGTGCTGTGTGGCTTCGAATACGGCCGCGTGCGTGCGATGCGTAACGAACTGGGTCAGGAAGTGCTGGAAGCGGGTCCGTCCATTCCGGTGGAAATCCTCGGCCTGTCCGGCGTTCCGGCTGCGGGTGACGAAGTGACCGTCGTTCGTGACGAGAAGAAAGCGCGTGAAGTTGCTCTGTATCGTCAGGGTAAATTCCGTGAAGTTAAACTGGCGCGTCAGCAGAAATCTAAACTCGAGAACATGTTCGCCAACATGACCGAAGGCGAAGTTCACGAAGTGAACATCGTGCTGAAGGCCGACGTACAGGGTTCTGTGGAAGCGATCTCCGACTCCTTGCTGAAACTGTCTACCGACGAAGTGAAAGTGAAGATCATCGGTTCTGGCGTAGGTGGTATCACCGAAACCGACGCGACCCTGGCTGCGGCGTCCAACGCCATTCTGGTGGGCTTCAACGTTCGTGCCGATGCCTCTGCGCGTAAAGTGATCGAATCTGAAAGCCTGGATCTGCGTTACTACTCCGTCATCTATAACCTGATCGACGAAGTGAAAGCGGCGATGAGCGGTATGCTGTCTCCGGAACTGAAACAGCAGATTATCGGTCTGGCTGAAGTGCGCGATGTGTTCAAATCGCCGAAATTCGGCGCGATCGCGGGCTGTATGGTTACCGAAGGTACGATTAAACGCCATAACCCAATCCGCGTTCTGCGTGACAACGTGGTTATCTATGAAGGCGAGCTGGAATCCCTGCGCCGCTTCAAAGATGACGTTAACGAAGTCCGTAACGGCATGGAATGTGGTATCGGCGTGAAGAACTACAACGACGTTCGCGTTGGCGATATGATTGAAGTGTTCGAGATTATCGAGATCCAACGTACCATCGCTTAAGGTTGGTTGGGTGTAGGCCGGATAAGGCGTTTATGCCGCCATCCGGCAATGTTATGCCTGATGGCGCTAGCGCTTATCAGGCCTACAGCCTGAATACCGTATTAATTTCAAAAAGGGGCTGATAGCCCCTTTTTTGTCTGGAGAATTTATTATGGCGAAAGAATTTGGTCGCCCGCAGCGCGTGGCCCAGGAGATGCAAAAAGAGATCGCAATCATCCTGCAGCGCGAAATTAAAGACCCGCGCCTGGGTATGATGACTACCGTCTCCGGTGTGGAAATGTCCCGTGACCTGGCCTATGCCAAAGTGTTTGTCACCTTTTTGAACGACAAAGATGAAGACGCAGTAAAAGCGGGCATCAAAGCGTTGCAGGAAGCGTCTGGTTTCATCCGCAGCTTGCTGGGTAAAGCGATGCGTCTGCGCATCGTACCGGAACTGACCTTCTTCTACGACAACTCGCTGGTGGAAGGGATGCGTA
Organism: Salmonella sp. A1325; assembly: GCF_056991255.1. NCBI lineage: Bacteria > Pseudomonadati > Pseudomonadota > Gammaproteobacteria > Enterobacterales > Enterobacteriaceae > Salmonella > Salmonella sp. A1325. Next base: position 597,100 of record NZ_JAMLWO010000002.1, on the reverse strand, counting down.
TGTCCAACCTGGTGACTAACGTGGTGAAACATGACGAAGAACGTCGTGTGAACCCGGACGACAGCAAGGAGGACTGATGAGTCGTCCTCGTCGTCGTGGCCGCGACATTCACGGCGTTCTGCTGCTGGATAAGCCGCAGGGTATGTCCAGCAATGACGTGCTGCAGAAAGTTAAGCGCATCTACAATGCCAACCGCGCCGGGCATACCGGCGCGCTGGACCCGCTGGCGACCGGCATGTTGCCGATTTGCCTCGGCGAAGCGACAAAATTTTCGCAGTACCTGCTGGATTCTGACAAACGCTATCGTGTTATTGCCCGTCTGGGGCAGCGCACGGATACCTCTGACGCCGATGGTCAAATCGTGCAGGAGCGTCCGGTGACTTTCAGCGCTGAGCAGCTTGCGAGCGCGCTGGAGACCTTTCGTGGGGATATCGAACAGATTCCCTCGATGTATTCGGCGCTGAAGTATCAGGGCAAGAAACTGTACGAATATGCCCGCCAGGGTATCGAAGTGCCGCGCGAAGCCCGCCCGATTACCGTCTATGAGCTGCTGTTTATTCGCCATGAAGGTAACGAGCTGGAGCTGGAAGTTCATTGCTCCAAAGGCACCTATATTCGTACCATTATTGATGATTTAGGTGAGAAACTGGGCTGTGGCGCGCACGTAACGTACCTGCGTCGTCTGACGGTCAGCAAGTATCCGGTGGATCGTATGGTGACGCTGGAGCATTTGCAGACGCTGGTAGCACAGGCGGAACAGCAGGGCGTTCCGGCGGCGCAGTTGCTCGATCCATTATTGATGCCAATGGACAGTCCAGCTTCGGACTATCCTGTTGTTAATCTGCCGTTAACATCTTCGGTATACTTCAAAAATGGCAACCCGGTTCGTACCACGGGCGCGCCGTTGAAGGGACTGGTTCGTGTGACGGAAGGCGAAGACGGTAAATTTATCGGTATGGGCGAAATTGACGACGAAGGCCGTGTCGCGCCTCGTCGGCTGGTAGTAGAGTACCCAGCGTAATGTCGCTTCGTCTTGCGATAAGAGAGCGCTGCGAGTAGAATACCGCCGCTTAACGTCGCGTAAATTATTTAACAGTTTACGCGGCGTACACTGGGATCGCTGAATTAGAGATCGGCGTCCTCTCATTCTTAAATACTTTGGAGTTTTAAAATGTCTCTAAGTACTGAAGCTACAGCTAAAATCGTTTCTGAGTTCGGTCGTGACGCAAACGACACCGGTTCTACCGATGTTCAGGTTGCTCTGTTGACTGCACAGATTAACCACCTGCAGGGTCACTTTGCAGAGCATAAAAAAGATCACCACAGCCGTCGTGGTCTGCTGCGTATGGTTTCTCAGCGTCGTAAACTGCTCGACTACCTGAAACGTAAAGATGTTGCACGCTACACCGCGCTGATTGAGCGTCTGGGTCTGCGTCGCTAATTCTTTCGAGTTTCAGAAAGAGGGGGCCTTCATGGCCCCTTTTTTCCAGCAGATGGCAGCAATTCGCTGGAAACTAATGTATTGTTGCTATGAATGATCTTCCGTTGCAGAGGTTCGCGCGGCTAATGAGAGGCTTTACCCATATCAGGGTTAGGGTTGTCATTAGTCGCGAGGATGCGCAGAAGATCGGGTATTAACGACGGCACGTATTGCGCCGTCAAAAATTGGAAAGGATATTATTTTGCTTAATCCGATCGTTCGTAAATTCCAGTACGGTCAGCATACCGTTACGCTGGAAACTGGCATGATGGCGCGTCAGGCCACTGCCGCTGTTATGGTAAGCATGGATGACACCGCCGTATTCGTTACCGTTGTCGGCCAGAAAAAAGCCAAGCCAGGCCAGGACTTCTTCCCACTGACCGTTAACTATCAGGAGCGTACCTACGCTGCTGGTCGTATCCCGGGCAGCTTCTTCCGTCGTGAAGGCCGTCCAAGCGAAGGCGAAACCCTGATCGCGCGTCTGATTGACCGCCCGGTTCGTCCGCTGTTCCCGGAAGGCTTCGTTAACGAAGTGCAGGTTATTGCGACCGTCGTTTCCGTTAACCCGCAGGTTAACCCGGACATCGTTGCCATGATCGGCGCATCTGCTGCGCTGTCGCTGTCCGGCATTCCGTTCAACGGCCCAATCGGCGCGGCGCGCGTAGGTTACATCAATGACCAGTACGTGCTGAACCCGACCCAGGACGAGCTGAAAGAAAGCAAGCTGGACCTGGTGGTTGCCGGTACCGAAGCGGCTGTGCTGATGGTGGAATCCGAAGCTGAACTGCTGAGCGAAGACACTATGCTGGGCGCGGTGGTATTCGGTCACGAGCAGCAGCAGGTTGTTATCCAGGCGATCAACGATCTGGTGAAAGAAGCCGGCAAACCGCGTTGGGACTGGCAGCCGGAAGCCGTCAACGACGCGTTGAACGCGCGTGTTGCTGCGCTGGCTGAATCTCGTCTGAGCGACGCGTACCGCATCACCGATAAACAAGAACGCTATGCTCAGGTTGACGTAATCAAATCCGAAACCATCGAGCAGCTTATTGCAGAAGATGAAACTCTGGATGCTAACGAGCTGGGCGAAATCCTGCACGCAATCGAGAAAAACGTGGTGCGTAGCCGCGTACTGGCAGGCGAGCCGCGTATTGATGGCCGTGAAAAAGACATGATCCGTGGTCTGGACGTGCGCACTGGTGTACTGCCGCGTACTCACGGTTCCGCTCTGTTTACCCGTGGTGAAACGCAGGCGCTGGTTACCGCGACTCTGGGTACTGCTCGTGACGCGCAGGTGCTTGATGAACTGATGGGCGAGCGCACTGATAGCTTCCTGTTCCACTACAACTTCCCTCCGTACTCCGTAGGCGAAACCGGCATGGTCGGTTCTCCGAAGCGTCGTGAAATTGGTCACGGTCGTCTGGCGAAGCGCGGCGTGCTGGCAGTGATGCCGGACATGGATAAATTCCCGTACACCGTTCGCGTGGTGTCTGAAATCACCGAATCCAACGGTTCTTCCTCTATGGCTTCCGTGTGCGGCGCTTCTCTGGCGCTGATGGACGCTGGCGTGCCAATTAAAGCCGCCGTAGCAGGTATCGCTATGGGTCTGGTGAAAGAAGGCGACAACTACGTTGTACTGTCTGACATTCTGGGCGACGAAGATCACCTGGGCGATATGGACTTCAAAGTGGCGGGTTCCCGCGACGGTATCTCTGCGCTGCAGATGGATATCAAAATTGAAGGTATCACCAAAGAGATCATGCAGGTTGCGTTGAACCAGGCTAAAGGTGCGCGTCTGCACATCCTGGGCGTGATGGAACAGGCGATCAACGCGCCGCGCGGCGATATCTCTGAATTTGCGCCGCGTATCCATACCATCAAGATCAGCACGGACAAGATCAAAGACGTGATCGGTAAAGGCGGTTCTGTGATCCGCGCGCTGACTGAAGAGACCGGTACCACCATCGAAATCGAAGATGACGGTACTGTGAAGATCGCGGCGACCGACGGCGAAAAAGCGAAATATGCTATCCGTCGTATCGAAGAGATCACCGCAGAGATCGAAGTCGGCCGTATCTACAATGGTAAAGTGACCCGTATCGTTGACTTTGGCGCGTTTGTTGCCATCGGCGGCGGTAAAGAAGGTCTGGTTCACATCTCTCAAATCGCGGATAAGCGTGTAGAGAAAGTGACCGACTATCTGCAGATGGGTCAGGAAGTCCCGGTTAAAGTTCTGGAAGTTGACCGCCAGGGCCGTGTACGTCTGAGCATTAAAGAAGCAACCGAGCAGTCTCAACCTGCGGCTGCGCCGGAAGCTCCGGCGAGCGAACAGGCCGAGTAAGGTAGCCTTTTGCCCTCCGCAGCGCGGAGGGCTTTAGACCTGGCTGGACGCCTTGTTGAGCCACCGGGGAACAGGACGTTCATTCAATCGTTGTCTTCGGGAGTGGGAAATGAAGCCTTTTTTGCGCTGGTGTTTCGTTGCGACAGCACTTACGCTTGCAGGATGCAGTAATTCCGCCTGGCGTAAAAGTGAAGTCCTCGCAGTACCATTGCAACCGACTTTACAGCAGGAAGTGATTCTGGCGCGTATGGAACAGATTCTTGCCAGTCGGGCTTTAACCGATGACGAACGCGCACAGCTTTTATATGAGCGCGGAGTGTTGTATGATAGTCTTGGTTTGAGGGCATTAGCGCGAAATGATTTTTCACAAGCGCTGGCAATCAGACCGGATATGCCTGAAGTATTCAATTACTTAGGCATTTATTTAACGCAGGCAGGCAATTTTGATGCTGCCTATGAAGCGTTTGATTCTGTACTAGAGCTTGATCCAACTTACAACTACGCGCACTTAAACCGCGGTATCGCATTGTATTACGGCGGCCGTGATAAGTTAGCGCAAGATGATCTGCTGGCGTTTTATCAAGACGATCCCAATGATCCTTACCGCAGCCTGTGGCTGTATCTTGTTGAGCAGAAGCTTAATGAGAAGCAGGCGAAAGAAGCGTTAAAAGCACGCTTCGAAAAATCGGATAAAGAACAATGGGGATGGAACATTGTCGAGTTCTACCTGGGCGACATTAGCGAAGCAACGCTGATGGAAAGGCTCAAGGCGGACGCAACGGATAACACCTCGCTCGCTGAGCATCTCAGTGAAACCAACTTCTATTTAGGTAAGTATTACCTAAGTCTGGGGGATTTGGACAGCGCCACGGCTCTGTTCAAACTGGCGGTGGCCAACAACGTTCATAACTTTGTTGAGCACCGATACGCATTGTTGGAATTATCGCTCCTGGGCCAGGACCAAGATGACCTGGCAGAATCGGACCAGCAATAGCTGACGAACATATCAGCCCGTAATCTTTTTGATTGCCATCACCTTCGCGGGTGAGGGCGTTGTTGTTCGTTAATACACCTACTTTGAGCCGGTTCACACTTTTCAATGAAAATTGCAGATCAATTTCATGATGAGTTATGTAGACTGGCCGCCATTAATTTTGAGGCACACGTACTACATGGCTGAATTCGAAACCACTTTTGCAGATCTGGGGCTGAAGGCTCCTATCCTTGAAGCCCTTACCGATCTGGGTTACGAAAAACCATCTCCAATCCAGGCAGAGTGCATTCCGCATCTGCTGGGCGGTCGCGACGTGCTGGGCATGGCCCAGACCGGTAGCGGCAAAACCGCAGCGTTCTCTTTACCGCTGCTCAACAATCTTGATCCTGAGCTGAAGGCACCTCAGATTCTGGTGCTGGCGCCAACCCGCGAACTGGCGGTACAGGTTGCCGAAGCCATGACGGATTTCTCTAAACACATGCGCGGCGTAAACGTGGTTGCCCTGTACGGCGGTCAGCGTTATGACGTGCAGTTACGCGCCCTGCGTCAGGGGCCGCAGATCGTTGTCGGTACGCCGGGACGTCTGCTTGATCACTTAAAACGCGGCACCCTCGACCTCTCTAAACTGAGTGGTCTGGTGCTGGATGAAGCCGACGAAATGCTGCGTATGGGCTTCATCGAAGACGTTGAAACTATTATGGCGCAGATCCCGGAAGGTCATCAGACCGCTCTGTTCTCCGCCACCATGCCGGAAGCGATTCGTCGCATTACCCGCCGCTTTATGAAAGAGCCGCAGGAAGTGCGCATTCAGTCCAGCGTGACTACCCGTCCTGACATCAGCCAGAGCTACTGGACTGTCTGGGGTATGCGTAAAAACGAAGCGCTGGTGCGTTTCCTGGAAGCGGAAGACTTTGATGCGGCGATTATCTTCGTACGTACCAAAAACGCGACCCTGGAAGTAGCAGAAGCGCTGGAACGTAGCGGCTACAACAGCGCCGCGTTGAATGGCGATATGAACCAGGCGCTGCGCGAGCAGACTCTGGAACGCCTGAAAGATGGTCGTCTGGACATCCTGATCGCTACCGACGTTGCGGCACGTGGTCTGGACGTTGAACGTATCAGCCTGGTGGTGAACTACGATATCCCGATGGATTCCGAGTCCTACGTTCACCGTATCGGTCGTACCGGCCGTGCGGGTCGCGCCGGTCGCGCGCTGCTGTTCGTTGAGAACCGCGAGCGTCGTCTGCTGCGCAACATCGAACGCACCATGAAGCTGACCATTCCGGAAGTGGAACTGCCGAACGCAGAACTGCTGGGTAAACGCCGTCTGGAAAAATTCGCCGCGAAAGTTCAACAGCAACTGGAAAGCAGCGATCTGGATCAGTACCGTGCGCTGCTGGCGAAAATCCAGCCGTCTGCTGAAGGCGAAGAGCTGGATCTCGAAACGCTGGCTGCCGCACTGCTGAAAATGGCGCAGGGCGAGCGTCCGCTGATCCTGCCGCCGGATGCGCCGATGCGTCCTAAGCGTGAATTCCGCGATCGTGATGACCGTGGTCCGCGCGATCGTAATGACCGTGGCCCGCGTGGCGACCGTGAAGAACGTCCGCGTCGTGAACGTCGTGACGTTGGCGATATGCAGTTATACCGCATTGAAGTGGGCCGTGATGACGGCGTTGAAGTTCGTCATATCGTGGGCGCTATCGCTAACGAAGGCGACATCAGCAGCCGTTACATTGGTAACATTAAGCTGTTCGCGTCTCACTCCACCATCGAGCTGCCGAAAGGTATGCCGGGCGAAGTGCTCCAGCACTTCACGCGTACTCGCATTCTGAACAAGCCGATGAATATGCAGCTGTTGGGTGATGCTGTTCCGCACGCGGGCGGCGAACGTCGCGGCGGTGGTCGTAGCTTCAGTGGCGAGCGTCGTGAAGGCGGTCGTAATTTCAGCGGCGAACGTCGTGAAGGTGGTCGTGGTGATGGTCGTCGCTTCAGCGGCGAACGTCGTGAAAGCCGTGGTCCGCGTCGTGATGACTCTACCGGTCGCCGTCGTTTCGGCGGTGATGCGTAACTCACGCTGACCTGCGCATTCACAGCGTAAAGTAAAATATACAGCCCCGATCGTCACAATCGGGGCTTTTTTTATTTCTTTTGTACTCGTGTACTGGTACAGTGCAACGTATTGAGAGATAGTCACATTATAAATGACTGGAGAGAGAGCTGAATGGCAACACTTACCACCACCCAAACGTCACCTTCGCTGCTTGGCGGCGTGGTGATTATCGGCGGCACCATCATTGGCGCGGGGATGTTCTCCCTGCCGGTGGTCATGTCCGGGGCGTGGTTCTTCTGGTCGATGGCGGCGCTGGTCTTTACCTGGTTTTGTATGCTGCACTCCGGGCTGATGATCCTCGAAGCCAACCTTAACTACCGCATTGGTTCGAGTTTCGACACCATCACCAAAGATCTGTTGGGGAAAGGCTGGAACATTGTCAACGGCATTTCTATTGCCTTTGTGCTCTACATCCTGACTTACGCCTATATCTCGGCGAGCGGCTCGATTCTGCAACATACCTTTGCTGAGATGTCGCTGAACGTTCCGGCGCGAGCGGCAGGTTTTGCCTTTGCGCTGCTGGTGGCGTTTGTTGTGTGGCTGAGTACGAAGGCGGTCAGCCGGATGACGGCGATTGTGCTGGGCGCGAAAGTGATTACTTTCTTCCTGACCTTCGGCAGCCTGTTAGGGCACGTTCAGCCTGCCACGTTGTTTAACGTGGCTGAAAGCCACGCGTCATATACGCCGTACCTGCTGATGACGCTGCCATTTTGTCTGGCCTCTTTTGGTTATCACGGTAACGTACCGAGCCTGATGAAATATTACGGCAAAGATCCGCGCACCATCGTCAAATGCCTGATTTATGGGACGTTACTGGCGCTGGCGCTCTATTCCGTCTGGCTGCTGGGGACGATGGGCAACATCCCGCGTCCGGAATTTATCGGCATTGCGCAGAAAGGCGGCAATATTGATGTGCTGGTACAGGCGTTGAGCGGCGTGCTGAACAGCCGCAGCCTGGATCTGCTGCTGGTGGTGTTCTCTAACTTTGCGGTCGCCAGTTCCTTCCTCGGCGTGACGCTGGGGCTGTTTGACTATCTGGCGGATCTGTTTGGCTTTGATGACTCGGCAATGGGGCGTTTTAAAACGGCGCTGCTGACCTTCGTACCGCCGATTGTCGGTGGCCTGCTGTACCCGAACGGTTTCCTCTATGCCATTGGTTATGCCGGTCTTGCGGCGACCATCTGGGCGGCCATTGTGCCTGCGCTGTTGGCGCGCAAATCTCGCGAACGTTTCGGCAGCCCAAAATTTCGCGTCTGGGGCGGTAAACCGATGATTGTACTGATTCTGGTCTTCGGTGTCGGCAACGCGGTTATCCATATTCTGTCGAGCTTTAATTTGCTGCCGGTGTACCAGTAACGTTATTGTGCCGGATGGCGGTTGCACCTTATCCGGCCTACTTGATGCTGTAGGCCCGGTAAGCGAAGCGCCACCGGGCAAAACAACGCGCTACCCCAACAATTCCTGCTTCACATCCATCGCCAAATCAAACGAATGCAGCCGCGCCTGATGATCGAAAATCTGCCCGTTGACCATAATTTCATCCGCCTGGGTTTCACGCAAGATAGCTTCCAGCCCGTGTCGCACTTTCGCCTTATCACCGACCAGCGACATGCTTAGCGCCTGCTGCACGCCATACTGCTCGGATGGCGACCAGAAGGTCTCCATATTCTCAACCGGCGGCGGCAGTTGGCCGGTTTCCCCACGGCGTAGCTTCACAAAAGCCTGCTGCATGGAGGTAAACAGGAATTCCGCGTCGCGGTTGCTGTCGGCGGCGATAATATTGATACACACCATCGCGTACGGTTTTTCCAGCCGCGCTGAAGGTTTGAACTGGGTACGGTACAGATGCAGCGCCTGGAACAACATATCCGGTGCGAAATGCGAAGCAAAGGCGAACGGCAGGCCAAGCTGGGCCGCCAACTGTGCGCTATACAAGCTGGAGCCCAGCAGCCAGACCGGGACCTGCTCGCCGTAGCCGGGCACCGGGCGCACATGCGGATTAGGGTCGCGAGCGTCGAACCAGTCCACCAGCTCTGCGACATCGCGTGGAAAGTTATCGATATCGCCGCTCATATGGCGACGTAGCGCGCGCATCGTCGGCTGATCGCTACCCGGCGCGCGTCCCAACCCTAAGTCTATACGTCCCGGGTAGAGCGTATTCAGCGTGCCGAACTGCTCGGCAATCACCAGCGGTGAATGGTTAGGCAGCATCACGCCGCCGGAACCAAGATGTAATGTTGTGGTATTGGCCGCCAGATAACCAATCAATACCGAGGTCGCCGCGCTGGCGATACCGGTCATGTTGTGATGTTCTGCCAGCCAGTAGCGGTGATAATCGCGCTTTTCAGCCAGCCGTGCGAGATCAAGCGAGTGAGTAAAGGCTTCTTTTGCCGAAGATCCTTCAGGGATCGGCGCCAGATCCAGCACCGAGAACGGAATAGTTTTGTCAGTCATAACGGCTCACTTTGTTACCGGTTAATCTTTTAATACTGCATTAAAGATTAGCGAATGTTGTTAACAAAGTGAGCTTTATGAGACTGACGGCAAAACAATACCCGATGGCGCTGCGCTTATCGGGCCTACGGGAGCGCTATTTGTAGGCCGGACAAGGTATTTATGCCGCCATCCGGCTAGGCCTGTAGCTCCAGCCCTGCCAGCCGCTTCCAGTAGCCGTTGCAGTCACTATGGGAGGCAAGCGGTAATGGCGCACCGCCGTTTTCGTTAGCGCGAAAGGCATCAAGCATGGCAAATGTCTCCGTACCCAACGGCGACAGCCGCACGATATCGACCAATCCCTGCATCGACGTCAGTTCGTTGCCAAGGTTATAGACATAGCCGCTCATGGTCTGAATACCGTTAAGCACAAACACCTGCTGATTCTCTTGCGAGAGCACGTCACGACCGTTTGGATACTTGATACAGCAGGTTTCGCACTCATCTTTCGGGCGGTCTTCCGAACGGGCGGTAAAGCAGCGAGCGGAGTAGGCCAGCGGCAGATGCCCGTAGCTCAACACTTCCACTTCAAACTGATTGCGGATGCCCAGTTCATCGCACTGATTAAGCAAATTCACCAGCCAGTCGCGGGACAGCTCCACCGGCATACACCAGCGTACCATGCCTTCTTTCAGCAACCGGCGCAGCGTGACCGCGTTGTAGCAGTTCAGCGCATGGCCGGCGACAAACGGCAGTTTGCGCTCGGCGCACAGATTTACCACGCCAAGATCGCTGGCTTCCAGCAGAAAATCGCCGTTGTCTACATAGCGTTTCAGCTCGCTTAATTCAGATGACGCCTGTACCAGCGCCAGGGTGGAGAGCGCCACCTGCTTACCGCTGGCGGCGAGGGATTTCGCCATTTCCAGCCAGTCGCCGACTTTGGTAGCGCGACGCTTGCTGCACACCGCTTCACCCAAATAAATGACATCAGCGCTGCTTTTTGCGGCCTGCTGATAAAAATCTTCCAGCGTCTCTTTCGGCCAGTAATAAAGCACCGGTCCTAAGGAATATTTCATAGCTCCTCTCACTGCCATTTACGGTGATATGCGCCAAGCGTGGTTTGGGTGCCTTCGGACATCGCGCCGAGCGTCTCCATCCAGTCGCGCTGTGGAACGAAGTTTTGCGGGGCGGCTTTGCAGCGATCGATCGCCTGGCGCCACACTTTCGCCACCTGGCTGACATAGGCCGGGCTGCGCTGGCGACCTTCGATCTTCACCGAAGCGATGTTCGCCGCCATGAGCTCCGGCAGTAGTTCCAGCGTGTTCAGGCTGGTTGGCTCCTCCAGCGCGTGATAGCGCTCGCCGTCCACTAAATAGCGGCCTTTACACAGCGTTGGGTAGCCCGCGTTTTCGCCATCCTGGTAACGGTCAATCAGGACATCATTCAGGCGCGATTCCAGCCCCTGCGGCGTTTGCTGCCAACGGACAAAGCGGGCGGGCGAGCAGGCGCCGACGGTATTGGGCGACTCCCCCGTCAGATAAGAAGAAAGATAGCAGCGACCTTCCGCCATAATGCACAGGCTGCCAAACGCGAATACCTCCAGCGGCACCGGCGTGACGCGGGCCAGTTGTTTTACCTGGTGAATCGACAGTACACGCGGCAGTACTACGCGGTGGACATCAAAGTTGCGGTGATAAAAGCGAATCGCCTCTTCGTTGGTTGCCGAGGCCTGAACGGAAACATGGCGCTCAATATGCGGGTAACGCTCTGCGGCATATTCCAGCATAGCGAGGTCGGCGAGAATCAACGCGTCGGCGCCAAGCTGCGCCGCCATATCCACGGCGCGCTGCCAGCGGGCATAGCCGTCCGGATGCGCAAAAGTATTAATGGCGATGTGTAATTTGCGGCGATGCTGGTGAACAAAACTCACCGCTTCCTGCAATTTTTTTTCGGTAAAGTTAAGGCCGGCAAAATGACGGGCATTGGTATCGTCTTTTAACCCGATATAAACGGCGTCAGCGCCGTTTTCGATGGCCGCCTTCAGCGCCGGGAGATTTCCGGCAGGGCAGAGCAGCTCCATAATTTATCCTGAGGGTTACGTCTGAGACGCAAAATTGTTAACGAACAGGGATTTTAGTTAACCTTGCTGCGACAATTTTTGATTTAAGGCAGTTAAAGGCGTATTGGTAACACCAATAATGGGGTAGAAAATCAGACCCAATTGTTGATTTACGCCGCCATGTGATTTATTGGATATGGCAAAATAACAGGACTATTGAAACAGGGAGTAAAGCTCGTGTTAGATAAACTGCGTTCACGCTTAGTCCATGCTGGCCCGTCTCTGATGAGTGTACCGGTTAAACTGACGCCCTTTGCGCTAAAGCGCCAGGTTCTGGAACAGGTTCTGAGCTGGCAGTTTCGTCAGGCGCTGGCCGATGGAGAGCTGGAATTCCTCGAAGGTCGTTGGTTAAGCATTCATGTTCGTGACATCGACTTAAAATGGTATACCACGGTTGAAAATGAAAAGCTGATCGTTAGCCAGCAGGCGGATGCCGACGTCAGTTTTAGCGCCGACGCCAGCGATCTGCTAATGATAGCTGCCCGTAAACAGGACCCGGATACGCTCTTTTTCCAGCGTCGACTGGTCATTGAAGGCGATACTGAGTTAGGGTTGTATGTGAAGAATCTGATGGACGCCATCGAACTGGAGCAGATGCCGAAAGCGTTACGCGTTATGCTGCTGCAACTGGCGGATTTTGTTGAGGCGGGAATGAAAAACTCGCCGGAAACCAAACAGACCTCGGTAGGTGAACCATGCTAATTCGAGTAGAAATTCCCATTGATGCGCCTGGTATTGATGCGCTGTTACGCCGTTCATTCGAAAGCGATGCGGAAGCGAAGCTGGTTCACGATTTGCGTGAAGATGGTTTTCTGACGCTCGGACTGGTGGCCACGGATGATGAAGGCCAGGTGGTGGGCTATGTCGCCTTTAGTCCGGTTGATGTGCAGGGCGAAGATTTACAGTGGGTCGGCATGGCGCCGCTGGCGGTCGATGAAAAGTATCGCGGGCAAGGGCTGGCGCGCCAGTTAGTGTATGAAGGGCTGGATTCGCTCAACGAGTTCGGCTACGCGGCGGTCGTGACGTTGGGCGACCCGGCGTTATATAGCCGCTTCGGTTTTGAACTGGCCGCGCATTACGATCTTCACTGCCGTTGGCCCGGTACGGAAAGCGCTTTCCAGGTACACCGTTTGGCTGAGGATGCGCTGGAAGGCGTGACGGGGCTGGTGGAGTATCACGACCACTTCAATCGTTTTTAAGCACCGGCGTTTGCAGGCTGGACAGCAGCGCCTCAAACGCTTCGCGTTCCGTCACAAGGCGCTCCTTCTGGCGCTTTGTGAGCTGTTTGATGCGATACTCTATGCGCAGGGCCAGCGAGCGATCGCCGACCTGCGCCGCAAACGCCAGCGTTAACTCGCCTTTTCCCCGTAATGCTTTTGCGCCTTTTCCCGTTTGATGCTGCCTGTAACGACGCGCCACATCGGTGGTTATTCCGGTGTAAAGCGCATTGTCTGCGGTACGAATCAGATACAGATACCAGGGTGTCATTGTCGCCATCAGCATGATAATTTTCAGATTCCCAGTATAAGCGAGAATAAAGATGGACACACTTACCGCTATTGGCCGTTGGCTGGCGAAACAACACGTGGTGACCTGGTGCGTACACCATGAGGGAGAGCTGTGGTGCGCCAATGCGTTTTATTTGTTCGATGCGCAAAACGTCGCGCTGTATCTGTTAACGGATGATAAAACCCGCCATGCGCAAATGTCCGGCGCGTGCGCGCCAGTTGCGGGAACGGTCAATGGTCAGCCGAAAACGGTGACGCGCATTCGCGGCGTACAGTTTAAAGGGGTAATTCGCCGTCTGGAGGGGCAGGAGAGCGACGCCGCGCGTAAAGCTTACCTTCGTCGCTTCCCGGTCGCCAGGGTGCTGCCAGCGCCGGTATGGGAAATCCGGCTGGATGAAATTAAATTCACCGACAACACGCTGGGGTTTGGTAAAAAACTGCACTGGTTACGCGACTCACGCGCCCAGCAGGCGTAGCGCCTCGCGGTTAAATGCCGGCAGGTCGTCAGGCGTGCGGCTGGTCACCAGCTGATCTTTATCGACGACGACTTCCTGATCGTAAAATTCCGCGCCCGCATTCTTCACATCGATAATAATCGGTTTCACCGCCGTGAGTTTGCGGCCACGAATGACATCGGCGCTGATCAACAACTGTGGGCCGTGGCAAATGGCAAAAACCGGTTTACCGCTGTTAACGAAATCGCGGGTAAAATCCACGAAACGGCTGTCGCCGCGCAGGTAGTCCGGCGAATGACCTCCCGGCAATAGCAAGGCGTCGAACTCGTCGGGGCGAACGTCATCAATAGCCTTATCAATGGTGACGCTGGCCTCGCCTTTTTTTCCTTTCACCGTTTTACCCGCCTCTTTTTCGATGGTGATGACCTCATGGCCGGCCTGACGGAATTCTGCTGCCGGCGAGGTAAATTCTGAATCTTCAAATTCATCGGTAATCAAAACGGCAATTTTCTTACTCATGCGTTTCCTCCGCAGTGGTGGCGTCGGGTAAGGCAAATTTTCCACAATGATGGATACTTACCTCGTAGACTATTAAGCCTGGTCGATAGGGCCGAGAGTGCAAGGTGGACAAATCTGTAAAGGAGCGAGGATGAGTCAGGTACTGATTACCGGCGCGACCGGACTGGTCGGCGGACATCTGCTGAGAATGTTAATCAACACGCCGCAGGTGAGCGCTATCGCCGCGCCGACGCGTCGTCCGCTGACGGATATTGTCGGCGTTTATAACCCTCACGATCCGCAGCTTACCGACGCGTTAGCTCAGGTGACCGACCCGGTAGATATTGTTTTTTGCTGCCTGGGCACGACCCGGCGTGAAGCGGGAAGTAAAGCGGCGTTTATTCATGCGGATTATACGCTGGTGGTTGATACCGCGCTGACCGGGCGTCGACTGGGCGCGCAGCACATGTTGGTGGTCAGCGCAATGGGAGCAAACGCGCACTCTCCGTTTTTCTACAATCGGGTGAAAGGAGAAATGGAGGAGGCGTTAATCGCGCAAGATTGGCCTCGTTTGACGATTGCCCGGCCTTCTATGCTGCTCGGCGACAGAACAACGCGGCGGGTGAATGAAACGCTTTTCGCTCCGCTATTCCGGCTGCTGCCCGGAAACTGGAAATCGATTGATGCGCGGGATGTGGCGCGGGCCATGCTGGCGGAAGCGCTGGCGCCAGCACAAGAAGGCGTGACGATTCTGACCTCATCGCAACTGCGGGAAAAAGCGGGGTAGCGAAGCCGGATGATTTACCGGATGGCGACGCGGTTTACACATTTTTATCGCCACCCGGCACACCGGTTACTTAATATACGTAAAGGCGGTGGTCACGCGTTTCACGCCGCTCACCCGGCTGGCGATGTCCGCTGCCGCTTTACCTTCACGTTCAGTTACCAGGCCCAGCAGGAATACTTCGCCATTTTCGGTGGTGACTTTCACATTTGACGATTTTACCTGATCGCTGGTCAGTAGCTGTGAGCGAACTTTCGTGGTGATCCAGGTATCGTTAGAGGCGGTCCCCAGGCCGATAGGCTGACCCTGGCGAATCTCGTTATAGACCTCGGTGGTGCCTTCAACGCCCATCGCTATCTGTTTCGCGCGTGCGGAGAGTTCGCTGTTTGGCGACTGGCCCACTAACAAAACTTTGCCCTGATAAGCCGTGACATTGATGCGCGTCTCTTTTTTGATTTGCTCATCTTTCGACAGCGCGCTGCTGACACGCAGTTCCAGCGTTCCGTCATCCACCTGGGTGCCCACGCTACGCGGGTCGGTTGCGGCTTTGGTGCCGACGGCTGCCGTACCCACTACCGCGGCGGCGACGCAACCTTGCAATAGCAACGCAGAAATAAGGACTGCGAGCGGCGAAAATGCCTTCATGTGTACTCCTTAATCATCCTGGTGAGGAAAAAGCGTGTTATCGATCAAATCGCACAGGCAGTTTACCGTCAGCATATGCATTTCCTGAATGCGCGCGCTGTGATGTGAAGGGATACGAATTTCAACATCCTGCGGCCCTAATAGTCCGGCCAGCTCACCCCCGTCATACCCGGTTAGCGCCACAATGGTCATGTCACGTGTGACGGCTGCTTCAACGGCTTTTACGATATCGCGACTATTACCACGCGTAGAGATCGCCAATAAAACATCGCCTGCATGTCCCAGCGCCCGGACTTGTTTTGCATAAACTTCATCGTGCAGGCGATCGTTAGCGATCGCAGTTAAGACCACATTATCGGTATTTAGTGCAATGGCGGGTAAACTGGGTCGCTCCGTTTCAAAGCGGTTAATCATGCTGGCAGCAAAATGCTGTGCGTTGGCCGCGGACGTCCCGTTTCCACAACAGAGGATTTTGTTGCCGTTAAGCAGGGAATGAACCAGCGTCATGGCGGCGCGGGAAATGGCATCCGGAAGCGCTTCCGCCGCAGCAATTTGAGTTTGAATGCTTTCTGTAAAGCAAACTTTGATTCTTTCGAGCACGCTAATCCTTAAAATCTTCAATTATGAGTGGTCGTTAAACGCATCCCGAAACCACTCAATCTCATTTCCGGTGAAGGCTAACACATCGAACCGACAATCCACAGTATCAAAACTCCCATTCTGGCGGGCGAGCCACAAGCGGGCAGTATGTAATAATTTGTGTTGCTTGCTGCGGGTCACACTAGCCGCCGCGCCGCCATAAAGCCCGGAGCGCCGATAGCGGACCTCAACAAAAACCGTCGTTTTTCCGTCACGCATGATCAGATCGATTTCGCCGCCGCGCTCGCGCACGTTGGCGGCGATAAACCGCAGTCCTTTGCTTTCCAGCCAGCGACGCGCGGCAGCTTCCCACGCGTCGCCAGCCTGTTTACGCGTTAGCTGGCGGGAACAATCTCCCCTTGCTGGTATTTGAGCCATGATAACTTCCTGTTAATCACACAATCCGGGCTGGCAGTTAATGCGCCGGTATTACCATTGATCTCAAACCCCTGCACCTGACGCATCTGCGAAAAGTGGTTCGCCAGCGTCCAGGCATCCACGCCCATGGCGTACATCCGCGCCAGAGAATAGTCGTTATGTATAGCGCTCAGCGCCTGCTGCATCAACGGCATATTGCCGCCTGCCAGCATAGGAATTTCACTGTATTGTAAACCTTCCATCTCCAGACGGAAGTCGGGGCCGGAGGTGCCTTGCGCGCTGCGGGAGCTGGCATACAGCGTCGCGCCGCTCTGGGTGCCGTTACGCATGGCGATCATCGGTTTGATAAAGCCAATCTCTTCCGGCGTAGCCAGAATATAGACCGCGTCTACGCGTCCGCCGCCGGTGATTTGCGCGTCGGTCGGCGGCGCAGGGATAGTCAGACCGCCAATGGTGACGCCCGGCTGCGCAGGCACGCTGGCGGCGACCGGACTGCCCGTCAACGCGATACCCGCGCCGCCGTTCACGCCCATTTTGAGCTCGGCTACGGAGCCGAATTTTTGCTGTAATACGATGCCGCCGCCCAGTTTTTGCCACTCCTGGGTGAAGGCGTTCGCCACGCGATCGCCAAGCGCGCTGCGTGGGATCAACAGCAGCGGCGACTGCTTGCCCTGGTCATAAATATGATGCGCCGCGTCACGGGCTTCATCTTCAGGAGAGAGCGCGAAATAGCAGATATTAGGGAAGCTACGTACAGTTTCCGGCTGGTTGAGCGCCAGCACGTTGAGCGGCGTGTTGCTTTTCATCAGCGCTTCCACATTGTTTTTCAACAGCGGCCCGACCACGATACTGGCGCCGTCTTGCTGAACCTGAGCAAGCACCTGATCCAACGGCTGGGCAGAGGTATCGTAGATTTTTAATTCAGCGGAGGGATCCGCCGGCGCGCTTGTTGTAGCAGGGGGAGTTTGTGGCGCGCTGACTGGCGTAGTGGACTGGGATGGAGCGTCATCAGTCAGATCGCTCACCGAGGCCTGCGACGGACTGGCGACGCCGTCGGTCATTTGTGGTTGCGTCTCCTCCACGCCAGGTTCGACCGGCGCGTCAGGCGCGGCGGCAGGCTGCATTTCCACCGCCTGGGTGCCGAGGTTTTTCGCGGCTTCGAAACCTTGCTGGATGGTACGGCCAAACACGGCAGCCTGACCGTTCAGCGGCAGCAGCAGAGCGATTTTGCTGGTGGAGGCTGGTTTAAAACGTTGTACATTGACGAGCTGCGTCGGCAGCATTTTTGCCCCCGGATTTTGCGGGTAGCGTTTTTGCCAGTCGGCGATCCCGGCTTTCAGCATGTCCGGATCGTTGCGGTTGTCAAACCAGACGCGTTGCAGATCCAGCCATCCCTGAAGCACATTTTCATCGGCGTTGATAACCAGCGTCCTGGCCTGATCTTGCGTCATGGCGGAGAGCGCCTGCCAGGTAGCGTCGATATTTTTTTGTTTATCTTTCGCCGCCAGTAGCGGTTCCTGGGCGATTAACGCCCGCAACAGGGTAAGCGACGGGCGTCCCTGGCTGGCAATGATCTGCGCCTGCCAGTAACGTGCTTGCTGATGTGGCGCAAAGTCGGCGGGTTTTAGTTTATCCAGCAAGGCCTGCGCGCCTGCGACATCTTTTTGCGCCAGTTTGATCTCTACCGCTAATAAAGACTGTTCGCGACGCTGGGCATCGTTCAGATTTTGCGGGAGTTGGTTGAACAGGTCGACGGCCTGCTGGCTTTTTCCTTCTTTCAGCAGTGCATGAATGGCGAGTAATTGCCAGTTGGTCTTGCTATCATCTGCGCTTTGCTGCATCTGATGCAGGTAAAAGGCGGAGTCAGCTTGCGCTGAACCCTGCATATAGGCTGCGCTTTGATCTGGCGCCTGGGTGCCGCACCCGGCGAAAAGTAGCGCAGCCAGGACGACAGGCAGCGCGCGCGCGGCGTTCAAACGAGAAAATGTTGAGGGTACCATACTGTATCCAGTGATATTTTTTACGCAATGCTCAATATTAAATCGGCAATACGGACGACACAATGAAACAAAACGAATCGGCGGATAATTCTCAGGGCCAACTCTTTATTGTACCTACTCCTATCGGGAATTTGGCTGATATTACTCAACGCGCGCTCGAAGTTTTACAAGCCGTTGATTTAATTGCCGCTGAAGACACTCGTCATACCGGTTTATTACTGCAACATTTCGCGATTAACGCCCGGCTGTTCGCGTTGCATGACCATAACGAACAACAAAAAGCGGAAACGCTGGTCGCGAAGCTAAAAGAAGGGCAGAACATTGCGCTGGTTTCCGACGCCGGTACGCCGCTGATTAACGATCCGGGCTACCATCTGGTGCGTACTTGTCGCGAAGCGGGGATTCGCGTGGTGCCGCTACCGGGGCCGTGTGCGGCGATTGCCGCCCTGAGCGCCGCTGGCCTGCCATCCGACCGTTTCTGCTATGAAGGCTTTTTACCGGCGAAATCCAAAGGTCGCCGTGATGCGCTGAAGGCGGTTGAAGCGGAGCCGCGAACGCTGATTTTTTATGAGTCCACCCATCGTCTGCTGGATAGCCTGGAAGATATGGTGGACGTGTGGGGCGAATCCCGCTACGTGGTGCTGGCGCGTGAGCTGACCAAAACTTGGGAAACCATTCACGGCGCGCCGGTCGGCGAGCTGCTGGCGTGGGTCAAAGAAGATGAAAACCGCCGCAAAGGCGAAATGGTGCTGATTGTCGAAGGCCATAAAGCGCAAGAAGACGACCTGCCCGCCGACGCGCTGCGCACGCTGGCGCTGCTACAGGCAGAACTGCCGCTGAAAAAAGCGGCGGCGCTGGCAGCAGAAATTCACGGCGTGAAGAAAAATGCGCTGTATAAGTACGCGCTGGAGCAGCAGGAAGAGTAAAAGCGAGCGCCCGGGAACCGCCTTTTATCGCCATCGCGTTAATACTCAATCAGGTGATTGATGTGGGTAAATTGATGGGGGCATTGGGCGGTGATAGCGGGCCGGGCCTTTCCTTCGGGCTTACTCTCGCGATCAGCAACGCATAACCGACTCCTTTTTAGACGATCATTAGTTCCACGCCTGTTTTCGCTAATGCCGCTTTATCCTGTTTGCTGATAGTGTCATCGGTTATCACACAGTCGATCTTGTCCATCGGCAATACCTGGTTAAAGCCGCGACGGTTAAATTTGGTCGCGTCCAGTACCGCGATAACTTTGTGTGCCGCCGCCGCCATGACGCCGCTAATGGAATAACCTTCGTTAAACGTGGTAATACCGTTTGTCGCATCAATACCATCCGCCCCGACAAACATGACATCGGCGCTGATGCCGTGTAGCGATCGTTCCGCAATCGTGCCGTGCATTGAGTGGGTTTTATGCCGTACCGTACCGCCGCAAACCACCAGCGTGAGATCTTTATTTTCTGATAGCGTAAAAGCGGCAGGCAAGCTGTTAGTGATCACCGTAATATTGCTTTTTCGCGCGAGCGCTTCCGCAATCAGTAATGTTGTGCTCCCGCTATCCAGAATGATGGTCATTCCTTCTTCAACCATTGCCGCAGCCGCCTGGGCAATCCGCTTTTTCGGATCGCTGGCGAGTTGATACCGATCTTCCAGAATGACTTCCTGATTGTCGCCTTCCGCCAGATGACTTCCCGGTTTTGCCGCGCCGCCATGAAAACGGGTGACAAGGCCTTTCTCTTCCAGCAGACGCAGGTCAGCACGGATAGTCACTTCAGAAATACCAAAGGTATTTGAAAGATCCATCACCAGCACGCTGCCTTGCGTATTAATCAGGTCGACAATTTTATTTCTTCGCTCAAATGAGTTCATATTGATTTGCCTGATAATTAACTGTAACTAGTTTAAACGAAGGATTGCGAAAGGTGAACGCTAAATTTCGAAAGGAAATGTGAGCCAGCGCAGGTTGCTGGCTCGTACCATCAGGAAAGTTGAAGTAAGATTTTGCCCTGCATGGGCGCGCCATTAAGCGCTTTGACTGCTTCTGCAAAGCTTTCCGCATCGCCGCGATGGGCAATGAGAGGGGTCAGTTGAAGACGTTTTTCAGCCAACAGGCGCGCTGCGGTTTCCCATTCCTCTCCTGGCCATGGCGCGGAGTAGTTCATCCAACTGCCGAGGAGCGTGAGCTCTTTACGCAAAATTAGCCCGAATGTACGCGTTGTCAGGGTGAGATCGTGATGTAACGTCCCCACCAGCGCCAGTTGCGCGCGCGGCCCGGCGATATCGATAGCCAGCGAGACGGTCTGGGGAGTTCCTGCCGTTTCGAGAACCAGTTGATCAAACTGAATGTCGGACAACGCGGTCTGGATGTCGTCGGCGGTCATTTCCCGGCTATTACAGGTATGCGTTGCGCCGAGCGCTTTCGCCAGTTCCAGTTTCTGCGGATTGATATCAATCGCCGTTACGCTTCGCGCGCCCAGTTCCCGCGCGCACTGTAAGGCCAGCAGGCCAATTGTCCCGGCACCAACGATAATTACGTTTTTCCCCTCGCAGCCCTGCGCCAGATGAAAGGCGTGTAAGCCCACGGTAATCGGTTCGATAAACGCGCCATCTTCAATCGGCATATCAGACGGCAAGCGGAAAAGATTGGCCCGTTTGACCACCACATATTCCGCATTACCGCCTTCGCTGCGCGATCCTACAAACTGATACTGTTTGCATAAAGAAAAGTAACCGCGTTCGCATTGCGGACAGTGAAAGCAGGGAAGAAGCGGGACACAAGCGACGGCATCGCCGGGCTGCATATCCGTTACGCCTGTGCCGTAGGATTCAACGTAGCCGCTGAATTCATGACCTAACGTAATAGGATAATAATGGGCGCCCTGCGCGAAAATACGCGGGATATCTGACCCGCAAAGCCCTGAGCTAACGACTTTGACCAACACATCGTCCTCGGCTTGCAGTTGTGGTAAGGGGCGTTCTTCAACGCGCACGTCTCCCTCAGCGTGAATAACCACTGATTTCATAACATTCTCCAGGAAGGTGAGGGGAGCGATTGCTCCCCTAAAATTAAGAGGCGATTTGACTTTGCTGTAGCGCCGTGGCTTTCTCAGCCGCGACAAACTGTCGGGCGCGACGCCAGGTCAGCAGTACGCCGGCCAGATAGATAATGGCAATGACGGCGAAGCCGACGATATTCTGCCAGGTAAAAAGTTGAATCAGCAGCCAGGTGATGGGAGAACCGCCCTGATCCAGCGAGGCGACTTGTCCGCCTGCTTTTAGCGCTCCGGCATTGGCAGCCAGTTGGGTATGCAGGCCAATCGTCTGGGTGGCTATCCACAGGGTGATACCCATAATAATGACACCTGAAATCAGCGTGCGGAACAGGTTGCCCTGGTGTACCGCGACCGCCATCGCAATAAAGAAACCGATGGTGGCGAGGTCGCCGAACGGCAGCACCTGGTTTCCCGGTACTAAGACGGCAATCAGGATGGTCAGCGGAATGAATATCAGGCTCGCGGAGACAACAGAGGTATGACCGAGCAGTAGCGCTGGATCAAGGCCTATCAGGAACTCCTGCCCGCCAAATTTGGCCTGTAGACGTTTACGCGCATGTTTCGCGATAGGCGTTAGGCCATCCATAATAGGTTTAATGACGCGTGGCATAAGCAGCATCACCGCTGCGGTTTTGACCGCCAGTTGCAGAACGGCTTTGGCGTCGTAGCCTGCCAGTACACCAATCACCAGCCCCATCACGAAGCCGACAGTCACCGGCTCGCCAAACGGTCCGAAGCGTTTCTGGACATCGTCTGCGCTAAAGTGAATACGATTGAGACCCGGAATTTTTTCGATAATGGTATCAACGAGCACCGCCACGGGGCCCAGGTACGCGGATGAGCCGTGTGGGATTGCAATCCCCTCCAGGCCAAAATAGTCGCGGGTATCTTTGGCAAACCAGTCCCCCAGTTTGTAGACAAAGGCGGCATGAACCACAACGCCCAGAATCCCCAGCCAGTATGAACCGGTCGCCAGATGCAGCATGGCGCCCGTGAAGGTCATGTGCCAGATATTCCAGATATCGACATTCACCACGCGGGTCATGCGGGTCACCAGCATCAGGACGTTAACCCCAATGGCGACAGGGATCGCGACCAGCGCGATTTGTGACGCCCAGGTCATGGGCGATGAACCTGGCCAGCCGACGTCAATAACGTGGAGATTGATTTGGAAATGTTCCGCCATGGCTTTCGCCGCGGGGCCGATAGAATCCAGCATCAGGCCGATGACCAGACCAATACCCACGAAGCCGATACCAATATGCAAACCCGATTTAAAACAATCCCCAAGCTTCATTCCCAGCAGTTTAGAGAACACGATGATCACCAGAGGCAACATCACCGTTGGGCCTAAGTCGAGGATATAACGCATTATTTCGCTAAACATACGTTACCCCATGAGAATGGACAGAATTTTTTGCTGTAATGCTTCAATACCCACGCCGGAAACAAAAGGCATACCGTGAACGACGGGAATATCGCCGAAGGCGCGATCGACCCTGGCAGTGGTACAGATAAGATCGGCGCCGTCCATATAGGTTTCGATTTCGGTGACCCGGCATTGCACTAAGTCGAGCTCAATATGGTTGGCATCACATAGCTCTTTAATTTCTTCCGCAGCCATCGTTGAGGTTGCAACCGCACCGCCACAGGCCACAATTACTTTACGTTTCATAGGGTATTCCTCATTATTATCAATTTATTATCAAACCTGGACGCACTGCTCAGGCTCAAGGATGGTTTCCTGAAAGCGTATCGCCAGTTCGGCATCCGGCGCGCTTAACAGGGCATCGAGGGTGCTCGGGTTCTGTAGCTCACTAAACAGGCGGCGCAGAAGTTTTAGCTGTGCCGCCGGGTTTTCAACGATTAAGGCGATGATTAACGAAACGGCAATCTCTTCGTCATCATCCGCCTGTTGAAACATGACCGGCTTATCTGGACGAATCAGATAGATAGCGGGTGATTTCGCATGAACCGCCTCGCAATGAGGGATAGCGACGGCGTGACGCTCCAGCGCAATGCCGGTAGGAAAAGACGCTTCACGTTCCACCAGCGCCTGTGGATAACTATCATGTACCACGCCTTTCGCCAGCATCTCTTTGCCAATGTGCGCCAGCGCCTGTTGGCTCGAGTCGAATGTGATTCCGGTTCGGACAAATAGTTGGCTCATAAATTCTCCATTATTCAGGCGACATCCGGCGTGCAACCGAAGCGATAAGCGCGCAGAACATCCTGAATTTTGTCAATAATCAGGTTATGCGGCGTGGGGGTGAGCACGCCCTCAGACAGGCGTTCAAACTGTACGGGCATAAACTGGCTAATTAATCCCAGCGGCAATGTGACGTTGTTCAGATTGGCGATTAACTTCTCTACGCTTTGACGAATACGCGGGTGCGGCCAGTAATAGCGAATACGGTCAGACAAACTAAAGTGGATGTCGACCATCGCCTGGCTCCAGGTTGGACGGTAGTATTTTTTCCAGTAGCCTGGCTCGTTTAGCATAACTTCATCAATGACCTCCAATACCCGACTACGTTGTTCCGGGGAGATCAGTTCGTTTTCCATTTGCGCAAGTGCGAAAATGGCTTCGCGCAGCGCGAAAGTGAGCGCCGGGCCGACCTTCAGAATGGCGTAATGATCGCGTACCAGCGCACGGTAGGCCTGGCGAGTTTGGTAATCGGTGGAGTGTGCTTCATAGACCATCGGCGTTTCTTTTATCCAGTCGGAAAGCGCTTTAGCGGCCTGCGGTTGATAGTGGATAATCTGTGTATGGTCGAATTCTACGCCCGGCTGTACGACAATCGCGATAACCCGGTTCAATGCCTCCTCCAGCCCCAGGGCGCGAAAAGCAGCCTGATGCGTTTGCAGCGTGCGGGCCGCATCCTGTTCGCGGGTAACATGCACGGCGTTAATGGCGCTGGCTTCCCCGCCCGGAACCGGAACTTCAGTGCCGATAACATAGGTTAAATGGCGTTTTTGTTCGTCGGTCGCCGTCGTTTCCGCTGCCTGGCAAAGCAGGGCGGCGCGTTTAGCGACAACCATTGGGTCCAGCGGCGTCGGATCGTCAGCGCAGGACATAGAGGCATCAAGATGGATTTTGCTAAACCCGGCAGCGACGTAAGCCTTAATGAGTTCGACGGATTTTTCCATCGCCGTATCTGCAGGTTCGTTTTGCCAGCAGTTAGGTCCCAGGTGATCGCCGCCTAAAATAAGCCGTTCTCGTGGAAAACCCACTTCCTGGGCGATGCCATAGACAAAATCACGAAAGTCAGCCGGTTTCATGCCGGTATAACCGCCAAACTGATTAACCTGGTTAGAGGTCGCTTCGATCAGAACTTTGTTCCCGCTATTCAGATCAAAACGTAATGCAGATTCAATCACCAGCGGGTGTGCTGAACATACGGAACAGATCCCTATCTGTTCCCCTGCTTTGTGACGAGAAATTATTTCTTTCACTTCTGGCTCCGATATCTTTTGTTTATCTTCATAATATTTTTGGTTTGAAGGCAAAGGATAATAATGGCTTTCGTGATCCAGCTATGAAAACGCCCTTTGCCGTGCTAAATCCGGGGGCTTTAGAGCTTCCCTTCACAACCGCAGTCGGCAATCACTTTACGTACAACCTCTTTCATGGCCGCTTTCGCCGGGATCATGTAATGGCGGGGATCGCTGGCCTCTGCGTGTTGCGTTAAATAGTTTTTAAGCGCGCCGGAAAAGGCGATTTTAAGCTCGGTGGCGACGTTAACTTTGCAGATGCCCAGCGAAATAGCGCGGGTAATATCGCGGGTCGGCAGGCCAGAGGCGCCGTGAAGGACTAAGGGGACATCAACCCGCTGACGAATTTCCGTCAGTCGTTCAAAATCAAGTTTTGGTTCAGCGGTGTAGAGGCCGTGAGCGGTGCCGATAGCAATGGCTAACGAGTCGATACCCGTTTTTTCTACAAATTCCCGGGCCTGTTCCGGATGGGTATAAAGCGCATCTTTACCGTCAACGATAAGATCGTCTTCCTGCCCGCCGAGACGCCCAAGTTCAGCTTCAACGCTGACATCGTAGCGATGACAGTAATCAACCACACTTTTCACCAGCGCAATATTGTCGGCAAAGGGGAAATGCGACCCGTCGATCATGACCGAGCGTACCCCGGCGGCGACTTTCATTTTGATGTCGGCCAGTTTTTCATGATGATCGAGATGTACCGCGAGAGGATGGTTCCAGCTTTTCGCCAGTTCTGCGGCGATGGCCACGATATTACCGACGCCTGCGTAGCTAAAGGTGCCTGGCGTACCGGCGACAATCAGCGGAGAGCGCAATTCTGCGGCGGTTTCCACCACCACTTGCAATGTCTCCAGGTTGTGGATGTTAAACGCCGGCACAGCATAGCCTTCCCGCTGCGCCTTCTTTAGCATTGTTCTGCCTGAAATGATAAACATCCTTCCTCCGAAATCTTTCGTTTGTTTTCTTTGAAAGAATTTATAGGCTTTCGGAATGTTTTTTTGTGATTTTGATCTGATAAATGAAAGTTTCGAAATAAAATGGAAGTTATCGAAAGTCAGGCGTAAAAAAAGCATGTCGGGCAGACATACTTCAGGCTACAGACTAAGGGCGAAAAAATACCGGGTAGCGCTGGCGCTTACCCGGTCTACAGATTATGCGGTTATACCCTGGTCGGAGAAGGGTACTGACTGGATCAGGTCACTGGCGCCGGGTTAAATATCGCCAGCTGGTTATGCAATCCCCACTGGTCCGAGAAAGTCTTTTTCCGGCCGCTGGCGACATCGAGAATAAAGTGAAACAGCTTCCAGCCCACATCTTCGATTGTCTCTTCACCCGTGGCGATGGTGCCTGCATTGATATCCATTAAGTCATACCAGCGGTTCGCCAGCTCGGTACGCGTCGCCATTTTAATGACCGGCACCGCCATCAGCCCGTAAGGCGTGCCGCGTCCGGTGGTAAAGACCTGTACGGTAATGCCGGAAGCGACCTGCTGCGTGCCGCAGACGAAATCGCTGGCGGGCGTCGCGGCGTAAATCAGGCCGCGTTTGGTGGGGCGCTGGCCCGGCGACAATACTTCGACAATGGCGCTCTTACCCGATTTAGCGATAGAGCCCAACGCTTTTTCCACGACGTTCGCCAGGCCGCCTTTTTTGTTGCCAGGGGACGGGTTAGCGCTGCGATCGGTTTTCCCCATATCAAGGTAGTTATCGTACCAGGCCATTTCATCCAGCAGGCGTTTACCCACGGCTTCGTTGATGGCGCGCGGCGTCAGAAGATGAATGGCATCGCGCACTTCGGTGACCTCCGAGAACATGACGGTCGCGCCGCAGCGTACCAGCAGATCGGAAGCATAACCCACCGCCGGGTTTGCCGTGACGCCGGAAAACGCATCGCTGCCGCCACACTGCATCCCGACGACCAGCTCGGAGGCCGGGCAGGTTTCGCGCTGGCGCTGGTTCAGTTTCGTCAGATGGCGTTCGGCGACCTGCAAAATATCGTCGACCATTGATTTAAAGCCGACATGCTGCTCGTCCTGTAAACGCACAATACTGGCGCTTTCAACGGCGATGGCGGGGACATCCTCGGTGCCTTCCAGCAGTCGTTCCGGCTGCAGTTTTTCGCAACCGAGGCCAATCACCATCACTTCGCCGCCAAAATTGGGGTTGAGTGCGATGTTATGAATTGTGCGAATCGGCACGACCGCCGCCGGCGCGTTGATTGCCACGCCGCAGCCGTACAGATGGTTTAGCCCTACAACGCCATCGACATTCGGGTATTTGGGCAGCAGATCGCGCTCAATTACTTTCACCACATAATCGACCACGCCCGCCACACAGTGCACGCTGGTGGTAATGCCAAGCAGATTTTTGGTGCCGACGCTGCCATCGGCGTTACGATAGCCCTCAAACGTGTAGCCTTCCAGCGGCGGCAGCGGTTCCGGTACTTTGGTCGCCAGCGGTAGCGTATTCAGCGGCGGCGCTTTTGGCAGTTCAACCAGCGACTCGTCGATCCAGCTTCCGCGCGGGATGTTGCGTACCGCATAACCGATGACTTCGCCATAACGGATGATTTCGCCGTGAGCGGGGATATCCGTCAGAGCGACTTTATGGCCTTGCGGAATATGTTCAGTCAGTTCCAGGCCATCCGGAAAACGTGTTCCTGCTTTAAGACCGTGGTCATTAACAATAATTGCGACATTATCGGTTTCATGTACTTTTATATAAAACGCCGATGGCGATTCCTGGCGAATTTCGATATTGGCCATTGTTCAACATTCTCCAGCCTGGATGATAGAAATAGGATTATCTATTTTGGTTATGGTTAAATCGTTAAATCTCAATATAAGAAATAAAGTTCATGCATAATGAAATAAGAATGACAGGAGTATAAATATAAGAATGTGATCCAGATCACCGCAAATTATGAAATTTTTTATGCAGGCCGGGTAAAGCGTAAATGTGTGCATTAGCGCCCAGTATCATGGGCGTATGCTCAAAAATAAGCGTTAAACAATCCCTTTTTAATGAGCGTTTGCACAATGATTATCCGCCATAGGCTGTTTATACTGAATGGCGAATTCAGTGTATCTGACGAGTTATTTGAAAATACCATGATAATAATAAAAGACGATAAAGATATCAGAACGGTATATTGTGCTACAGGATGTGTACCACATTAGAAATAGAATGCGGAGACCCATTCTGATTTCAGATAAGCATTTTATTGTCGTTGCTATAAGTTATGGTGGCGGCATCACATGTAGAGAATTAAAGAAATAAGCGAAGGTATAAGCGATGAATAACGCTATTTTCCCGAATAAGTTTAAAGCGGCGCTGGCGGCGCAACAGGTGCAGATTGGCTGCTGGTCTGCACTGGCAAGCCCAATCACCACCGAAGTTCTCGGTCTGGCGGGATTTGACTGGCTGGTGCTGGATGGCGAACATGCGCCGAACGATGTGACCACCTTAATTCCGCAGTTAATGGCATTGAAAGGCAGCGCCAGCGCGCCTGTAGTACGTGTGCCAACCAATGAACCGGTCATTATCAAACGGATGCTGGATATTGGGTTTTATAACTTCCTGATCCCCTTTGTTGAAACGCAAGAGGAAGCGGCTCGCGCCGTCGCCTCGACGCGTTACCCGCCGGAAGGCATTCGCGGCGTCTCCGTTTCTCACCGCGCGAATATGTTCGGTACGGTGCCTGATTACTTTGCGCAGTCGAACAAAAACATCACCATTATTGTTCAAATCGAAAGCCAGTTGGGTGTCGACAATGTTGATGCCATCGCCGCAACGGAAGGCGTTGATGGCATTTTTGTCGGCCCAAGCGATCTGGCCGCCGCGCTGGGTCATCTCGGCAATGCTTCTCACCCTGACGTGCAGCAGACGATTCAACATATTTTCGCCCGCGCTAAAGCGCACGGTAAACCGTGCGGCATTCTGGCGCCGGTAGAGGCGGATGCCCGCCGTTATCTGGAATGGGGCGCGACCTTTGTCGCCGTTGGCAGCGATTTAGGCGCATTCCGCGCCAGCACGCAGAAGCTTGCCGACACCTTTAAAAAATAATCCTGGTATGGAAAGAGAGAACGCTATGACGATGAAAGTTGGCTTTATTGGCTTAGGCATCATGGGTAAGCCCATGAGCAAAAACTTACTGAAAGCAGGGTATTCGCTGGTGGTGTCCGATCGTAATCCTGAAGCGATTGCTGACGTCATTGCCGCAGGCGCGGAAACGGCCTCTACGGCGAAGGCGATCGCTGAACAGTGTGACGTCATCATCACGATGCTGCCTAACTCTCCGCATGTGAAAGAGGTTGCGCTGGGCGAGAACGGTATCATCGAAGGCGCGAAGCCGGGAACCGTATTGATTGATATGAGTTCTATCGCGCCGCTGGCAAGCCGTGAAATCAGCGATGCGCTGAAGGCGAAGGGCGTTGAGATGTTGGATGCGCCGGTCAGCGGCGGCGAGCCGAAGGCGATTGATGGCACGCTGTCGGTGATGGTGGGGGGCGATAAAGCCATTTTCGACAAGTACTACGACCTGATGAAAGCGATGGCGGGTTCCGTGGTGCATACCGGCGATATCGGCGCAGGCAACGTCACAAAACTGGCTAACCAGGTGATCGTGGCGTTGAATATCGCCGCCATGTCTGAAGCGCTGACGCTGGCGACTAAAGCGGGCGTTAACCCGGATTTGGTCTATCAGGCGATTCGCGGCGGTCTGGCTGGCAGCACGGTACTGGATGCGAAAGCGCCGATGGTCATGGACAGAAACTTTAAGCCAGGTTTCCGTATCGATCTGCACATTAAAGATCTGGCGAATGCGCTGGATACCTCCCACGGCGTTGGCGCGCAGCTCCCGCTGACCGCCGCCGTTATGGAAATGATGCAGGCGTTACGCGCGGATGGACACGGTAATGACGACCATAGCGCGCTGGCGTGCTACTACGAAAAACTGGCGAAAGTGGAAGTCACTCGCTAACGACGTTGTGCCCGGATGGCGTGTAGCGATCCGGGCCTGAATTTCAGGCTGGATAAGTGAAACGCCATCCGGCGTTGTGCAGTAACAGGCTACCACTATGAAAATCGTAATTGCCCCCGACTCCTACAAAGAAAGCCTTTCTGCCGCCGAGGTAGCGCAGGCGATAGAAAAAGGATTTCGGGAAATTTTCCCCGATGCGCAATATGTCTCTGTTCCGGTTGCCGATGGCGGCGAAGGAACGGTTGAAGCCATGATTGCCGCGACGCAGGGCGTTGAACGCACCGCATGGGTGACCGGGCCGTTGGGTGAAAAAGTGAAAGCCTGCTGGGGAATGTCCGGGGATGGTAAAACCGCGTTTATTGAAATGGCGGCGGCCAGCGGACTGGCGCTGGTTCCACCAGAAAAACGCAACCCTTTGATTACTACCTCGCGGGGAACGGGGGAGCTGATATTGCAGGCGCTGGAAAGCGGCGCAAGCAATATCATTATCGGCATTGGCGGCAGCGCGACAAATGACGGCGGTGCGGGGATGATGCAGGCGTTAGGCGCAAAACTGCGCGATGCAAACGGCGCGGATATCGGTTACGGTGGCGGAAGCCTTCATTGTCTAAGCGACATTGATATTTCAGAGCTCGATCCCCGTTTAAAACTCTGCGCGATTCGTGTCGCTTGCGATGTCTCTAATCCTCTGATCGGCGACAACGGCGCATCACGAATTTTTGGGCCGCAGAAAGGCGCGACCGAAGAGAACATTGTTGAGCTGGACAGAAATCTTGCTCACTATGCCGACATCATAAAAAAATCGCTGAATGTCGACGTAAAGGCGGCGCCCGGCGCAGGCGCGGCAGGCGGTATGGGGGCGGCGTTAATGGCTTTTCTCGGTGCGGAATTACGCAGCGGGATCGAAATTGTCACGGCGGCACTGAACCTGGAGGAGCATATCCACGACTGTACGCTGGTGGTGACGGGAGAAGGGCGGATTGATAGCCAAAGTATTCGCGGTAAAGTGCCGATTGGCGTCGCGAATGTGGCGAAAAAATATCATAAGCCAGTGATTGGCATTGCCGGCAGCCTGACGCACGATGTAGGGATAGTGCATCACTATGGCATCGACGCTGTCTTTAGCGTACTCACGCGCATCGTGACGCTGGAGGAGGCTTTTCGGGGCGCTTTTGACAATATTTATCGGGCATCCAGAAATGTTGCTGCCGCTCTGGCGATAGGAATGCGCAGCGCAGGGTGACAAAGTCGCGCGAACCCTCTATACTGCGCGCCGAAGCTGACCAGACAGTCGCCGCTTCGTCGTCGTCCTTTCGGGGAGACGGGCGGAGGGGAGGAAAGTCCGGGCTCCATAGGGCAGGGTGCCAGGTAACGCCTGGGGGGGAAACCCACGACCAGTGCAACAGAGAGCAAACCGCCGATGGCCCACGCAAGTGGGATCAGGTAAGGGTGAAAGGGTGCGGTAAGAGCGCACCGCGCGGCTGGTAACAGTCCGTGGCACGGTAAACTCCACCCGGAGCAAGGCCAAATAGGGGTTCATAAGGTACGGCCCGTACTGAACCCGGGTAGGCTGCTTGAGCCAGTGAGCGATTGCTGGCCTAGATGAATGACTGTCCACGACAGAACCCGGCTTATCGGTCAGTTTCACTTCTTCATAAAACCCGCTTCGGCGGGTTTTTGCTTTTACAGGGCGGCAGGATGAATGACTGTCCACGACGCTATACCCAAAAGAAAGCGGCTTATCGGTCAGTTTCACTTCTTCATAAAACCCGCTTCGGCGGGTTTTTGCTTTTACAGGGCGGCAGGATGAATGACTGTCCACGACGCTATACCCAAAAGAAAGCGGCTTATCGGTCAGTTTCACTTCTTCATAAAACCCGCTTCGGCGGGTTTTTGCTTTTACAGGGCGGCAGGATGAATGACTGTCCACGACGCTATACCCAAAAGAAAGCGGCTTATCGGTCAGTTTCACTTCTTCATAAAACCCGCTTCGGCGGGTTTTTGCTTTTACAGGGCGGCAGGATGAATGACTGTCCACGACGCTATACCCGAAAGAAAGCGGCTTATCGGTCAGTTTCACCTCTTCATAAAACCCGCTTCGGCGGGTTTTTGCTTATCAGGCCGGTGAAGGGTATAGAGGTTGCAGAAGACGCCAGCGTCACCATCCGGCAATTAATTGACAGCCGTGGTGACATAATATTATTCGTTTTTGTGATGAGAAACACAAAACGCTATAGACTGCGCTCTTTTTAGTTGAAGTGAAAAGTAATCGATTTCTTTCGCAAAATTACATCCTGAAAAACAGCAAAAAAGCGGTGTAAATTATTTGTTGTAAATGAAAATTAAATGTATGAAATATTTTGGTTAAAATTTTATTAAATGTTTCTTTACAAACAAATAAGGTAAAAAAATGTGACGCGTAACGGTTTTTAAGCGCATTTACCTTCGGTTTATACTTAAATTTGAGAAATTACGCTTTAAATTTAACGCTGGAATTGTCGATAAAATGTCCCGTAATTGATTGAAATATCGTCTTCACAGGATGTCGAAAATAGGAGGTAAAATAGACTGGTTATCGCCATAATATATCGTTATCCCGACCCTATTTTTTGATTGAAATCAGACTAAGTTGCTGTTTTATTTTTGTAGCTCATTGAATTAATAGGCTTTCTTTATTTAATAAAGACCATGTAAAAATTGCGGTAAGTTAATTTGTGAGTGGTCGCACATAACCTTTAAGATTTAATTTGCTACACTTCCTGCCGTTCACAATGTTATTTCAGAGCGGTAGATATGAATACTCTTGTTCTCCCTAAAACACAGCATTTGGTGGTCTTTCAGGAAGTCATTAGAAGTGGTTCTATCGGTTCTGCCGCAAAATCGTTAGGGTTAACCCAGCCCGCCGTCAGTAAAATCATTAGCGATGTTGAGGCCTATTTTGGCGTTGAGCTAATTGTACGTAAAAATACCGGCGTTACGTTGACCGAAGCGGGACAGGTACTGCTTTCCTGGTCTGAATCTATCACCCGCGAAATGAAAAACATGATCAACGAGATGAACAGTATGACGTGCAATACCGTTGTCGACGTCTCGTTTGGCTTTCCTTCGCTGATTGGCTTTACCTTCATGTCCGATATGATTCATAAGTTCAAAGAGGTCTTTCCAAAAGCGCAGGTATCCATGTACGAAGCCCAGCTCTCTTCATTCCTGCCGGCCCTGCGCGACGGGCGGCTGGACTTTGCTATCGGTACGCTCAGTAATGAAATGCAGCTACAGGATCTGCATGTCGAGCCGCTGTTTGAATCAGAGTTTGTCCTGGTAGCCAGCAAGTCCCGAACATGCACCGGCACCATCACACTGGAATCGTTAAAAGACGAACAGTGGGTGTTGCCGCAAACGAATATGGGCTACTACAGCGAATTACTCACCACTCTACAACGAAATGGCATCAGCATCGAAAACATTGTTAAAACAGATTCCGTTGTCACAATATATAATCTTGTTCTCAATGCTGATTTCTTAACTGTTATTCCCTGCGATATGACCACGCCTTTTGGCTCTAATCAATTTATCACGATACCCATAAAAGACACGTTACCCGTCGCACGTTATGCGGCGGTATGGTCTAAAAATTATCGTATCAAAAAAGCCGCTTCAGTATTAGTAGAATTGGCTAAACAATATTCATCATATAATGGATGCAGACGCAGGCAGTTAATAGAAATTGAATGATATGGAATAAACATATTTAGCGAAATTGACGTCACCTGTTTCTTTTGAACAGTGGGCAACGGTAACTTATTTTTAATACCCAGGTTAAGAGGTTATAATGCACATTACATACGATCTCCCGGTTGCAATTGAAGATATCCTCGAAGCGAAAAAAAGACTAGCGGGGAAGATATATAAAACGGGAATGCCTCGCTCTAACTATTTTAGTGAACGTTGCAAAGGCGAAATATTTCTCAAGTTTGAAAATATGCAGCGTACGGGTTCATTTAAAATTCGTGGCGCTTTTAACAAACTTAGCTCGTTAACGGAGGCGGAAAAACGTAAAGGCGTCGTGGCCTGTTCCGCAGGTAATCATGCACAGGGCGTTTCTCTTTCTTGCGCAATGCTGGGTATTGACGGCAAAGTCGTGATGCCGAAGGGCGCGCCAAAGTCAAAAGTGGCGGCCACCTGTGATTATTCGGCGGAAGTGGTGCTCCACGGTGACAACTTCAATGACACCATTGCTAAGGTGAGTGAAATTGTCGAAACCGAAGGCCGCATTTTTATTCCGCCTTACGACGATCCAAAAGTCATTGCCGGACAGGGCACTATTGGTCTGGAAATTATGGAAGATCTGTACGATGTCGATAATGTCATCGTGCCTATTGGCGGCGGCGGTTTAATTGCAGGTATTGCCATTGCGATTAAATCGATTAACCCGACCATTAAAGTTATCGGCGTACAGGCCGAAAATGTTCACGGTATGGCGGCGTCTTATTACGCTGGCGAAATAACCACGCACCGAACGACCGGCACCCTGGCGGATGGTTGTGATGTCTCCCGCCCGGGTAATTTAACCTATGAAATTGTTCGTGAATTAGTCGATGACATTGTTCTGGTTAGCGAAGATGAAATTCGTAACAGCATGATCGCTTTAATTCAGCGCAATAAGGTTATTACTGAAGGCGCTGGCGCTCTGGCCTGCGCCGCACTATTAAGCGGGAAATTAGATAGCCATATTCAGAACAGAAAAACGGTCAGTATTATTTCTGGCGGCAATATCGATCTTTCTCGTGTATCACAAATTACGGGTTTAGTTGACGCTTAATCTTTTCGTGAGGATAGGATATGAGTACTACTGATAGCATTGTATCCAGCCAGGCAAAACAGTCGTCATGGCGTAAATCGGACACGACGTGGACGCTGGGTTTATTTGGTACCGCCATTGGCGCCGGGGTGCTGTTTTTCCCTATCCGCGCCGGGTTTGGCGGGCTTATCCCCATTCTGCTGATGCTGGTTTTAGCTTACCCCATTGCGTTCTATTGTCACCGGGCGCTGGCGCGTCTGTGTTTATCCGGGTCTAATCCGTCCGGCAATATTACGGAAACGGTCGAAGAGCACTTTGGTAAAACGGGCGGGGTAGTTATCACGTTCCTTTACTTCTTTGCGATTTGTCCGCTGCTGTGGATTTATGGCGTCACCATCACTAACACGTTCATGACGTTTTGGGAAAACCAGTTGCAGATGCCAGCGTTGAATCGCGGTTTCGTGGCGCTGTTCTTGCTGCTGCTGATGGCCTTTGTGATCTGGTTTGGTAAGGATCTGATGGTTAAGGTGATGAGTTACCTGGTATGGCCGTTTATCGCCAGTCTGGTGCTAATCTCATTATCGCTGATTCCTTACTGGAACTCGGCGGTTATCGATCAGGTTGATCTCAGTAATATCGCGCTGACCGGGCATGATGGCATACTGGTTACGGTGTGGCTGGGCATCTCTATCATGGTGTTCTCCTTTAACTTTTCGCCCATCGTCTCTTCCTTCGTGGTGTCTAAGCGTGAAGAGTATGAGAAAGAGTTTGGTCGCGAATTTACCGAGCGGAAATGTTCACAGATCATCTCGCGCGCCAGTATGCTGATGGTCGCCGTGGTGATGTTCTTCGCCTTTAGCTGCCTGTTTACGCTCTCTCCGCAGAACATGGCGGATGCGAAAGCGCAGAACATTCCGGTACTTTCCTACCTGGCCAACCATTTCGCCTCTTTGTCGGGGACAAAATCTACTTTTGCAACGGTGCTGGAGTATGGCGCGTCTATCATCGCGCTGGTTGCTATTTTCAAATCTTTCTTCGGTCACTACCTGGGGACGCTGGAAGGGTTGAACGGCCTGGTGCTGAAATTCGGTTATAAAGGCGATAAAACCAAAGTCTCTATGGGCAAGCTTAACACCATCAGCATGATCTTCATTATGGGGTCTACCTGGGTCGTAGCTTACGCAAACCCGAACATTCTGGACCTGATTGAAGCGATGGGCGCGCCGATTATCGCCTCGCTGTTATGCCTGCTGCCGATGTACGCCATTCGTAAAGCGCCGTCGCTGGCGAAGTACCGTGGTCGTCTGGATAACGTGTTCGTCACCCTGATTGGTCTGCTGACCATCCTGAATATTGTCTACAAATTGTTCTAATCCTCACGTTTAGCCTGCGTTCCGCCCCAGGGCGCGGACGCAGGCTGACATCGACGGAGGCACTACATGAATGAATTTCCGGTCGTTCTGGTCATTAATTGCGGCTCATCTTCTATCAAATTCTCTGTACTGGATGTCGCTACCTGTGATGTTTTAATGGCGGGAATAGCAGATGGGATGAATACTGAAAACGCCTTTTTATCTATTAATGGCGATAAGCCGATACACCTCGCGCACTCTAATTATGAGGACGCGTTAAAAGCCATTGCCTTTGAGCTGGAAAAACGTGATTTAACGGATAGCGTGGCATTAATTGGTCACCGTATTGCGCACGGTGGAGAGCTATTTACACAGTCCGTCATTATTACCGATGAGATTATCGATAATATTCGTCGGGTATCGCCTTTGGCGCCGCTGCATAATTACGCTAATTTAAGCGGCATTGACGCGGCGCGGCGCCTTTTCCCGGCCGTGCGTCAGGTGGCGGTATTTGATACCAGTTTCCACCAGACGCTGGCGCCGGAAGCCTATTTGTACGGATTGCCGTGGGAGTATTTTTCCAGCCTGGGTGTGCGTCGCTACGGCTTTCACGGTACGTCGCATCGCTATGTTTCGCGGCGCGCGTATGAACTGCTTGACCTCGATGAAAAAAACTCGGGTCTGATTGTCGCGCATCTGGGCAATGGGGCGTCTATCTGCGCGGTACGCAATGGTCAGAGCGTGGATACCTCAATGGGGATGACGCCGCTTGAGGGGCTGATGATGGGCACTCGCAGCGGCGACGTTGATTTCGGCGCGATGGCGTGGATAGCCAAAGAAACCGGGCAGACGTTGAGCGATCTGGAGCGAGTGGTGAATAAAGAGTCCGGTTTGCTCGGCATCTCCGGGTTGTCATCCGACCTTAGAGTCCTGGAAAAAGCCTGGCACGAAGGACATGAGCGCGCCCGGTTAGCGATAAAAACATTTGTCCACCGTATCGCCCGTCATATTGCCGGACACGCGGCATCGTTACATCGGCTGGATGGCATTCTTTTTACCGGCGGTATTGGTGAAAATTCAGTATTAATTCGCCAGTTGGTAATTGAACATTTGGGCGTGCTGGGGCTTACGTTAGACGTTGAAATGAATAAGCAGCCGAATTCTCACGGCGAGCGCATTATTTCCGCTAACCCTTCTCAGGTTATTTGCGCTGTTATTCCCACGAATGAAGAGAAAATGATTGCCCTTGATGCCATTCATTTAGGCAACGTGAAAGCACCAGTGGAATTTGCATAACTTAACGGCTGTTCTGTAGAGAGATTATTTTTCATGAAGGTAAATATCGATACCAGCGATATGCTGTATGCCGAAGCATGGCGTGATTTTAAAGGTACGGACTGGAAAGAAGAAATTAATGTCCGTGATTTTATTCAGCATAACTATACGCCCTATGAGGGGGATGAATCTTTTCTCGCCGACGCGACGCCAGCGACCACGGCGTTGTGGGAAAAGGTGATGGCGGGAATACGTATCGAGAACGCGACCCATGCGCCGGTGGATTTCGATACCAACATCGCGACGACGATTACCGCGCACGATGCGGGGTATATTGAAAAAGATCTGGAAAAAATCGTCGGTTTACAAACAGATAAGCCGCTTAAACGCGCTTTGCATCCGTTTGGCGGCGTTAACATGATCAAAAGTTCATTCCACGCCTATGGCCGCGAAATGGACGCCGATTTTGAATATACCTTTACCGATCTGCGGAAAACCCATAATCAGGGCGTATTCGATGTTTACTCGCCGGATATGCTGCGCTGCCGTAAATCCGGCGTATTAACCGGTTTGCCGGATGGTTATGGTCGCGGGCGCATTATTGGCGATTATCGCCGCGTCGCGCTGTATGGCATCCGTTATCTGGTACGCGAACGCGAGCTGCAATTCGCCGACCTGCAGTCGAATCTGGAGCGGGGACAGAACCTTGAGGCGACGATTCGCCTGCGTGAGGAGTTGGCGGAGCACCGTCGCGCGCTGCTGCAAATGCAGGAGATGGCGGCGAAATACGGCTACGATATCTCCCGCCCGGCGCGAAACGCGCAGGAAGCGGTACAGTGGCTCTACTTCGCTTATCTGGCGGCGGTAAAATCGCAAAATGGCGGTGCAATGTCGCTGGGAAGAACCGCCTCGTTCCTTGATATCTACATTGAGCGCGATTTCAACGCGGGCCTTCTGACAGAGCAGCAGGCGCAGGAACTGATCGACCATTTCATCATGAAGATCCGCATGGTGCGCTTCCTGCGCACGCCGGAATTTGACTCGCTCTTTTCCGGCGATCCGATCTGGGCCACCGAAGTTATTGGCGGGATGGGGCTTGATGGCCGCACGCTGGTGACGAAGAACTCCTTCCGTTATCTGCATACCCTGCACACGATGGGGCCAGCGCCGGAGCCGAACCTGACCATACTGTGGTCAGAAGCGTTGCCGGTGGCATTCAAAAAATATGCTGCGCAGGTCTCCATCGTGACCTCATCTTTGCAGTATGAAAACGACGATTTAATGCGTACCGACTTTAACAGCGACGATTATGCCATCGCTTGTTGCGTCAGCCCGATGGTCATCGGCAAGCAGATGCAGTTCTTCGGCGCGCGCGCCAACCTTGCCAAAACGTTGCTGTACGCTATCAATGGCGGCGTTGATGAGAAACTGAAAATCCAGGTTGGGCCGAAAACCGCGCCGTTAACGGATGAGGTGCTGGATTACGACGCGGTAATGGAGAGCCTCGACCATTTTATGGACTGGCTGGCGGTGCAGTACATTAGCGCGCTGAACATCATTCACTACATGCACGATAAGTACAGCTATGAAGCTTCGCTGATGGCGCTGCACGACCGTGATGTGTATCGGACGATGGCGTGCGGCATCGCCGGACTGTCGGTGGCGGCGGATTCCCTGTCCGCTATCAGGTACGCTCAGGTGAAGCCGATCCGCGACGAAAACGGCCTTGCCATCGACTTCGCTATTGAAGGCGAGTATCCGCAGTACGGCAACAACGATGAGCGCGTGGACAGCATCGCCTGCGACCTGGTGAAACGCTTTATGCAAAAAATTAGCGTGTTGCCGACGTATCGCAATGCGGTGCCGACGCAGTCCATTTTGACCATCACCTCGAACGTCGTGTACGGGCAGAAGACCGGCAATACGCCGGATGGACGCCGCGCCGGAACGCCGTTCGCGCCGGGGGCGAACCCGATGCATGGTCGTGACCGCAAAGGGGCGGTAGCCTCGCTGACGTCGGTGGCGAAACTGCCGTTTACCTACGCCAAAGACGGTATTTCGTACACCTTCTCGATTGTGCCTGCGGCGCTCGGGAAAGAAGATGCGGTGCGGAAAACCAATCTGGTCGGCCTGCTGGACGGCTATTTCCATCATGAAGCACAAGTAGAAGGCGGGCAGCATCTGAACGTCAATGTCATGAACCGTGAAATGTTGCTGGATGCGATTGAACATCCGGAAAACTACCCGAACCTGACGATCCGCGTTTCCGGCTATGCCGTGCGCTTCAATGCGCTGACTCGTGAGCAGCAACAGGACGTTATTTCGCGCACCTTTACTCAGGCGATGTAACGTGAACGGGGCGATCGTGTGGATCGCCCCGCGACGGATCTTCACTGAACGGTAATCTTAGGGGGAGATATGATTAGCGCATTTGATATTTTTAAGATTGGCATTGGACCTTCAAGCTCCCATACCGTAGGGCCAATGAATGCAGGAAAATGTTTTATCGATCGGCTGATCGACAGCGGCGACCTGCCGCGAACGACGCGCATCACGGTTGATCTTTACGGATCGCTATCGCTGACGGGCAAAGGCCACGCGACCGATACTGCCATCATTATGGGCCTGGCAGGCAATACGCCGCAGGATGTCAATATTGATAGCATTCCGGCGTTTATCCAGGAGGTTGCCCGCAGCAGCCGTTTATCGGTGGCGGGTGGCGCGCATGTGGTGGATTTTCCCGTCGCCGACAGTATTCTCTTTCACGCTGAAACCCTGGCGCGCCATGAAAACGGTATGCGAATTACCGCCTGGCACGGGCAAACGCCGCTTTTACACAAAACGTATTACTCTATTGGCGGCGGCTTTATTGTCGAAGAGGAACGCTTTGGCCAGTCGCACGACGTAGAAAAATCGGTGCCGTATGATTTTCATTCCGCCAGCGAACTGCTGACGCTGTGTGAAAGACAGGGGCTCTCGGTTTCCGGTCTGATGATGCAAAATGAACTGGCGTTGCGGAGCAAAGAGCAGATTGACGCTGGCTTTGCCCGCATCTGGCAGGTGATGGCGACCGGAATTGAACGTGGCATGAATACTGAGGGCGTGCTGCCGGGGCCGCTGAACGTTCCACGCCGCGCGGTAGCGTTACGGCGTCTGCTGGTCTCCAGCGATAATCTCTCCCGCGATCCGATGAACGTCATCGACTGGATTAACATGTTCGCCCTGGCCGTGAGCGAAGAGAACGCGGCGGGCGGGCGAGTGGTCACCGCGCCGACCAACGGCGCGTGCGGCATTATTCCTGCGGTGCTGGCCTATTACGACAAATTCCGCCGTCCGGTCAATGCCAACTCTATCGCCCGCTATCTGCTGTCGGCGGGGGCGATTGGCATGCTGTACAAGATGAACGCCTCGATATCCGGCGCGGAAGTGGGGTGTCAGGGCGAGGTTGGCGTCGCGTGTTCGATGGCGGCGGCGGGGCTGACAGAACTGCTGGGCGGCAGCCCGGCGCAGGTCTGTATTGCGGCGGAAATTGCGATGGAGCATAACCTTGGCCTCACCTGTGACCCGGTGGCGGGTCAGGTACAAATCCCTTGTATTGAACGTAATGCGATTAACGCCGTTAAAGCGGTAAATGCGGCGCGAATGGCGCTACGCCGTACCTCTGAGCCGCGGGTTTCGCTCGATAAAGTGATCGAAACCATGTACGAAACGGGTAAAGACATGAACGACAAATATCGCGAGACGTCGCGCGGCGGTCTGGCGATTAAAGTCGTTTGTGGATAGGCCCGACAGGCGCAGAGTGAGCAGGCTATGGGATAACGCAGAAGACAGAAGCTGAGAAAAGGGCGCACCAATGTGCGCCCTTTTTTGTTGTGATGTGCGTCAAATAGAGAAAATAACAACATTAAACCAATAGTAAATAGAAAAGAATTCTTAACCCACAAGAAATGCAGGTGTTTTATTGGTAAGTTTTTCTCTTATCGTGCGCGTATGATTTTCTTATTACAAGAAAGTACCTGCACCTCACGTTCTGCATATCGCCTTGCTGCGGCACGAAAAATAAAAAAAACCTCTACCTACACATTGAGCGAGAATTTTATGGAATCGGCTAGTAATACCAGCGTAATCCTCGACGCATCAGCCCCGGCGCGTCGGGCAGGGATGACAGAAAGCGAATGGCGTGAAGCCATCAAATTTGATAGTACCGACACCGGTTGGGTCATTATGAGTATCGGGATGGCGATCGGCGCAGGAATCGTTTTTCTTCCTGTCCAGGTTGGCCTGATGGGACTTTGGGTCTTTTTACTCTCTTCTATTATTGGCTATCCGGCCATGTACCTGTTCCAGCGGCTGTTTATTAATACGCTGGCGGAATCCCCGGAATGTAAAGACTACCCCAGCGTGATCAGCGGCTATCTGGGCAAAAACTGGGGTATTTTATTAGGCGCGCTGTACTTTGTAATGCTCGTCATCTGGATGTTCGTCTATTCTACGGCGATTACTAACGACAGCGCCTCTTATCTGCATACTTTCGGCGTAACGGAAGGATTACTTTCCGATAGTCCGTTTTATGGTCTGGTGCTGATCTGCATCCTGGTGGCGATTTCCTCACGCGGTGAAAAATTACTGTTCAAAATTTCCACCGGCATGGTGCTGACCAAGCTACTGGTAGTAGCGGCGCTGGGCGTCTCCATGGTGGGTATGTGGCATCTGTATAACATTGGCGCGCTGCCGCCGATGGCCCTGCTGATTAAAAACGCCATTATTACCCTGCCATTTACGCTGACCTCGATTTTATTTATCC
Source organism: Salmonella sp. A1325 (assembly GCF_056991255.1). Classification (NCBI taxonomy): domain Bacteria; kingdom Pseudomonadati; phylum Pseudomonadota; class Gammaproteobacteria; order Enterobacterales; family Enterobacteriaceae; genus Salmonella; species Salmonella sp. A1325. Next base: position 554,974 of record NZ_JAMLWO010000002.1, on the reverse strand, counting down.
AGACGTTAAGCCCAATGGTGATCTCTTACCGTTCACGCGAAAAATCTATTGAGGTCGCACGCCATAAAGCGCTGCGCGCCATGAATATCGCGTTTGGCGTCCTGTTCGTTACCGTATTTTTCTATGCGGTTTCCTTCACCCTGGCGATGGGGCATGACGAAGCGGTGAAAGCCTACGAGCAGAATATTTCCGCCCTGGCGATCGCCGCGCAGTTTATTAGCGGCGATGGCGCTGGCTGGGTCAAAGTGGTTAGCGTAATTCTGAACATCTTTGCCGTCATGACCGCCTTCTTTGGCGTTTACTTAGGATTCCGCGAAGCGACGCAAGGCATTGTGATGAATATCCTGCGCCGCAAAATGCCCGCCGAGAAGATTAAGGAAAATCTGGTACAGCGCGGCATTATGATTTTCGCTATTTTGCTGGCCTGGAGCGCCATTGTGCTCAACGCGCCGGTACTGAGCTTCACCTCTATTTGTAGCCCTATCTTCGGTATGGTGGGCTGTTTAATTCCGGCATGGTTGGTCTACAAGGTTCCCGCATTGCACAAATATAAAGGCGCTTCGTTGTACCTGATTATTATTACCGGTCTGCTGCTATGCGTTTCTCCGTTCCTGGCATTCTCTTGATATACCTGAGATTAAGGTTGTTGTTATGTTTGAATCTAAAATAAATCCATTGTGGCAAAGTTTTATCCTGGCCGTACAGGAAGAAGTAAAACCGGCGCTGGGGTGTACTGAGCCAATTTCACTGGCGCTGGCAGCAGCGGCGGCGGCGGCTGAACTTGACGGCACAGTTGAACGCATTGACGCGTGGGTTTCGCCTAATCTGATGAAAAATGGTATGGGCGTTACCGTTCCAGGAACGGGAATGGTAGGGCTACCGATCGCCGCGGCGCTGGGCGCGTTGGGCGGTGATGCGAAAGCCGGGTTGGAGGTGTTAAAAGACGCTTCCGCTAAAGCCGTTGCCAATGCAAAAGCGATGCTGGCCGCCGGACATGTCGCAGTGATGTTGCAGGAGCCATGTAACGATATCCTGTTTTCACGGGCGAAAGTGTATAGCGGCGATAGCTGGGCATGTGTCACGATCGTCGGCGATCATACAAACATTGTGCGGATAGAAACCGACAAGGGCGTGGTATTTACCCAGGCCGATAATGCGCAGGAAGAAGAAAAAACCTCGCCGCTGGGAGTGCTGTCTCATACCTCGCTGGAAGAGATCCTGGCGTTTGTGAATGCGGTGCCCTTTGACGCTATCCGCTTTATTCTCGATGCGGCCAGGCTAAACGGCGCGTTGTCGCAGGAGGGACTGCGTGGTTCCTGGGGGCTGCATATCGGTTCGACGCTGGCCAAACAGTGCGATCGCGGTCTGCTGGCGAAAGATCTCTCCACGGCGATTTTGATCCGTACCAGCGCGGCGTCAGACGCCAGAATGGGCGGTGCCACGTTGCCCGCGATGAGCAACTCCGGCTCCGGCAACCAGGGGATTACCGCCACGGTGCCAGTCATGGTGGTTGCTGAACATGTCGGTGCCGATGACGAGCGCCTGGCGCGCGCGCTAATGTTATCGCATTTGAGCGCTATCTATATTCACCATCAGCTTCCGCGTTTGTCGGCTCTGTGCGCGGCAACCACGGCGGCGATGGGCGCGGCGGCGGGTATGGCGTGGCTGATAGATGGTCGTTATGACACTATCGCAATGGCTATCAGCAGTATGATCGGCGATGTCAGCGGGATGATTTGCGATGGCGCGTCGAATAGCTGCGCGATGAAAGTCTCTACCAGCGCGTCGGCGGCGTGGAAAGCCGTACTGATGGCGTTGGATGATACGGCGGTGACCGGAAACGAAGGGATTGTGGCGCACAATGTCGAACAATCTATTTCGAATTTGTGTTCGCTGGCGTGTCGCTCAATGCAGCAGACAGACAAGCAGATCATCGAGATTATGGCCAGTAAAGCGCATTAATAATAACGCCCCGGCATGTCGTTGGGGCAGCGTGTTGCCCGATGGCGCTGCGCTTATCGGGTCTACCTGTTATCAGCCGGAGCGGGCGCTTGCGCCGCCATCCGGCATGATTTCAGGCTGCGGCCTCTTCTTCTGCCAGCCGGGCTTCGGCGTCCGCCACGATGGCTTCCAGTTCGGTTAGCATCTCTTCATAGCCCAGCGGCACAGTGGCGCTCATCGTCTCCTGTACGGCAGGTTTTACCACGGGCTGACGTTTCTTCGCCGATTTTTTGCTCATCTTGCGACTCCTTTTCTGGCTGGCTACACCGGTAAATCTACCAGTAATGCGCGCAGCGGCGTATCGGCAACCAGCGTAATGTTAGGTTCATCACGAATAAATGCGCCATCCCCGCAGGTTAACGCCTCGCGTTCTTCGTTGTGCGTCATCGCGTGGAACGTACCGTGAATCGACTGCAAATAGGCGCGCGGCCCGTGAAGCTGGAAATTAAGCGATTCGCCTTTCTCCAGCGTAATATGATGTACCCAGACCTGTTGGCGCAGTTGTAAGCTGTTTTGCTCACCGTCGGGCGAGGCAAGAAGCTGTTGTTGCGCCGTCGAGAGTGGGATTTTTTGTACCAGCGCGTTTTCCCGTTCAGGACAGGCGTCAAGCCACAGTTGCATTCGGGTTAACGGCTTAACTTTGCTGAGATTATGTTCGCTGTAGCTAATGCCCGGCTGCGCGGCGAGCAGTAACGCTTCGCCCGCTTTAGCCTGTACATGGTTGCCGTCGCTGTCGCGGTATTCCGCTTCGCCGTCCAGAATCAGGTTTAAAATATCCACCTTTGGATAAGTTCGAGGCTGAAAAGAGGCGCCCGGCGCCAGCACTTCCTGGTTCAGTACGCGCAACGACGCGTAGCCCAGCAGTGTAGGGTCGAAGTAGTGTCCAAAGGAGAAGGTATAGCGGGCCTGTAGCCATCCGTAGTCTGCCTGTCCACATTGTTTGGCGGTTCGGGTCGTAATCATCGTTATTAACCTCTCTTTACTTCCTTTTATGTTAAGGGGCTGGACGCTGCATTGTTAGCCAGATATTCTGCCCGGTATGTTCAAATTTCCTGAATGAGAACGTTATGGCTAAAGAGAGAGCGCTGACGCTTGAAGCATTGCGTGTGATGGACGCCATTGACCGCCGGGGCAGTTTTGCCGCAGCGGCTGATGAGTTGGGGCGGGTGCCCTCCGCGCTCAGTTACACCATGCAGAAGCTGGAAGAAGAGTTGGACGTTGTACTGTTCGATCGCTCCGGCCATCGTACAAAATTCACCAACGTCGGGCGTATGCTGCTGGAACGCGGGCGGGTATTGCTGGAAGCGGCAGACAAGTTAACGACGGATGCTGAAGCGTTGGCCCGCGGTTGGGAAACGCATCTGACGCTGGTCACTGAAGCTCTGGTACCGACGCCTGCTTTTTTTCCGCTGATCGACCGGCTGGCCGCTAAAGCCAATACGCAGCTTTCATTGATTACCGAAGTACTGGCTGGCGCATGGGAGCGGCTTGAGCAGGGACGGGCGGATATTGTTATCGCCCCGGATATGCATTTTCGATCGTCGTCGGAAATTAACTCCCGTAAGTTGTATACGTTAATGAATGTGTATGTCGCCGCGCCTGACCATCCTATTCATCAGGAGCCGGAGCCGCTTTCGGAAGTGACGCGGGTTAAATACCGCGGCGTAGCGGTAGCGGATACCGCGCGCGAGCGGCCGGTATTAACGGTGCAACTGCTGGATAAGCAGCCACGTCTGACGGTAAGCACGATTGAAGATAAACGTCAGGCGCTGCTGGCCGGGCTTGGCGTCGCGACCATGCCATATTCGATGGTGGAACAGGATATTGCCGAAGGGCGGCTACGCGTGGTCAGCCCGGAATCGACCAGCGAAATCGATATTATTATGGCCTGGCGGCGCGACAGTATGGGGGAGGCAAAAGCCTGGTGCCTGCGGGAAATACCGAAGCTATTCGCCGGAAAATAAATAGCGCGCGGCGCTTTAAAAGCGGCGCCGCGCCGCCATCAGGAAAAACGTTTCGGATCGGGGCCGAAGCGGTTGTCGCCCGGCGTACCATTCTGGCAGTTGAACGCGATGATGATAAGCCAGCCGATAATGGGGATAAGTAGCAACAGTAGCCACCATGCGGAGCGGTCAGTGTCATGCAGACGACGGAACTGCACGGCCCACCACGGTAAAAAGATCAGAACGCCGTAAATGGTGGTCAGAACGCCTTCACCCCCGGCGCGTTGCCAGCCAAGCATGGCGTCCAGCAGGCCCAACACAAAGGTAAAGATGATATTGACCAGAATAAACATCCAGTACTCTTTGCGTCGCGCGCGGCCGCCAAATCCCAGATAATTTTTTAAAACCTTTAAATACCAATCCATTTTCGCCTCAATAATGGTTCAATCACTTGTTTTTAAAGTAATCAAACTAAGAATAGCCGCGAATGAAATGTTGGTAAATATTTGTGGTATTTATTAATAAGGCGTCCCGGAGGACGCTTGAAATTAGCCAAAGCGTACGTCGCGCCCGTGAGGTTCGAGCAGATCCTGCCACGGTCCGATGGAAATGATACCCGTGGGGTTAATCGTTTTATGGCTACGGAAATAGTGGTAACGAATATGGTCCATATTAACGGTTTCAGCAATGCCCGGTATTTGATAGATATCGCGCAGGAAACCGTACAGATTCAGGTAGTCGCTGATTCGGTATTTGTCGCATTTGAAATGAGTCACGTAAACCGGATCAAAGCGTACCAGGGTCGTCCATAAGCGGATATCCGCCTCGGTCAACTGGTCGCCCGTCAGATAGCGGTGCTGTCCGAGAATCTGTTCCAGGCGCGCCAGCGCAGTAAATACCTTTTCTACCGCTTCATCATACGCTTGCTGGCTGGTGGCGAAGCCTGCTTTATAAACGCCGTTATTAACGTTGTCATAAATCCAGCCGTTTAACTCGTCAATTTTGCTTTGCAGCGCGGGGGGATAGTAATCCCCGGCTTTAGCGCCCAGCCCATCGAAGGCGGAGTTAAACATACGAATGATTTCGGCGGACTCGTTGCTGACGATAGTATGATTTTTTTTATCCCATAAGACCGGTACGGTGACGCGGCCGCTGTAGTGTGGATCGGCGTGCAGATACAACTGGTAGAGAAATTCATGCTGATAGAGGGTATCGCCGGTGGCCGCCGGAAAAGTATCATCAAACGTCCAGCCGTTTTCCAGCATCAATGGATTCACGACGGAAACCGGAATAAACGGCTCCAGACCTTTCAGTTTACGGAAAATGAGCGTGCGATGCGCCCAGGGGCAGGCAAGGGAAACGTACAGATGGTAACGATCTTTTTCTGCGGCGAATCCGCCTTCGCCGGAAGGTCCGGGCGCGCCGTCAGCGGTAAGCCAGTTGCGGAAAGCCGACGCTGAACGCTGAAATTTCCCCCCGGAAGATTTGGTGTCATACCAGGTGTCGTGCCAGACGCCATCGATCAGTTGTCCCATGTCTCTCTCCTTCAGATGACAAAAGCGAGGCGCTATTCCCTCGCTTTTTTAATTGAGTATAGATTGCTTACCACTTTTTATTCAGCAGACGGTCAAGGCTGAACGCGCCAGGCCCGGTTAACGCCAGTAATAAGAATCCGCCGGCAATGGTCAGGTTTTTCATAAACATCAGCGAGTTTACACCTTCTGCAAAATTGCTATGGAAGATCAATGCCGTCAGCAACGTAAAACCAGCGGTAAAAATCGCAGTGGTGCGGGTGAGGAACCCCAGCAGAATCGCCAGACCGCCGCCGAACTCAAGCAGTATGGTGAGCGGCAGCAGGAATCCTGGTACGCCCATCGCTTCCATATACTGCTGTGTGCCCGCATAGCCGCTAATTTTTCCCCATCCTGCGGTAATAAACAGAACTGGCATTAAAATACGCGCTATCAGTACACCAACATCTTCTAATTTTTTCATTTTATTCTCCAGGAGGCCGATTCGGCTGCTGCTTCTATTTTCATGAGCAATGACGCGGTTTGGCGCGTCATTGTTATCGCTGGAGAGAATCATAAACGTGGCGTGCAGGAATTGTTAGCAAGGAAAATTGCCAAATTTTTTCAAAAAATTTGAGTGATTGCTAAAGAGACGATATGCATAAAAGTATCGCGCCACCAGGTGATAACCTGATGGCGCGATGCTATAAAAGAAAAGATATTAACCGCGGAGCTGTTGTTGACGGAGGGTAGTTTTTACCAGGCGCCAGGCGCTCCAGATACCCAGGCCGCGTTTCGCCCAGCGTACCAACATATTAGGATGACGGATGGTCCAGATGGCCATTACGCTGCTACCGACCAGCGCCCAGGAGCGCAGGCTTAACACCGTATTCCAGCCGCGATCGTACGCGCCGGTGGTCTCCAGCCAGTCGCGACGGCTGGCGGACAGATCCAGCCGTTGCTGCTGGATCTGACTGAGAAGCAGCGCTTTACGTTTCTCGCGTTCGCCTTTGCTGCTCACGACTGATCGTCCTCCAGAATTTGCCGATCGTTAGCCAGTTCGTGCCGCGTATGGCGCAATAGCGTGGACTGACGCGCTTTGCGCAAAGTCCAGATGCCGCCGATTAGCGCAAGCACTAACAGCACAACTGTGGTAGCGATCATCGCGTTCAAACGGTACTGAGGATCGATAGCCCAGATGACCAGAACCATCAGGCTCATTAAGCCAAACGCCGCGAAGAGCATGGTAAGACCTACCATCAGCAAAAGCTGAAAGAGGTTCGCCTTCTCTTCTTCCAGTTCTACTACCGCCAGTCGCAGCCGGGTTTCCACCATCTCAACGATAATGGTGACAATCCGCTGCCCGATACCCAGTACGCTTTTGCCTGGTCCTTGTGCCTGTCGAGAGTCCGCCATAATTAACGACGCGTCAGCAGTACGCCCAACACCAGACCGACAGCGGCGCCAATGCCTACGCCTGTCCAGGGATTTTCGCGCACATAATCATCGGCGCGGGCGGCGGCGACGCGAGTCTGTTTGGCAATCACATCACCCGTTTCGCCCAGGCGGTAACGGCTCTCTTTCAGCGCGCGCTCGGCTTTGCTACGAATCTTACTCAACTCTTCTTTCGACTTTTCGCCCGAAGAGCTCAGCACTTCTTCAAGCGTATCGGTCAGGGATTTCAACTCAGCGCGCAGATGTTCCGTAGTGTTATCTTTCGACATAGTTTTCTCCAGGTGAGTGAGTATTTACATTCGGCGTTAATTTAGTAGTCTCTGGCCTCAAGTTTTTTTAGCTCATCCTGAGCCTCGGCCAGCTTACGTTCACGTTTGTCTATTTTATCCGCATCGCCTTTTGCTTTTGCCTCGGCTAAATCACGTTGGCGTTCGGCTACCTCTTCTTCTTGCTCAGCGATCTTTTTCTGATGCTCGGCGCGCAGCTTGCTGTCAGTACAATTGGCGCGTACTTCGCTGAGCGCCTTGTTCAGACCCTCAATACGGCGCTGATTGTTGTGCTTTTCAGCGTAGCTAATTTCCTTTTGTATATCCTGCTCTTTTTCCTGACAAAGCGAATTAGCGTAGCTACCGGCGCTAAGTGTAAAAAGCGTGATAGCCAAAGCGATGCGGTATTTCATTCCTGAACTTTCCCTTATGTTCGGACCCGTTGTCCGGGGCGGTGATCCCGATAATAACGCGGTGGGTTAAACACCGCTTTATTAATCATAGTCATTAAACAATGAAATCACCAAAGTGAGTGATATGATTCGGATTCCTGGAGATTAGCCAAAGCGGTGTGAGCTTTCCCGTAAGCGGGACAGCCACTGTACCGTTTCGTTGTCATCGTCCTGCTGAGCGACGACATAACCGTGTGGTAACGTTTGATCAAGCACTGTTTTTGCTGCGGCGCTTTGCGCAGGGGAATCGAAGGTAATGAGCAACATGTCATTTTTAGGCGTAATGCTTTTAAAATGAATGCCGTTCGCATCCAGATGATGCAGAACTGAGAAGCCGTCTGGCATACTGGCGCCCTGGTTAACCGCGCGAATGGCTAGCGTCGACTCTTGCTGACGCAGCGTTGACCACGTCATCATGAGTATGGTCAGCATCAGTAGAAAAGCGCTGATCCAAATGAGTTGTCGGGCAGTTATGCGTGGTTTAAGCATAAGTTATCCCCGGCTCCCATACTTCTTTTTCCACAGCATGACCAGTGAACCCGCCAGGCCAAAAAAGAGCAGCACCACGGGCAGCAGCATCAGGCATGACATTAGCTGATCTTCATACTTCATAAAGACGGGCGTTTTGCCCAGCAGATAGCCCAGCGACGTCAGGATAAGCACCCACAACAAGCCGCTCATCCAGTTGAAGAACTGAAAGCGCGCGTTATTCAGGCCGGATATGCCGGCAATGGTGGGCAGCAGTGTTCTGACAAACGCGATAAAACGGCCTATCAATAATGCCGACAGGCCGTGTTTATGGAAAAGGTGATGGGCGCGTTGATGATAATGTGCGGGGAGATGAGAGAGCCAGTTTTGCACGGTGCGGGTATTCCCCAGCCAGCGGCCCTGAATATAGCTCACCCAGCAACCCAGGCTGGCCGCGACGGTAAGCAGCAAAATGGTTTGTGGAAAACCCATCGCGCCTTTGGCGATCAGCACGCCGACCAGGATCAACAGGCTGTCGCCAGGCAAAAAGGCGGCAGGGAGCAGCCCATTTTCCAGAAACAAAATCATAAATAACACAAAATATAACATGCCAATCATGGAAGGATTGGCCAGTGTTTCAAAGTCCTGAGCCCACAGGGCATTCAGCAATTGAGTCAGTAGTTCCATTCAGTATTCCTGGAGAATCGGTTAACGTCACGCCGGTGATCTGAGGTTTGCACTGCCGCAACAGAGTTGGAGTTTTTATCAGCGTTGCGGAAACGGCAAATTCGCGGCCTGAACTATTCCTTGTTAAGTTGTGAAGTAAGCAAGCACTAACACACAAAAATTCAAAATGCATCTAATTGTAACAAAGGTCAACGAAGTCCGTTATAGAAATTACGCGTCGTTGAGCTTTGATTTTGCTTATCGCAAGGGAGGGTGGCGAGAGGATTTACACAGGCTGACACTTTATACTTTACGCTGACCGAGCGCCGCGGCAGACGCCATCTATATATAACGTTACGCGAGGATGTTGCGTGTGGATATAAATTCGCTTTACGTCACAGCCTACGGATTGGGAGATTCAGATCTATCGTTACGCCGGATGGCATACGCCATCCGGCATCAATAATCACTTAGCTACGCAAGGCGTTATTCGCCAGACGTTCGTCCTCTGCCTGGCAGGCTGCCGCAGTGAACAGAACATCGGTAGATGAGTTCAGCGCCGTTTCACACGAATCCTGCAATACGCCGATAATAAAGCCGACCGCTACTACCTGCATCGCGATATCGTTCGGGATGCCAAACATGTTGCACGCCAGCGGGATCAGCAGCAATGAACCGCCTGCCACGCCGGAGGCGCCGCAAGCACACAGCGAGGCCACCACGCTCAGCAGCAGCGCTGTAGGCAGATCCACCGGGACGCCTAACGTATGAACTGCCGCCAACGTCAGAACCGTAATGGTAATTGCCGCGCCGGCCATATTGATGGTGGCGCCCAGCGGAATGGAAACGGAGTAAGTATCCCTGTCCAGATTCAGTTTTTCGCACAGCGCCATATTCACTGGAATATTGGCGGCAGAGCTGCGGGTAAAGAAGGCATAAACGCCGCTTTCACGCAGGCAGGCGAACACCAGCGGATAAGGGTTGCGACGAATTTTCCAGAATACCAACAGCGGGTTGACCACCAGCGCGACCAGCAGCATACAGCCAATCAAGACGACCAGCAGGTGCGCATAGCCCCACAGGGTGGAGAAGCCGGTGGTTGCAAGCGTTGATGAAACCAGACCAAAAATACCGACTGGCGCGAAACGGATCACCAGTTTCACCATAAAGGTCACGGCGTTAGACATATCGTTCACGAGGTTTTTGGTGGTTTCATTGCCATGACGCAGGGCAAATCCCAGACCGACGGCCCACACCAGAATCCCGATATAGTTAGCGTTCAGCAGCGCGTCGATGGGGTTCGACACCATGCTCATCAGCAGACCGCGCAGGACTTCTACAATGCCGGACGGCGGCACGATATCCTGGGCGCTACTGGACAGATGCAGCGTTGAAGGGAAGGCGAAGCTGAACACAACGGCCGCCAGCGCGGCTGAAAAGGTGCCTAGCAGGTAAAGAAAGAGAATAGGGCGAATATTGGTTTTTTGACCGTGCTGGTGGTTGGCGATCGAGGCCATGACCAGCATCAGCACCAGAACGGGGGCGACCGCTTTTAAGGCGCCGACGAACAGGGTGCCAAGCAAGCCAACCGCTTCTGCCGCAGGCTTAGAAATCCATGCCAGTAAAATCCCCAGTACCAGACCCACTAAAATTTGTTTAACCAGACTGCCTTGCGCTAAACGCTGCAGTAGCCCTGATGCTCGTTGCGTAGCCATTTCATGTTCCTTGTATTGTGTTGCTGGTCATCCCCTGCACGCTCTTACGGCGCATCTTTCAGGATGTAACAAAGTGTTTGCCTGGTTGAGTATAAGGAAAGTTGAAGGTTCGGGAAGCGAAATATCCTGGATTTTTTGCTGTGATCATGTTTTATAACTTTATATTAACAGTATTGTGACATGTTAAACAAAAACGCCCGGCAGGTGTGCGCTGCCGGGCGTTTTTGACGGGGCAGGTTTACCCCGATAAAAGATTATTGCGCTCGTAGTTTCTTATCGCGCTGATGGTTAACCCAGGCGTTAATCACCAGCGTAATGGTCAGAATGCCAAACACTACGCCCAGCGAAATCGCGATAGGAATATGGTAGAAGTCGACGATCAGCATCTTAATGCCGATAAAGACCAGAATGACCGCCAGACCATATTTCAGCATCGAGAAACGTTCCGCCACGCCGGACAGCAGGAAGTACATCGCGCGCAGTCCTAAGATGGCAAACAGGTTAGAGGTCAGTACGATGAACGGGTCGGTGGTGACCGCAAAGATCGCCGGAATACTGTCAACGGCGAAGATCACATCGCTGAACTCAACCATAATCAGCACCAGCAGCAGCGGCGTGGCATACAGCAGGCCGTTTTTACGTACGAAAAAGTGCTCGTTCTCGATCGTATCGGTCATGCGCAGATGCCCGCGCAGCCAACGCACCATCGGTTTTTCGCCAATGCCGGATTCGTCTTCCTTCGCCAGCGCCATTTTTACGCCGGTAAACAGCAGGAAGGCACCGAACACATACAGCAGCCATTCGAACTGAGTGATAAGCCAGGTACCGGCGAAAATCATGATAGTACGCAACACGATCGCGCCAAGAACCCCATACACCAGCACCCGGCGTTGCAGAGCCGGAGGGACGGAGAAATAGCTAAACAGCATCAGCCAGACAAAGACGTTATCTACGGCCAGCGACTTTTCAATCAGATAGCCGGTAAGGAACGCCAATGCCTGCGGGTCAGCAACTTCGCGCCCTTGCGTTTCAGCCAGATACCACCAGAAAGCAGCGTTAAACAGTAGCGAGAGCGTTACCCACAGGATTGACCATCCTGCTGCTTGTTTCATCGACATCGCATGTGCGCCACGGCGTCCCTGCAACAACAGGTCGATGGATAGCATTATCACCACAACAACCGCGAATCCACCCCATAATAATGGCGTACCAACAGTATTCATTATTTCTCCCTATGCAAAAAAAAACGGCTAACGCCGAATGGCATTAGCCGCTGCTTTTATGCATAGACCTTGCCATTCGGCAAGGTCTCACTTACAACAATAAAGGAATACGCTGACGCATTCCTTTATGGCTGCCCGGTGACCGGATGTGGTTTTGCACACATCGTAATGACGATCGACCGGCAATGAAGTTACTCCCCTTTGCGCGTAACAAAGTATGACAGGCCACGCGTAGAGTCAATGACCTGTAACATATGATTTACATAATTTTACGCAGTAAGGGGATGGGTCAGATCGTCCGCCGGGAAGATGATCCCGGTTTGACGGCGTATTTCTGTCAGCCATTTTGCCGTGGCGCGACTTAGCGACAACCCCGGATGTTCCACGGCGTGGTTTTCAATAAGCTGGGCAAACGCCCCGGCTTCATACAGCATGGTATTAATATGCTGAGGCTGGGTCAGATCCTGCATCAGCGCGCCGCGCGGCGCAAAACACACTTTCTGGCATTCCGACAGCTTTTCAATGACCAGCGATCCCCTCTCGCCCTGAATTTCACTGGCCAGTACCGAGTCGCTGACTTTGGAATGCTGTAGCGTGACGCTAAAATCGCCGTAATCCATAACCACGACGCCGTGCGCATCTACTCCGCTTTCCAACAAATTCGCCGACGCCTGAACGCTGCGCGGCTCGCCCCATAGCGCGATCGCCGACGCCAGACAGTAATACCCGATATCCATAATCGAACCATTGGAGAAGGCCGGATTAAACGTATTCGGATTTTCACCGTTCAGATAGCGCTGATAACGTGAAGAGTACTGGCAGTAATTTAGGAATGCTTTATGCATTCTGCCGATTTTCGGCAACGATTCCCGCAGCAGCAGGAAATTGGGCAGGCAGGCGGTTTTAAAGGCTTCAAACAGTACCCGCTGGTTATCGCGCGCGCAGGCGATAGCGGCATCAACCTCCGCCAGGTTAGAAGCCAGCGGCTTTTCGCACATGACATGTTTTTTATGCTGCAAAAAGCGCTGTGTCTGGGAGAAATGCAGGGAGTTCGGGCTGGCGATATAAACCGCCTCTATCGCGTCGCTTTGCGCCATCGCTTCCAGCGAGGTAAACAGATGCTCGACGGGATAATCATTTGCGAAAGACTGCGCCTGTTCAAGACTACGGGAGTAAACGGCGGCGAGCCTGAATTTGCCGGTTTCATGGGCGGCGTCGACAAACTGGCGCGTGATCCAGTTAGTCCCAATTACAGCGAAACGTATCATAAACGTCAGCGGACTCCAGAAAGGGATTTTTCGTCAATGTAGCACGCCTTTCCGCCCTTGCCAGTGCGCTGCGACGCACTCTGGCATTTTACTGGCGAGAAGGGCACCCGTGTGCGCTATCAGCCCCAATAGTGACGCCAGCGCCCAGATATTTAGGCTGACGGTGCAAAATTTTGGCATCCAGCACCGCGCTAACCCGCGCCAGCTTTTCCCGAAGTCGTGTGTAGGTTCCGTGCCTTTTATTCAGATCCGGCGCGTTAACGCCGATAGCGTCAATGCCATATTGTTGCGCTAGCCAGATCGCCCGTTGATTATGGAATGCTTGCGAGATAATCGTAATGCGGCTTTCGCCAAACACTTTCCGGGCGCGAACTACGGAGTCCAGCGTGGAGAATCCGGCATAATCACAAAAAATGGCCGCTTCCGGCACACCTTTCGCTATCAGCGCCTGCTGCATCGCCGAAGGTTCATCGTACTCTTTTTTGCCGTTATCGCCGCTGACTAACAGCCACTTCACTTTACCGGCGTGATACAACGCGGCGGCAGTATTAATCCGCCGGGTAAAATACCGATTGCCGGGTTTCGCGCCTAACACCAGCCCGACGTTGCGGGCGGGAACGGTCTGAATATCATTCCATGTCAGATGCTGTGAGGCGTTGACGATAAGCCAGTTGGAATAGAAAAGCGCGACGCCTGCCGCGACAAGCAGAAAACACGCCACTGTTAACGCCCGGGGTGTAAAACAGAGGCGGCGGATAAAACGGGCACATTGTGAGAGCATGGTCGTTGCGCGGTTCCGTTGGCGGTGGATAAAAAATACCCTCTACAGATCGTCATCCTTGACGTGGCGGCAGGCAATGAGCGAAATGTGAACGCGTCGATTTTATGCCCACGCCGTTAAAAAGATACGGGGGAAGGGGCATTTTCAGAATTTATTGTGCCGACAGCGCCTGATGCGTCAGCCACAGGCGCGTATCAAACTCCAGTTGATGGTACTGCGGCTCCATATGGCAGCAGAGCTGATAAAACGCTTTGTTATGATCTTTCTCTTTCAGGTGCGCCAGTTCGTGAACCACAATCATTCGTAAGAATGGCTCCGGGGCGTTGCGAAACACGGTGGCGACGCGGATCTCCGCCTTTGCCTTGAGCTTGCCGCCCTGAACGCGCGAGACAGCGGTATGCAGTCCCAGCGCATTTTTCAGCACATGGATCTTGCTGTCATACATCACTTTATTGATGGGCGGCGCATTGCGCAGAAACTGACTTTTCAGTTCCTGAGTATAGTGATATAGCGCTTTGTCAGTGGCGTAATCATGCGCGCCGGGATAACGTTTTTCCAGCACCGCTCCCAGGCGCTGCTCGGCGATTAAGGTGCGCACCTGGGCAAGGAGATGTTCCGGATACCCCTGAAGGTAAGTTAGTGAGGTCATCAAAGCTCCATGTTGCTGATAAAAAGTGTATACTCACGCACCCTTTTCAGGGATAACGCCGCAATTTTACCATTCAGGAGGCCTAATGAGCCACGTAGACGACGGTTTCCGTTCACTGACGCTGAAACGTTTTCCGCAAACGGATGATGTTAACCCGCTTCTGGCGTGGGAGGCGGCCGATGAGTATCTGCTGCAACAGTTGGATGAGACGGAAATTCGCGGCCCGGTGCTGATCCTGAATGATACGTTTGGCGCGCTAAGCTGTGCGCTGGCGGAGCATTCGCCATACAGTATTGGCGATTCGTATTTAAGCGAACTGGGTACGCGAGAGAATTTACGCCATAACGGCATCGCGGAGTCCAGCGTAACGTTTCTCGACAGTACCGCTGACTACCCGCAGGCGCCGGGCGTGGTATTGATTAAGGTACCGAAAACACTGGCGTTGCTGGAACAGCAGTTACGCGCTTTGCGTAAGGTCGTTACGGCGCAAACGCGTATTATCGCCGGCGCGAAAGCGCGTGATATTCATACCTCTACGCTGGAACTGTTTGAAAAAGTGCTGGGCCCAACCACGACGACGCTGGCGTGGAAGAAAGCGCGCCTGATTAACTGTACCTTCAGTCATCCGCAACTGGCCGACGCGCCGCAAACGCTAAGCTGGAAACTGGAAGATACAGGCTGGACGATTCACAACCACGCGAATGTGTTTTCTCGTACCGGATTGGATATCGGCGCGCGCTTCTTTATGCAGCATTTGCCGGAAAACCTCGACGGGGAGATTGTCGATCTCGGCTGCGGCAATGGGGTGATTGGCCTGAGCTTACTGGCGAAAAATCCGCAGGCGAACGTGGTATTTGTCGATGAATCGCCGATGGCGGTAGATTCCAGCCGTTTGAATGTAGAAACGAACCTGCCGGAAGCGTTCGAACGCTGCGAATTTATGATCAACAACGCGCTCTCCGGCGTGGAGCCGTTCCGTTTTAACGCTGTGTTCTGCAACCCGCCGTTCCACCAGAAACATGCGCTGACGGATAATATCGCCTGGGAGATGTTCCATCATGCCCGCCGCTGCCTGAAAATCAACGGCGAACTGTATATTGTGGCGAACCGCCATCTGGACTATTTCCACAAGCTGAAGAAGATTTTCGGTAATTGCGCGACGATAGCAACCAACAATAAGTTTGTTATTTTGAAAGCGGTGAAGCAGGGACGTCGTCGATAAGGCGCTCAAGCGTCATACCGGCCTATAAAACCGGTATGACGGCGTAAGCCCGATAAGCGCAGCGCCATCAGGCAAAGTCGTTAAATATCCAGCGCCAGTCGGGTGCCCTGGGCAATCGCCCGTCGGGCATCCAGCTCCATCGCGACATCGCATCCGCCGATAAGATGTACCGTTTTACCTGCGGCGCGTAACGGGTCCGCCAGCTCGCGGCGGGGTTCTTGTCCGGCGCAGATCACCACATGATCCACTTCCAGCAACTGCGGTTCGCCGCCGATCAAGAGATGTAATCCGTCGTCGTCGATCTTCTGGTAACTGACCGCCGGGATCATCTTCACGCCGCGCGCCAGTAACGTCGCGC
Source organism: Salmonella sp. A1325 (assembly GCF_056991255.1). NCBI lineage: Bacteria > Pseudomonadati > Pseudomonadota > Gammaproteobacteria > Enterobacterales > Enterobacteriaceae > Salmonella > Salmonella sp. A1325. The sequence continues at coordinate 538,996 of NZ_JAMLWO010000002.1, read as the reverse complement.
GATGGATCCAGCCGGTGGTTTTACCTAACCCTTCGCCCGGCTTGCTGGCTTTGCGTTGCAGCATGACGATTTGCCGTGGACTACGTGCCAGGCGTGGGCCTTCCGGGCGCAGACCGCCTGCCTGTTGCAGGCTGGTATCAATTCCCCATTCCGTACAAAATTCAGCAATATTTTGGCTGGTGGATTCGCCGTGCTGGCTCAGATACATGGCCGTGTCAAAACCGATCCCGCCGCAGCCGATGATCGCCACTCGTTTACCAACCGGCGCCTTATCGCGCAATACCTCCAGGTAGGTCAATGCCTTTGGATGATCAATACCGTCTATCGGCGGGCGTCGCGGTACTATTCCGCAGGCGAGGATCGCTTCGTCAAAGGGCTGAAGATCCTCTGCGTTCACCCGTTGGTTCAGTTTCAGCGTAACGCCAGTAACATCGATCATTCGACGGTAGTAGCGCAGCGTTTCGTAAAACTCCTCTTTACCCGGGATCTGCCTGGCGATAGTAAACTGACCGCCAATTTCACTCTGGGCGTCAAACAGCGTGACATGATGGCCGCGCGACGCGGCGTTAATTGCGAAAGCCAGCCCCGCCGGGCCTGCGCCGACAACGGCCAGATTCTTTTTGCGTATGGCCGGCGCTATCGGCATGTGGGTTTCGTGACAGGCGCGTGGGTTCACCAGACAGGAGGTCACTTTGCCGATGAAGATCCGATCCAGACAGGCCTGATTACAGCCGATACAGGTGTTGATCTCATCTGCGCGTCCGGATTGCGCTTTAGTCAGGAATTCGGCATCGGCAAGGAAGGGACGCGCCATCGACACCATATCGGCATCGCCGCGCGTCAGGATCGTCTCGGCGACCTGCGGATCGTTAATGCGATTGGTCGCGATCAGCGGAACCGACACATGACCTTTGAGTTTCCGCGTCACCCAGCTAAAGGCGCCACGCGGTACTGGCGTGGCGATGGTCGGGATTCGCGCCTCATGCCAGCCAATGCCGGTATTAATTAGGCTTGCGCCTGCGGCTTCAATGGCTTGCGCCAGTTGTACCGTTTCGTCGAACGTGCCGCCATTTTCCACCAGATCGAGCATCGACAGGCGATAGATAATAATAAAGTCGTTCCCTACCCGCTGGCGTACCGCGCGTACTACCTCAACCGCGAAGCGCATACGGCTGGCATAGTCGCCGCCCCATTCGTCATCGCGATGGTTAGTTCGCCGCGTGAGAAATTCATTAATCAGATAGCCCTCTGATCCCATCACCTCTACGCCGTCGTAGCCTGCTTCCCGCGCCAGTTGCGCGCAATGCGCGAAGTCGTCGATTAACTGCAAGATTTCATCATGCGTCAGTTCATGCGGCATAAAGCGGTTGATTGGCGCCTGAATTGCCGACGGCGCGACCAGGTGCGGCTGATAGCTGTAACGTCCGGTGTGCAGAATTTGCAGCGCGATTTTACCGCCTTCCGCATGTACGGCATCGGTCACCACGCGGTGAGGCGTTAACTGGCTGGCATCGTTCAGCATCGCGCCGCCGGTCATCACGACCCCGGAGGGAACGGGCGCAATACCGCCGGTGACGATTAACGCTACGCCGTGTCGCGCGCGCTCGGCATAAAATGCCGCCAGGCGCTCGGCGCCATCAGGATGTTCTTCCAGACCCGTGTGCATCGATCCCATCAGCACGCGGTTTCTGAGAGTAGTAAAGCCCAGATCGAGCGGGGCGAACAGCGATGGGTAGCTCATAAGCGTATCCAGTATGTAAAATTATTGTTATGTGGTCGGATGAGTTACTACTGTAGCCGTCGCGAGGTAAAAGGGAAAAGGGGAATGTGGTGATTGTGATGGGATTCAAAAAAGAGGCTGCGACCCGGGGAAAACAGGCCGGATAAGCATAGCGCCATCCGGCATCGTTTTTAAACCTCTTCAACGCTCACCTGCATCGCCGCCAGCGCATTACGCGCTGATTTCAATACCTGTTCGCACAGTTCAATGGTTAGCGTGAGCGGTGGCTCGATACGAATTGTTTTCGCATTATTCAGCGTACCAGCGACCAGCACGCGTTGACGGAACATCTCACTGGCAAAACGGTAGCCCGTTTCGTTATCGACAAATTCAATGGCCATCAACATACCTTTGCCGCGCGCATCGTGTACCAGATTGGGATATTCACGCGCAAGTTGTCGAAAACCATCCAGGAGCGTATCGCCTTTTTGTTCCGCCTGGGCCGGGAGATTTTGCTCCAGCAGGACGTTAATGGTCGCCAGCGCGGCAGCACAAGCCAGCGGATTACCGCCAAAAGTGGTGGTATGCAGGAAGGGGTTGTCGAACAGAACCGAAAACACCTCTTCAGTCGCGATGGTGGCGCCAACCGGCATCACGCCGCCGCCCAGGGCTTTCGCCAGACACAGAATATCAGGCTGCACATTTTCGTGCTCGCAGGCAAACATCTTGCCGGTACGCCCCATGCCGGTTTGTACTTCATCCAGAATCATCAGCGCACCGAATTCGTCACAGAGCTTACGTACCTCTGTCAGGTATCCCTGCGGCGGCAGGATCACGCCGCCTTCACCCTGAATTGGCTCCAGAATCACGGCTGCTATCTCGTCGCCCGTTTTTTTGCCTTCGCTAAATGCCATGCTCATCGCGTCGATATTGCCAAACGGCACATGGCGGAAGCCCGGCAGTAAAGGCATAAAGGGTCTGCGGAAGGTGGATTTGGCCGTGGCGGAGAGCGCGCCCAATGATTTGCCGTGAAATGCGCCGCTGGTGGCGATAAAGGTAAACTTGCCGCGCGGCGACTGATACGCTTTTGCCAGTTTTAGCGCCGCTTCGACGGATTCGGTGCCGCTGTTACAGAAAAAGCTGTACTTGAGTTTCCCCGGTGTCAGCGCCGCCAGCGTTTTTGCCAGCATCGCCCGCAAGGGATCAAGTAACTCCTGGCTGTGGAGAGGCTGTTTTGCGAGTTGATTCTGGACGGCGGATACCACAACAGGATTACGGTGCCCCACGTTAAAGATGCCAAACCCCCCAAGACAGTCGATAAACTCCTGCCCCTGGGTGTCGACAAGCGTATTCAAACTGCCCGCTTGCCACTCTACGGCTCCGTAATCCCCGCCGGCGGTAACAGATTTCCGGTATTCCAGAAATCCTGGATTTACATGCTCTTTAAAGTAGTCAATGACCTCTCGGTTTAGTGCTTTCATTTCCTCATGGTTTAGCGTTCGCTTCTCGATGAGATTCAGTGCGTGCGCGCTACAGGCCAAAGCCGATGCGCTGGAAGGTAACCTGTTCAAAATGAGCTCCAGAGGGCCGTGTATCACATGATACTGAATTAAGTATTGCAGGGATTAGCGGGGGTCTAAGCCCATAGTGAAAATCGGGATAAACACCAGGAATAATCACATTTACACAACATTTAATGTCATGCGTTAACAATTGGATGCATTTTGAGCAGATCTTGTTTTACGGTTTACGGTGTGTTGCGGTAGCGGCGGCGTGAGAAAAAGGTGAGCCAGGGCAGATTTTAAAGAAAAAGGTTGTCTACGCTAAACAATTTCATAATGAAAATAAGGCGCAGGATGAGGTGAAAATCGTACAAATATTAAGGATTAATCGCAAATTGCGATCCAGAGCAATTTTAACAACTAAAGATAAATAGATTAGCGCCGAAATAACATCTGAGCGAAAAATTAACATCCAGATAACCTGCACAGGACGCTATCATGTCTTCTCATCCCTACGTCAGCCAGCTAAATACCCCGCTGGATGATGATACCACTCTGATGTCTACGACCGACCTGGAAAGCTATATCACTCACGCCAATGACACTTTTGTCCAGGTGAGCGGCTATCAGTTAAACGAGTTACTGGCGCAGCCACATAATCTGGTGCGTCATCCGGATATGCCGAAAGCTGCCTTCGCAGATATGTGGTACACCCTAAAACAGGGCGAACCGTGGAGCGGCATTGTGAAAAACCGGCGTAAAAACGGCGACCATTATTGGGTGCGGGCCAACGCGGTACCGATGATACGTGAAGGGCGTGTGACGGGATATATGTCGATCCGTACCCGCGCCACGGATGATGAGATTGCCGCCGTCGAGCCTTTATATCAGGCGCTAAATGAAGGGCGGTGTAGTAAACGTATTCATAAAGGCCTGGTGGTTCGTCAGGGTTTGCTGGGCAAACTGCCCGCTATGCCTGTTCGCTGGCGAGTGCGTAGCATTATGGGGCTAATGGCCGTAATGCTGGCGTTGGCGCTGTTCGGTACGGATGCGTCATGGCAGGCGTTGCTGTTGGGCGCGTTGGCGATGCTGGCAGGTACGGCGCTATTGGAATGGCAAATTGTGCGTCCCATTGAAAATGTGGCGACGCAGGCGCTGAAAGTGGCGACCGGCGAACGCAACAGCGTACAACATCTTAATCGTAGCGATGAGTTGGGGCTGACGCTGAGGGCCGTAGGGCAGCTTGGCTTGATGTGCCGCTGGCTGATCAATGACGTATCAAGTCAGGTTTCCAGCGTCAGAAACGGCAGTGAAAGGCTGGCGAAGGGTAATAATGATCTGAACGAACACACCCGTCAGACCGTGGAGAATGTTCAGGAAACGGTAACGACCATGAATCAGATGGCGGAGTCCGTGAAGCTCAACTCCGAGACGGCTTCCGCTGCGGATAAGCTTTCCATGGCGGCCAGTAGCGCGGCGACTCAGGGAGGTGAGGCGATGGATACGGTGATTAAAACGATGGATGATATCGCTCACAGTACGCAACGTATCGGGACGATCACCACGCTAATTAACGATATCGCTTTTCAGACGAATATCCTGGCGCTGAATGCGGCGGTAGAAGCGGCGAGAGCGGGCGAGCAGGGGAAAGGGTTTGCCGTGGTTGCTGGCGAGGTACGCCATCTTGCCAGCCGCAGCGCTAACGCGGCGAACGATATTCGTAAATTAATTGATGCCAGCGCAACAAAGGTGCAGTCAGGCTCCGAGCAGGTTCACGCCGCAGGCCGTACCATGGATGACATTGTAGCCCAGGTGCAAAATGTCACCCTGCTTATCGCACGTATCAGTCAGTCGACGCAGGAACAGACAGATGGGCTTTCCAGCCTGACTCGCGCCGTGGACGAGTTGAACCGCATAACCCAGAAAAATGCGGCGCTGGTGGAAGAAAGCGCACAAGTCTCCGCAATGGTAAAACACCGTGCCAGCCGGCTGGAGGATGCGGTCACGGTACTGCATTAAGTTTACTTGTAGGTAGCAACGGTAATGACATCCGCCCGGTAGCAACAAGCTTACCGGGCGGATGCGCTCTGATAGAAGGCGGTGCCTGCCATCATAGAGAGTATCAGTGGCCTGTGATGTTAAAAATAATGTGATATTTATTCCTTCTTCCTGCCTACCTATTAATAGGTATAAGCTCAGTTGATAAATAAGAAATGGTTAACCTTTTAGCGTATTTCTTTCATTATTAGTGCCAATTTATGTCACTTTTGGTTCATCTTTCTGTGAACAATAAATATTATTTACTAATAATGTTCCGAAATAAAAAGCGATCAATATCATAAAGTTAGTAACATTATTGCCGATAAATCTTCCTGTATGAGGATATGCAATCCCAGGGAGAAAATATGTTTTTGCATAACATTAAAATACGTTCAAAATTATTTATGGCCTTTGGCTTATTCATTGTTCTCATGGTGGTCAGTTCCGCTCTGTCTTTGTTTAGCCTTGATCGGGCTAATACGGGTATGCAGAACATTATTACCAATGATTATCCCACCACGGTGAAAGCCAATCTGTTAATCGATAATTTTAATGATTTCATCATCGCGCAGCAGCTCATGCTACTGGATGAGGAGGGGCGCTGGAGCCAGAGTTCGCAGAAAGAGCTGGATGAAATAAGCCAGCGTATTACGGCGCTACTGGATGAGCTTTCCAGCAATCGTCACGATGCGGCTTCGCAGAAAATCATTACCGAGATCCGTGAAGCGCGCCAGCAATACCTGGAGTCCAGATTCCGTATTTTGCAAGATATTCAAAGCCATAATCGTCAGGCGGCCATTCAGGAGATGATGACCAGAACGGTGCAGGTGCAAAAGGTCTATAAGGATAAAGTTCAGGAGCTTATCGCTGTTCAGGACGCGCAAATGCACAACGCGGGCGTGCAGGTCGAAGGAGATTTTAAAACTAACCGGACGCTGTTAATTACCCTGGCGCTGATAAGCATCGCCGCCGGATGCGTAATGGGATGGTATATCGTACGTTCCATTACCCGACCGCTTGATGACGCGGTACGCTTTGCCGAGGCGATTGCCGATGGCGATCTGACTCGTCATATCACCACCGATTATAAAGATGAAACAGGCGTACTACTGCAAGCGTTAATGGCGATGAAAACGCGTCTGCTGGATATCGTACAGGAAGTGCAAAACGGTTCGGAGAGTATCTCCACGGCGGCGGCGCAAATTGTCGCCGGTAACCAGGATTTGGCGGCGCGTACGGAAGAGCAGGCCAGCTCGGTTGAAGAAACGGCGGCGTCGATGGAACAGATTACCGCCACGGTTAAAAACACAGCCGATCATACCAGTGAAGCGACCAAACTCTCTGCCGGCGCCGCCAGCGTGGTGAAAAACAATGGAGAGATGATGAATCAAGTGACGCAGAAAATGCGCGTCATTAACGATACGGCAAATCGTATGTCAGATATCATCAATATCATTGATTCCATTGCCTTTCAGACCAATATCCTGGCGCTGAACGCGGCGGTTGAAGCGGCGCGCGCGGGCGAACATGGACGTGGTTTTGCCGTTGTCGCCGGAGAGGTTCGCCAGTTGGCGCAAAAGAGCGCCTCGTCAGCCAGTGAAATCCGTAATTTGATTGAAGATTCAACCAGTCAGACTCAGGAAGGGATGCACCTGGTGGAGAAAGCCAGCGCTCTGATTAATGGCATGGTGGATAACGTCGAAGAGATGGATGTGATATTACGTGAGATTGGGCAGGCCAGCCGTGAGCAAACTGACGGTATTTCGCAGATTAACAGCGCGATTGGCCTGATTGACGCCGCCACGCAACAAAACTCCTGCCTTGTGGAAGAGTCTGTTGCCGCCGCGGCGTCGCTGAACGAACAGGCGTTACATTTAAAAGAGCTGGTTAATGTGTTCCGCGTCCGCGAAGAGGACACGCAGCCCGCTTAATCCAGTTCGGCGATTTCCAGCGCCGCGCGATCAATCACGCCGATAATGCGTTTGATTTGCGCGTCGTTGATATCGCTGTGGTTTATCCGCAGATCCAGCACGGCCTTGAAGTTATCCAGCGCCCGCTTCATCTGCGGATTTTTACGTAACTCCATGCCCACACAACGGGCTTTTAGCCGCGCCTGAATATGCGTCAGGTGTTCGCGATTTTCATCAAGCCATTGCGCGCCGTTCGCGGTAATCGCGATTTTTTTCCGCCCGCCTTCTTCGTCGCTAATTGTGATAAATTGCTGATCCTGTAAAAAATCCAGCGTAGGGTAGATCACGCCAGCGCTTGGCGTATAGCCGCCCCCCGTCAGGTTTTCTATCGCTTTAATCAGTTCATAGCCGTGGCTGGCGTCCCGGGTCAGGATATCAAGAATGACCAGCCGAAGTTCCCCGTGGCCAAAAAATCGCTGACGTCGACCACCGCCCTGTCCATGACGACCACAGCCGTGTCCGTGACGGTGTTCGCCGCCGCAACTGGCGTTCTCATGCTGATGCGCGCTATGGCAGCCTTCATGCTGATGTTCTCGATCTTTACAGCAGCCGTCGTGCTTATGATCCCGGTTTTTGCAACACCCTTCATGTTGATTTTGCATCATTGCCTCCTGTTTATTTAGATATATCTAATTTATATCTAAATGATGGGTTTTAGCAAGGGTAAAAGCCATTTTTGCGATAATCTATTAATTTATAACATTTTATTCTAAGGTTATAGTTGGCGACGCGTTGCCAGAACACTATCAAAAAACAGTTGCATTTTTACTGATTAACAATCATTATCATTTAAAACTTTAATTTAGATATATCGTATTACTTCACGAAGGCAAAAAATGACGACATCATCCGCACGCTATCCACAGCGTGTTCGTAATGAACTGCGTTTTCGCGAGCTGACCGTTCTGCGGGTAGAACGTATTAGCGCAGGATTTCAGCGGATCGTACTTGGCGGCGAGGCGCTGGACGGTTTCACCTCCCTGGGCTTTGACGATCACACGAAAGTTTTTTTCCCTGAGCCAGGCTGTCGCTTTACGCCCCCGACAGTCACTGAGGAAGGCATTATCTGGGGGGAGGGCGTTCGTCCGGTCTCCAGGGATTACACGCCGCTGTATGACGAGGCGCGTCGCGAGCTGGCGCTGGATTTCTTTATCCACGATGGTGGCGTAGCCAGCCGTTGGGCAATGGAAGCCCGTGAAGGCGATACACTGACGATTGGCGGGCCGCGCGGTTCGCTGGTGGTGCCGGAAGATTATGCTTGTCAGGTTTATGTCTGCGATGAGTCCGGTATGCCTGCGCTACGTCGTCGTCTGGAATCGCTTAGCCGTCTGCCTGCGCGCCCTGCGGTAACCGCGCTGGTGAGCATTCAGGATGCCGCATATCGCGATTATCTCGCCCATTTGACGGACATTACTGTGGAATATGTTGTTGGCGGCGATGAACAGGCAATGCAAACGCGCCTGTCGCAGCTGACAATACCAGAATCAGACTATTTCATCTGGATTACTGGCGAAGGCAAAACGGTAAAACGTTTAAGTCAGTGCTTTGAAAAGGGGTTTGATCCACACCTGGTACGTGCGGCAGCTTATTGGCATCGTAAATAGCGGTATGGGGCGACCCTGTCAGAAACAAAAAAGCCACTCTTTAGAGTGGCTTAATTATATGATTTTAAAGCTAAAATTTGGTGGCCCCTGCTGGACTTGAACCAGCGACCAAGCGATTATGAGTCGCCTGCTCTAACCACTGAGCTAAGGGGCCGTGGCGGTGGATTATAATGTAACTTTACGCTGTAATCCAGCCGTAACCGTGCGGGTGCTGTTTTTATAAACAATGTGTTTTCAACCCGTTATACTTAAAGTACGTTGTATTGCTCAGGAGTAATAATGGTTAAGGACATACTGGCGCCAGGGCTACGGGTGGTTTTTTGCGGCATCAATCCGGGACTCTCCTCGGCGAATACCGGCTTTCCGTTTGCGCATCCCGCGAATCGTTTTTGGAAAGTTATTCATTTGGCCGGTTTCACCGATCGACAGTTGAAACCGGAAGAGGCGGAAAAATTACTGGATTTTCGCTGCGGGGTAACAAAACTCGTCGATCGACCGACGGTACAAGCGACTGAGGTGAAGTTGCATGAATTACGTAGCGGCGGACGCAACCTGATTGAAAAAATAGAGGACTACCAGCCCGCAGCGCTGGCGGTGCTTGGTAAACAGGCTTTTGAACAGGGATTCAGCCAGCGTGGTATCGCCTGGGGTAAACAAAAGATCGCCATTGGCGCGACGATGGTGTGGGTGTTGCCGAATCCCAGCGGCTTAAACCGAATTAAAACGGAAAAACTGGTCGAGGCCTATCGCGAACTGGACCAAGCGCTCATTATGCGTGGGCTATAGCAATGGGGAATGAGGGCGCGAATACTCGCGCTGTGTAGAGATTCTGTAGGCCAAATAGGGCGCTTGCGCATGGCCTGATAAGAAAACGCCGCCTTGCGGCGGCGTTTATACGTGTGCGGCGAATTAATCGTCGAGGAAGCTGCGCAGCACTTCAGAACGGCTCGGGTGGCGCAGTTTACGCAGCGCCTTCGCTTCGATCTGACGGATACGTTCGCGGGTAACGTCGAACTGTTTACCCACTTCTTCCAGCGTGTGGTCGGTGTTCATATCGATACCGAAACGCATACGCAGCACTTTCGCTTCACGGGCGGTCAGGCCAGCCAGCACGTCGTGCGTGGCGGCACGCAGGCTCTCGGTGGTGGCAGAGTCCAGCGGCAGCTCGAGGGTAGTATCCTCGATGAAATCACCCAGATGCGAATCTTCATCGTCGCCGATCGGCGTTTCCATGGAGATAGGCTCTTTGGCAATCTTCAGCACCTTACGAATTTTATCTTCCGGCATCAGCATCCGTTCAGCCAGCTCTTCCGGCGTTGGCTCGCGGCCCATCTCTTGCAGCATCTGGCGGGAGATACGGTTGAGCTTGTTGATGGTCTCAATCATATGCACCGGAATACGGATGGTGCGCGCCTGATCGGCGATAGAGCGGGTGATCGCCTGACGAATCCACCAGGTAGCGTAGGTGGAGAACTTGTAGCCGCGACGGTATTCAAATTTATCTACCGCTTTCATCAGACCGATGTTGCCTTCCTGAATCAGGTCAAGGAACTGCAAGCCACGGTTGGTGTATTTCTTAGCGATAGAAATAACCAGACGCAAGTTCGCTTCAACCATCTCTTTCTTCGCACGGCGGGCTTTCGCTTCCCCGATGGACATGCGACGGTTGATGTCTTTCACCTGTTCGATGGTCAGACCGGTCTCTTCTTCAATCTGCCGCAGTTTTTGCAGGCAGCGTTGCACTTCTTCCGCGACATCGTGCAGTTTTTCCGACCACGGTTTGTTCATCGCGATAGCGGCGTTGAACCAGGTTTCGCTGGTTTCGTTACCGGTAAACAGCGTGATAAAGTTCTTCTTCGGCATTTTGCACTGCTCGACGCAGAGCTTCATGATCAGACGTTCCTGGGTACGCACGCGATCCATCATCACGCGCATACTGTTGACCAGATAGTCGAATTGCTTCGGTACCAGACGGAACTGTTTGAACACTTCAGACAGCTTCAGAATCTCTTCCTGCGCGGCAGCATGGCTGCGGCCTTTCGCTTTGATGGTGTCGCGCGTAACGACGTATTGCGCGCGCAGCTCAGCGAATTTTTCGCGTGCCAGTTCAGGGTCAATGCTGTTGTCGTCATCGGCGGCGTCATCGTCGCCGTCTTCTTCATCTTCGTCTTCGTCATCATCCAGGTCTTCCTGGGAGAGTTCAGAACCGACGTGAGTTGCGGTCGGCGCCATCTCTTCTTCCGCGTTCGGATCGACAAAGCCGGTGATAAGATCGGACAAACGAGCCTCTTCAGCCTCAACGCGATCGTACTGTTCCAGCAGATAGGTAATGGCTTCCGGGTATTCGGCAACGGAGCATTGAACCTGGTTGATCCCGTCTTCGATACGTTTAGCGATGTCGATTTCGCCTTCCCGGGTCAACAGTTCAACAGTGCCCATTTCACGCATATACATGCGTACCGGGTCAGTCGTACGACCGATTTCAGACTCAACACTGGACAGAACTTGTGCAGCAGCTTCTTCCGCATCTTCATCGGTGCTGGTGGTATTTTCAGCCAGCAGCAGATCATCGGCATCAGGCGCTTCTTCCATTACCTGAATACCCATGTCGTTGATCATTTGGATGATATCTTCAATTTGATCTGAATCGACGATATCTTCCGGCAGATGGTCATTGACCTCAGCATAGGTCAGATAGCCTTGCTCCTTACCACGGGTGACAAGAAGTTTCAGCTGTGACTGCGGGTTTTGCTCCATAAGACGGTATCCACACTTATTCGTTTGATTGGTGTCGACGGTATAGCTGTCGACATTTAAAGCGAGGGCATACTTATATTTTGGCCGCTGCCTCTCACTGCGGCTGTCGGGGGCTTCCCGATCGATATGCGGCATTTAAGCCGTTAAATTCATTTTCTGGCCAGCTCCTGGTTTAACGTCCAGAGCTCTCGGCGTTCTTCGCTGCTTAAACCGTGAGTGCGATCGCGAGCGATCAGCTCTTCTTGTCGCAGTTGCAGCAGCGAATCAAACATATGGTTGAGTGAGTCGGTAAAGGTCTTTTCGGCAATCGCCTTATCTGCTATATCGTCCCACATCGATAATTTTTCAAGGGTCGCAGCATCATTTGTGCCACGGTAGAGTTCCAGAAGTTGTCCGGTAGTAAGACCTGGCTGAGCCAAACAAGTTTTGACCAATTCTTTAAATAAGCCAAGTCCAGGCAGCTTATTCTCATCCAGCGCGTCTAAGGGCGGCACTAACGGCGCGAGATCCGGATTTTGCACCAGTAATCCTATCAGTATACGCATGGTCGTGCGTTTTAGCTGTGGAGCCGGGCGGGAAACGCCGCTTTCCGCCTGTTTTGGCACTAAACGATCAAGCTGACTATCATCGAAAATGCCTAACTTCAGCCCCAACGTCTGGCGCAGCTGAATACGGTGCGCGTCGCCAGGCACCTGATTAATGAGCGGCAGCGCCAGCGCGGCTAACTGCGTGCTGCCATCCGGCGAGCTTAAATCCACCTGCGGCAGGAGGCTATTAAACAGAAACGTAGAGAGCGGCTGCGCCTGCTCCATCCGCGCTTCAAAAGCCGCCTTGCCTTCTTTACGCACCAGCGTATCCGGGTCTTCGCCGTCAGGTAAAAACATAAAGCGTACCTGCCGACCGTCGGTCATATAAGGCATTGCTGTTTCCAGCGCTCTCCAGGCGGCATCACGGCCAGCCCGGTCGCCGTCGTAACAGCAAATTACGTTGTTCGTCGCCCGGAATAACATATGCATATGGTCTGCCGTGGTTGAGGTACCCAGCGAAGCAACCGCATAGTTAATGTCGTATTGCGCTAGTGCGACGACATCCATATAACCTTCGACCACAAGCAAGCGTTGCGGTTCAGCACTATATTGCTGAGCCTCATAAAGACCATATAGCTGGCGGCCTTTATGGAAAATGTCCGTTTCCGGAGAGTTAAGGTATTTCGGCGTGTCGTTCCCCAGAACTCGACCGCCAAAACCAATCACCCTGCCGCGTTTGTCCCGAATAGGGAACATGACCCGATTACGGAAACGATCGTAAGTGCTGCCCTGCTCGTTATTGACCAGCATTCCGGCATCCAGCAACAATGCCTTGTTATCGCTGTTATTACCGAAGCGCTTTAACGCGTTATCCCAACCAGGCGGCGCGAAGCCAATGGCGAAACGCTGAATAATTTCAGCGCTCAGACCGCGCTTTTGCAGATAGTCACGCGCAGGTTTTGCCGCAGGATGGGTAAGCGACTGCTGATAAAAGTCATTCAGACCATTCATCAACTGATAGAGGTTTTGCCGTTGATGGCGCTCTATCTGGCTAAGCCCGGTGCCTGCTTCATAGGGAATTTCCAGGTTATGCATGGCCGCTAATTCTTCGACGGTTTCGACAAATTCGAGCTTGTCGTAATTCATCAAAAAGTCGATCGCATTGCCATGCGCGCCGCATCCAAAGCAGTGATAAAACTGTTTTTCACCGTTTACGGTGAAAGAAGGGGTTTTCTCATTATGGAATGGACAACACGCGTGATAGTTCTTGCCCTGTTTCTTGAGTTTTACGCGCACGTCGATCAGATCGACGATATCGGTTCTCGCCAGCAGGTCATTAATGAATACGCGTGGGATTCGTCCAGCCATATGCCCCTTTTATACACGTCATTCTTCAGGCTGCCGTAGTGTTGGCTTCGTTCGCTCACCCCTGTCGCTGACTTGCGTAAGCGCCGGGGACTTGCTCTCTTGCCGCCTGGACGCAGCATGAATGATTTTGTGTATATGCTAATGCATAAACGAAAACAAGCCGCGCATTCCTTTCGGAAGCACGGCCTTACAACTACAACTCGATCTGAATTGAGAGCAGCCCGCTCTCAAAAGATTAGTACAGACGAGTACGGCGTGCGTTTTCGCGAGCCAGTTTCTTCGCGTGACGTTTCACTGCAGAAGCTTTAGCGCGCTTACGTTCGGTCGTCGGTTTTTCATAGAACTCACGACGACGAACTTCCGCCAGAACACCTGCTTTTTCGCAGGAACGCTTGAAGCGACGCAGAGCTACGTCGAACGGCTCGTTTTCACGTACTTTAATTACCGGCATGTGCCTCTCACCTTTGATTAATTCGGTTTGCCGCTGGCATCAACGCCAGCTTATTTCAAAATGGTGCGGAATTTTACTGCAATTGCTGCTGCTTTGTAAAGCACCGCGGCCTTTTTTGAACGGGACTTTTATAAGGTGAGGGAGTATACACGAAGTCGGGACTGAGGGTATACATCCACCCGCATTCGACCTACACTGCGCGGTATTAGAGCGAGGTAAAACAAGTCATGCGTGTACTGGGTATTGAAACATCCTGCGATGAAACCGGCATCGCTATTTACGACGACAAAAAGGGTCTGTTAGCCAACCAATTGTATAGTCAGGTGAAATTACATGCTGACTACGGCGGCGTAGTGCCTGAACTGGCTTCCCGCGATCATGTGCGTAAAACCGTGCCGCTGATTCAGGCGGCATTAAAAGAAGCCGGTCTGACGGCGAGCGATATCGACGCGGTGGCCTATACCGCAGGCCCGGGCCTGGTCGGCGCGCTGCTGGTCGGCGCAACCGTCGGGCGTTCGCTGGCATTTGCCTGGAATGTGCCGGCCATTCCTGTACACCATATGGAAGGTCATCTGCTGGCGCCGATGCTGGAAGATAACCCTCCGGATTTCCCGTTTGTGGCGCTACTGGTCTCCGGCGGACATACGCAGCTCATTAGCGTGACCGGAATCGGTCAGTACGAACTGCTGGGAGAGTCGATTGACGATGCCGCCGGTGAAGCGTTTGATAAAACCGCCAAATTGTTGGGGCTGGATTATCCTGGCGGCCCGATGCTGTCGAAAATGGCGTCGCAGGGGACGGCGGGACGTTTTGTCTTTCCGCGCCCGATGACCGATCGTCCGGGGCTGGATTTTAGTTTTTCCGGTCTGAAAACCTTTGCCGCTAACACCATTCGTAGTAATGGCGACGACGAACAAACTCGCGCTGATATCGCGCGCGCTTTTGAAGATGCGGTCGTGGATACGCTGATGATCAAGTGCAAGCGCGCGCTGGAAAGCACCGGTTTTAAGCGTCTGGTCATGGCGGGGGGCGTCAGCGCTAACCGCACGCTGCGCGCGAAGCTTGCCGAAATGATGCAAAAACGCCGCGGCGAAGTGTTCTATGCGCGTCCGGAGTTTTGTACTGACAACGGGGCGATGATCGCCTATGCCGGAATGGTGCGGTTTAAGGCGGGCGTTACGGCGGATCTTGGCGTAACGGTACGTCCGCGCTGGCCGCTGGCCGAGCTGCCGGCGGCGTAAAAGCGGAAAAAGGGGGCGACATCATGCCGCCCCAACGGGTTTACAGTAAAACGACGGGCATCCACAACAGCCCGGTGACGATCAGCAGCACCAGGAAGATCAGGCCGAAAATCGCGCCTAACCACGCCAATGGTGGAAGGGTGACGCGCGGCGGATTCGATATGTACGCCTATCACCGAGCTATTTATCCGGCGATGCGCAGGCACGGCATAGCGTAAAAAACTACTCCGAATCTTTCTGGCGTTTCTTTTTCAGCTTCGTCCAGATTTTCGTCTCCTGGCGACGCCACAGACGCTGGATGTTGTCATGATGGCGCAGCAAAATGAGACATGACAGCATCGACACCGGGAAGGTGAACTGCGGTTTAAACCACCAGACGTAAAACGGCGCAATCAAGGCGCTGACAATCGCCCCTAACGATGAATAACCGCTTAACAGGACCGTCAGCAGCCAGGTGCCTGCCATGACGCCGGTTAAATCCCAGCCGATGGGCGCAATGGCGCCAAACGCGGTTGCTACGCCTTTCCCACCTTTAAAGCCAAAAAAGACCGGCCAGATATGCCCCAGACAGGCGGCGATAGCGATAAGCCCCAGCCAGAAAGGGGTAACGCCTAACGCATACGCGCCCCAGACGGGCAACATGCCTTTAAGGATGTCAAAAATAAGTACCGCGACAGCCGCTCCCTTGCCACCGATTCGTAATACGTTCGTCGCGCCCGGGTTGCCGGAGCCGCTTTCACGCGGATCGGGCAGCCCGGCGATGCGGCAAACCAGAATGGCACTGGAAATTGAGCCGCAGAGGTACGCGAAGAGGATCATTCCAGGCGCGATTGCACTCATAAGCTGTTCCGTATTGAAAGTGTCGTTTTATTTACTATTTCTGTGGATAATACGCACATTTCGCCGGAAGTGGTATCCGGGTTAGCCAAAAAGCAGGCAGGTCGTGATGGATATTGTATTTATAGAGCAACTTTCGGTAATCACCACTATCGGTGTTTACGACTGGGAACAGACTATCGAGCAAAAACTGGTGTTCGATATCGAAATGGCATGGGATAACCGCAAGTCGGCGAAAAGCGATGATGTCGCAGATTGTCTAAGTTACGCGGATATCGCCGACACGGTGATAAATCATGTTGAAGGCGGGCGTTTTGCTCTGGTCGAGCGTGTGGCGGAAGAGGTGGCGGATCTACTGCTTAGCCGATTCAATTCTCCGTGGGTTCGCATCAAACTGAGCAAGCCTGGCGCCGTCGCGCGCGCGGCGAACGTAGGGGTAATTATTGAGCGTGGCAATAATCTGAAATAAAAATAAATAATTTTATATTTTTTAAACCAAACGGTTATATATGGGGTCTTAACGCGAGATCCATTTTTGCAGTGTTTTTCATTTTAGGGGTTTATTGATGAGCGATATGCACTCGCTGCTGATAGCGGCAATTTTGGGTGTGGTCGAAGGATTGACGGAGTTTTTGCCGGTATCCAGCACGGGCCATATGATTATTGTGGGTCATCTGCTGGGGTTTGAAGGCGATACGGCCAAGACATTCGAAGTGGTGATTCAACTTGGATCTATTCTGGCGGTCGTGGTGATGTTCTGGCGGCGGTTGTTTGGTCTCATCGGTATTCACTTTGGCCGCCCGCTACAGCGTGAAGGTGAAAGTAAAGGTCGATTAACGTTGATTCACATCCTGCTGGGCATGATTCCGGCGGTGGTGCTGGGGTTAGTCTTTCATGACACGATCAAGTCGCTATTTAACCCGATTAACGTGATGTACGCGCTGGTGGTAGGCGGTCTGTTGCTGATTGCCGCCGAGTGCCTGAAGCCGAAAGAACCGCGCGCGCCGGGGCTGGATGATATGACGTATCGTCAGGCGTTTATGATTGGCTGTTTCCAGTGTCTGGCGCTGTGGCCGGGCTTCTCGCGTTCCGGAGCGACCATTTCCGGTGGGATGCTGATGGGCGTCAGCCGTTACGCCGCCTCTGAGTTCTCGTTCTTACTGGCTGTGCCGATGATGATGGGCGCAACGGTTCTGGATCTCTACAAAAGTTGGTCATTCCTGACCGCAGCGGATATTCCGATGTTCGCAGTGGGCTTTGTGACGGCGTTTGTGGTGGCGCTGATCGCCATCAAGACCTTCCTGCAACTGATTAAGCGTATCTCGTTTATTCCGTTTGCGATTTACCGCTTTGTGGTGGCGGCTGCCGTTTACGTTGTCTTCTTCTGATGATTGACCTGCCGGATGGCGGCGTACCGCCTTGTCCGGCCTAACTGTTTTGTCGGTCTGATAAGCGCAGCGCCATCAGGCAATTTATCGTGCCGGATGGCGTTTAGCTGGCGGGGTTCGGGCAGCGCTTCTCTTTCCAGTTGGCGACCGCTGCAATTCGTCGCTTTGTCAGCTCCTCGCGAATCTCAATGCCCTTAAATCCGGCCTCCACCACCTCTTTCGTCGGTACCGCCTGCGCCACCTGCCAGGCTTCGCGCAGCCAGCGCCCCTGCGGGTAATCCGACGCTTCAAATCCGGTACGTCCACGGACATCGGCCTCGCTGGTCAGCGCAATCTGCTCGACGCGCTGCGGTTTACGCCATGCATCAATGGCGTCAAACAGCTTAACGATCGTTTTCGGCTGGAGTATCGGAAAGGTGTGGATCAGATCGTGGTATTCGGCGACCAGTTTAGCTAAATCACGCAGGTCATTGGGGACGCGTAAACGCTGGCATAACTGTTCGACCAGTTTCACGCCCGCCGGGCCGTGACCATGATGGCGCGGCCAGAGGTTTTTCGGCGTTAAGCCTTTGCCCAGATCATGACAAAGCGTGGCGAAACGGACATCAAGCTGCGGACTGAGCATGGCGGCCATCGACAGCGTCATCAGCGTATGAACTCCGGTATCAATTTCCGGATGCCACTTTGCCGGCGCGGGTACGCCAAACAGGGCGTCGATTTCCGGAAACAGGACGCGCAGGGCGCCGCAGTCGCGCAATACCTGGAAGTAAACCTGCGGATTGCGGGTGGTAAGCGCATTTTCCGTCTCTTTCCATACCCGTTCCGGCGTCAGCTGTTCCAGCTCGCCTGCCGCGGTCATGTCGCGCATTAGCGCCAGTGTTTCATCGGCGATACGGAAACTCAGATGAGCGTAACGGGCGGCAAAACGCGCCACGCGCAATACGCGCAAGGGATCTTCGCCAAACGCGGGAGAGACATGGCGCAGTAGACGCGCCTCTAGATCCCGGCGCCCGTGGTAAGGGTCGATAATCTGGCCGTCATCGTCGCGCGCCAGAGCATTAATGGTCAGATCGCGACGCTGGAGATCGGCTTCCAGGGTAACGTCCGGCGCGGCATAGCAGGTGAAGCCCGTGTAGCCGGAGCCGGATTTACGCTCAGTACGCGCCAGCGCGTATTCTTCGTGAGTTTGCGGATGGAGAAACACAGGAAAATCACGGCCTACCTGCTGGTAGCCCGCATCAAGCATCTCCTGCGGCGTGGCGCCGACAACGACCCAATCTTTATCTTTAACCGGTAGCCCTAACAACGCATCCCGAACCGCACCACCGACCAGATAAATCTTCACGCCACTTTCCTTTTAAAAACGAGCATCCTCTAATGATAAGACAGTGCCGCAGAGAAGGCGATTTAGTTCATCCAGCGGTCTTTGCGTTTACGGCTTGGGATCATATGCGGCAGCACCAGCCCTAACAGCAAGCCAATACCCAATACGCCGCCGCCATACATAAACCACTGCATAATAATGGTGCGCTGTTTGTCATCCAGCTGCAGATTCGCGGCGCTAACTTTTTTCTGCGCGACAATCAGCTCGTTTTTCAGCTTCTGGTTCTCTTCTTTTAGCCCGTTGATGACGCTGTCGCTTTGCGCCACTTTCTGCTGCATATCGGCGGTGCGCTGATTCCACGTGGTATCAATATTGTTGAGTTTATCGGTCAACGTTTTGACCTGATTTTCCAGATCCGGCACGCGGGTACGCAGGCTTGGTGTGGTATTCAGTTCTTTTAACGGTATCCAGGCAGTACGACCAGAACTGTCTTTAATTTGACCATAGTTGGCATCGCTCTGTAAGAGCGTGACTTCCTCGCCGGCGTTGACGGTACCCACAAGGCGATAATTATCTCCCGGACCGCTGCGGACCCAGGTATTCAGTTCATCAGAAACGTAACGCGTCTCTTCAGCATGAGAGACGGCGGTGGCGCTAAGCGCAAGTAAAGTTAGTCCAATCAGGCGTAATTTTGGCATCAGGCTGTCGTTATTGTCAGAGAAAGTGGAACGATAGTAACGGCATCAGTGTCGCTACGCAAAGTAGTCGACATCAATCGGAATCATCTGTGTCGCCTTTGCCGCTACGTCAAACTTTTACGCCCGTCAAATTGCTCGTTGCATGGCAATTTGGCGCAAAATACTATCTACTGACAAAAATAATGCGGGTAAGTTCGCCAAGAATCTTCCCAGATGTGACATAACCCATAAGTACAAGGCCATGGCTCAGGAAATCGAATTAAAGTTTATCGTCAATCACGACGCCGTAGATGCGCTGCGAAATCATCTTCATACGCTCGGCGGCGAGCATCATGCGCCCAGCCAGTTGCTGAATATCTACTTCGAAACGCCTGATAACTGGCTACGCCGCCATGATATGGGGCTGCGTATTCGTGGTGAAAATGGGCGCTATGAAATGACCATGAAAATTGCCGGCCGGGTAACGGGCGGGCTGCACCAGCGACCCGAATACAATGTCGCGCTAAGCGAACCCGTGCTGGATCTGACGCAACTTCCGGCGGAGGTCTGGCCGGATGGCAACCTGCCCGCTGGCCTGGCATCAAGCGTACAGCCGCTGTTCAGTACCGATTTTTACCGGGAAAAATGGTGTCTGGACGTTGACGGCAGCAGGATTGAAATTGCGCTCGATCTCGGCGACGTAAAAGCGGGCGAGTTTGCCGAACCGATTTGTGAGCTGGAGCTTGAGTTGCTTCGCGGCGATACGCGCGCCGTGTTAAAACTGGCGAAGCAACTGCTGTCGCAAACTGGTTTGCGTCAGGGCAGTCTGAGTAAGGCGGCGCGAGGTTATCACCTGGCGCAGGGGAATGCGCCGCGAGAGAATACACCAACGGCAATTCTGCGGACTGCCGCGAAAGCCACGGTAGAGCAAGGGCTGGAGGCCTCGCTGGATCTGGCGTTGTCACAGTGGCAGTACCATGAAGAGCTCTGGCTGCGCGGCGACGAGTCGGCGAAAGAACACGTGCTGGATGCTATGGGATTAGTGCGCCATGCCTTAATGCTTTTTGGTGGCATTGTTCCACGTAAAGCGAGCGCTCACTTACGTGATCTACTTACCCAGGCGGAAGCGACGATGACATCCGCGGTGTCCGCCGTCACAGCCGTTTATAGTACGCAAACGGCGATGGCGAAACTGGTATTGACGGAATGGCTGGTGACGAAAGCCTGGCAGCCATTTCTGGACGCGAAGGCGCAGGCCAAAATGGCCGATTCTTTTAAGCGTTTCGCCGACATTCATCTTTCTCGTCATGCTGCTGAATTAAAAAAAGTTTTTGGACAACCGCTGGGTGATAAGTATCGCGACCAGTTGCCGCGTTTGACTCGCGATATCGACAGCGTTTTACTGCTGGCCGGGTATTATGATGCGATGGTCGCGCAGGCATGGCTGGAAAACTGGCAGGGATTGCGTCACGCCATTATTACCGGACAACGTATTGAAATTGAACATTTCCGTAATGAGGCCATTAACCAGCAGCCGTTCTGGTTGCACAGCGGAAAACGATAATCAGAACCGTAGAAAGCGCCTGATGACGCTGCGCTTATCAGGCTTACGGTATGCGGACTTGTAGGCCGGATCAGGCGAAACGCCGCCATCCGGCATTATTTAAAGGATATCCCCTAAATGACGCCGCTCTCTTCACCCTTATCGCAGTACTGGCAGACCGTTGTTGAGCGCCTACCAGAAGGATTTACTGAGACATCGCTTAGCGTGCAGGCGAAGTCAGTACTTACATTTAGCGATTTTGCGCTGGATAGCGTGATAGCGCATCCGGAGTGGCTTGCCGAACTGGAATCCGCATCGCCGCAGGCTGATGAATGGCGACATTATGCTGGCTGGTTACAGGAGGCGTTGGCAGGTGTCTGTGACGACGCCTCGCTGATGCGTGAACTGAGGTTTTTTCGTCGTCGCATCATGGTACGCATCGCCTGGGCGCAGACGCTGTCGCTGGTGGACGATGAGACTATTTTACAACAGTTGAGCCATCTGGCGGAGACGCTCATTGTGGGGGCGCGCGACTGGCTGTATGCCGCCTGTTGCCGCGAATGGGGAACCCCCTGTAACCCGCAGGGCGTTCCGCAGCCGCTGTTGATTTTAGGCATGGGCAAGCTGGGCGGCGGCGAACTGAATTTTTCGTCTGATATCGATCTCATTTTCGCCTGGCCGGAACATGGCGAGACCCGGGGCGGGCGTCGTGAACTCGATAACGCCCAGTTTTTTACGCGTCTCGGGCAGCGGCTGATCAAAGCGCTGGATCAGCCTACAATGGATGGTTTTGTCTATCGGGTGGACATGCGCCTGCGACCGTTTGGCGATAGCGGCCCGCTGGTACTGAGTTTTGCCGCGCTGGAGGACTACTATCAGGAACAAGGACGCGACTGGGAACGCTACGCTATGGTGAAAGCGCGGCTAATGGGCGATAACGACGACGCCTGGTCTCGTGAATTACGCGCCATGCTGCGGCCTTTCGTTTTCCGCCGCTATATCGATTTCAGCGTCATCCAGTCGCTACGCAATATGAAAGGGATGATCGCCCGCGAAGTGCGACGCCGCGGTTTGAAAGACAACATTAAACTTGGCGCGGGCGGCATTCGTGAAATTGAGTTTATCGTGCAGGTATTCCAGCTCATCCGCGGCGGGCGCGAGCCGTCGCTACAGTCGCGTTCGTTACTGCCGACGTTGGATGCTATCGCTGCGCTGCATTTGCTGCCTGAGAATGACGTGGCGCAACTGCGCATGGCCTATCTTTTTCTACGTCGTCTGGAGAATCTGCTGCAAAGCATCAATGACGAACAGACGCAAACGTTGCCTGCCGACGATCTGAATCGGGCGCGGCTGGCCTGGGGAATGAAGGCGGAGAACTGGCCGCAGCTTGTTGGCGAACTGACGGATCATATGGCTAATGTACGCCGCGTATTCAACGAATTAATTGGCGATGATGAAGCCGATACCCCGCAGGAAGAAGAGCGTTCAGAGCCGTGGCGTGAAGTATGGCAGGATGCGCTACAGGAGGATGATTCGACGCCAGTGCTGGCGCATTTAGCCGATGAGGATCGGCGACAGGTTCTGACCCTCATCGCTGACTTCCGTAAGGAACTGGATAAACGCCCTATCGGCCCGCGCGGGCGGCAAGTGCTGGACCAACTGATGCCGCACCTGCTTGCTGATGTCTGCTCTCGCGAAGACGCCGCTGTTACGCTATCGCGGATAACGCCGTTGCTGGCGGGGATTGTCACTCGCACCACCTATCTGGAGCTGCTGAGCGAATTTCCTGGCGCGCTGAAACACCTGATTATGCTCTGCGCCGCTTCGCCAATGATAGCGAGCCAACTGGCGCGTTATCCGTTGTTGCTTGATGAACTGCTCGACCCCGGCACGCTTTATCAGCCGACGGCTACCGACGCTTACCGCGACGAATTACGCCAATATTTACTGCGCGTGCCGGAAGAAGACGAAGAGCAACAACTGGAGGCATTACGCCAGTTTAAACAGGCACAGCTTTTGCGGATTGCGGCGGCGGATATTGCCGGTACGCTGCCGGTGATGAAAGTGAGCGATCACCTCACATGGCTGGCGGAGGCGATGATTGATGCTGTGGTGCAGCAGGCGTGGACGCAAATGGTTGCGCGTTATGGTCAGCCAGCGCATCTGGACGAGCGCCAGGGGCGGGGGTTTGCGGTCGTCGGTTATGGCAAGTTGGGCGGATGGGAGCTGGGCTACAGTTCCGATCTGGATCTCATCTTCCTGCATGACTGTCCGATGGACGTCATGACCAACGGCGAACGCGAAATCGACGGGCGGCAGTTTTATCTGCGCCTGGCGCAGCGCATTATGCATCTGTTCAGTACGCGCACCTCCTCCGGCATTTTGTATGAGGTGGATGCGCGTCTACGCCCCTCTGGCGCGGCGGGAATGCTGGTGACTTCAGCGGACGCGTTTGCCGATTATCAGCAGCATGAAGCCTGGACCTGGGAACATCAGGCGTTGGTACGCGCTCGCGTGGTATATGGCGACCCGCAGCTTACCTCACAGTTTGATGCGGTGCGCCGCACTATCATGACGACGGCGCGCGACGGCAAGACATTGCAGACTGAAGTGCGTGAAATGCGCGAGAAAATGCGGGCGCATCTCGGCAATAAGCATCGCGATCGTTTTGATATTAAAGCTGATGAAGGCGGTATTACGGATATTGAGTTTATCGCGCAATATCTGGTACTGCGCTACGCTCATGAAAAACCTAAATTAACGCGCTGGTCTGATAACGTGCGCATCCTGGAGCTTCTGGCGCAAAACGGCATTATGGATGAACACGAGGCGCAGGCGCTGACGGTAGCTTACACCACACTGCGTGATGAACTGCACCACCTGGCGTTGCAGGAGCTTCCCGGTCATGTGGCGCAGACGTGTTTTAGCAAAGAGCGCGCGCTGGTGCAGGCAAGCTGGCGGAAGTGGCTGGTAGCCGTTTGAATTATGCTATTATCGCGCGCAAATTTTGAATCTCTCAGGAGACAGGAATGAAAGTAAATCTGCCAGCGTTTGAACGTGCAGGCGTCATGGTTGTGGGTGATGTAATGCTGGATCGCTATTGGTATGGCCCCACTTGCCGTATTTCACCGGAAGCGCCGGTGCCCGTGGTTAAGGTAAATACCGTTGAGGAACGCCCGGGCGGCGCGGCGAACGTGGCGATGAACATTGCGTCTCTGGGAGCGAACGCCCGTCTGGTCGGCCTGACGGGTATTGATGACGCCGCGCGCGCGCTGAGCAAAACGTTGGCAGAGGTCAATGTGAAGTGCGACTTCGTTTCTGTGCCGACGCATCCGACGATTACCAAACTGCGCGTGCTATCACGTAATCAGCAGCTCATTCGTCTTGATTTTGAAGAAGGCTTTGAGGGGGTGGACCCGCAGCCGTTGCATGAGCGTATCAACCAGGCGCTGGGATCGATCGGCGCGCTGGTATTGTCCGATTATGCCAAAGGCGCTCTGACCAGCGTGCAGACTATGATTTCCCTGGCGCGCCAGGCGGGCGTGCCGGTGCTCATCGATCCGAAAGGAACGGATTTTGAACGTTACCGCGGCGCCACGCTGCTGACGCCAAACCTTTCTGAATTCGAGGCGGTCGCGGGGAAATGTAAAAGCGAAGACGAACTGGTTGAACGTGGTATGAAGCTCATTGCCGATTACGACCTTTCCGCGCTGTTGGTCACGCGTTCCGAACAGGGAATGACGCTGCTGCAACCGAATAAAGCGCCGCTACATATGCCGACGCAGGCGCAGGAAGTTTATGATGTTACCGGTGCGGGCGATACGGTGATCGGCGTGCTGGCGGCGACGCTGGCGGCGGGAAATACCCTGGAGGAGGCGTGTTATTTCGCCAATGCGGCAGCGGGCGTAGTGGTAGGTAAGCTCGGGACGTCAACGGTTTCCCCTATTGAGCTGGAAAACGCAGTGCGCGGACGCGCGGATACCGGTTTCGGCGTCATGACCGAAGAGGAGTTGAGACAGGCCGTCGCCAGCGCGCGTAAGCGTGGCGAGAAAGTGGTCATGACCAACGGCGTTTTCGATATTCTGCACGCGGGCCACGTCTCTTATCTGGCGAACGCGCGCAAACTGGGCGACCGCCTGATTGTTGCGGTCAATAGTGACGCCTCGACTAAACGTCTGAAAGGCGAAAGCCGTCCGGTTAATCCGCTCGAACAGCGTATGATCGTGCTGGGCGCGCTGGAGTCAGTCGACTGGGTTGTCTCTTTTGAAGAGGATACGCCGCAACGACTGATTGCCGGTATTCTGCCGGATCTGCTGGTAAAAGGCGGCGACTATAAGCCGGAAGAGATCGCGGGCAGCGAAGAGGTCTGGGCCAACGGCGGCGAAGTCATGGTGCTGAACTTCGAAGATGGTTGTTCCACGACCAATATCATCAAAAAGATCCAGACCGAGAGCGAAAAGTAAAACCGCGTCATCAGGCGTTACAGACGCTGCGGGCGCTGATTTTGAAGGCGCGTCGGACATTTTGTTTCGACGCGTATCTCGCGGTTGACGCTGCTTTTTTTCGACCTAAAGTAAAGGAATAAGGGTGAGAGGGGATCTCTCCCCCCTCTGATTGGCTGTTAGTAAGCTGCGAAACTTATCAGTAACAGAACAATCAGTATGATGACCTGGTGCATCATAACCCTTTCCTTATTAAAGCCCCTTGCTGACATCGCGATTGTTGGTGAGTGGCCTGTCTGACGCAAGGGCTTTCTCCCGCCGATTTTGCGTTACTGGATCGCCCACGCAAAA
Organism: Salmonella sp. A1325; assembly: GCF_056991255.1. Lineage (NCBI taxonomy): Bacteria > Pseudomonadati > Pseudomonadota > Gammaproteobacteria > Enterobacterales > Enterobacteriaceae > Salmonella > Salmonella sp. A1325. The sequence goes on along the minus strand of NZ_JAMLWO010000002.1, from coordinate 513,254 downwards.
TGGCCTGCTGGTCATAACGCTTTGTACAGACAAGGTGGAAAAAAGATAAAAAAATCCCCGGTCTTATGACCAGGGACAGGAGATATGGCGGGGGTTATTGCTCTTTTACCGTTGCTTCGTGATTAATCTCATCCGTTGCCGATGAAACCAACGGCGTGGTCAGCGCCTTTAGCGAGCCGCCAGCGATGCCAATCTCGTTTAACAGCGAATCGATCAGCGGCGCCTGGGTACGATAGGTGAGCGCGGCAGATAACGCTTGTTCCGCCAGGTTTCCCCCGTTAGCGCCGCCAGCGGCGACGTCGCCCGCCGTCGCGCCGCGATTGAGGCCATCGACCTGAATAATCTTAATGCCGTCGATGGATTTCATCGGTTCAACAGACTTCTCAATAACAGCAGGCAACGATTGTAAGAGCGCTAGTTTAAATTTGAGGCTGGTTTGTTCGTCAGATAGTACGTTGATAGCGTCATTCAGCGCCCGCTGTGCTTCGGCTTCCGCCAGACCTTTTTTACGCGTTGCTTCCGCCAGTTCGATGATGGCGGCGGCTTGCAATTCTGCCGCTTCTTTCTCTGCTTTTGCCCGAACGGTCAGTTCGACCGCTTTGGTTTCCGCATCCTGCGCCGCGGCGATCAGAGCGACCTGCTTGGCGCGATCCGCTTCGGTGGTCTGGCGGGTGGTTTCTACGTTTTGCTGGGCGCGAACCGCATCGGCCAGCGCGTCGTTGGCGCGCGCTTCCGCTTGTGATTGCTGCTCGGATTTGGCGGCAATGGCGATAGATTTCGTCTGGTTGGCGATTTCTGTCACCTGTTGCTGTTCGATCTCTTTAATACGTACTTCACGCTCGGCCTCAACTTTCCTGGACCGTACTGCTTGCTCACGTTCGATCTCCGTCTCCTGGATCTGCCGCTCAGCAAGAATGCGCGTCTGTTCTGCTTCACGATGGCGCTCGGCCTCAAAAGCGGCAATTTTGGCGTTTTGTTCGGCGGTGCGGGTTTTAACCTGTTGCTCCTGCTCCAGAGTCATAAAGGCTTCTTGTTGCTCGATTTCCAGCTTGCGTTCAAGCGCGTCGCGGTTCTTTTCGCGCACCGCCACTTCCACATCCTGTTCCACTTCATTACGTTCACGACGGCGGCGTTCGGTTTCCTGCGTCAGTTTCGTCAGACCTTCGGCATCAAAGGCATTGTTTGGGTTGAAATGCTCTTTGGACGTTTGGTTAAAGTTGGTTAATGAGACGCTTTCCAGTTCCAGGCCGTTTTTCGACAAATCTTCCGCAACGGTGTTTTGTACGCCCTGAACGAAGTTTTCACGCGTGTCCTGTAGCTCATGCATCGTCATCTGGGCTGCTGTGGCGCGTAAGGCGTCAACGAATTTATCCTCAACCAGCATACGCAGATCTTCCGGCGACAGAGTTCGCTGACCAAGCGTTTGTGCGGCGGTGGCAATACCTTCAACAGAGGGTTTTACACGCACGAAGAAAGCAACGACCACGTCAACGCGCATACGATCTTTGGTGATCAGGCTGTCGACGGTAGCACGGCTGACCTCAAGTTTTAGGGTATTCATATTGATCGGAATAATTTCGTGAAAGATTGGCATCACAATAGCGCCGCCGCTCATCACCACTTTTTGCCCGCCAAGCCCGGTACGGACAAACGCCTGTTCCGCAGATGCGCGGCGATAGAGGCGAGCAAAAATGATCCCGATAATTAGTAAGACGATAACCGCAACGATGGCGGTAAACATCCATGATGGCAATATGCCAAAAACATCATCCATTATGTAAGTTCCTCTCAATTAGACATAGAAGGTACGCTCAGCCAAATAACGCGTTGCGGAAAGTCGGCAGACAATCAGCACCTTGTCTCCTTTTTTAAATTCTTTTCCCTTTTCGGGTTCCAGCAGTAAATAGTGAATCTGGCCGAACTTATCGGTAAATTTTCCTTCGCAAGGTGTACCGGCGACGGCGGCGTGGCCGGTAATAATCGCCATGCCGCCGATAAATTCCTCTTCCCTGAGGGCGGAGCTTTCATCTCTGGGTAGCCAGGGCGCGAGGATTTTTCCGCTGTAATGCACGGCAAAGACCGACAGGACAATGCTCAACGGGACCAGCAGCAGATTGCTGAGCGGCGCTTGCCAGAGCATGATCCCGCCATGCTGGATGAGGATACCGAAGAGGCCGAAATAACCGGCCAATAGGCAGAGGACGACCAGGGCGGGAACGCGTCCAATATTCAGATAATGAAGCGCCTGGCCCGCAGGGCCAGATGACAGGGCGTCATAATGATCGAGATGGGCGTCGAGCGTGCCTGAAAGAAAGTGGCCAAAAATCAGAGAAATCATCTCCAGCACGCCGATAAAGAAAACGAACGCGATGGCAAACAGATAGGGGCTGTTATACTCCGCAAATAAGGTCATATTTTCTATCCTTGTCGCCGCCTTCAGAAGGGTGTTCGCGTGATAATTTTCATGCTTGTTATTTCATTGCGTTACAATATCATGTGACCCATATCTCCTTAAGTCCGAAAAGCGATTTATCCGTCGTTATCTTTGGTGAATATTGTGATTTTGCGCATTAAATTTGCGCACGTTATGTATAAAACCGCCGTACATATAGGGAAATACTGAAATCAGAAAAAGCATATAGCCTTAACAGAATTCAATAACTGGAGGGTATGCTGATGAACAACAATAACGTCTATTCATTGAATAATTTCGATTTTCTGGCGCGCAGTTTTGCCAGAATGCAGGCGGAGGGGCGTCCTGTTGATATCCAGGCGGTAACCGGCAATATGGACGAGGAGCACCGCGACTGGTTTTGCAAGCGTTACGCGCTTTACTGCCAGCAGGCGACTCAGGCGAAAAGGTTAGAATTAGAACACTAATCCTCGCTCCCTTTACAGGTGCAGGGCATTATTCAGATCTTATATGAGCGGGCCGTCAGGCCCGTTCACGTTTTTACTCTTGTGGATCGACTGGCGGGATGGCGGGCGCAGGTTTTACTTCTTCAGGCTTGTCGCGAGCTTCCAGTTCGCTGAGGCGTTGCTCCAGCAGCGCCAGTTTTTCCCGGGTGCGCAGCAAGACCTGAGTCTGGACATCAAACTCTTCGCGGCTCACCAGATCGAGACGCGTCAGCTGAGATTGCAGCGTTTGACGGATTTTTTTCTCGATATCTTCCCCGAACTCGCGAATACCTTTCGGCATTGACTCATGAACCTGGCGTGCGATTTGCTCAATTTTTTTCGGGTCAATCATTGTGGTTTCCCTGAACTGGTAAGTGTTAGCTCTTATTGTAGTGCGATATGTGGACGCCATAAACCAGAATTGTGTGACGTCATACGGAGTAAAGGCGTTGATGAAGGTAATCAATAGCGTTATAGTTAACCCGCTTATTCTCAGGGCGGGGCGAAATTCCCCACCGGCGGTAAATCAGCGATGTTTAACGCATTTCTCATCACGGCGCGCCGTGACGGAACGCGGAGAGCAGGTTGAAAGCCCGCGAGCGCTTTTTGCCATAGCGAAAAGGTCAGCAGATCCGGTGTAATTCCGGGGCCGACGGTTAAAGTCCGGATGGGAGAGGGTAACGATCCAGTCGGGCATGGACCCGCTCACGTTATTTTTTTGCCGCTTGTAGGCACTCCTAAGACTGCCCTGATTCTGGTAACCATAATGTTAATGAGGTTTTTTTACCATGAATCAGACGCTACTTTCCTCTTTTGGTACGCCTTTTGAACGTGTTGAACTTGCACTGGATGCGCTGCGTGAAGGACGCGGTGTGATGGTGCTTGATGATGAAGATCGTGAAAACGAAGGCGATATGATTTTCCCCGCAGAGACGATGACCGTAGAACAGATGGCGTTAACCATTCGTCACGGTAGCGGTATTGTTTGCCTGTGTATTACTGAAGATCGTCGTAAGCAGCTCGACTTGCCAATGATGGTGGAAAACAACACCAGCGCCTACGGTACCGGTTTTACCGTGACCATTGAAGCCGCAGAAGGCGTGACCACCGGCGTTTCCGCCGCTGACCGTGTCACTACGGTGCGTGCGGCAATTAAGGATGGCGCAAAACCGTCCGATCTTAACCGTCCGGGGCACGTTTTCCCACTGCGCGCTCAGGCGGGCGGCGTGCTGACGCGCGGCGGTCATACGGAGGCGACCATCGATCTGATGACGCTGGCTGGTTTTAAACCTGCAGGTGTACTGTGCGAGTTGACTAACGACGATGGGACGATGGCGCGCGCGCCGGAGTGTATCGCGTTTGCAGGCCAGCATAATATGGCGGTAGTCACGATTGAAGATCTGGTGGCTTACCGCCAGGCGCATGAGCGCAAAGCCAGCTGATCGAACGGATCATGGTTGAAAAAAGCCGATGAGATGTCATCGGCTTTTTTGTATTCCTTCGGTGCCATATTGTTCAGTTTCAAAGAACGACGAATAAGCTGAATGGTAAAATTATTGTGAGAAAAGCAGAGGCCTGAATGCAGACCTCTGCTTTGGTTTATCTATTCAGGTTATTTGCCTCTGGCCAGTTTCAATGCCCAGGCGCCGCTCATCACCAGCAGCAGAATCAGGCACAACCCAAAGGCCAACATACATGCCTGCGCCATGTTCATAAAGTGCCAGGGCGGAAGCAGATACCAGCCTTCGGACTGCTGGTAGAGATCGACAAACCACTGCTGTACGCTACTGAGCGTTACGCCATCAGGGACGATAGGCGCGTCATAACCGCAGTCTCCGGTAGGTTTAAACCACTCCGGTGCCCATTCCGCCAACGGTAAGTTGAAAGGAAAGGTCGGGTCAGTCGAACATCCTTGCACGCCAAAAAGTGAATCGGGGTCCGCATTATGTACCGCATGATGGATACCATTAAGCTTAATAGAAAACTTAATGCCCATAATGCTGCCATAGAACGCCGCGATGCAGCCAATCAGCTTCAGCACGATATTTTTGGGATTTATCGCCGCAATCACCCCGCCAATTACCATCACAAACATCGCGTAACGAATGTAAACACATTGTTCGCACGGCGCCATGTAGAGATAGATTTGGAAGAACGAGTGCGCCAGGATAATTAACCCTCCCATCGCGATGGCCATTAACAGCCACAGAAAGCGCTGTTCCTGCCATCTCACCAGCGTATCTACTGGTCTTGCGCGTAGGTCTCGCCATAATCCCTTAATAAAATCCATAATCGTTTCCCTGCTTATTTTTTAGTGGCCAGTTCCCGAACGAGTTCAGCCATAGAATCGATGGATTTGATGTTTTTGGTATAGATAAGGTACTTGCCGTTGACGACGTAAGCCGGAACACCCTGAATTTTGGCAACGTCATAGGCGGCTTTCCATTTTTCCAGCGTCTCCTGAACGGCAGGATCTTTCAGCGCCGCTTCAAAATCAGCCTGGCTCATGCCTGCGGCGTCCAGCCCGGTTTTAATAAATGCCGCCGGATCTTTCCCATCTGACCAGCGCTCTTTCTTATCATGGTAAGCCGCGTACCAGGCGAACTTCGCTTTTTTGAATTGTGATTTAGCATCAAATAACGAAATCCCGGCAGCTTTATCTTTGGCGATCAGGACTGCAAATACTTCGCTGGCCTGTTTGCCATATTCGCCTTTTGTTTCCAGGTGGAACGGAGTGAACGTAACGAGATCGGCTACTTTATCAGAAACCGGACCTGTTACGGCTTTGTCATATTTGTAGCAGAAAGGGCAGGCGTAGCTAAATACCTTAATCAGCGTTTTATCCGCATTAGGAATCGGTTTCTCCAGAACCATATAATCTGTGCCCTCGGTAAAAGCCGATGCCGCAAAAGGAGTGACCAATGCCGCGGTTAATACTACGCTTTTAAATAAAGAGGTAATCCATTTAGATGACATATTAATTTCTTCCCGTGATTTATTTAAACATTTGCGTTGGATGAACCAGTAACGCACGATAGTGAGTCTGGTTGGGTTTATCCGACAGCACATCAATTTCAACTTTCACTTCTTTCGTTTTATAGTCAATCTCATTCAGTTTGCCGACTGTGGGTTTACCAACGTCGAACAGGTTAATAGAACCGCCAAAGCCGAACATGGTGTCGCGGTCTTTTTGATATTCAACAACCGAGGTAATAGGACTATAGAAATCATATCCACGTTCTTTACCGTATTCCCAAACTTGTTGTACGGTGCCTTTCTTCTCATCGATCTTATATTCGACAAAACGGGAATATTTCATGGTCGGTAGAGCCGGTTGCTCCAGGCCGCGACCATCGCCGTTATCAAAGACCGTTAACGTGCCTTTGCTGGAAAGCCATGCCGTATGTTGGGTATAGGTGAAATCGAAATCGGTGTCCTTACACTTGCCGTTTTCGTCACAGGTCAACGGCTTACCATGATCGTCTACCGGTTTCAGCAATTTACTGGCTAGCTGCTTATTCCAGCCTTTAGACGGTGCCAGTATCCATTTCACCTGCTTATCGCGACCAATTTTTACAATACCCTGATGGCGGGAAGAAAGGATGATGGAGTCGTCTTTCGCGTCATAAGCGATAGAGTTGACGTGCGCCCAGTTACGACCGGCACCAACGCCAAGCGCATCGCCATACGGCGTATCCGGTTCGAGTTTCGCCTGCTGTCCGGCATGGGCTAGATCGACGTTCACGCATACTGCGCCCGCATCCAGCGCGCCGAGCAGCGCATCACGCATAGGGTCGAGGATTTTGGTTAAATCCCAAACGTCTACTACGCGGCCAGACTTATCAACCTCAATGATTTGGTCACGAATAGTATGAACATGTATGCCGTCTTCTTTGCGGTAATCGCGTTTGCCGACGCGCAGCAGTACGGTGCCGTTCACGGTTTCGATGGATTCATGAGACGCATCCAGGAACCCGCGCGGCAGTTTGTGATCGGCAAGAATTTGCCCCATCATGTCAAACTCGTACCAGTGTTGGCCCTGCACTGCGGTAAAGGTGCCGCGAGGCGTTTCACGAATACCCATCAGATAGCCGCGTTTGTTGATATTCATATCGTGGCCGTCGTAGAAGGTATCTTGATCCAGCCACCAGCGGTATTCACCCTGGGTGTCGACTACAAACGTATAAGGGGCGATATCGAAAGGCAAAGCCCCGCCCGCCGGGCCGGCATCAAGAATGCCCGCATTTTTATCTTTTTCGCCGTGCCAGTGAAATTCAGCGCCCTGCGGCGTAAAGGTATGGGTATTTACCAGATAAAGGCGATCTTCAAATCCTGGCGCAACTTTAATAACTTTCGTTTGCTGGAGATCTGAAATAGAACGGTTATCCATATAATGGTTGACGATGGCGGACGTCTGCACCACATAGTCATCCTTCATGGCTTTGCCGTTTTCTTTATATTCTACCGTGACGTTGTTGGCAAATTTCTGATAAAGGCCAAAAATAGGAATACCGTCATAGGTTTCTAAAGATTCTTTCCCAACGGTATAAGTAACGGGAACGCCTTTTTCCCCTTTGCCATGTACAGTAACTTTAACGTCTGAAATAACATGGCTATCTAATTCCACCAGTGCGGTGAGAGGGGCATTACCGTAAGGATCGACAACGACTGCGCCTAATTTCCCTGCGGGCTGCGCCGGTTGAAAACCTGCGGCAAACGTACTGGCTGCGGTGAGTCCGCATGTCAGTGCGACGGCGCCGGCAAGTATTGTTTTCCGGTATTGGTCAAACATGGATATATCTCCTTATATACAACTTCTAAATATAATACTTCTGAATATACTATGTTTTTATGAATGATAAATGAGGTAAATGATTGGTCTTTAAATATAAGTCATAATACTATTGCTTATTTTAAAATATACTCTGTATCAATGTTTTTTAATTGCCTTAATAAGTCGATAGTAGGAGTGTGATATTTTAAGAACAATATAAATTAGTACGAAGTGTGATCTTATCGACATTGTTTTCTGCTTAATACCTCTTTCATTATTGTGTTTCACCACTGATTTATATGATCAAAATCATTTATTTGTTCCACAAATATGCCAGTATATGAATACGTCAAAATAAGGGTATGTAAAATTTTAACGTTAAATGTTTAGTGATGTTAAATTTTAAGGGTAAAAAGGATGTTTATTGCCTGGTATTGGATAATATTAATCGTTCTGGTGGTAGTAGGGTATATTTGCCATATGAAGCGTTATTGCAGAGCGTTTCGGCAAGACAGAGATGCATTACTTGAAGCGCGAACGAAACGTTTTCGCCAGACGAGCGAAGGCGACAGCGTGATGAATGAGCAGAAATAGCGCATATCCTTGACGGGCAGCCGGATGTTGCCTGGCTAAAGGCCTGCATCCGGCGCGACGTTTCTCTTAACCGATACCTATCGTCTGCAAAATGACGAGACTGAGCCCCATGATGGACATACCGCAAAGCACGCCATAGCTGGGGTTATTGTTAGGATCGATCTCTTTTGCCAGCGGCATCAGTTCATCAACGGAGAGCGCCACCATAATACCGGCGACTGCCGCCATGATAGCCGCCATAACGATTGGCGAAACCAGACTGCCCAAAATCAGCCACGCCAGCACGCCGCCAAGAATTTCCGCCATGCCGGAGATACCGGCCCAAAAAATCGCGGTACGTTTTGAGCCCGTCGCGGCATAAACCGGGCCGGCAACCGCCAGACCTTCAGGAATATTGTGCAACGCCACCGCCAGTGCGATGCCGAAACCCAGTTCAAGATTGCTGCTGGCAGTGACAAAGGTGGCGATCCCTTCCGGAAAGTTGTGCAGGCTAATGCCGAGCGTCAATAAAATCGCAGTGCGTTTTATCGAGCCGGGAAGCGGCTGCTGCCTTTTTTGCATCAGATCCTGCGGATGAGCGTGAGGAAGCAGGCGGTCCAGCCCGAAGTAGCCCAACAGGCCGATAATAAACATTCCGTAGCCCAGTACAGGCGACATCCCCTCGGTATCAAGCGCGGCGGGCAGCATCTCCATCAGCGAGATGAGCAGCATGATCCCTGCGGCGAAGCCCAGCGAAAAAGCCAGCACGCGATTAGACGGTTTTTGGCCGAGAACGCCAAGAAACGCGCCAATAAAGGTGGCGGCGCCCGCCAGTAAGGTCAGAATAAGTGGTACTGACATCCATTACTCCTTATCAATTTGCCGTCCGAACCTGACCTTCAAAATAACTGATGATCTTCATCATAGTTATCTGAGTTCTTCCTCTGTGAAGAAAGCGTATGGTGATGTTAACAAAATGTCTTTCCTGTAAGGATAACATCATGTCTTTAACGTGTATGCCAGCATTGTTTTTGGGGCATGGCAGCCCGATGAACGTGCTGGACGATAACGATTATACCCGCGCCTGGCGGCGATTGGGGGAAGCCCTGCCTCGACCACAGGCGATAGTGGTGGTGTCGGCGCACTGGTATACCCGCGGGACGGGCGTCACAGCGATGGAAAGGCCGCAAACTCTCCATGATTTTGGCGGTTTTCCGCAGGCGCTGTATGACACGCATTATCCGGCCCCGGGATCGCCTGCGCTGGCGCAGCGTCTGGTTGAACTGTTGGCTCCCGTTCCCGTCGCGCTCGATAAAGAGGCGTGGGGATTTGATCATGGTTCCTGGGGCGTATTGATCAAGATGTACCCGAATGCAGATATCCCGATGGTGCAGCTTAGTGTTGATAGTACCAAACCGGCGGCATGGCATTTTGAGGTGGGTCGTAAGCTGGCGACGCTGCGTGACGAAGGCGTGATGCTGGTGGCCAGCGGGAATGTGGTTCATAACCTGCGGACTGTGCGTTGGCACGGTGACAATATACCGTATCCCTGGGCGGCGTCATTTAATGACTTTGTGAAAGCCAATCTGACGTGGCAGGGGCCGGTAGAACAGCACCCGCTGGTGAATTATCTGCAACATGAAGGGGGGGCCTTATCGAACCCGACGCCGGAGCACTTTTTACCTTTGCTGTATGTACTTGGCGCCTGGGACGGCAAGGAACCTATCACCATCCCGGTCGACGGTATTGAGATGGGCAGTATAAGTATGTTGTCGGTGCAGGTGGGGTAGGCCGGATAAGGCGCTGAATGATTGCCCGATGGCGCTACGCGCATCGGGCTTACAGGAGAATCTATCCTTCGACAAAAATATGCGGATAGAAGCGGGAGAGATCCTGGGTGATCAACGCCCGATCTTCACGGATACCAATTCCGGCGGGCTGATCGTTAATCAGCCAGCTACCAATCAGGGTGTAACTGTCGCCGAATTTTGGCAGCGGATAGAACTGTTGCACGATCATACCCTCTTCGCCATACGGGCCTTCCACGGATTCGATCGTTTTACCGTTCTCAATAATTGATACGTTCGCCCCTTCGCGGGAGAAGATCGGTTTCACGACATATTTATCCATTTGTGGATGTTCGTCTTCGGCGAAATACGCAGGCAACAGATTCGGATGGTCCGGGAACATCTCCCACAACAGCGGCAATAACGCTTTATTGGAGATAATGCTTTTCCAGGCCGGTTCCAGCCAGCGCACGCCGGCATCTTCCAGCTTGGTGGAAAACATCTCGCGCAGCATAAATTCCCACGGATAGAGCTTGAACAGGTTCGCAATGACCTGATCCTGCAGATCCGTAAATTGGCCTTTTTCCCCCAGACCAATATCGTCGATATAGAGAAATTCGGTGGCGATTTCCGCTTCGGCCGCGCAATCCTGTAAATACTGAATGGTGCCGCGATCCTCAACCGTATCGCGACAGCAGGTGAGATGCAGCAACTGAAAACCGTACTGCTCGCGAAGTTCAGCAAAGCGTTCAATCAGCTTTTCCTGCAGGCTATTAAACTGATCGCTGCCTTCCGGCAGATTGCCCGCGTTGATCTGATCTTCCAGCCAAACCCACTGAAAAAACGCCGCTTCATACAGCGACGTTGGCGTGTCGGCATTATTTTCGAGCAGCTTAGGTTCGCCGATGCCGTCCCAGGCCAGATCGAGGCGGGAATAGAGCGACGGTTGTTGCGTTTGCCAGGACTGGCGAACAAAACCCCAGGTATGTTTTGGAATACGAAACTTCGTCATCAGCTCATCGCTGGCGATGACGCGTTCTACTACCTTGAGGCACATCTGGTGCAGCTCGGCGGTAACCTCTTCCAGTTTTTCCACCTGGGCGAGCGTTAACTTGTAATAAGCGTCTTCGCACCAGTACGGTTCACCATACATAGTGTGAAAATTAAACCCGTATTCAGTCGCTTTATCGCGCCAGTCCGGGCGCTCGGTAATACTGACTCTTTCCATGCGTATCAGCCGCCCATCGAACGTGTTGAAGTACCGGCAGCGCTACGCTGCATGGTGCTCTGTTTGGCGACGGATTCGCCAAAACCGCCGCGGGTAACGGTTGTTGTGGTGGCCGGTTTCGGCGCCATCGCGGTTTTCGGTACGGTCATTGTCCGGCCCGGTTGCGCCGCGCCGTAGTTTTTACCTGCCGCATCGGTATATTTGCCGTATGCAGGGCTGGCCGGGTTTTTCGAGCTAAACAGCGGCTGTTGCGCAAAGCCTGCGCCGCCGCCCATCAGACGCCCCATCATGTAACCTGCCATAAGCGGCATCCAGAAACTGCCGCTGGATTGTTGGGCCTGCGCCTGATTTTCCGGCACCATGCCAGCCTGTGCAGGCGCTTGCTGGCACTGACCTTCGCCAAACTCAGCGACGCAATCTTCGCGTGTAGCGTACTTAGGCGCAGTACGTTCGGCCTCTTTCAGCGCATTGTTATACGCGGTTGTACATTCCGCGCTTTTGCCCGGATTCGCCGCTGAACAGTCATCAGCGTTTTGATACAGCGATACGGTTTCATCGCTTTTTTCACAGCCAGCCAGCATAAAAACAGCCGTAACCGCCAGAGCGACCGGCGTTAAATGCCGCGCGCTCCAGCTTTTGCGAAATGATGAGTGATGGATGGATTTTGTCCGTTTCATATTTGTCTTCCAGGACCCAGTGGTAAATACAACATGCGTTCAGAATAGAGGATGACTGGTCGAAATTGAAGCGAGAAAAGGCGAGAATGCGGCGGAATAGCAGGATCTTTACGTTGTCTTACGTTCAGGCGCGGCTTTATGACAGGTAGCGCCGCGCTTACCAGACCTACAAGGGCATAGGTCTGATAAACGCAGCGCCAGCGAATAACTTATCAATGCCGGAATGGATTGCCGTTATTGCTGTTGGCGCGAGCGGCGGTCGGCTGTACTGCCGGCGCGGCGCTATGGGCATTATAACCGTCTGCGGCAGCATCCTGCTCTGGCGTTTCCGGCGCTACGCTTTCCGGCGACGTCGGGATAGGTTTACCCAACGTACTGTTAAGCGCGAGCAGATCCTGCTCGTTCAGTGTACCGAGCGCATATTTGATATTTAACTGATTAATCAAATAGGTATAACGCGCGTTGGCCAGTTGCTGCTTGGCATCATACAGAGTGGTGGTGGCATCCAGTACGTCAACAATGGTACGTGTACCGACCGAGTAACCGGCTTCCATTGCATCCAAAGAACTTTGCGCGGAAACGACCGCCTGTTTGTACGCGTTGATGCTGCTGATGGAGGCGTTAATATTGTTAAAGGAAGAACGTACGGTCTGCACCACGCTACGGTGCGCGCTTTCCAGCTGTTCGCTTGCGCCGACGAAGTTATACTGCGCCTGTTTTACCTGCGAGTTAACCATCCCACCTTGATACAGCGGCAGGGAGAAGTTCAGGCCGATTTTATTCTGCCCCATGTTGCTATCGTCGTACTGGCTACCTGGACCGTGGGTGTTAGAACCGCTATAAGAGGTATCAGAAATGCCGGTTGAGGCCGTTAAATTCAGCGTCGGCAGATGGCCATCCTGCGCCTGACGGATTTGCTCGCGCGCCAGATCCTGACTTAAACGCGCCTGCAACAGCGACAGGTTACGGTTTTCCGCTTCCTTCAGCAGCGCATTAACAGCTTTGGGTTTGTCGGTTTTAAAATGCTCGACGTTAAGCGACGCCAGCTCCGGGTAATAATTGCCGGTTACCTGGCGCAGCTCTTCTACCGCGTTATCCAGGTTGTTGCGGGCGGTCACTTCATTCGCCAGTACGGTATCATATTGCGCACGGGCGTTTTGCACGTCGGTAATGGCGACCAGACCCACGTTAAAACGTTGCGTCGTTTGATCTAACTGACGGTAGATAGCCTCTTTTTGTGCCTGGGTATAGGAAAGCACATCAATAGCGTTCAATACCTTAAAATACGCGTTCGCGGTATTGAGGATCAGCGTCTGCTGATCGGTCTGATAGGTGACATCCTGAATGCCTGCTGCTTTTTCTTGCAGGGTGAGCCCGCGCCATTTCGACATATCAAATAGCGTCTGCGTTAATTGCAGGGAAGCGCTGGTTTCATTGGAGTTGATACCGTTCGCATCGCGATAACCGTTGCTGTAGGTGTAGTCGGCACCCAAACCCAGTTGCGGCAGTAAAGGACTACGCGCTTCGTTAATTTTTTCGAATGCAGCATCGCGATCGGCAGCGGATTTACGCAATTCCGGGTTGCTCAGGCGTGCTTGCTGATAAACTTGCATCAGGTTCTCTGCCTGGCTTAGTGTGCTGAACCCCGACAGGCTCAGGCCGATAAGGATGGGGAGCAATTTCTTCATTTGCATTCCTTGTTGTGAAGCAGTATTTAGCGCTGATCAATTTGTAAAAATAATTGCTGATTCTAGCAGAATCCGCCACTGCAAAAAGTTGGCGTTACGTGCCATACGAGCCTTAATTGGCACCAATTTACCACAAGGGTGATAAAACAGCAGTCAACCACCCTTGAAATTCATCATTTAATCATTATTGCTAGCAGGGCAGCACAATGCGTAAATCAGACAACTTGCCAGTTACTTTCACCAAAAGCGATGTAGAAATTATTGCACGGGAAACGCGCTATCGCGGTTTTTTTTCATTGGATGTGTATCGATTCCGCCATCGTTTATTCAACGGAGAAATGAGTGGCGAGGTAAAGCGCGAAATTTTTGAGCGCGGGCACGCCGCCGTCTTGCTACCCTTTGACCCTGAACGCGACGAGGTGGTGCTGGTCGAACAGATTCGTATTGCCGCGTATGACACAAGCGTTACGCCGTGGCTGCTGGAGATGGTCGCCGGCATGATAGAAGAAGGCGAAACCATTGAGGCGGTCGCCCGGCGAGAGGCGATGGAAGAAGCGGGGCTGACCGTAGGCCGCACCCGACCGGTCATCAGTTACCTGTCGAGTCCAGGAGGAACCAGCGAGCGCTCATCTATTCTGGTGGGTGAAGTGGACGCCACGACCGCGGCAGGTATTCATGGTCTGGCGGATGAAAACGAAGATATTCGGGTTCATGTGGTAAGCCGGGAACAGGCATACCAGTGGGTAGAAGAGGGGAAAATCGACAACGCAGCCGCAGTCATCGCTTTGCAATGGCTTCAGTTGCATCATCAAGAGTTAAAAAACGAGTGGAAAAAATGAAGCGTTATACACCTGACTTCCCAGAAATGATGCGTTTGTGCGAAACCAATTTTTCGCAATTGCGCCGCCTGCTGCCGCGCAATGACGCCCCCGGTGAAATGGTGAGCTATCAGGTGGGCAACGTACAATATCGGTTAACGATTGTGGAATCGACTCGATACACTACGCTTGTAACGATCGAGCAAACGGCGCCAGCCATCACCTACTGGAGCCTGCCGTCGCTGACGGTGCGCCTCTACCATGATGCGATGGTAGCTGAAGTGTGTTCAAGCCAGCAGATCTTTCGCTTCAAAGCGCGGTATGATTATCCAAATAAAAAGTTGCATCAACGCGACGAAAAGCATCAAATTAATCAGTTTCTGGCCGACTGGCTACGATTCTGTTTAGCACATGGAGCGATGGCGATTCCGGTTTATTAGCGTCGTGAAACCTAAGGACACCATTTGGAAAGCCTGTTAACCCTACCTCTGGCTGGTGAGGCCCGAGTCAGGATTTTACAAATTACAGATACTCACCTGTTTGCCGAAAAGCATGAAACGCTGTTAGGCGTCAATACCTGGGAAAGTTACCAGGCCGTGCTGGAGGCTATTCGGGCGCAACAGTATGAATATGATCTGATCGTGGCGACCGGCGATCTGGCGCAGGATCAATCCGCTGCGGCTTATCAGCATTTTGCTGAGGGTATCGCAAGCTTTCGCGCGCCTTGCGTTTGGCTACCGGGCAATCATGATTTTCAGCCGGCAATGTACAGCGCGCTGCAAGAGGCGGGGATTTCCCCGGCTAAACGCGTGTTAATCGGTGAACAATGGCAGATTTTGTTGCTGGATAGCCAGGTGTTTGGCGTTCCGCATGGCGAACTGAGCGAGTTCCAACTGGAATGGCTTGAGCGTAAGCTCGCCGATGCGCCAGAGAGACAGACATTGCTCCTTTTGCACCACCATCCGTTGCCGGCAGGGTGCAGTTGGTTGGATCAGCACAGCTTGCGTAATGCCGGTGAGCTGGATAGCGTGCTGGCGAATTTCCCGCGTGTAAAATATCTGTTATGCGGACATATTCACCAGGAGCTGGATCTTGACTGGAACGGTCGCCGTCTGTTGGCGTCGCCGTCAACCTGCGTACAGTTCAAACCGCACTGCGCGAACTTTACGCTGGATACTATCGCGCCGGGCTGGCGTACGCTGGAGCTCCGGGCGAACGGCGTCCTGGAGACGGAAGTGCATCGCCTGCAGGATACCCGGTTCCGACCCGATACCGCTTCGGAAGGATACTGATGTCTACGCTTCTCTATTTGCACGGATTCAACAGTTCCCCTCGCTCGGCAAAAGCGTGCCAGCTAAAAAACTGGCTGGCGGAGCGTCATCCGCATGTTGAGATGATCGTCCCTCAACTACCGCCGTATCCTGCCGATGCGGCGGAGTTGCTGGAATCTCTCGTGCTTGAGCATGGCGGTGCGCCATTAGGGCTGGTAGGATCGTCGCTGGGTGGTTATTACGCCACCTGGCTGTCGCAATGTTTTATGCTGCCGGCTGTGGTGGTGAATCCCGCCGTGCGGCCCTTTGAATTACTGACCGACTATCTCGGTCAGAACGAGAACCCCTACACCGGGCAGCAATATGTGCTAGAGTCTCGCCATATTTATGATCTTAAAGTCATGCAGATTGACCCGCTGGAAGCGCCGGACCTGATCTGGCTACTGCAACAGACGGGCGATGAAGTGCTGGATTACCGCCAGGCGGTGGCATATTACGCCTCCTGCCGTCAGACAGTGACCGAGGGTGGTAATCACGCATTCACGGGCTTCGAAGATTATTTCAACCAGATTGTCGATTTTCTTGGACTGCACAGTTGCTGACAATCAATTCGAATTGCTAATTAAACCATGACGCAAACTTATAACGCTGATGCCATTGAGGTACTCACTGGGCTTGAGCCGGTACGCCGCCGCCCGGGGATGTACACCGATACGACCCGCCCCAACCATTTGGGTCAGGAAGTGATTGATAATAGTGTGGATGAAGCACTGGCAGGTCACGCCAAACGCGTGGATGTCATTTTACATGCCGATCAATCGCTGGAAGTGATTGACGACGGACGCGGGATGCCGGTGGATATCCATCCGGAAGAGGGGGTTCCGGCGGTAGAACTGATCCTCTGTCGACTTCATGCCGGCGGTAAATTCTCCAATAAGAACTATCAGTTCTCTGGTGGTCTGCATGGGGTGGGGATTTCGGTAGTGAATGCCCTGTCAAAGCGCGTGGAAGTGACCGTGCGCCGCGACGGTCAGGTCTATAACATCGCGTTTGAAAACGGCGAAAAAGTGCAGGATTTGCAGGTTGTCGGCACCTGCGGTAAACGTAATACTGGCACCAGCGTCCATTTCTGGCCGGACGAAAGTTTCTTCGACAGCCCGCGTTTTTCTGTCTCTCGCTTAATGCACGTTCTGAAAGCAAAAGCGGTGCTGTGTCCCGGCGTGGAAATCACTTTTAAAGATGAAGTGAATAACAGCGAGCAGCGCTGGTGCTACCAGGATGGCCTGAACGATTATCTGGGCGAAGCGGTAAATGGCCTGCCGACGCTGCCGGAAAAGCCGTTTATCGGTAATTTTAACGGTGAAACGGAAGCGGTTGACTGGGCGCTATTGTGGCTGCCGGAAGGCGGCGAATTACTGACGGAAAGCTACGTCAACCTGATCCCGACCATGCAGGGGGGGACGCACGTCAACGGTCTGCGCCAGGGCCTGCTCGACGCGATGCGCGAATTTTGCGAATACCGCAATATTCTGCCGCGCGGCGTCAAACTGTCGGCGGAAGATATCTGGGATCGCTGCGCTTATGTGCTCTCCGTGAAAATGCAGGACCCGCAATTTGCCGGGCAGACCAAAGAGCGTCTGTCGTCGCGTCAATGTGCGGCATTTGTTTCCGGCGTGGTGAAAGATGCCTTCAGCCTGTGGCTGAACCAGAACGTGCAGGCGGCGGAACAACTGGCAGAGATGGCGATTGCCAGCGCGCAGCGGCGACTGCGCGCCGCAAAAAAAGTGGTGCGCAAAAAGCTCACCAGCGGTCCGGCGTTGCCGGGGAAACTGGCGGACTGTACCGCGCAGGATCTTAATCGGACCGAGCTGTTCCTTGTAGAAGGGGATTCGGCGGGCGGTTCCGCCAAGCAGGCGCGCGATCGCGAATATCAGGCGATCATGCCGCTCAAAGGTAAGATCCTTAACACCTGGGAAGTTTCTTCCGATGAAGTGCTGGCCTCGCAGGAAGTGCATGATATTTCCGTGGCGATCGGTATCGATCCGGACAGCGACGATCTGAGTCAGCTGCGCTACGGCAAGATCTGTATCCTGGCGGATGCGGACTCCGATGGTTTGCATATCGCTACGCTGCTTTGCGCGCTGTTTGTCAGACATTTCCGCGCGCTGGTGAAGAATGGTCATGTCTACGTCGCGCTACCGCCGCTATACCGTATCGATTTGGGTAAAGAGGTCTATTACGCGCTGACGGAAGAAGAGAAGGCGGGCGTACTGGAACAACTGAAGCGTAAGAAAGGCAAGCCGAACGTACAACGTTTCAAAGGCCTGGGTGAAATGAACCCAATGCAGTTACGCGAAACCACGCTTGATCCAAATACTCGCCGCCTGGTGCAGCTCACCATTAGCGATGAAGACGATCAGCGAACTAACGCGATGATGGATATGCTGCTGGCGAAGAAACGTTCTGAAGATCGACGCAACTGGCTACAGGAAAAAGGCGATCTCGCGGATCTCGACGTGTAACGGTTGTTGCACGCTTTATCCGGTCTGCGCGCCGCAGGCCGGATAAGCGAATTCGACATGACGCCGCAGCCTGATGGCGACACTTGCGCATCGCATCAGGGAGACGCCAGACGAGGGTAATAACTTAAACGCCGGATTCCAGAATACGAATATTCATTTCCAGCACATCGTCTTTTACCGCGTCGCTATAGGCTTTCATATGCGGGGTTTGCAGATGCGCCTCAAGGTGCGCAACGCTTTCCCACTGTTCAATCATCACGATCGAGTCAGGTGCCAGAGTCTGAAAACTCACGCCCGCGGCATGATCCACCATCGGCGCGTAACCGTGGCACCCCTCTTCTTTAAGAACGGTTGGAATAATTTTCGCAAACTGATCGAGGACGGCCTGACGGTGATGTTGGCCCGGACGCGTGCGAATTTCGGCAATGACGGTAAGCATGGTTAACTCCTTCTAATTCCAGGATGACCAGTTAAGCAAAAATTTCGCTCAGATGCTTGCGATATTCTGCGGTATAGCGCGGAACATCCGGCATTTTAATCACGTCGTTGGCAATAAACGTTGGCAGCGCGTCCATGCCCAGAAACTGGTTGGCTTTATGGAATGGCAGATAGACGCCATCTACGCCTACGCCGTGGAAAAACTGATCTTTTTCGGTAAATGCTTCCATCGGCGCGTTCCACGTCAGTGACAGCATATATTTTTTCCCCTGCACCAGACCGCCGGAACCGTACTTTTTAGCGGCATCGGAACGCGTGCGGCCATCGCTGGCATAGAGCGTGCCGTGACCTTCGGTAAAGACATCATCCATATATTTTTTTACTGTCCATGGCGCGCCCATCCACCAGCCTGGCATCTGCCAAATCACCACGTCAGCCCAGACGAAATTCTGCACCTCTTCTTTAATGTCATAGTCGCTGTCGGCACGGACGATCTTAACCTGATGACCCAGATCGCGCAGAAGCCCATCGGCAACTTCGGTCAGGGTGTCATTTAACTGGCCGTTGGAGTGCGCGAATTTTTTCGCCCCGTTGATAATCAGGATGTTACTCATTTTGTGTCCTCAAGAAATGCGTTTGCTGCTGATTCTACGCTGACGGGCGGTGCGGTGAAATTAGCAAAATGTGCAAAGTCTTTTGCGTTTTTGGCAAAAGTCTCTGTTACCAACTTACTACGGCCTCAAATCCACCTTCCGCGGCGTTGCCAAACGACACCGTCATGCCGTGTAGCGTAGCGATGCGGCGGACGATTGATAATCCCAGACCGCTGCCGGTCACACTTTGGCCTGGCGGGCGGTAAAAACGCTCGCCGATATGCGTCAGAATCTCTGGCGCTACGCCGGGGCCATTATCTCTGACGGTGAAGCTGCGGGCATGTAAGGTAACGTCGACGACGCTGCCCTGCGGACTGTAGCGAATCGCATTATCCAGCAGGTTACGCACTAACAGGCTTAAAAGTAGCGGCTGACCGGTACGTATGACGTCATGGGCGTTAAGCTGTAAACGCACGTCGATATTCGCCTGCTGCGCCGGATGATAAATATCCATTACCGCGGACTGCAGCAGCTCTTCCAGCGAAATCTCCGCTACATCCTGCAAATTATTGAGCGAGTCGAGACGCGATAACGTCAGTAGCTGATCGACCAGCCGCGTGGCGCGATCGATCCCCGCATGGAGCTGGGTCAGCGCTTTATCACGCGATAGCGGATCGTCGCCCGAGAGCTGCGCCACCTCGGTTTGTACTTTCAGCGCGGCCAGCGGGCTGCGCAATTCATGGGCGGCGTCGGAGGTAAATCGCCGTTCGCGCACCATCATGGAGTGGATGCGGCTAAAAAGCTGATTAAGCGCTTCGACCAGTGGGCGAACCTCGCTCGGTACGCCTTTGGCGTCGAGCGGCGTTTCCGATTCCGGCGACCGGAAGCGTAGCGCCTGCGCCAGTTTTTTCAACGGTCTGAGCTCGCGGTGAAGCAGGAGTAATAAAATCAGCAGCATGAAGGGAAGGGCGATCAGCCACGGCGTTAATTGCGCCGCCACGATCGCCAGCGCCATATCTTCGCGGTAATCCCACTCCTGACCGACGACGATACGATACTTACCGTCCACCGAGTTCAACCACAAAAAACGCCAGAGGTCGTTGTCATCCTTCAGATAGCCATTGTCGAAACCTTCCCGGCGATAGCGATACGGAATATCCTGGCCGTTGTCGCCATCATGCAGCAACATTTTGCCATCAGCGGAAAAGATGGCGAACGCCAGCGCATCGTCATCGATATGCCCATGTTTTAATTTCTTTGGCGTATGCGCCATGCGCTGCGGGGCGTTGATCTCGTTAAGATCGAGGGTGCTAAGCCGTCTGGCGAACAACATCAACTGTGTGTCAAACAGCTCGTCGACATTATCCGTCGTCTTTCTCCAGGCCACAAAACTGGAAATTGCCCAAGTGATGGAGACCAGAATCAGGAAAATAAGCGTCAGCCTGACGCGCAGGCTGAGACGTTGCGTCAATTTCATGCGTCACCCAGGGTGTAGCCGATGCCGTGTACGGTGCGAATAAATTCGCTGCCGAGCTTGCGGCGTAAATGATGAACATGGACTTCCACTGCATTGCTGGACACGTCGTCATCCCAGTTATACAGCTTCTCTTCAATAAGCTTGCGCGGCAGCACGCGACCTTTGTTGCGCAGTAAGAGTTCCAGCAACGCGAACTCTTTTGGTTTTAAGGCCAGCGGTTCGCCGGCAAGCGTCGCGACGAGATTGCCTGGATTGAGCGTCACCTGGCCGTGGCGCAATTCGCTACTGGCCTGACCGCTGGCGCGGCGCACCAGCGCCTCCAGACGGGCGGCGACCTCAATGAGCGCGAAAGGTTTACATAAATAGTCATCGGCGCCCAGACGTAGCCCCTCGACGCGCTCTGCTAACGCGTCGCGCGCCGTCAGGATCAGTACCGGTTCCTGTTTACCCTTTTCGCGCCATTCGCGCAAAATATCCCGTCCGTCCATTCCTGGCAGCGTCAAATCTAAAATAACCGCATCATAAGGCGCGCTGTAAAGCGCCTCTTTGCCCGGACGTCCCTCGGTAAACCAGTCGACGCTGAAACCCATTTTACTCAGGCCCGCTTTTATGCCATCGCCAATAAGTGTGTCATCTTCTACCAGTAAAATTCGCATCTGTTCTTCCTTGCGGTAACTCGCGTTGTCGTCAGTTAACCTTGTCGCCGCAGGCGATGTACAGAAAAAAAGATTCTTTTTTTGCCTTAAGAAGTTGTTAAGGATTACCTTATTAAATGGATCTGAAACGACATGAAAGGGAAAAGTAATCATGAAAAAATTAGCTGCAATCGTTGCCGTTATGGCACTGTGTTCTACCCCGGTTCTGGCGGCTCAGCAGGGTGGTTTCTCCGGCCCGTCGGCGACGCAAACGCAAGGCGGCGGATTTGTCGGCCCGAACGGCAGCAGCACGACGGTAGAGAGCGCTAAATCGCTGCGTGACGATGCGTGGGTAACGCTGCGCGGGAATATCGTCGAGCGCATTTCCGACGACCTGTATGTGTTTAAAGATGCGACCGGTACTATCAATGTGGATATTGACCACAAGCGCTGGAACGGCCTGACCGTAACCCCGCAGGATACCGTTGAAATTCAGGGCGAAGTGGATAAAGACTGGAACTCTGTCGAAATCGACGTAAAACAGATTCGTAAAGTGAATCCGTAATCCCACATTGCGCAAGAGCGGTCAGGATTCACAGCCGCCCGGTGGGCAGAATAGGCCACAAGGAGGCAGTGATGAATGACCTGATCAGCGCGGCTTATTCCGAACGTCTGCGGCGCGTTTGCGACCACATTGAGCGTCATCTGGATGAGCCTCTGTCGCTTGAGGTGTTAAGCCGGATGGCGCACAGCTCGCCGTTTCATTTTCACCGGCAGTTTACCGTCTGGAGCGGGCTTCCGCTCTATCGCTATATCCAGTGGTTGCGTTTGCGCCGCGCGTCATGGCGGCTGGCGTTTAACCCGCAGGATAAAGTTATCGATATCGCGCTGGATGCCGGGTTTCAGAATCCGGAGTCGTTCACACGTGCTTTCAAAACCGCGTTTGGTCAAAGCCCGCGCCGGTTTCGGCAATCGCCGGACTGGCTGGCCTGGCACCAGCGCGTTCCTAAACTTGCGTTACAGGAGCAGCATGTCATGGACGTAAAAATCGTTGAATTTCCACCTACCCGCGTCGCGATGCTGACGCATCTGGGGCATCCGGATAAGGTCAACGCCAGCGCGGCGAAATTTATTGCATGGCGGCGCGAAACGGGGCAGTCGCCGATTGCCAGCAGTCAAACTTTTGGTATTGCCTGGCACGACCCGCAGACGACGCCGCCGGATCAATTCCGCTTTGATATCTGCGGCAGCGTCCGCCAGCCGATAGCCGAAAATGACGTTGGCGTGGTGAATAGCGAGATTCCTGGCGGGCGCTGCGCGGTGGTGCGCCATCAGGGATCGCTCGACAGCCTCCCGGAGAGCGTGTGGTATTTATTCCGCGAATGGCTACCCGCCAGCGGTGAGACGCTGCGCGATTTTCCGGTCTTCTTCCAGTACCTGAATTTCGTCCATGAGGTGGCGGAACATGAGCTGCTGACGGATATCTATCTGCCGCTTCGTTAACTTCCTCGCAACCTGTCTCACGGTTTGTGACTCAGACCGTGAGATAGGGTATTATCTGCGGCAATATTGCCGTCCGAACGGTCAGCATGCAGATTGAGGATCCCCTGTTAATGAGCGATATGGCAGAGCGCCTTGCGCTACATGAATTTACGGAAAACGCCTACTTAAACTACTCCATGTACGTGATCATGGATCGTGCGTTGCCGTTTATTGGCGACGGCCTGAAGCCGGTACAGCGCCGCATCGTCTATGCGATGTCAGAGCTGGGGCTGAACGCCAGCGCTAAATTTAAAAAATCCGCCCGTACCGTCGGTGACGTACTGGGTAAGTATCATCCGCACGGCGACAGCGCCTGCTATGAAGCCATGGTGCTGATGGCGCAGCCGTTCTCTTACCGTTACCCGCTGGTCGATGGCCAGGGGAACTGGGGCGCGCCGGATGATCCGAAGTCATTCGCGGCAATGCGTTATACCGAATCTCGCCTGTCCAAATACGCCGAGCTGCTGTTAAGCGAACTCGGTCAGGGGACGGCGGACTGGGTGCCAAACTTCGACGGCACGATGCAGGAACCGAAAATGTTACCGGCGCGTCTGCCGAACATCCTGCTGAACGGCACCACCGGTATTGCGGTGGGGATGGCAACAGATATCCCGCCGCACAACCTGCGCGAAGTGGCGAAAGCGGCGATTACGCTGATTGAGCAGCCGAAAACGACGCTGGATCAGTTGCTGGATATCGTCCAGGGGCCGGATTACCCGACCGAAGCGGAGATCATTACCCCACGTGCGGAAATTCGTAAAATTTACGAAAACGGGCGTGGCTCCGTGCGTATGCGCGCGGTATGGACCAAAGAAGACGGCGCCGTGGTAATTTCCGCGCTGCCGCATCAGGTCTCTGGCGCGAAAGTGCTGGAACAGATTGCTGCGCAGATGCGTAATAAAAAACTGCCGATGGTAGACGATCTGCGCGATGAATCGGATCACGAAAACCCGACGCGTTTAGTGATTGTCCCGCGCTCCAACCGTGTGGATATGGAACAGGTGATGAACCATCTGTTCGCCACCACCGATCTGGAAAAAAGCTACCGTATTAACCTGAACATGATCGGTCTGGATGGTCGTCCGGCGGTGAAAAACCTGCTGGAGATCCTCACCGAGTGGCTGGCGTTCCGCCGCGACACGGTGCGTCGTCGTCTGAACTATCGTCTGGAGAAAGTGCTTAAGCGCCTGCATATCCTCGAAGGTTTGCTGGTGGCGTTTCTCAACATCGACGAAGTGATTGAGATTATCCGTAACGAGGATGAGCCGAAACCCGCGCTGATGTCGCGTTTCGGCATCAGCGAAACTCAGGCGGAAGCGATTCTCGAACTGAAACTGCGTCATCTCGCCAAACTGGAAGAGATGAAAATTCGCGGTGAGCAGGACGAGCTGGAAAAAGAGCGGGACCAGTTGCAGGGCATTCTCGCGTCCGAACGCAAAATGAATACCTTGCTGAAAAAAGAGCTACAGGCAGATTCCGATGCCTATGGCGACGATCGCCGTTCTCCGCTGCGTGAGCGCGAAGAAGCTAAAGCGATGAGCGAACACGATATGCTGCCGTCCGAACCGGTGACTATCGTGCTGTCGCAGATGGGCTGGGTGCGCAGCGCCAAAGGTCATGATATTGATGCGCCGGGGCTTAACTATAAAGCGGGCGATAGCTTTAAAGCCGCGGTGAAAGGTAAGAGCAATCAACCGGTGGTGTTTATTGATACCACCGGTCGCAGCTATGCCATTGATCCCATTACGCTTCCGTCGGCGCGCGGGCAGGGCGAACCGCTGACCGGCAAACTCACGCTGCCGCCGGGGGCGACCGTAGAGCATATGCTGATGGAAGGCGATGACCAGAAACTGCTGATGGCGTCGGATGCGGGCTATGGCTTCGTTTGTACGTTTAACGATCTGGTTGCCCGTAACCGTGCCGGTAAAGCGTTGATTACACTGCCGGAAAATGCGCACGTCATGCCGCCGCTGGTGATTGAAGACGAGCACGATATGCTGCTGGCGATTACCCAGGCCGGACGGATGTTGATGTTCCCGGTTGACTCTCTGCCGCAGCTGTCGAAAGGCAAAGGGAATAAGATCATTAATATCCCCTCTGCGGAAGCGGCAAAAGGCGATGATGGACTGGCGCACCTGTACGTGCTGCCGCCACAAAGCACTCTGACTATCCATGTCGGGAAGCGCAAAATCAAACTGCGCCCTGAAGAGTTACAAAAGGTGGTCGGCGAACGCGGACGCCGTGGCACATTAATGCGCGGCCTGCAGCGTATCGATCGCATTGAGATTGATTCACCGCATCGCGTAAGTCATGGCGACAGCGAAGAGTAAGACAGAGGCACCCGTAGGCCGGACAAGGCATTTAAGCCGCCATCCGGCGCTCTGCCGTTGCCGGATGACGACGCAGTAGCGTCTTATCCGGCCTACGGTTTCAGATCGGATTAACATTAAAATTTCCCGTAAAACCGTTGTTTATTCGTGCATTGCGATTAACAATACGTTTTTCCAGAGAGCCACACTTACCAAAATCCTAACCTGAATTTCAGGTGACGTAGAATGCCGGGCTCTTAGGCCTTCAGAGGTTGTTATGCTATATATTTTTCGTCTTATTGTTACCGTTATTTACTCCATTCTGGTCTGTGTTTTCGGTTCTATTTACTGCCTTTTCAGCCCACGTAACCCAAAACACGTGGCGACGTTTGGGCATATGTTCGGCCGTCTGGCCCCGCTGTTTGGCCTGAAAGTGGAGTGCCGCAAACCCGCCGACGCGGAAAATTATGGCAATGCTATCTACATTGCTAACCATCAGAATAATTATGATATGGTCACGGCGTCGAATATTGTGCAGCCGCCAACGGTGACGGTGGGGAAAAAAAGCCTGCTTTGGATCCCGTTTTTTGGGCAACTGTACTGGCTGACCGGTAATCTGTTGATTGACCGTAATAACCGCGCCAAAGCGCATAGCACCATTGCGGCAGTGGTTAACCATTTTAAAAAGCGCCGTATTTCTATCTGGATGTTCCCTGAAGGTACGCGTAGCCGGGGACGCGGTCTGCTGCCGTTTAAAACCGGCGCGTTTCATGCGGCTATCGCGGCTGGTGTGCCGATCATTCCTGTCTGCGTTTCCAACACCTCTAACAAAGTCAATCTAAACCGCCTGAACAACGGACTGGTTATTGTGGAAATGCTGCCGCCAGTCGACGTCAGCGAATATGGTAAAGATCAGGTTCGCGAGCTGGCGGCCCACTGCCGTGCGTTAATGGAGCAAAAAATCGCGGAACTTGATAAAGAGGTTGCGGAACGTGAAGCGACCGGTAAGGTTTAAGCAGCCTTACTCTGTTATTGTAGAAATCATTTTTTCAGGCACAACTCTTTAGCCTGTTTTACATGGAGCTTATATGTCATTCAGTCGGCGTCAGTTTCTTCAGGCATCGGGAATCGCACTATGTGCAGGCGCGATTCCCCTCAGGGCGAATGCTGCCGGTCAGCAACAGCCGTTGCCTGTTCCGCCGTTGCTGGAGTCCCGTCGCGGGCAGCCGTTGTTTATGACGCTACAGCGAGCGCACTGGTCCTTTACGCAAGGCACGCGCGCGCCGGTCTGGGGAGTGAACGGTCGTTATCTGGGGCCGACAATCCGCGTCTGGAAAGGCGATGACGTTAAACTCATCTATAGCAACCGCCTGGCGGAAAATGTCTCCATGACGGTTGCTGGTTTACTGGTGCCGGGGCCGCTGATGGGTGGCCCGGCGCGTATGATGTCGCCGAACGCGGACTGGGCGCCGGTGTTGCCGATTCGTCAGAGCGCCGCGACGCTGTGGTATCACGCTAACACGCCTAACCGCACTGCGCAGCAGGTGTATAACGGCCTGGCCGGAATGTGGCTGGTCGAAGACGACATCAGTAAAACGCTGCCCATTCCGAACCATTACGGCGTGGATGATTTTCCCGTCATTATCCAGGATAAGCGGCTGGATAACTTTGGGACGCCGGAGTACAGCGAACCGGGAAGCGGTGGTTTTGTCGGCGATACGCTGCTGGTGAACGGCGCGCAAAGCCCCTATGTCGAAGTGTCCCGCGGCTGGGTGCGGTTACGGTTGTTGAACGCCTCGAACTCGCGGCGCTATCAGCTTCAGATGAGCGATGGCCGGGCGCTGCATGTGATTTCAGGCGATCAGGGCTTTTTACCTGCGCCGGTTTCCGTCAAACAGTTGTCTCTGGCGCCCGGCGAGCGACGTGAAATCCTGGTTGATATGACCAACGGCGACGAAGTCTCGATCACCTGCGGGGAAGCGGCCAGCATAGTCGATCGGATTCGCGGTTTCTTTGAGCCTTCCAGTATTCTGGTTTCGACCCTGGTGCTGACGTTACGGCCAACCGGATTGCTGCCGCTGGTGACCGATAATCTGCCGATGCGTCTGTTGCCGACGGAGATCATGAGCGGCGCGCCTGTCCGCAGTCGGGACATCAGTCTTGGCGACGATCCGGGGATTAACGGCCAACTGTGGGATGTGAATCGCATTGATATTACCGCCCAACAAGGCACCTGGGAGCGCTGGACGGTACGCGCCGATATGCCGCAGTCGTTCCATATTGAGGGCGTCTCTTTCCTGATTCGTAACGTCAACGGCGCTATGCCGTTCCCGGAAGATAGAGGCTGGAAAGATACCGTCTGGGTGGATGGGCAAGTCGAATTGCTGGTCTACTACGGTCAGCCGTCCTGGCCGCACTTCCCGTTCTATTTCAACAGCCAGACGCTGGAAATGGCTGACCGCGGTTCGATTGGGCAAATGCTGGTGAATCCAGCGTCGTAAAGCGTCCGAGTACGGGTCTGAATAGCGCAGACCCGTCAGGGTTTTCAGGAAGGGGCAAACAGCGTGGGAAGCAGCAGACTCAACTGCGGGAAGTAGCAAATCATCGCCATGACCACAAAGAGTGCCAGAAACATCGGTAATAGCGGTTTGACGACTTTATCAATACTGATTTTGCCGATACTGCAACCGACGAACAAAATAGTGCCTACCGGGGGCGTACACAGTCCGATGGTTAAATTGAAAACCATAATAATGCCAAAATGGACAGGGTCGATTCCCAGATGTTGAGCAATGGGAAGGAAAATAGGCGTAAAGATCAGAATAGCCGGGGTAATATCCATAAACGTCCCGACGAGTAACAAAATGAGATTGATAATCAGCAAGATGACCCATTTATTTTCGGACACGCTGGTAATCATTTCATTAATCAGTTCAGGAACATCAGCATTGGTCATCGCCCATGACATTCCCATTGAGCAGCCGACCAGTAAGAGAACAATAGAGCTGGTTACTACCGAATCCAGCAGAATATCGCGCAACTTACTCACATTAATTTCTCGATAAATGGCCGCCAGCGCCAGGCTATAGATTACCGCGATCGCAGAGGCCTCTGTTGGCGTAAATACGCCGCCGATAATGCCGCCGATAATAATAAATATCAGCAACAGGCTGGGCAACGAATCGCGGAATACCGACAGAAACTGCCGCAGGTTGATACGTTCGGCAACCGGGTAATGGTGGCGATGGGCATACAGCGCAGCTACCGTCATTAAAGCCAGCGCGGTTAAGATGCCGGGCAGGTAGCCCGCCAAAAACAGGGCGGCGACAGAGGTGCCGCCGCTAGCCAGCGAATAGACAATTAGCACGTTGCTGGGCGGGATCATCAGGCCAATCGGCGCCGAAGCGACGTTGATCGCCGTAGAGAACGCCGGAGAGTAGCCCTCTTTTTCCTGTAATGGCGACATGATGCCGCCCACCGCGGCCGCAGAAGCGACCGCCGAGCCGGATATCGCGCCAAACAGGGTGTTCGCCAGAATATTGCAGTGCGCCAGCGAACCGGGAAGGCGGCCAACTAACGCCTGAGCCAGATTCACCAGGCGCCGGGCGATTCCCCCGGTATTCATGATATTGCCGGCTAACACAAAAAAGGGGATCGCCAGCAGCGTAAAGCCATCGAGACCGACGGTCATTTTTTGCGAAATAACCGAGATTGCCGCATCCGGGGGAAGGGCTATCAGGATTGAGAATAAGGACGACAGCCCGATAGCGAATGTAATAGGAACGCCGACCGCCAGCATAATGGCAAAGCTGCCAAATAAAACAATTATTGGGTAAATATATTCAAAGTCCATATATCCCTCGTTAGCGAAGATGGCGCTGATGATAATTATCAATAACGTTCACAATGGTGTAGTACACCAGGATGACGCCGCTAATCGGCATGACCCAATAGACTTTATCCATAGGCCATTTTAATACCGGGGACATTTGGCTGACGTGCGCCGCTTTTTCAACAATAATATCACCGCCGTACACCATAAAAATCAGCGCGAACACGGTAATAATCACCTGAATGATACTGTCGAGCACGAGGGCGGGCGTTCGGGAGAGTTTTTGCGCTAACAAATCGATAGCTAAATGTTTTTTTAATCCGGCGGTATAGACGCCGCCTAACAGAATCATCCACATAAAAAGAATCTGGGTGAATTCGTCGAGCGTGCTGCTTGGCGCGTTGAATATAAAGCGCGCCGCCACCTGCCAGGATACGCAGGCAACCATGACCGCCAGAATAATACAGCAGCACCCGGCCAGTATTTTGTTCAGTGCATTGGTGAGTATTCGCATATTACATCCTGTAAAGGGCAGGAGAACCCTGCCCGGCAGATTTACATATTCTCGATGTATTCCAGATCCTTCGCTGACTGAGCGTCTTTTGCGCGGAACTCATCAAACAAGGGCTTAACACGCTGTTTGAACGCGGATTTATCAATATCAACAACAGTCGCGTTCATGGCCTTCATGCTCTCATAAGCCTCTTTTTCCGCGGCGGGCCAGATGACGTCTTTCATTTGCTGCATGGATTCATCTGCGGCTTTATATAACGCTTTCCGCTCTTTATCGCTCAATTTGTTAAGTACTTTGGTACTGATGACCAGGACATCCGGCACCATCGTGTGCTCGTCGCGGGAATAGAATTTCGCCACCTCCGCATGACGCATATCGGCATAAACCACGGGGTTGTTTTCGCCGCCATCGACCACGCCTTGCTGGAGCGCGGTATAGAGTTCGCCTTGCGCCATCGGCGTCGGCACGCCGCCGAGCGCTTTCACCATCGCGATAGCGCTGGGGCTTTGCTGCACTCTGATTTTCATACCGGCTAAATCGTCGGGTTGAGTGATGGGCTTACCAGCGTAAAAACTGCGGGCGCCGCCGTCGTACCAGGTTAAGCCGACGAAGCCTTTGCTTTCGGAGGACGCGAGAATGCGTTTCCCTAAGTCGCTTTTCAGTACGTTGTAGTAGTGATCGCGGTCACGGAATAAAAACGGCAGGCTAAACACGCTATATTCCGGCGCAAAAGACTCCAGCGATGCCGCATTGACTTTCACCATTTGCAGAGCGCCGGAGTTCATCAATTCCAGCGATTCACGTTCGTTGCCCAGCGTGGCGTTGGGGTAAATACGAATATTTAATTCGCCGTCCGAATAGGCTTTCGCTTTGTCGGCCAGATAGCTCATCGCTTTGTGAACGGCGTGGCTTTTATCCTGATTGTGGCTCAGTTTCAGCGTGGTTTTGGCGAGCGTTGGGAATGCCAGTAGCAAACAGCCGGCCAGTAATACCGCTGATGTTGTGAATGAACGTGTGTTTTTCATATCTGCTTCCTTATAGGTTGGGATTCCTGTGGTTATCGTTGATTAATTAATAACCTGCTGATACGTAAGGTATTGTGTTGGGGAAAGGCGTGGTGATGGTGTTCTTTATCCCCTGAATTCTGTCAGCCAATTTAATTTAATCAATAGACCAAAGAAAGAGATCTGGTTCACAGAAGAAAGTCATGGTAAAAACAGTGTCGTGAGCAATTCAGCGAAGTTTTTTTATATATTGCTGATAATGCGATGTTTTTTTACTTTTTGTTGTTATGGCGATACTGCGTTTTTAGACGTGGGTATAATTAATTGCATACCAATTTGAAGATATTCATAAGACCAATTTCAAACACCTCAGGCCAGGCCGTTGAAAGTTGTTTCTATTTCGCGCCAGCCCTGCATATAAGGCGATAATCTCCTTCATTTTCGCTATAGATACGGCTTATAATCCCCGACCTTTGATTATTTTTTTGCCAATCGTTTTGGAAGCAATATGAGCGCTATCTCCCTGATCCAACCGGATCGCGACCTTTTCTCCTGGCCGCAGTACTGGGCCGCCTGCTTTGGGCCGGCGCCGTTTTTGCCGATGTCACGTGAAGAGATGGATCAACTTGGCTGGGATAGCTGCGACATTATTCTGGTAACCGGAGACGCCTACGTCGACCATCCGAGCTTCGGCATGGCGATTTGCGGTCGTATGCTGGAAGCGCAGGGCTTCCGCGTGGGGATCATCGCCCAGCCGGACTGGAACAGTAAAGACGACTTTATGCGTCTGGGTAAACCGAACCTGTTCTTCGGCGTGACCGCTGGCAATATGGATTCGATGATCAACCGTTACACCGCTGACCGTAAGCTGCGCCACGATGACGCCTACACCCCGGATAACGTCGCGGGCAAACGCCCGGACCGCGCCACGCTGGTCTATACCCAGCGTTGCAAAGAAGCATGGAAAGACGTCCCGGTGATCCTCGGCGGCATTGAGGCCAGTCTGCGTCGTACCGCGCATTACGACTACTGGTCTGATACTGTGCGTCGTTCAGTGTTAGTCGATTCCAAAGCCGACATGCTGATGTTTGGCAACGGCGAGCGTCCGCTGGTGGAAGTGGCGCACCGTTTGGCAATGGGCGAAACCATCGATCAGATTCGCGACGTGCGTAACACTGCGATTATGGTTAAAGAAGCTCTGCCTGGCTGGAGCGGCGTCGACTCCACTCGTCTGGACACGCCGGGTAAAATCGATCCAATTCCCCATCCCTATGGCGAGGATCTGCCGTGCGCGGATAACAAGCCGGTCGCGCCGAAAAAGCAGGAAGCTAAAGCGATTACCGTGCAGCCGCCGCGTCCGAAGCCGTGGGAAAAAACCTATATCCTGCTGCCATCCTTTGAAAAGGTGAAAGGCGACAAGGTGCTGTACGCCCATGCGTCGCGTATTCTGCATCACGAAACTAACCCTGGCTGCGCGCGGGCGCTGATGCAAAAACACGGCGACCGCTATGTCTGGATCAACCCACCCGCCATACCGCTCTCCACTGAAGAGATGGATAGCGTGTTTGCGCTGCCGTATCAGCGTGTGCCGCACCCGGCTTACGGCAATGCCCGTATTCCGGCCTATGAGATGATCCGCTTTTCGATCAATATCATGCGCGGCTGCTTTGGCGGCTGCTCTTTCTGCTCGATCACTGAACATGAAGGGCGCATCATTCAGAGCCGCTCGGAAGACTCTATTATCAACGAGATCGAAGCGATCCGCGACACGGTGCCGGGGTTTACCGGCGTGATCTCCGATCTGGGCGGTCCTACCGCGAACATGTATATGCTGCGCTGTAAGTCGCCGCGTGCGGAGCAGACCTGTCGTCGCCTGTCGTGCGTCTATCCGGATATCTGTCCGCATATGGATACTGACCATACGCCGACGATCAATCTTTATCGCCGCGCCCGTGAGCTGAAAGGCATTAAGAAAATCTTAATTGCCTCCGGCGTGCGCTACGACATCGCCGTAGAAGATCCTCGCTACATTAAAGAGCTGGCGAGCCATCATGTGGGCGGCTATCTGAAGATTGCCCCGGAGCATACTGAAGAAGGTCCGCTGTCGAAAATGATGAAGCCGGGTATGGGCAGCTACGATCGCTTTAAAGAGTTATTTGACCTTTACTCTAAACAGGCCGGAAAAGAGCAGTATCTGATCCCGTATTTTATCTCCGCACATCCGGGCACGCGGGACGAGGATATGGTGAATCTTGCGCTGTGGCTCAAGCGCCACCGCTTCCGTTTGGATCAGGTGCAGAACTTCTACCCGTCGCCGTTGGCGAATTCGACCACCATGTATTACACCGGCAAAAACCCGCTGGGTAAAATTGGTTATAAGAGTGAAGATGTGGTGGTGCCGAAGGGAGACAGGCAACGTCGCCTGCATAAGGCACTGCTGCGTTATCACGATCCGGCGAACTGGCCGCTGATTCGCCAGGCGCTGGAAGCGATGGGGAAAAAGCATTTGATTGGCGGTCGCCGTGAGTGTCTGGTGCCTGCGCCGACCATTGAAGAGATGCGCGAAGCGCGTCGCCAGAACCGCAACACGCGCCCGGCGTTGACCAAGCATACGCCGGTGGAACATCAGCGGCAGGGGCTTGCTGCGAATAAGAAGCGCGGGAAAGGCGCGGGGCGTTAAACGGTTTTACAGGTATCCTGTCAGGCTGGATAAGGCGAAGCCGCGATCCAGCGATTATTTTGCCTGATGGCGCTGTGTTTATCAGGCCCACAGATCGACCCAGGCCGAACACCATCCGGCAGAAGTGCTCCGTATTTATGCCTCACGAATTCTGGCCGCCAGCGCGGCTAGTTTTTCGTCATCAGCCCGTTCATGATCGTGTGACGACAGATATCCTTCATACTGTTCGAAAAATTTATTCTGCCGCGATTCAATCGGTTTCCAGTGGGTTAAATCGCCAGTACCGTGCATGGGGCTTAATTTACTGTGCACATGGTCTACGCCGAAACCTTCGAAGAACATTCCCGTACGACTGACATCCGGGAAAGCCTTATCCAGTTTCTTAGCCACTTTTTGGGTCGCCAGCATCAGGTCCGCTAACGCCTGCGGTGGTAGATCGAACGCGTAGCTGGGGTAATGTTTTTTCGGGATCACTACGGTAAACCCATCGGTATTCGGAAAAATCGACAAAAAAGCCAGGTGATGCTCATCTTCCCAAACTTTATGACAAGGTGCTTTACCTTCAACTATTTGACAGAAAATGCAGGTCATTCCATTTCTCCGTTAACCGAGGGCTTATCGATGCGTTAAGCGTTTAATACAACCCTAACACTTTCCACCATGCGAGGCCGACTGTCAAAAAGACCGCCTGATTAAAGAGACTGATAATAAATCCCGTTCGCCACCAGACGCCCGTTGGCACATAGCCGGCGCCAAATAGAATGGGGCCGCGTGCGTGGGTATACTGCGTAAGAGAGCAGTACAGGCTGCTGGTAAACGCCAGCATAAGCGCCATCGGCGCCGCCGGTATATTCAGATGCAGACCGACACCCAGAAACACCGCATACAGCGCGGCGATTTGCGCGTTGCCGCTGGCGAAAAAATAGTGGGTATAAAAATAGGCTGCGTTAAGCAGCAGCAGGATGATTATCCAACTGGTTCCATGCATCGTACTGCCGATGCTGTCGCCAATCAGGTTGCCAAACCAGCTGGTGAATCCTAGTTTCTTCAACTGGTTAGCCATCATCAGCAGCGCGGCAAACCAAATCAACGTATCCCAGGCGCCTTTTTCGCTTTTAACGTCTTCCCAGGTGAGCACGCCGCTCAGTAATAAAATCGAGAGACCGACAAAAGAGGCCGTCGTGGCATCCACGCCGAGCGAGCTGCCAAAAATCCATAGCACCAGCAACACGCCGACGGTCGCCAGCATGAGCCACTCGCCGCGCGTCATACTGCCCATTTGCGCCAGCTCTTTGCGCGCCAAATCCGGCGCATCCGGCGTATGTTTAATTTCCGGACGCGTCAGCCAGTAGACCAGCAGCGGGACGATAAGAAAAGAGACCAGGCAAGGCAGGAGCGCGGCGATAAACCAGCTTCCCCAGCTCAACGTAACGCCGGCGTTCGCCGCCAGTTTTACCGCCAGCAGGTTACCCGTATAACCGGTCATAAACAGTGCGGCGGTGACGTCGTTAACATTGCCAATACAGGTGATCAGAAAGGTGCCGATTTTGCTGCGAGACTCATCTTCCGGATGTGAATCAAAGCTGCGCGCCAGCGAGTCGGCGATCGGGTAAATCACGCCGCCGCAGCGCGCGGTGTTACTGGGCATCGCGGGGGAGAGGATCAGATCGGCAAACGCCAGACCATAAGCCAGACCCAGCGTTCGTTTACCTAACAGACGGATCATTTGTAGGGCGATACGCCGACCCAGCCCGGTTTTGATAAACCCACGGGCAATCATAAAGGCGACGACGATAAGCCAGATCAGCGAACTGTTCAGCTCGCTCAACGCCGTGGTAATCGCGCCGCTGGCCGTTTTGTCGCCGGCAGCAGAGGCGAGCGCAAAGACGGTGATACCAATAATACCGACCGCGCCAATAGGCAGCACTTTCGCCACGATAGAGGCGATCGTCGCGACAAAAATAATCGCGGAATGCCAGGCCGGCGCGCTTAACCCGGAAGGGGGCGTTAGCTGCCACAGTCCGGCGGCGATAACCAGAATAAGAATAAATGGGAGCCATTTGACGCCCTGAGATTTTTTTTCCGCCACAATCACACATCCATAAATATTTTATATACATTAAGTAAATTGATAATAATCATGAATAAATATTCACAAAATCAGAATAATTCTGCGCTTGTGTGTGGGGGAAATATACTGTTAAATGCGCGTAATTGTTTCTTAATATTTCGAAATGAAAAAAAGCCCGACGACATCGTCGGGCATGGCGTGCGATAAATCCGGCTTAACCGCCGAACTGATCCGGATCGGGGCCGAGGCGTTTTCCTTGATCCAGTTTTGCGATCTCGCCTAATTCATCTTTATCGAGACGGAAATCCCAGACAGCAAAGTTTTCCGCGATACGGGAAGGGGTGACGGATTTCGGAATGACGACCAGCCCGCAGTCCAGATGCCAGCGAATAACAATCTGGGCGGGCGTTTTGCCGTATTTATCCGCCAGTTCGCGAATCACTTTCTGATCGAATACGCCTTCGCCGCCCTGCGCCAGCGGGCTCCAGGACTCGGTCTGGATTTTATGCGTCGCATTCCACGCATGTAGCTGGCGCTGTTGCATCAAGGGGTGAAGCTCGATCTGGTTGATCACAGGGGTAACGCCGGTTTCATCGATCAGACGCTGGAGGTGATGGATCTGAAAGTTACAGACCCCGATACTCTTTACCAGCCCCTCTTTTTGCAGCGCGATCATGCCTTTCCAGGCGTCGACATAGTGATCGATAGCCGGTACGGGCCAGTGCATCAGATAGAGATCGAGATAATCAAGCTGCAGTTTTTTCAGGCTCTCCTGCAGGGCTTCGCGGGGACGTTTTTGATCGTCATTCCACAACTTGGTGGTGATAAACAGCTCTTCCCGCGCCACGCTCGCTGCTTTTAGCGCTTTGCCGACGCCTTCTTCATTCTGATATGCTGTGGCGGTATCAATCGATCGATAGCCCACCTCCAGCGCTTTATGAATCGCCGCGATCACCTCTTCATTGCTTGCTTTCCAGACTCCCAGCCCAAGTTGTGGCATTACGTTGCCATCCTGTAGCCTGATAATGGTTGGATTAGCCATGATGTGTTCCTCTTTTAATTGGCTCGCCGGAGTCGGGGCCGGCGAGACTAAATGACTTAAGTCTGGACGAAATGGCCAAAAACGAAAGTCAGAGGCGAAAAAACCTTAGCGCGCCGCTTCATAAATCCGACGGCTGACATCCAGCGTAATATCCTGATTTTCACCTAAATTTGTGCATCCATGCGCCTCAAGTTTAGCCAGTAGCGCCGGAATAGTGCTGCCATCCAGACCGTAATCGGACAAGTGGGTAGGCACGCCCATCTGTTCAAAGAAACGGCGGGTGGCGGCAATGGCGGCATCAATACGCTCGTCGTCGGAACCGTCGGTGATATTCCATACACGTTCAGCATATTGCAGGAGTTTTGCGCGTTTAACGTCTCGTTTTTCGTTCCATAGCGCAGGCAGAATGATAGCCAGCGTCTGGGCATGATCGAGACCGTGCATCGCGGTAAGCTCATGGCCCAGCATATGCGTCGCCCAGTCCTGCGGAACACCAGCGCCAATCAAGCCATTTAACGCCTGAGTAGCGGCCCACATCACGTTAGCGCGGACGTCATAGTTTTCAGGCTCTTGCAGCGCTTTGGGACCTTCTTCGATCAGTGTGAGTAAAATGCCTTCGGCGAAACGATCCTGAATTTTGCCGTTAACCGGGTAAGTGACGTACTGCTCAACGGTATGGACGAAAGCATCCACGACGCCGTTCGCAACCTGGCGCGGCGGCAATGTATAGGTGTAGACCGGGTCCAGTACGGCAAAGACCGGTTGCACGAACGAGGAGTGGAAGGCCTGTTTGTCGCCAGTGGTTTTACGGGAAATGACTGCGCCGGCGTTCGATTCTGAGCCGGTTGCCGGTAGGGTCAGCACAGACCCCATCGGGATTGCGCTACGAATCTCAGTACCGCCAGTTTCCAGAATGTGCCACGGATCGACGCCGTCCGTATACTGCGCCGCTGCGGCGATAAATTTGGTGCCGTCCAGTACGGAACCGCCGCCAACGGCCAGCAGGAAGGTAATATTTTCGTCGCGCACAAGCTGCACGGCCTTCATCAGCGTTTCATAGGACGGGTTCGGTTCAATACCGCCAAACTCCCGAACATCCAGTCCTTTTAACGCTTCCTGAACTTGCGCCAGTACGCCGGTCTTTTTCACGCTACCGCCGCCATAGGTAATCAGCACGCGGGCGTCCTGCGGGATCTGATCGCGGAGATCGACGATAGCGCCTTTACCAAACAGAATGCGGGTAGGGGTATGTAATTTGAAATTGTTCATTGCTCATTCCCTTATGTGGGTAAAAAGAGGGCAGGCGGCTGTCTGCCTGATGGTCATCATTGTGGTCTTGTGAGGGATGTCTCTCAATGCACATTTCTGCCAATGTTTTGCCTATTTCTCCAGAATGCTGGAGAAAATCGCTAAAAATGCGCACAATCCAGCGGAGTGAATTTGATGAAAAAATGGCGCGTTATGAATCGTGAAGCAATTTGCTTACAGTTGGCGGATAAAATTAATCATTTAAAAAATAATGATAAAATAATCAGCGAGCGGCTGGCGGGCATTCGTCTGTTGTATGGTGTTGAACCGGGGCCGCGCACGCCGGTCATGTATCAGCCTGGCATCATATTTCTCTTTTCCGGCCATAAAATTGGCTATATTAACAAGCGCAAGTTTCGTTATGACGCTAATGAATATCTCTTACTGACCGTGCCGCTCCCTTTTGAATGCGAGACCTGGGCGACGCCGGAGGTACCGCTGGCCGGTATTCGGCTCGACATTGATGTGCTGCAACTGCAAGAGTTGCTCATGGACATTGGCGAAGATGAGCGTTTCCAGTTGCCGATGGCGGCCAGTGGGATTAACTCCGCCACGCTGTCGGACGAGATTTTATGTGCGGTGGAAAGATTGCTGGATGTGATGGAGCGCCCGCTGGATGCGCGGATTCTGGGAAAACAGATTATTCGCGAAATTCTTTATCATGTGCTGATGGGACCGCGCGGCGGGGCGCTGCTTGCACTGGTTAGTCGCCAGACGCACTTTAGCCTGATCAGTCGCGTACTTAAACAGATCGAAATGAAATACACCGAGAACCTGAATGTTGAGCAACTGGCGGCAGAAGCGAACATGAGCGTGTCGGCGTTTCACCATAATTTTAAGGCGGTCACCAGCACCTCGCCGTTGCAGTATTTAAAAAGCTACCGACTGCATAAAGCGCGAATGATGATGATTCACGACGGTATGAAGGCCAGCGCCGCGGCGATGCGGGTCGGCTATGAGAGCGCATCGCAGTTTAGCCGGGAGTTTAAACGTTATTTTGGCGTTACGCCGGGCGAAGATGCGGCAAGAATGCGGACAATGCAAGGGAGCTAAGTGGGGCATCCCGCCACGGGTCAACGAAGCGTAACCGGGCCATCCTGGCCGATTATGGATACGTCAGGCGTTACAGTATTTCTTTTTAATCACCACGACCAGCGTACCTAACAGCCCGGCGACCAGTAGCGCGACGGGAAGGATCATTAAAAATGTCATTACCTGGTCTTCATGGCGCTTAACAAACGGGATCATACTGAGCGCGTAGCCGAAGCTGGTCACGACAGTCACCCACAGCAGGCCGCTTAACCAGTTAAAAAACTGAAACCGGCGGTTGGACAGGCCGGAAATACCCGCCATTGTTGGCAGCAGAGTGCGGACAAACGCCAGAAAGCGCCCGGCAAGCAACGCTAACAAACCGTGACGGTCAAACATGCAGGTGGCGCGCTGATGATATTTTGCCGGAAGCTGCGCCAGCCAGCCTTTGACGGTACGCGTATTACCGAGCCAGCGTCCCTGGATATAACTTAGCCAGCAGCCGAGACTGGCCGCGGCGGTGAGAATGCCAATCGTCGGCAAAAAATGCATCACATCCTGGGCGATCAACGCGCCTGCCAGTAGTAGCAGACTATCGCCGGGTAAGAATGACGCTGGCAGCAGACCGTTTTCTAAAAATAGCGTGGCGAACATGACAAAGTAGACGACGCTAACAACGTGTGGATTCGCCAGCGCGGCAAAATCATGTTGCCAGAGCGCAGCGATAATATCTTGAATGACAGCCATGAACTTTCCTGTGGAACAGCATTTACGCTTTTATCTGCCTATTGTACTCCTGAATCGTCCGGGATGCCTTGATCCCGGACGCAACAAACGCAGACTTTTCCACGGAAATTGTCTGCATATATGTCCATCCCCGGCAACTTTACACAATTCTGGCGAAGCCGGCGGCTAAATCAGCGATCAAATCATCAACACTCTCTAAACCAATATGCACCCGAACCAGCGTACCGGTAAAATCTACGCCGCCTGCGGGACGAATCGCGGCGATCTGTTCCGGCTGATTAGCAATAATCAGCGATTCGTAGCCTCCCCAGGAGTAGGCCATACTGAACAGCGAAAAGTTATCCAGATAGGCTGATAATTCTGCCTCGGTCAGCTTTTTATTGAGCACAAAGGAGAACAGGCCGCTGCTGCCTGTAAAGTCTCGTTTCCAGAAGGCATGACCTTTGCTACCCGGCAGGGCCGGATGATTAACGCGCGCGACCTGAGGATGGTTCGCCAGCCATGCGGCGATTTTGAGGCTGCTTTCTTGATGCTGGCGCAGTCGGACACCGAGCGTGCGCAGACCGCGGCTGGTCATATAAGCCGTGTCGGCGTCGAGCATTTGCCCCATCAGATAGGCGTTTTCCCGCAATTGTTCCCAGCAGCGCGCATTTGCAACGGCAGTACCGACCATCGCATCAGAATGACCAATCAGATACTTAGTGCCCGCCTGGATAGAGATATCAATATCGAACTCCAGCGCTTTGAACAGAACGCCAGCCGCCCAGGTATTATCAATCATGATGACGGCTTCTGGTGCGACGCGTCTGACCGCACTGACAATGGTCGGAATATCATGTACTTCCATGGTAATAGAACCGGGGGATTCCAGAAAAACGACTTTCGTGTTCGGCTGAATATGTTGCGTGATATCAGCGCCGATGAGCGGGTCGAACCAGCTTGTCGTCACGCCCAGTTTGCCGAGCATTTTGCTGCAGAAATCCTGGCTGGGTTCATAGGCTGTGTTGGTCATCAGGATGTGGTCGCCCTGCTCAACGAATGCCAGAATGGTGTTGGCGACCGCCGCCGCGCCGCACGGGAAGAGCGCGCATCCGGCGCCGCCTTCCAGTTCACACATGGCTTCCTGGAGTGAAAAGTGGGTCAGCGTTCCCCGGCGTCCGTAAAATAATTCGCCGTTGGCGCGATTGCGGGTAGCGTGTTTTTTGGCCTCGACGGTGTCAAACACCAGTGAAGAAGCGCGTTGAATCACACTATTCACTGAGCCAAGCGTGTATTTTTTGCTGCGTCCTGCGTTTACCAGTTTGGTATCCAACTGTTTATCCGTCATGTTGCGTTTCCTGATTTTAACCGTCTGGATGTCTAAACTAGCATGAATATAACCATCTGCACCCTGGCGACGTGTGATACAGATGAAAATTTTGCCAAAATAAAAACAGGTGGCTTTTTTAATGCGTAAGCGCAAAGAAAAAGCAGTAAAGGTGCGGCAGTATGTAAATAGTAATGAGAACGACTATCAATTCGACGCCGTTTTGATATTATTATGCTCAGATTTTGTGATTTGCGTCCTGGAGATACAGAGTGGGTAATAATTTGATGCAGACGGATCTCTCCGTCTGGGGTATGTATCAGCACGCCGATATTGTCGTGAAGTGCGTGATGATTGGTCTGATTCTGGCGTCAGTCGTCACCTGGGCTATCTTCTTCAGTAAAAGCGTTGAATTTTTCACTCAAAAGCGCCGCTTAAAGCGCGAACAACTGCAATTAGCCGATGCGCGCTCCTTAGATCAGGCTTCCGACATTGCGGCAGGTTTCAGCGCAAAAAGCCTCAGCGCACAGCTCATCAATGAAGCGCAGAATGAACTGGAACTCTCTCAGGGCAGCGAAGATAACGAAGGGATTAAAGAACGTACCGGCTTTCGTCTGGAACGTCGCGTCGCGGCAGTTGGCCGCTACATGGGACGAGGCAACGGTTATCTGGCGACGATCGGCGCCATTTCCCCCTTCGTCGGGTTGTTTGGCACTGTATGGGGCATTATGAATAGCTTCATCGGTATTGCGCAAACGCAGACCACCAACCTGGCGGTGGTTGCTCCTGGTATTGCGGAAGCGCTGCTGGCGACGGCGATTGGGCTGGTAGCCGCGATCCCGGCGGTCGTCATTTACAACATCTTCGCACGTCAGATAGGCAGTTACAAAGCGACGCTGGGCGACGTGGCGGCGCAGGTATTGCTGCTGCAAAGCCGCGATCTCGATCTGAATGCGAGCGCCAGTGCGCAGCCGGTACGCGCCGCGCAGAAATTACGGGTAGGGTAATGCGTCATGGCAATGCGTCTTAACGAGAACCTGGATGACAACGGCGAAATGCATGAAATCAACGTGACGCCGTTTATCGATGTCATGTTGGTTCTGCTGATTATCTTTATGGTGGCTGCGCCGCTGGCGACGGTAGACGTCAAGGTGAATCTGCCCGCTTCTACCAGTACGCCACAGCCGCGTCCGGAAAAACCGGTTTATCTGTCGGTGAAAGCGGATAACACCATGTTTATCGGTAACGATCCGGTGACGGATGATACGATGATTGCCGAGCTAACGGCCCTGACGGAAGGGAAAAAGGATACTACGATTTTCTTCCGCGCGGATAAAACCGTAGAGTATGAAACTCTGATGAAAGTGATGGATATGCTGCATCAGGCGGGCTATCTCAAGATTGGTCTGGTCGGCGAAGAGACCGCGAAAGCGAAATAAGTATTCTGCTGATGCTGTAGGCCGGGTAAGGCGAAGTCGCCACCCGGCTTTTTTATTGCCTAAGATGGCGCCTTGCGTAACAGAAGTGCGCCATCTTAATCGACTTCATGCGTTAGCCTAAATGCTCCCCGCCGCACACGCCGTGCACTTCTGCGGTAACGTAACTGGATTCCTGGCTTGCCAGATAGACATACACCGGCGCCAGCTCTGCCGGTTGGCCGGCCCGCTTCATTGGCGTCTGCTGACCAAACTGCGGAATTTTATCCTGTGTTTGACCGCCGGAAATTTGCAGCGCTGTCCAGATAGGACCAGGCGCGACAATATTCACACGAATTCCTTTTTCCGCCACCTGTTTCGCCAGGCCACGGCTGTAATTGAGGATTGCCGCCTTGGTTGCCGCATAATCCAGCAGGTGCGGACTGGGCTGATACGCCTGGATAGACGACGTCGTGATAATACTGGCGCCTTTTGGCAGCAGCGGAATCGCTTCCTGGGTTATCCAGAACAGGGCAAAAACGTTAACGGCGAAGGTTTGCTGAAATTGCTCGCTAGTCAGATCTTTTATCTCCGGGATTGCCGTCTGTTTACCGGCCACCAGCGCCAGAATGTCCAGCCCGCCCAGCGCTTCACGCGCCTTATGGACCAGCGAACGGGCGAAAGATTCGTCGCTAAGATCGCCTGGCAATAACACCGC
Organism: Salmonella sp. A1325; assembly: GCF_056991255.1. Lineage (NCBI taxonomy): Bacteria > Pseudomonadati > Pseudomonadota > Gammaproteobacteria > Enterobacterales > Enterobacteriaceae > Salmonella > Salmonella sp. A1325. The sequence continues at coordinate 470,358 of NZ_JAMLWO010000002.1, read as the reverse complement.
TTTACGGCCGCACTCCTCAATCAGCGCTTTAACCTGCTGGGCGTCCTCTTCTTCCGCTGGCAGATAGTTGATCGCGACATCTGCGCCTTCACGCGCGTAAGCGATAGCGGCAGCACGCCCAATCCCGGAGTCGCCCCCTGTCACCAGCGCCTTACGATCTTTAAGGCGACCACTGCCGACATAACTTTTTTCGCCACAGTCAGGAACAGGCGTCATTTTCGCCTGGACGCCGGGCGCCGGCTGTTTTTGCTTAGGATATTCGCCGGTGTAATACTGCGTGGTAGGGTCGTATAGATGAGACATTGAGCTTCTCCCTTCAGGTTGAACACCCTTTAAGCGTAGACACTTTTACTACCGTAAGAGGGAGAATCAGAACGATCCTTATGCTTCGCCCGTATTCACAACAGAGTTAACTAGCCATGAAGGTTATTTTTCTTGCCGTGCGACGGTGGTGACGTTGCGCGTCCGGTAGTCGCCATCGGAAAGCTTACGCATCAGACGTAAGGTTGCCGTCTCGCGAGCCAGCAGATGCTGCCAGTCACTTTCAAGACGAGACATAATTTTGTCTCGTAATTCAGGATGCTGCTCGATAATGGCATTGATGGTCGCGCCATAAATCTCCTCTTTGACCTGTAACGCATACATCTCCCGTCGGTTTTGCCACTTCAGGCGTACTAACGCCGCCGGTATGGATACCACCTCCTGCGTTACCTTTTCCAGGGTGGCATTTTTGCTGGCGATTAGCGCTGCAAGATTTTGCTTTAAGATAAATTCATCACTTTTATGGTTGTCTAAAGCCAAATAAACGTTATTGTCTTCAACTTCTTTCATCTTTATCTTCCAGTGAATAAAATAGCGGCATATCGGTTTCGCGAGTGATTAAATTAAGCCAAATGGCATTGCCTTTTTCATTTATCATTGCGGTTTTATCCGCCAGTATTTTACTTAGCGTTTGGGCATCAATATCGCCTTCTGCCTGTAGTGCGTTTATCAGGCGGGCAAACGTTTCAATTTTAGCCACACAATACAGACGTTCTTTAATATGACGGTCGCGTTCTTCAAATAATACGTTTCTGTGTTGCCCGGCAGCGTTAGCGCTAATTAAAATATCGGGCTCGTAATCGCTGAGTTTTGTCTTTCCCTTAGGCAAATTTTTACTGTTTTCTGTGGCTTCAGGGGGCGGCGATGACAGGCGAAAATGAGAGGAAACCAGATGCTCAGGAAGCATGACTAAATATCCTTTACGATCAGTGGTATACTATTTTTAATAGTGTAGGTTTCGTTGACAATAACATGGTGTAATTTTAAAATCAAAAAAAATGGAGCCTGCTATGAACAGTATTTTTTATTCTGTTATTATATTGCTATTACTGACCGGCGCGATACTCTTCCTGATGTGGGAGGTTAATAAAAAACGTCCTGGTGGAAAAACCGTAAATTTAAATCAAACTGAACCCATGACAAAGGAAGAGGGTGAAGATCATTTCTCAGTATTAATGAATTCGATAACGCCGGTATGGTACTGGCGCGTTAACCATGAATATATCGATTTCCTTCATGCAACGATAAAACGAATGACAATGACTGAGTTGAATGAAACGCCAGGATTATTTGACGCACAGCGTCGTTGCAGCGACCTTAACTCTGCCGTTTATAAGTATTACGACAATATTAAGAAGCGTTGTCTGAACGGAGAAAAGGTGCCGTATTCGGATTTGGACGTCCTGAATTTACGCCAGTGTTTTCGTGAGTTCAGTCTTGAAGCCTACCCGGCGTTGGTCGCGCTGGTATGGCCGGAATATCAGCGCCCACAGGTTAACCCGGATGAGATTTAGAGCCTATCCCATTAGGGCTATTTTACTTGCCATTTTGGACCTGGGCAGTGCTCGCCAAAACGCGTTAGCGTTTTGAACGCCGCTAGCGGCGGCCCGAAGGGCGAGCGTAGCGAGTCAAACCTCACGTACTACGTGTACGCTCCGGTTTTTGCGCGCTGTCCGTGTCCAAACTGGCTGCGCCAATAACGCCTGGTGGGATAGGCTCTTAACTGCATGTTGATCTGATGTTGCATGGTTGAGATATACTGTTGCTGGTTTTAGTTACCTGACAGGTCCCTATGGAACGCTTTCTTGAAAATGTAATGTATGCGTCTCGCTGGCTGCTCGCGCCGGTGTATTTTGGCCTCTCTTTGGCGCTGATCGCTTTAGCGCTAAAATTTTTCCAGGAAATTCTACACGTTCTGCCGAACGTTTTTGCCCTGGCGGAGGCCGATCTGATTCTGGTGCTGTTATCGCTGGTTGATATGACACTGGTCGGCGGATTGCTGGTAATGGTCATGTTCTCCGGGTATGAGAATTTTGTCTCTCAGCTGGATATCTCTGCGGGCAAGGAGAAGCTGAACTGGCTGGGGAAAATGGATGCGACTTCGCTAAAAAATAAGGTGGCGGCATCGATAGTCGCTATCTCTTCCATTCACCTGTTACGCGTGTTTATGGATGCGAAAAACGTCCCGGATAACAAATTAATGTGGTATGTCATCATCCATCTGACCTTTGTCCTGTCGGCGTTCGTGATGGGCTATCTGGACAGATTGACGCGACATAACCATTGAGCCGCCGTCCACGGCGGGGCAGTCGGGCAAAGGATGCTGAGCCCGGCTGTAAAACAGCGCTTCTTTAACGGCGGATAAGCGTCTCCCTGCAGCCTTACGCAATATTTTTACTACATCTATTCATTTACCCAGTAATAAGACTAAAAGATTTTCTCTGCGTTCACAGATATATAACATCTGCGGGTACGTAAACGGCGATAACTGTAAAAAAATGGAGAATGCATTATATATTCTCCGCGCCTTGCCGATAACGAGAGTGCGTCATCGTCTGATGACTAATCTCTTATATTCAGCAAGGAAATTCATATGCGTTTGCTGCAAAACTTTACTATTCGTATGGTCATGCTGACGATACTGGGACTTTTTTGTCTACTCTGGTCGGGGGTGGGGTTATACAGCGTCCATGCTTTATCCGAAGTTTCGGAAGGAAATGATATTGACCGGCATCTTGTGCGGCAAATGACGGTGCTAAGCCAGGGTAACGATCAATATTTCCGCTTTGTTACCCGCCTTAGCCGCGCGATGGATGTAAAAATCGGCGGCGGCACGCCCGATTTTGCGCCCGCCCGGCAGTCGCTCGAGAATATGCGTCAGAAGCTGGAGGAGATGAAAGCGCTATCGCCAGGGCCGATGAACCCTGATATCTCAAGGGAGGTCTTGTCCAACTGGCAGGCCTTGCTGGAGAAAGGCGTCGTTCCTCAAATGCAACTGGCACAGCAAGGATCGCTGACCGCCTGGAGCGAACATGCCAGTACGGTCACGCCCGCACTCAGTCGCGCGTTCGGCACCAGCGCGGAACGGTTTAGTCATGAAGCTGGCGCCATGCTGGATAACACACGTGTGATGGTCGATGGTAAAACTTATACCATCCGCATCCTGCTTATCACGGCGGTGATTCTGGGCATTGCTATCCTGATTTTTACCGATCGCTATCTGGTTGCAATGATGGTGAAACCGTTGGAGCGCATCCGTCAGCAATTTCAGCGCATCGCGCAAGGCGATCTTAGCCAGCCGATTGAAGCGTTGGGGCGTAACTGCGTAGGCCGGTTGGTGCCGCTACTGCGCGCGATGCAGGACAGTTTACGCGAAGCCGTGAGTACGATCCGCGCCGGAAGCGACAATATCTGGCGCGGCGCGACGGAAATTTCTACCGGTAATAACGATCTCTCTTCCCGAACGGAAGAACAGGCCGCCGCGCTGGAAGAAACTGCCGCCAGCATGGAACAGCTTACCGCAACGGTGAAAATGAACGCCGAACACGCCCGCCAGGCGAGTCAGCTTGCGGATGCCGCCTCGCTAACGGCAGGAAAAGGCGGTGAACTGGTTTCCGATGTGGTAGAAACAATGGACGGTATTTCCGCCAGTTCGCAGCAGATCGCCGAAATTACTACCGTAATTAATAGTATTGCTTTCCAGACCAATATTCTGGCCTTGAACGCAGCGGTAGAAGCGGCCAGAGCGGGCGAGCAGGGACGCGGCTTCGCGGTGGTCGCCGGTGAGGTACGTAACCTGGCCAGCCGCAGCGCGGGGGCGGCGAAAGAAATTGAAGCCTTAATTGGCGAATCGGTACGTCGCGTAGCGCAGGGCGCGCAGTTGGTCCAGGAGACCGGCGCGACGATGGAAGCCATCCTGCGCGGCGTCACGGAAGTGACGACGATTATGAAACAGATCGCATCCGCCTCCGAAGATCAGAGTAAAGGTATCTCTCAGGTTGGCGTGGCGATCACGCAAATGGATAGCGTTACGCAACAAAACGCCGCGCTGGTTGAGCAGGTTTCCGCGGCGGCGGCGGCGCTGGAACGGCAGACGGAGGATTTGCAACGCTCCGTACAGCAGTTCCGGCTTTCCGCTAGTGAGCCGCAACAACGCGTAACGGCGAAAGCGGCGCCTGGCGTTCAGAGAATGGCGTCGGCTCCTGCACAGTCTACTGATGAATGGGTTTCCTTCTGATGTGAAGCAAAAAAGCGCGTAATGCGCTGGCCTTCATTTAACCAGTCGCTATATAATTTATTATATAGCGGCTAAGGAGGTCAGATGAATAATCATTTTGGGAAAGGGTTAATGGCTGGGTTGCACGCGCCATATGCATATAGCGCGCATCATGCGGTGAATTTCTGTTCTGAGTATAAACGTGGCTTTGTATTGGGTTTTACACACCGTATGTTCGAAAAGACCGGCGATCGTCAACTTAGCGCGTGGGAGGCCGGAATTCTGACGCGTCGCTATGGTCTGGATAAAGAAATGGTGATGGATTTCTTTAAAGAGAATCATTCCGGGATGGCGGTTCGCTTCTTTATGGCCGGTTATCGACTCGAAGGTTGATCCAACAGGGGTATTATCTTGCTTTAATTAATTACACTATCGCCTCTTCCCTTCGTTTTACTGTTCCGTCGAAGTATTATGGCGCACATAACCATAAAAAAAGTGTGGTAAATGGCGTACCGATCGCAATAACTTCTTCGCGAACAGTGCAAAATAAAAGCCAGGTCTTCGTAACGGAATAACTATAAAATGACTGGAGATAATACTCTCATCACTTCTCACGGCATTAACCGTCGTGATTTCATGAAGCTTTGTGCAGCACTGGCCGCTACTATGGGGCTCAGTAGCAAAGCCGCCGCAGAAATGGCAGAATCGGTATCCAATCCACAGCGTCCGCCCGTTATCTGGATTGGCGCTCAGGAGTGTACCGGTTGTACCGAATCACTGCTTCGTGCTACACACCCAACCGTTGAAAACCTCGTTCTGGAGACCATCTCTCTGGAATACCACGAGGTACTTTCCGCCGCATTCGGTCACCAGGTCGAAGAAAACAAACATAACGCTCTGGAGAAGTATAAAGGGCAATATGTTCTGGTGGTGGATGGTTCTATCCCACTAAAAGATAACGGTATCTACTGCATGGTTGCCGGCGAGCCGATCGTGGATCACATCCGCAAAGCCGCCGACGGCGCAGCTGCGATTATCGCTATCGGTTCCTGCTCGGCATGGGGCGGCGTTGCTGCGGCTGGCGTAAACCCAACCGGCGCTGTCAGTCTGCAGGAAGTCTTACCGGGCAAAACGGTTATCAATATTCCAGGTTGTCCGCCAAACCCGCATAACTTCCTGGCGACCGTCGCGCATATCATCACTTACGGCACGCCGCCGAAGCTGGATACGAAAAATCGTCCAACCTTTGCCTATGGCCGTCTGATTCATGAGCATTGCGAACGTCGTCCACACTTCGACGCAGGCCGTTTTGCCAAAGAATTTGGCGACGAAGGCCACCGTCAGGGCTGGTGTCTCTACCATCTTGGCTGTAAAGGGCCGGAAACCTGGGGCAACTGTTCTACGTTACAGTTCTGTGACGTTGGCGGCGTTTGGCCAGTGGCGATCGGTCATCCTTGCTATGGCTGTAACGAAGAAGGTATCGGCTTCCATAAGGGCATTCACCAGCTTGCTCATGTCGAAAACCAAACTCCGCGTTCAGAGAAACCTGACGTCAATATGAAAGAAGGCGGCAATATCTCTGCGGGCGCTGTCGGTCTGCTTGGCGGCGTAGTCGGTCTGGTTGCCGGCGTCAGCGTGATGGCGGTACGTGAACTGGGGCGTCAGCAAAAGAAAGATAACGCTGACTCACGGGGAGAATAACCGTGAACAGACGTGACTTTATTAAAGCAGCCTCCGGTGGAGCATTGCTGTTGGGCGCCGCGCCGTCTGTCAGCCATGCGGCTGCAGAAAACCGTCCGCCGATTCCAGGTTCGCTGGGCATGCTGTATGACTCCACTCTGTGCGTGGGCTGTCAGGCCTGCGTCACAAAGTGTCAGGATATCAACTTCCCGGCGCGTAACCCGGAAGGGGAGCAGACCTGGTCGAACAACGACAAGCTGTCGCCGTATACCAATAACATTATCCAGGTATGGCGTAGCGGCACGGGCGTGAACAAAGATCAGGAAGAGAACGGCTATGCCTACATCAAGAAACAGTGTATGCACTGCGTTGATCCTAACTGCGTTTCCGTTTGCCCGGTGTCGGCGCTGAAAAAAGATCCGAAAACCGGCATCGTCCACTATGACAAAGATGTCTGCACCGGCTGCCGTTACTGTATGGTTGCCTGCCCGTACAACGTACCTAAGTACGACTACAACAACCCGTTTGGCGCGCTTCACAAGTGTGAGTTGTGTAACCAGAAAGGCGTTGAGCGTCTGGATAAAGGCGGTTTGCCTGGGTGTGTGGAAGTTTGTCCGGCAGGGGCCGTCATTTTCGGTACTCGTGAAGAGCTGATGGCGGAAGCGAAAAAACGTCTGGCCCTCAAACCAGGCAGTGAATATCACTATCCGCGCCAGACGTTGAAAACGGACGACACCTATCTGCATACGGTGCCTAAATACTACCCACACCTCTACGGTGAAAAAGAGGGCGGTGGTACTCAGGTGCTGGTGCTGACAGGCGTTCCTTATGAAGATCTGGATCTGCCGAAGCTGGATGACCTTTCAACCGGAGCGCGCTCCGAGCATGTTCAACACACGCTTTATAAAGGCATGATACTACCCCTGGCTGCGCTGGCGGGCTTAACCGTGCTGGTTCGTCGTAATAGCAAAAACGACCATCACGATGGAGGAGACGATCATGAGTCATGATCCAAAACCGCTGGGCGGAAAAATCATCAGTAAACCGGTCATTATTTTTGGACCGTTAATCGTCCTGTGTATGCTCCTTATCGTGAAGCGTCTGGTCTTCGGGTTGGGCTCCGTTTCCGACCTGAACGGCGGTTTCCCGTGGGGCGTCTGGATTGCCTTTGACCTGTTGATCGGCACCGGCTTTGCCTGCGGTGGTTGGGCGTTGGCATGGGCGGTGTATGTCTTTAACCGTGGGCAATACCATCCGTTGGTGCGCCCGGCGTTGCTGGCAAGCTTGTTTGGTTACTCGCTGGGCGGCCTGTCGATCACTATCGACGTCGGTCGTTACTGGAACCTGCCGTACTTCTACATCCCAGGTCACTTCAACGTGAACTCGGTACTGTTTGAGACGGCGGTCTGTATGACCATCTACATCGGCGTGATGGCGCTGGAGTTTGCGCCTGCCCTGTTTGAACGTCTGGGCTGGAAAGTGTCGCTCAAGCGTCTGAATAAGGTGATGTTCTTTATTATCGCGCTGGGCGCGCTGCTGCCGACGATGCACCAGTCCTCAATGGGGTCATTGATGATCTCGGCGGGCTATAAAGTGCATCCGCTATGGCAAAGCTATGAAATGCTGCCGCTGTTCTCGGTTCTGACCGCGTTTATCATGGGCTTCTCTATTGTCATATTTGAGGGTTCGCTGGTTCAGGCAGGCCTGAAAGGAAACGGTCCGGATGAGAAAAATTTGTTTGTTAAGCTGACGAATACCATCAGCGTGCTGCTGGCGATTTTCGTCGTCCTGCGCTTTGGCGAACTGATTTATCGCGACAAGCTGTCCTATGCGTTTGCCGGCGATTTTTACTCCGCTATGTTCTGGATTGAAGTCGTCCTGATGGTCTTCCCGTTAGTGGTGCTGCGTGTGGCGAAACTGCGTAATGACTCTCGTATGCTGTACCTGTCGGCGCTGAGCGCGCTGTTGGGCTGCGCGACGTGGCGTCTGACCTATTCGCTGGTGGCATTCAACCCGGGTGGCGGCTACCACTACTTCCCAACCTGGGAAGAATTGTTGATTTCTATTGGTTTTGTGGCTATTGAGATTTGTGCATACATCGTACTCATTCGTCTACTGCCGATACTTCCTCCTTTAAAACAAAACGATCATAATCGTCATGAGGCGAGCAAAGCATGAGCCAGAGAATTACTATTGATCCGGTAACCCGTATTGAGGGTCATTTACGCATTGACTGCGAAATTGAGAACGGCGTCGTATCCAAAGCATGGGCGTCCGGCACCATGTGGCGCGGTATGGAAGAGATCGTGAAGAACCGCGATCCGCGCGATGCGTGGATGATTGTGCAGCGTATTTGCGGCGTTTGTACGACAACTCACGCGATCTCCTCCGTTCGTGCGGCGGAAAGCGCGCTGAATATTGATGTTCCCGTCAACGCGCAGTATATCCGTAATATTATTCTGGCGGCGCATACTACCCATGACCATATTGTCCATTTCTACCAGCTCTCTGCGCTGGACTGGGTGGACATTACCTCTGCGCTGAAAGCCGATCCGGAAAAAGCCTCCGCGATGCTGGATGGCGTGTCGAGCTGGCACCTGAACAGCGCGCAAGAGTTCACGAAAGTTCAGAACAAGATCAAGGATCTTGTCGCCAGCGGTCAGTTAGGTATTTTCGCCAACGGCTACTGGGGGCACCCGGCAATGCAGTTACCGCCGGAGGTCAACCTGATTGCGGTCGCTCACTATCTGCAGGCGCTGGAATGTCAGCGTGACGCTAACCGCGTGGTGGCGTTGCTGGGCGGTAAATCGCCGCATATCCAGAACCTGGCGGTCGGTGGGGTGGCGAACCCGATCAATCTCGACAGCATCGGTACGTTGAACCTTGAACGCCTGATGTACATCAAATCGTTTATCGATAAGCTGAGCGATTTTGTCGAGCAGGTGTATAAAGTGGATACCGCAGTCATCGCGGCCTACTATCCGGAATGGCTGGAGCGTGGCAAAGGCGCTGTGAACTACCTGAGCGCGCCGGAATTCCCGACCGACGGTAAAAACGGCAGTTTCCTGTTCCCGGGCGGTTACATTACCAATGCCGATCTGTCGACATACCGTCCGATCACCTCTCACTCCGACGAATTCCTGATTAAAGGTATTCAGGAGAGCGCGAAGCACGCCTGGTATAAAGATGAAGCGCCGCAGGCACCGTGGGAAGGCACTACGATCCCGGCTTACGACGGTTGGTCGGATGACGGTAAATACTCATGGGTCAAGTCGCCGACATTCTACGGCAAAACCGTTGAAGTCGGGCCGTTGGCGAACATGCTGTGTAAACTGGCTGCAGGTCGTGAATCCACCCAGACCAAACTCAATGAAATCATTGCGCTTTATCAGAAGCTGACCGGCAAAACGCTGGAAATGGCGCAACTTCACTCTACGCTGGGTCGTATCATCGGGCGTACCGTTCACTGTTGTGAACTGCAAAACGTATTGCAGGATCAATACAACGCGCTGATTGTAAATATCGGCAAAGGCGATTACACCACGTTTGTGAAGCCGAACATTCCGGCGACGGGCGAGTTCAAAGGCGTGGGCTTCCTGGAGGCGCCGCGCGGTATGCTGTCTCACTGGATGGTGATTAAAGACGGTATTATCAGTAACTATCAGGCAGTGGTGCCATCGACCTGGAACTCAGGTCCGCGTAACTTCAACGATGACGTGGGGCCGTACGAACAGTCGCTGGTCGGTACGCCGATCGCCGATCCGGCGAAGCCGCTGGAAGTGGTACGTACCATCCACTCCTTCGACCCTTGCATGGCGTGCGCGGTGCACGTGGTGGACGCCGATGGCAATGAAGTGGTCTCGGTGAAGGTTTTGTAATGCGGATATTAGTCTTAGGGGTCGGCAATATTTTGCTGACCGATGAAGCCATCGGGGTACGTATTGTTGAAGCGTTAGAGCAACGATACACCCTGCCGGATTTCGTTGAGATTCTGGATGGCGGTACGGCGGGAATGGAACTTCTTGGCGATATGGCGAGTCGGGATCATTTGATCATTGCCGACGCCATCGTGTCGAAAAAGAACGCGCCGGGAACCATTATGGTACTGCGCGACGATGAAGTTCCGGCGCTGTTCACCAACAAAATCTCCCCCCATCAGCTTGGGCTGGCCGACGTATTGTCGGCCCTCCGCTTTACCGGCGAGTTTCCGAAGAAACTGACCCTGGTCGGCGTTATTCCACAGTCGCTGGAACCGCACATCGGCTTAACGCCAACCGTAGAAGCGATGATTGAACCTGCGCTTGAGCAGGTTCTTGCTGCGCTGCGTGAGTCCGGCGTCGAAGCAATTCCTAAGGAGACGGCGCATGTCTGAAACGTTTTCCGGATTCGACACAGCACCCGTCGCCCGGGTTCAGGCGGCGTTTGAAGAGATAGCCCATCGTTCGATGCACGATCTTTCGTTTCTGCATCCGACTATGCCGGTGCATGTCTCTGATTTTACGTTGTTTGAAGGACAATGGACGGGCACGGTAATTACGCCGTGGATGTTAAGCGCATTAATCTTCCCTGGCCCGGATCAGATCTGGCCCGGGCGTACCGTCGGTGAAAAACTCGGTCTGCAACTGCCTTATGGCACGATGACCTTTACCGTTGGTGAACTGGAAGGCGTTTCGCAATATCTTGCCTGCTCGTTGATGTCGCCGCTTTCCCGTAGCCTGTCGCCGGAAGAGGGCGTCCGGCTGGCGGATGACTGCGCGCGGATGCTGTTATCCCTGCCGGTAAGCAATCCTGATGCGCCGCAGACAAGCCGGCGCGCGTTGCTGTTTGGCCGTCGGAGCTGTGAGAATGCATGAGCTGTCTCTTTGCCAAAGCGCCGTTGAAATTATTCAGCAGCAGGCAGAACAGCACGGCGTGGCGCGCGTCACCGGCGTATGGCTGGAGATAGGCGCGCTTTCGTGCGTTGAAGAGCGCGCGGTTCGTTTCAGCTTTGACATCGCCTGCCAGGGGACTTTAGCGCAAGGGTGCGAATTGCACATCGACTACAGACCGGCCCAGGCCTGGTGCTGGGATTGCAGTCAGGTGGTGGAAATTCTCAGGCATGACGCGCAATGTCCGCATTGTCATGGCGATCGCCTGCGGGTGGATACCGGCGATTCGTTGAAAGTAAAAAGTATTGAGGTCGAATAACCCGCATTTTATTTCAGGTGGTTAATTATGTGTATTGGCGTCCCCGGTCAGGTGCTGGCCGTCGGAGATGATATTCACCAGCTTGCGCAGGTGGAAGTGTGTGGCATCAAACGTGATGTCAATATTGCTCTGATTTGTGAAGGTAAGCCAGCCGATCTGATAGGGCAATGGGTATTGGTACACGTTGGTTTTGCGATGAGCATCATTGACGAAGACGAAGCGAAAGCCACGTTAGATGCGCTGCGCCGCATGGAGTACGACATCACCAGCGCGTGATCCCTTAATCACCTCTATTATATCGCTCTATAATCGTTGTATAATTATTTACATATCGATTATGGGGCGAAACCTATGAATAAATTTTTGCGCCAGCTCTCTCTGCTGGCGTTGCTTTTTTGCTGGCCGTTAATGTCACAAGCGGCGCGTACTTTTACCGATCAACTTGGCCGCCAGGTCACGGTTCCCGACACCGTCGACAGAGTGGTGGTGCTCCAGCATCAAACGCTCAATCTCCTTGTACAGATGAATGCCACTGACAAAATCGTTGGGGTCATGGCGAACTGGAAACAGCAATTAGGCGACGGCTATGCGCGTCTGGCGCCGGAACTGGCGCAAAAAGCCTCGCTGGGCGATCTAACGCACGTTGATCCTGAAAAACTGGTGGCGCTGCGCCCGCAGGTGGTGTTTGTCACGAATTACGCTCCGCAGGAGATGATCGACAAGATCAGCCGTCTTGGCATTCCGGTGGTGGCGATTTCGCTGCGCCATGATGTTGCTGGCGAGCAGGCTAAAATGAACCCGACCCTGGCCGATGACGAGCAGGCTTATAATCGTGGGCTGCGTGAAGGAATAACGCTGATTGGCGATATCGTCAATAAACCGCAGGAGGCGAAAGCGCTGATTGAGGCGATGGATAAAGGTCGCAAGATGGTCAGCGACCGTTTGCAGTCGGTTCCTGAAAATGAGCGGGTTCGCGCCTATATGGCGAATCCGGAGTTGACCACCTACGGTTCCGGTAAATATACCGGTCTGATGATGGCCCATGCGGGGGCGCTGAATGTAGCGGCATCCTCGGTGAAAGGCTTTAAGCAGGTGACAATGGAGCAGGTGATCGCCTGGGATCCGCAGGTGATCTTTGTCCAGAATCGCTATCCAAAGGTCGTCAATGAGATCCTGCACAATCCCCAGTGGCAGGTCATTGACGCGGTGAAGCATCATCGGGTTTACCTGATGCCGGATTATGCCAAAGCCTGGGGATATCCGATGCCGGAGGCGGTGGGAATCGGCGAACTGTGGATGGCGAAAAAACTCTATCCGGAAAAATTCCACGATATTGATATGCAAAAGGCCGCTAACGACTGGTATCAACGTTTTTACCGTACTGACTATCAGGGCGTACAGTGATGCGAATACTGGCTGCGGGGAGCTTGCGCGTCGTCTGGCCGCAGCTAATGGCGGCGTTTCAGGCGGATGCGGTATGTGATTTCGGTCCGGCGGGGCTGTTACGTGAACGCATCGAAGCGGGCGAAGCGTGCGACTTTTTTGCTTCGGCGAACCTGGCGCATCCGCAGGCGCTGCTGGAAAGCGGGCGGGCGCTGCGGGTCGCGCCTTTTACGACGAACCGTTTGTGTCTGAGCGTGCGGGCACAGGCGATGCGTGAAGGCGAGGACTGGCTGTCGCTGTTAACCCGGCGGGATCTGCGGATCGGCACCTCAACAGCAGGTTGCGATCCTTCCGGCGATTATACGCAGCAGCTTTTTTCGCGGATGGGCAAGGAGGGCGAAGCGGTCCGAAAACGCGCGGTAGCGCTGGTTGGCGGCAGGCAGACTTTGCCGTTACCGGCGGGCCGGCTGGCGGCGGAATGGCTCATCAATCATGATTACACCGATATCTTTATCGGCTATGCCAGCTATGCTCCCAGGCTACGGCTGGTTAATTCGCTGCGAGTGGTTGATATCCCGGAACCTTATAATCCCGTGGCTGAATATGGCTTTGCCTGCCTGAGCGAGCAGGGAAAAACGCTTGCCGACTTTTTACTATCAGCACGGGCGAGGTTGATTCTCATGCAACATGGGTTTAGTGAAGTGCCGAATATGACACACTCGCAGAACGGATAAGCGAAGCGTCAGCAGGGAATACCATGCCGGATGACGACATTACTACCTCATCCGGCCTCATGGTTTAACTTTGACGTTTATCTTCGGTATGGTTTTCGAAGTCGCTGGCGTCATGGCGTTCGTGAAGCTGTTCGTTCAATGGGCCGTTGGTCCGGTTGACAATGCGCCCCCGCTTTACCGCCGGACGTTCGGCTACCTGTTTCGCCCAGCGTTGTACGTTTTGATAACTTCCGGCATCCAGAAACTCCGCTGCATCATAGACATTCCCCAGCACCACGTTGCCGAACCACGGCCAGATGGCCATATCGGCAATAGTGTACTCTTCTCCCGCGACATACGGGTGGTGAGCTAACTGCTTATCCAGCACGTCCAGCAGACGTTTGGCTTCCATGGTGAAGCGATTAATGGCGTACTCAATTTTTACCGGCGCATAATGATAGAAATGACCGAAACCGCCACCGAGGAACGGCGCCGCGCCCTGTAGCCAGAACAACCAGTTAAGGGTTTCTGTGCGCTTAGCCAGATCCTGCGGCAGGAAATGGCCAAACTTATCCGCCAGATAAACAAGAATTGCGCCCGACTCAAAAACTCGAATCGGCGGGTTGTGTGAGTGATCGCGCAGCGCCGGGATTTTTGAGTTCGGATTGATGTCAACAAAGCCGCTGGAGAACTGATCGCCCTCGCCGATGCGAATCAACCAGGCGTCATATTCGGCGCCGGTCACGCCCAGCGCCAGGAGCTCTTCCAGCATAATGGTCACTTTCTGGCCGTTAGGCGTCCCCAGCGAATAAAGCTGTAACGGATGTTTGCCGACGGGCAGCGTTTTGTCGTGCGTCGGGCCGGAAACCGGGCGATTAATGTTAGCGAACGCGCCGCCGCCGGATTTATCCCACGTCCAGACTTTTGCGGGTTGATAAGTATTATCTGCCATATTGACCTGCCTTCACAGTGGTGGTGTTGAAGCAGTGTAGCAGCTTGCTAACCGGACATTTAACCGATTGGGACATTCCGGCGAGTGAAATTTTAACCTTCTGGCCTCAGTGTGCCTTATTGAGGTGTATGATTATGTCGACCTCTGTCCGGTTAGTGTCACAGAGCAGACAATCAGAGCGAAATCACGCCAGGCTGCTCAGGCGGTCTTGTTTTGAGGTAAGTGCATGAGCAAAGGAACCACCAGTCAGGATGCCCCCTTCGGGACATTATTGGGTTACGCCCCCGGCGGCGTAGCGATCTACTCTTCAGATTACAATTCCCTCGATCCGTGGGACGACGACGACGCAGCTTTTCGTAGCTACATCGACGATGAATACATGGGGCATAAATGGCAGTGCGTGGAATTTGCCCGCCGTTTTCTCTTTCTGAATTATGGCGTTGTTTTTACTGACGTCGGCATGGCCTGGGAAATCTTCTCGCTGCGTTTTCTGCGCGAGGTCGTGAATGACAATATTTTGCCTTTGCAGGCCTTCCCGAACGGTTCGCCGCGCGCGCCGGAGGCCGGGGCGCTGCTCATCTGGCAAAAGGGCGGCGAGTTTAACGAAACCGGGCACGTTGCGATTATCACCCAGCTCCTGGATAACAAAATTCGTATTGCTGAGCAAAACGTTATCCACACGCCATTGCCGCCAGGGCAGCAGTGGACTCGCGAACTGGAAATGGTCGTAGAAAACGGGTGTTACACCCTGCGCGACACCTTTGATGACACGACGATTTTAGGCTGGATGATCCAGACCGACGACACGCAATACAGTTTGTCACAGCCTGACATCGCGAATCAGTCGCTGGCGATTCGCGGCGCAAGACTGCCAGAGAAAGGTCAGTTTGACGGTCAGTGGCTGGATGAGCGCGATCCGTTACAAAAAGCCTATGTACAGGCGAACGGACACGTTATCAATCAGGACCCGTACCAGTATTTTACCATCACCGAGAGCGCTGAACAGGAGCTTATCAAAGCGACCAATGAGTTGCATTTGATGTACCTGCACGCCACGGACAAAGTTTTAAAAGACGATAATCTGCTGGCGCTATTCGATATCCCCAAAATTCTTTGGCCGCGTCTGCGTCTCTCCTGGCAGCGCCGTCGTCACCATATGATCACCGGTCGTATGGATTTCTGCATGGATGAACGCGGGCTGAAAGTCTATGAATACAATGCCGATTCCGCATCATGCCATACCGAAGCGGGATTAATTCTCGAAAAATGGGCTGAGCAGGGCTATACCGGTAAAGGGCATAACCCGGCAGAGGGCTTAATTAACGAGCTGGCAGGCGCCTGGAAACACAGTAAAGCGCGTCCTTTCGTCCATATCATGCAGGATGATGATATCGAGGAGGACTATCACGCGCAGTTTATGCAGCAGGCGCTGCATCAGGCCGGCTTCGCGAGCAAAATTCTCCGCGGGCTGGGCGAGTTGCGCTGGGATGACGCCGGGCAGTTGATCGATGGCGACGGACGGCTGGTGAATTGTGTCTGGAAAACCTGGGCGTGGGAAACGGCGATGGAGCAGATACGCGAAGTCAGCGAGACGGAGTATGCCGCAGTACCTATTCGTACCGGGCACCCGGAAAATGAAGTCCGGCTGATTGATGTATTACTGCGCCCGGAAGTGTTGGTGTTTGAACCGCTGTGGACGGTGATCCCGGGTAACAAAGCGATCCTGCCCATCCTGTGGTCGCTCTTCCCGCATCATCGCTATTTGCTCGACACGGATTTTACCGTTAACGATGAGCTGGTGCAGACCGGCTATGCGGTAAAACCGATTGCCGGACGTTGCGGTAGTAATATTGATTTGGTGAGCCATCAGGAAGAGCTCCTGGATAAAACCAGCGGCAAGTTCGCCACGCAGAAAAATATCTATCAGCAGTTGTGGTGCCTGCCGAAGGTCGCCGGGAAGTATATTCAGGTCTGTACGTTTACCGTGGGCGGTAACTACGGCGGTACGTGCCTGCGCGGCGATGATTCATTAGTCATTAAAAAAGAGAGCGATATTGAACCGTTAATTGTCATCAAAGCGTAACGGGGTCATTCTCGTCGGGATATCGGCGTGGGTGCCGATATCCCGCCTGTTGTGTTTACCAGCGAACGGCTGTCAGCCTGCCATTTACTGGTAACATATGAGAAATAATATCACAAATTATTCTTAACTTTTCTGACGCAGGCGGTGACGCTCGCCGCGTTGGCGCATCCGTTTCCAGATTTTCGTCTAATCGGTACTTTTTGCGGCCGGTTACGCCGCCCCCTATCCCTTTGGATTTAGGTCATGCCTGTTTGGCTGGTAAACGGACAGCATAATATATTGACGAGTTTAAATGATATTGTTAGTCATATAAAAAGTTTACGTTAGGTTATTTTTCTATTGCAAAAGTTTGCGTTTAAACCCTGTCTGCAATCTTCGGGCCGAGATATAGATACACCTAAGTAAATGCAGTTAATTATTATTATCAGCCTTGTAAATGATATTTGCGTATAAAGCGAAGCGACTTCCATTATGACTATTAATAGTATTGTTGAATAGTTTACTTTGTAATTATTTAAGTTTGGTGGACGTTTTGTCTTATTCTGGTGAGCGTATGGTTATGGCAGATGACAGCCGATTTTTCATTATGTTAGCATGAGTTGATAATACTTTATCCAGGCATAGATCAGGATGTCCACATATAATAAGGAGAATGGTATATGTTTAAAAAAGTATTAGGCTTGCGCCACTGGAATAATAATGTTGTAAAAATACCGCCGCCAGCAGCAGAATCTGGCGCTAATGCGTCTGACGTGGTGGTGGATACTCCTGAGCCTTATGAGCGGATACTGTGTCAAAAAATTCTGATGGGGATCTCGACGATCGATATCATTCGTAATGCCATCATTAAGTCCTGTGAGCAGCTCAACATTGAAAAAGAACGCATTAATGAACTTAACGAACAGAATGATAAAGCCAGAAGTTCATTAAAATCGCTCGTGGAATTTATCACCGAAATTGGCACGACTTCATCGGATATTGGCTGTCGTATGGGCGACTTAAATACCTCTTTAACGCAAATTAATGCGTGTATTAAAGAGATACAGAAGATCGCTAACCAGACCAATTTGATAGCGATTAACTCCGCGATCGAGGCCGCGCGCGTAGGGGATGCCGGGCGTGGTTTTAGCGTTATTTCGAAAGAGGTGAAAAACCTGTCCGAAGATGTTAAACACAGTTCGAAAAGCGTCAGTACGTTAACCTCTGTAATCAAAGATAATACGGCCAGAGTGAGTGAGGTGCTGGATAACCAACAGCCGGTTATTGATAATATTACGACTAACATAAATCAAATTGTGGAGTCTATTGGCATCGTCATCGATAAATCGCTGAGCATGAAATCGGTCATGCAGTACATCTCTACGGTGCAGTTTTTGAATATTGTCAAAGTTGACCATGTTATCTGGAAAATGGAAGTCTACAAATTACTCTTAAATAAAGACATAAACAGTAAAATAACGATGCACGATCAGTGTCGGCTGGGGAAATGGTACTACGGTTTTGAAGGGCAGCAGTTTAGCAATTACTACAGTTTCCGTAGTCTGGAAGCGCCGCATAAAGAGGTGCATACCGCTGGTCACTCTGCGCTGAACTATTTTGCCGCAGGCAATATGAATGCGATGTCGCAAGAACTCGACAGAATGGAGCGATCCAGTAATGAGGTGGTTAACCAGCTGGAAATGCTGGCTGTCGATTTGTTAAAAGAAACCACACTGTGAAGTCATAAGTTATTACCGTATAACCAACAGGAGCCATCATCAACAGGACTGATGTATCACACTTTCTGCACTGGAGTTATTCCGGACAGACAAAAGAAGCATGACGCAGAAGATGGCTGTGTTTGTTCACCCGAATCACTTACCTTAGTAAGTGATTCGGGATTAATCAGCAACCTCTTTGCTTTTTATCGACGGCCAGACGTTGGCTGGAAAAGTGCGTTACTGCTAAATTTCTCACTCTCTTACCGCCTTCCTGCCTCTCGAAATACCTGAAACCTGTGCTCACAGATTAATAGCGATTATTTAATCGTGAAATAACGCTGGGCATTATTGAAGCAGATATCCTGAACCATACGGCTTAGCATCGCTTCATCATCAGGAATCTCTCCGTCCTGCGCCCACTGTCCCAGCAGGTTACAGAGAATACGACGGAAATATTCATGTCGCGTATAAGAAAGGAAACTGCGGGAGTCGGTCAGCATCCCGACAAACTGACTTAACAGTCCCATTTGCGACAGTTGCTCCAGTTGGCGCAGCATCCCGTCTTTCTGATCGTTAAACCACCAGCCGGAACCAAACTGCACTTTTCCGGCAATTCCCGGTCCCTGGAAGTTACCGATCATGGTCGCCAGGACTTCGTTATCACGTGGGTTCAGGCAATAGAGGATAGTCTTGGGCAGTTCATTGGTCACATCCATACTGTCGAGCAAACGGGAGAGCGCCCAGCTAATGTTATTATCGCCAATGGAGTCAAAGCCGGTATCCGGCCCCAGCAGGCGGAACATCCGGGTATTATTGTTACGGATCGCGCCAATATGTAGCTGCATCACCCAGCCGCGCGCGACGTACTGACGGCCCAGCCAGACCAGCACCGCCGTGGTAAACTGGGCGATCTCAAGTTCGCTCAACGTTTCGCCAGCCAGACGTTTGCCCAGAATGGCGTCAAGCTGCGCGTCGTCGGGCACCGGCGCAAATCGCAGCGTTTCAATGCCATGATCCGACGCGCGGCAGCCGCAGGCGGCGAAATGGTCGAGGCGGCGAGTGAGCGCCTGACGTAAATCGTCGAAACGGGTAATGCTGACATCTGCCGCCGCTTCCAGTTTCCCCAGGTAATCGACAAAGCCGTCCAGTTCGATTTTGAAAACTTTGTCGGGGCGCCAGCTTGGCGCGACTTCAATATCAATGCTGTCGTCGGCGGCTATCTGGCGGTGATATTCCAGAGAATCTATCGGGTCGTCGGTGGTTCCGACCATCCGCACATTCATCTGCTGCATAATACCGCGCGCGGAAAAGGCCGGCGTCGCCAGTTTCTCATTACACTGCGTCCAGATACTTTCCGCGGTATCCGGTCCGAACAGCGTACCTGTAATGCCAAATGGACGGCGTAGTTCAAGGTGCGTCCAGTGATACAGCGGATTGCCCAGCGTTTTTGGTACGGTATTGGCCCAGGCCATATATTTTTCATAATCGCTGGTCTCTTTGCCGGTGATCAGCGACTCATCCACGCCTGCGCTTCGTAGCGCTCGCCATTTATAGTGGTCGCCTTCCAGCCAGATCTGACCGAGGTTATCGAAACGGCGATCGTCGGCGATTTCCTGCGGACTTAAATGGCAGTGGAAGTCATAAATCGGCATGGGCGCGGCGTATTTATGGTACAGCGTGCGGGCAATGTCGTTTTTAAGTAGAAAATCTTCAGTCATAAACGTAGCCATGATTTATCTCCTTACTTAGCCAGCGCTTCTACCGTGGCTTTCGCGCCATTCTGCAATAGCTGTTGGTAAGCGTCGGTAACGGCTTGCACAAATTCGTGGTTCTTCGGCAGGTCGTTGCCAAAGATAGACTCGATGGCCAGTAGCCCGCGAACGCGTTCTTCCGGCGTCTGATATTGCTGATGAATCGCCTGATACTGCGCGAGCAACGGATCGACGACATCAATGGTTTTACCTTGTTCATCGACACCGCCGACGTAACGCATCCATCCGGCGACGCCCAGCGTCAGGTGGCGATAGTTATCGCCCTGTTGCAAGTGCAGACGTACCGGGTCCAACAAACGCTGCGGCAGTTTCTGACTGCCATCCATCGCGATCTGCCAGGTGCGGTGTTTCAACGAGGGGTTAGTAAAACGCGCGATCAACAAATTCGCATACCCTTCCAGATCGGTGCCTTCCGGCATTGACAACGTCGGCGCTTGTTCATCAAGCATCAGCGCCAGCGCCGCGCGACGGTAAGCCGGGTTGGTCATGGTATCGGCGATAGTGTCATACCCGCCGAGATAACCCAGATAGGCGAGGAAAGAGTGACTGCCGTTAAGCATACGCAGCTTCATCATCTCAAACGGTACGACGTCTGCAACGAATTGCGCGCCGACGGTGTCCCAGTCCGGGCGACCATTCACAAAGTTATCTTCGATGACCCACTGGCGGAAGGGTTCGCAGGCGATAGCGCAGGGATCATAAACCCCTAACTGGTCGGCAACCAGTTGTAGCGTCTCTTCGGTCGCTGCCGGAACAATGCGGTCAACCATGGTGCAGGGGAAGGTCACATTGTCGGCAATCCATGCGGCGAGGGCGGCATCGCGAGCTTTTGCCAGACCGAGGACGGCAGCCTTCGCGACGTGACCATTCTCGCGCACGTTATCACACGACAGCACGGTAAAAGCTTTCAGTCCTTGCTCCCGGCGCATGTTTAGCGCTTCGACAATATAGCCAATGGCGGATTTAGGCTGCTGTGGATGGGCAAGATCGTTTTGGATCAGCGGGTTATTGACATCAAGCTCGCCGCTGGCGGGGTCGGTGCAGTAGCCTTTTTCGGTCACGGTTAAGGAGACGATGGCGGTTTCCGGGCGCGCCATTGCCGCCAGAATCCCTGCATGACCGTCGAATTCAGGGTGTAGCGCTTCTTTCATTGAACCGATAATTTTCAGTTCGGTGCTTTCTGCGCCGCGTTCTGCAACGGTGTACAGCAGATTTTGCGCTTTCAGGTTCGCGATCAGCCGCGCGTCGTTACCCGGCATCAGGTTCACTTCACAAATGCCCCAGTCGCTGTCGCTCTTTTCCAGTAAATGATGGGTAAAGAGCGCCTGGTGCGCGCGGTGAAACGCCCCGCAGCCCAGATGCACAATACGGGATACCAGACGTGATTTGTCCCAGTTTGGGCGGGCGACGGAAACCTGGGCGGTGGCGATATTCTGTTCCATTGCAAACTCCTGTCATTCGACGTCTTCGCCCGCGATCTCCGGGGCGAGGCATGTTGCTATTGCATTGAGTAGGGGAAATCGCATGACGCGTCGCGCCATGCGAAAGAAGGTTATTTGCTAAAGAAAGCGCGCTGGATAGCCAGTTCGACGCCGCGGACTTCCGCAAGCCCTTTCAGACGGCCAATGGCGGAATAACCCGGATTCGTTTTCTTCTTCAGATCGTCCAGCATCTGATGACCGTGGTCCGGGCGCATCGGGATCAGATCGTCGCTACCTTCGGCTTTACGACGGTGCTCTTCTTCCACAATCGCTTTAACGACTTCATACATATCCACATCGCCGTGCAAATGGGCGGCCTCGTGGAAGGTCTTCGGATTCTCTTCGCGCAGCGTAGAGCGCAGATGCGTAAAGTAGATGCGCGGACCAAATTGTTTGATCATATCAACCAGATCGTTGTCGGCGCGCACGCCGTAAGATCCGGTACACATGGTGAAGCCGTTTGCCATGCTATTAACGGTTTCCACCATCCATTGCATGTCTTCAATGGTAGAGACAATGCGCGGCAGGCCGAGAATAGGGCGCGGCGGATCGTCAGGGTGAACGGCCATACGCACGCCAACCTCGTCGGCAACCGGAATAATGGCTTTCAGGAAATAGGCAAAATGTTCACGCAGTTTTGCTTTATCGATATCTTTATACGTCGCCAGGTGTTGACGGAACTGATCCAGCGTATAGCCTTCTTCCGCGCCAGGTAAACCGGCAATAATGTTGCGGGTCAGACGTGCTTTGTCTTCCTCGCTCATGGTGGCGAAACGCCGCTCTGCCTGAGCAATCTCTTCTGCCGTATAGTCGGCTTCTGCTCCCGGACGCTTCAGGATGTGCAGTTCGAACGCGGCGAATTCAATCTGGTCAAAACGCAACGCTTTGGAACCATCCGGCAATACGTATTCCAGATCCGTACGTGTCCAGTCCAGCACCGGCATAAAGTTATAGCAAACCGTATAGATACCGCATTGCGCCAGGTTACGCAGCGTTTGCTGGTAGTTTTTGATCCATAAATCGTACTGACCGGTGTGGGTTTTGATGTCTTCGTGGATAGGTACGCTCTCTACCACAGACCACTCCAGACCCGCCTCTTCAACGATTGCTTTACGTTTCTGGATCTCGTCTACCGACCAAATTTCTCCATTCGGGATATGGTGTAACGCCGTTACCACGCCGGTTGCGCCAGCCTGGCGTACATCTGACAGCGTTACCGGGTCGTTAGGTCCGTACCAGCGCCAGGTTTGTTTCATATCTCGTTTCCTCTTCTTGCGATAACGTCTTCGTGGTTGACCCATTGCCAGCCAACATCGAAACGTGCTTTGTAAACCCGTTCTGCCCCCTAAATTCAACCAAAATTTTTCTCATGTCAACCTTATTGTCTAAATTGGCTAACCAAATCACAAATATCATCATTCACGGTCTGCCAATTTTATTTATTTGATCTGTGTCAATTTTTGCTGGGTGAAAAGCATTCACCATTCAACTTGAAATGAGTTGATGTATTTATTTCAAGAATATTAAGGGCGGGAGTTGCCGCCTGATTTTGACCGGTCCGGATGCGAAAATATTGATTGGTCAACCAATTTTGTGATTTCAGTTTTCCCGCTACAGGTCAGACGGCGCGGAGCTAATGTTTTTTAACGAGGCTTTATCATGAAGATGACAAAATTAAGATGGTGGATTATCGGCCTGGTCTGCGTAGGGACCATCGTAAACTACCTGTCCCGTAGCTCGCTTAGCGTTGCGGCGCCAGCGATGATGAAAGAACTCCATTTTGATGAGCAACAATATTCCTGGGTGGTGAGCGCCTTCCAGCTTTGTTACACCATTGCGCAGCCGATCACCGGCTATTTGATGGATGTCATCGGACTGAAAATCGGCTTCTTTATCTTTGCCTTGTTGTGGTCGCTGATCAACATGGCGCACGCGCTGGCCGGCGGCTGGATAAGTCTGGCATTTCTGCGTGGTCTGATGGGGCTAACCGAAGCGTCAGCGATTCCTGCCGGGATTAAAGCCAGCGCCGAATGGTTCCCGACGAAAGAACGCGGTATTGCGGGGGGACTGTTTAATATCGGTACTTCGATTGGCGCGATGCTGGCGCCGCCGCTGGTGGTCTGGGCGATGCTGACCTTTGCTGATAGCGGCATCGGTACTGAAATGGCGTTTGTGATTACCGGTGGGATCGGCGTGCTGTTCGCCATCACCTGGTTCCTGATTTATAACTCGCCAAATAAACACCCGTGGATCACCCACAAAGAGCTGCGTTATATCGAAGACGGCCAGGAAAGCTATCTCCAGGACGATAACAAAAAACCGGCCGTTAAAGAGATCGTTAAAAAGCGTAACTTCTGGGCGTTGGCGATTACCCGTTTTCTGGCTGACCCGGCATGGGGAACGCTGAGTTTCTGGATGCCGCTGTATCTGATTAACGTGATGCATCTGCCGTTAAAAGAGATCGCCATGTTTGCCTGGTTGCCGTTCCTGGCGGCGGACTTTGGCTGCGTTGCAGGCGGTTTCCTGGCGAAGTTCTTCATGGAAAAGATGCACATGACCACGATCAATGCGCGTCGTTGTAGCTTTACCATCGGCGCTGTTTTGATGATTTCGATCGGTTTTGTCAGCATTACGACTAACCCGTATGTCGCCATTGCATTGATGAGTATTGGCGGTTTTGCGCACCAGACGCTGTCTACCGTCGTGATTACCATGAGCGCTGACCTGTTCAAGAAAAATGAGGTCGCGACAGTTGCCGGTCTGGCAGGATCTGCGGCATGGATGGGACAGTTAAGCTTCAACCTGTTTATGGGGGCGTTGGTCGCTATTATCGGTTACGGCCCGTTCTTCATTGCACTCAGTCTGTTCGATATTATCGGCGCCATCATCCTGTGGGTACTGATTAAAGATCCGGAAAAGCACCACCCGCCAATGACGGAACAGCCGCTGGCGTCTCACCGCTAAAGCTGTCTCGGTTTCACAGGCCTGATAAGCGAAAGCGCTACCGGCCTCTAACGGCCACCTTCGGGTGGCCGTCTTCATCTTACCTGAGCATAAAATCATACTGGATGCTCATTTTCACATCCCAGTAATTCAAGCGATCGCCCAGCGCGCTACCGTCGCGTTTTTCGCGCCCTTTGTCAGCGGCAAGAAAAATGTTCATGCCCTCTAGCGGCCCCTCTTCAATACGATAATTTATGGCTCCCAGCAGACCCAACCCCTTAATTTGAACAGCGCGCTGGCTGGACTCATAACCGCGCGTGACGACAGGCGCGAATGTCATGGTGAGCTGTGGCGTAACACGGTAATTAACGCCCGCCTGCCAGGACTGCATGCCTTCCCGGTTGCGATCGAGGCTTAAAGAGAAGGGATAACCAATATCGGTATCGACTACTGCGCCGTTCATGGCGTGTTGCAGATAGCCGCCGCTGGCAAACAGGCTGCCCCAGGGGGCGCTCCAGGTAAACTGAGCGCTAACCAACCCGGTCTCATTAGGCTGGGTGGATGAACGACTTAGCCCCTCCAGCCGGGCGTAAAAACCGAGCAGCTCGCCTTTCAGGGCATAACCATCGTCTAGTGGTATCCGTTTTTCAAAGATACCCTGTACCTGACGGGAGACATCGTTTTGCTGCGAGCCGCCTATGGAATAGCGGCTGCTCTCGTCGTGCCAGCTGGCGGCGAAAAATGCGCGTGGACGATGATGATCATATTGACCCGTTTTACTGTTGTAGACGCCTTCATTGCGAATACCGGTCGTTGAGTCTGTCCACTGAAAAACGCGGGTACGCCACATTGCCCAGAACTCTACATTTGGCGTCAGCGCCAGGTAGCCCAGCGCGCCTTCGGAAGCGGTCGGTAGCGTGCGTTGTGAGCTGCTGGCGATGAGTGGAATTCGCCAGGGGAGGCTGCCATAACTATAATCGGTGCCAAAACGACCTATTTTTAAGCGGCTATTTTCTGTTGGCTTTATTTTTATTGCGCCAAGCACATAGCCGAAACTCTCGTGTCCGTCTAAGTACCAGCGCGTACTCATATTATCGCGAGCACCGAGTTTATAAACATAATACGCGCTACCCTCGACGCCGATCCGTTGTGAATAATAGCTGCTATTAAAATCAATTAACCCACCCTGAACCCAGGCATAAATATCTCTGCCTGCGCCCGCGCTGGGCTTATCAGCTCTTCGTAACTCATTTTTCAGTCTAAAACGTAAGGCGGACTCATCATCAGAAATTTGTAGGGCCAGGGCAGAAGGACAGGCCGCGACTACTGCTATTGGAATAGCCGCTATCTTCGCGAATTTTTTCATTGTTTAACCTGTTGTATATTATTGTTATCGAAAAGCTATTTATTAAAATCTTTAATAAGTTGTTGCTGTGACTGTTTTCGTTTATCTATCTCCTGAACAATCTCCTTAAATTTATTATCCGTTAATGGGTAAAACCAAATAATAATAAAAGCCAGTAACATAAAGCCGCACGGTATGAGCGATATAGACATCCGGATACCGGTAATGACTTCCGGCGTCTGCGTCTGATTGGCGATATAGCCACTTAACCCAAGAATAAAGGCCGGAATAGAACCGCCGATAGCTTGGCCGCATTTACGGGTAAAAGAAAATAGCGAGTAAGTCAGACCTTCTATGCGCACGCCCGTGAGATATTCGCCGTACTCCACGGTATCCGCCTCCAGCGCCCACATTACCGTCATGGTGATCCCCTGGCCAATAGCGGCAATCGCCAGAGCGGTTAAGGCCACGGGCACTGAATGGTCAGACATATAAAAGAAAAGCAAATACCCAAGGGTGCCCATTAAGGCGCCCGCCAGGAAGGTATTCTTCTTACCTATCTTCGCCACCAGACGGGGAACCAGAGGTGCTGACGCCACAGAACCTACCAGCATTTGTACCAGCACGATAACCGAGAAAAGGGCGGTATCATTCAAAACATAGCGTACATAGAACAGTGACGATGCGCTGACGGCGAAGGTCGAGATCAGAATGCATAGCGCGCCGGTACAAAGCATCATTAGCGGGCGGTTCTGTTTAAGCGTTTGCAGACTGATTTTTAACGACGGCTGCGCGACGATACGCACCACGTTTTCGCGGGTAGATTTAAAACAGATGAAATACAGCGCCATACCGGCAATGGCCAGGATAATGGTCCAGAAGAGGTAGACCGACGCCATTTCTGTCGGGCTGGAATGAGTAATACGCGGCCCGATCAGGAAGGCCAGACAGACAAACGTTAGCGAGGCCGCAATACTGCGCGCCGCGCCGAGACGGGCGCGCGAACGCGGTTCCTGAGTCATTGCCGTCGCCAGCGATCCATAGGGAATATTGACCATGCTATAGCAGAACCCAAGTCCCATATAGGTGAGATATGCGTAAATAACTTTGTTGCTATGACTCCACTCTGCCGGGACGCAGAATACCAGTACGCTAAACAGCATTAACGGTGCCGATCCGAACAGCAGGAACGGGCGAAATTTCCCCCAGCGGGTATTTACACTATCTACTATGCGTCCCGCCACCACATCGGCGAAGGCGTCAAATATTCGTACCAGTAAGAGCATCGTACCGGCAGCGGCGGCACCGACGCCTGCGACGTCGGTGTAATAACTTAGCAGGAACAGCGCCCCCATGGCGAAGGCGAAATTATTGGCAACATCACCCAGGCTGTAGCCTACGATAACGCGCCAGGAAAGCGGCTGGTTCATGATTTCTCTCCCTGCTGTGGCTTTTCGCCGAAGGTCATACCGGTCCAGCGTTTTTGCAGTATAAAGGCCGCCGATTTTGGTCTTCTGTCGCGGGTAAAAATCCCTTTTCGATTACCGCCGACGCGCATAATGCCCTGTGAAGTCGCGAAATCGGCAAAGTTCCAGACCTGCTCGCCGACAACGGCGCTAACGCGATCGAATACTCGGTGATACATCTCCAGCCAGGCGCACTGGTACTCTTCGCTCCACATGTCGCTGTACATCGAATGCAGCCCTGCCAGCGTATCGACGCCATATTCCGTCATGATGATGGGGCGGTGGAGTTTCTCCTGCCAGGCCAGTAACTCTTTCTCCAGCACTTTTTCTGCTTTCGCAAGATCGCCGCTTTGTACATACCAACCGTAATAGCGGTTCAGGCACACCACATCGAAGAGGTCGGTGATGGTGTCGGTTTCCACATCACAAAACATGACGTTCACGCAGGTTATAGGGCGGGTCGGGTCCAGTTCGCGCGTGGCCTGCGCCAGTGGCGCAAAATAGTCTCTGGCGCCTTCTGGACGGGTATCCGGCTCATTCGCGATACTCCACATCACCACGCTGGGATGGTTTTTATCGCGGGCGATCAATTCCTGAATAGCCTTGAGATGCGCCCGCTGTGTTTCATCATTGACGCCTTCCTCGCTGTATAGCGCCTTCGGTTTTTCGCAGGAATCAAAGCCGATACCTAAAGAGAGATTGAAACCAACAGCTGCTGTTTCATCAATGACGACAATGCCATGCTCGTCCGCCCAGTCGAGCATCTCTTCGGCGTAAGGATAGTGCGACGTGCGATAAGAGTTGGCGCCAATCCACGACATTAGCGCGTGATCGTGTACCATCAGCACGTTATCAAATCCCTTCCCTCGTAGATCGGCATCTTCATGGCGACCGAAGCCGGTAAAATAAAAAGGTTTATGATTTATCAGAAACTGTTCGCCTTTTACCGCTACGCTACGGATTCCTACCCGAAGCGGATAGTCATCACGTTCGTCCTGATGCTGTGCGATAACCCGCAGCTCGTACAGATATCCTTCGCCCGGTTGCCATAATCGTGGCGCTGCTATCTGTAATTCGCCCTTTGCCCCTTCGCCGTAGGCGACAATATGCTGCCCGGCATCCCGCAGTTCTACGCGTACTTCACCGTTGGCCTCCACCCGCCAGCTAAGCGTGGCCCGGGAGAGATCGTTCGCGACCTCCGTCGTCACCGTAATATCCTGAACAAACGTTTTTGGTGTGGTGTAGAGCATGACGCTACGGTGGATACCGGCGTAATTAAAGAAATCATGGAAGTATGATTGCTGCCTTTTCCCCGTTTCATCACGGGTCACCACCCCCGGAGGGATAGTCTGCCAGCTCAGCTCGTTATTGACGCATACTGTGATACGTATGCTCTCTCCGGCTGCCGCCAGGTGGCTGATATCCGCTTCGAAAGGTGTATAGCCTCCCTGGTGTTCCATCACGGCGTGGTCATTTACCCATACCTTTCCATAATGCGTGACGGCATCAAAACGTAGAACGATGCGTTGATGCTCCCAGCCTTTGGGGATGCGGACGTTGAGCTGATACCAGACATTGCCGACATAGTTGCGGATCTCTGCATCGGCAAACTGATCGTTATAACTACCCGGTACGGCGATAGCGCGGCTTTGGGGGAGCGGTTGTCGCCACCATTGTTGCGCGATACCGCAATCGTCTGCATCCGTGCAAAACGACCACAGTCCATCAAGTTTTTTGATTTCGCGGCTCTGGGTTTCTACGGGACGTAACATTGTTCACTCCTTAATCCTGATGAATTTTCATTGGTCAACCAGCAATAAAACAAGTTAACCAGTTGTCTGAGGCAATAGTTATCACGCAGCGATCGAGAGGGAAAATGCAGAAAGGAAGGATCTTAAGGCGGATCAAAAAAAACAGGATTGCAACCTGATTTTTGTTTCTTTTGTCACATAAAACCATTTTCATCCGTTGACATATGGCAAAAAATGTTCAACCGAACGTTCGTTCTACTGTTTTTTATACAGGAGGCGAGGGGGGAGGGGGACGGGAGGGATATCATGAGGATCAAAGAAAATAGGATGAAGAGTAGGCGCCTGAAGTGCGCCCGGGTACACTGCCACCACGCAGAGTGAAAAATGGGTCAACGTAATGGAGAATAAACTTACCGAATCACTACCGACGCGGATGCGAATTTTACGCGCCGCCAGGCAGTGTTTTGCTGAAAACGGTTTTCACAGTACATCAATGAAAACGATCTGTAAGGCCAGCGACATGAGCCCCGGCACACTCTATCATCACTTCCCCTCTAAAGAAGCCCTGATTGAAGCCATTATTTTAGAAGATCAGGAAAGAGCACTAACCCATTTTCGTGAGCCGCTGGAGGGCGTTGGGCTGGTGGATTATCTGGTGGAGTCAACTATTGCCGTCACGCGTGAAGACTGCGCGCAGCGGGCGTTGGTTGTAGAGATTATGGCTGAAGGGATGCGTAATCCTCAGGTCGCGGAAATGCTAACCAATAAATACCACACTATTATCGCCTCGCTGGTTGCACGTTTTAACGATGCGCAGGCGAAGGGGGAAATTGGCGCCGATGTGGATAAAGAAATGGCGGCAAGGCTATTATTAGCTACCACGTATGGTGTTTTATCGGATAGCAGCTCTGCTGAGAATGCCCGGCACGTCAGTTTTGCGACGACGTTAAGAACTATGTTAACCGGGCTACTAAAATGCAACTCTGCAAGCTAGTGTCGGTAAAAATACGCGTTGGTTTTATACCAGCGCGTTATCATTTAGTTTGCCTGATTATTTTTAGATGATGAAAATAATATTGTGGTAAGGGTTATTGTTTTTCGCCTGGATTTTTATCGACTCTCTGTCCGCTGCGATCATCGATAAAGTCCCCTTTATGTAAATAAAGGTTCAATGCTTCTACTCTTTTCTCCATATATTTTGCGCAGCTTCACAAAAAATAACCTGATGTCGTAATGTCCACTCCCTAATATTCTCCATGCGCTATACGTTAATTTAAGTTTAAATTTCATGCCGGGGATATCACGATGTCACGTAATTTTACTGTTTCAGCCTGTCAGTATATTGTTACCGAAATAAACACTTTTGAAGATTTCATAACAAAGGTAAGGATACTTCTTAATAAAAGTCAGGGTGCTGATGTCGTTATCTTCCCGGAGCTATTTACCATTGAGTTATTTACATTATTGAAAAAATGGCAAGAAAGACCCATTTCACACCTTACTTTAATTGATCAGTTCACGGATGCCTATAAGCAGCTTTTTCAACAGGAAGCGAAAGAAAGAGGACAGTTCATTATTGCTGGCTCTCATCTGGAGCAGACCGGAGTAGATCGCTATGAGAATGTTGCGCATATATGGGGACCCGATGGCGAACATTATGCCCACAGTAAGACGCATATCTTCCCGGCTGAACGGGGTTGGTATACTCAGGAAGGCGATAAAATGGCTGTTTTTCAACTGCCATTTGTAAAGGTGGGTTTTAATATTTGTTATGAAGCAGAAATACCGGAGTGTGCCGCGACGCTGGCGGAACAGGGTGTAGAGTTAATTTTAACGCCTTCCGCTACGTTTACTGAACAGGGGTTTTGGCGAGTCAGGCATTGTTGCCACGCACGTTGTATTGAAAATCAAATTTATCTTGTTCACTGTTGCCTGGGAGGAAACCCGGGTGGACCACTGCCAGGCTGCTGGGCCCGAAGTTCAATTTTAAGCCCCTGTGATGTCGTGTGGAAAAATCCACAAGGTATTATCGCAGAGGCGCACGTCAATCAAGAGGATGTCATTTCAGGAGAAATTAACCTCGATGTTCTATATGAAAATAGACTTGGTGGGGCAGCAACAACGTTCAAGGACAGACGCAGAAAAGCAGGCATATATAATATCTGGCCATCACACATTAAATAACAGAATGTGTCCCTTCTATGTATTAGCTGGAGGTCGTTATGGGATATTTAAAATTACCTGAGGGTAAAAGGATTGCGGTCAATCTTGGTGTCGATGTAGATGCTCAGTCTTTATGGCTGGGCGGATTTAATCGACCGTCGCCATCCTTTATGTCACGAGGAGAGTTTGGTGCACAAGTTGGCGTACCAAGGCTTCTGAAATTGTTCAAAGAAAATAATATCAAAACCACCTTTTTTATTCCCGGACACACTGTAGACACCTTCCCGGAAATCAGTAAAGCGATTTTTGATGCCGGGCATGAAATCGCTCACCATGGCTACTATCATGAAAACCCGACGCTGGTGAATCGTGATACAGAGCGCCGACTAATGGATCTGGCGTTCGCCTGTTATAAAAGACATTTCGGCATACGTCCTGTGGGATACCGTTCTCCCTATTGGGATTATAGCGAGAATACGCTGGATCTTCTGGAGGAAGCCGGTTTTCTCTATGACAGTAGCCTGATGGCGAGAGATCTTGTGCCTTACCATCCTCAACGTTGGCAGGTGAATTGGGAGACGGGAAATATCGCAGGCCCGGCCAGCGCGATTCTGGAAATTCCTGTTAGCTGGTATCTGGATGATTTTCCCGCACTGGCGTATACCGGCAACCAGGAGGGGATGAGCGATACTGACGGTGTTCTGCGACGCTGGAAGGATATTTTTACCTATGCTTATAACCATCAGGAAAACGGTTTATATGCGATGGCTCTTCATCCGCAGATAATCGGTCATGGGCATCATATGATGATGTTGTCACGTTTGATTGAACATATTAAAGGGCATGATGGCGTATGGTTTGCAACCTGTGAAGAGATAGCCAGTGTCTGGGTGGATGACGAAGAGGATCGACAAAAAATGCTCCGTCCTGATGTTCGTGGCGTAGCGCCGGTTCCGGATGATTATGGCTGGCCAGGCAAATGATATCACCTCATGACAATGTTAATATCAGTCGGGTAACGGATTACCCGGGCAGAAGTTACCTGTTTGCCCGCTCGGTAATGCATATTGTCCATCAGAAAGGGAGACTATCCCGGGACGTATAAAATCTTTTTTATTTCGGTCAAAACGTTAATCAACGAGAATAGTTTGTTTTTTGATTTAAATCATTTTTTAGTGTTCACAGGAAAATAAGCAAATAACATTTATAATGTGAGTATTAAGAAAAATAAAATTTCCATAGTGATTAATTTTTATTTAACGCTTTGATTTTTAGTGTTTTTGTATGTGTTAATTGATGTAAATCAATTTGGGGTTTTTTATTAAATAAGTAAAAATTAAGTTGATATTTGCTTTTTGATGTGTTTTTTATATATAGCTGATTATTATTCTGAAATGTCAATTTTTGAATAACGACGCTGTGATACCGGCACCAGGGATACTTTGCGATAAAAGGGATTGAATATGGCAGAGAGCGTTCAGTATAACCTCAATTGTATTTGGCCACAGCGGGCCAAAACCCTCTATTGCATTGCAACCAGCGGAATAACGTTCATCAGACGCGGGTAAACGTTGGCAAAATCCCTGCAAACCTGGCGCTTTTCACGCTGTGTTTTTTGGTAGTTGCGCTTTTAATAAGAGTCACAAGCGTTGGCCGCCGGTATTCGTCTGGCTGCTGAACTGCCACCTGATCAACAAGGAGATAAATCATGGATGCGATTTTTTTAAAGCTCGACAATATCAAAGGCGAAAGCCAGGTTGAAGGCTTTGAAGATCAGATAGAGATCATGTCTTATAGCCACAATGTGGCAATGCAGGTAAATAACGATGTTAGCCTCGCCGAGCGGACTTCCGGGCGTGCGCATGTTGGTGAAATGTCGCTCACCAAATTTGTCGACCTCGCCACGCCTGTGCTCAATGAGTACTGCTGTAGCGGGAGGCTAATTAGAACAGCGGTGCTGACGTTGTGCCGCAATGACGACGGCAAAATGCGGTCGCTTATCGTTTATACCCTGACAAACGTGCTGATATCACAACTCAGTGTTAGCGGCGGCGCCGGCGGTAAGCCGGTGGAAACGATGTCGCTGAACTTCACGAAAATCGAATGGCAAATCACTGCCGAGAAATCAGACGGCGCTCAACAGGAGTCCAGAACGTCAGTATGGGATCTGGCGATGGACCAGATAGGGAAATGATGATGACGCCAACCATTCCGGTCGCGCTATTCGACAGGCTCTTGGTTGAGGGGATAAGCCCACATGAATTGGTACGCCGCAAGTTAATGTGTTTATTCAACTCTTGCGCTGTGGCAGGTGGCGAGACATTACCGCCGCTGCTCACTCGGGGTATGCCGGAATGGCACGAGGTGAATGTGGGTGACAAACGGGTTCTCAACTGGTTTTGCCGTGAGCTTCGCGCTGCTATTTTACGTTATGAACCGAGCATCAACATGCTGAAAGTCAGTGTAAAAGATGCCCATCATCAGACGCTGGCGTTGTCTTTGGAAGCGATGTTACAGGATGAGTCTGAACCGTTAAGACTGGAGATAGCCTACTCTAACGGTAGATGGCGCTAGTAATGCAGAAAAGAACGCCGGGCCGGGCGTTTTACATTACCCCAAAAGCAATAAAACGCAGCGAGCGAACCTGATAATCAGGCAGACAGTCCACCTTTCGGTATGGTTTGATCTGCCTGCATCATTTTCAGGATGGTTAATAACGGACCATGACAGATTTAAGTTCGGTATAGTCATCAATAAACGCGCTGCCAAATTCACGACCAATGCCCGATCCTTTCATCCCTCCAAAGGGTACCGCAGGATCGAGGAAGGTATGCATATTGACCCACACCATGCCAGCATCAATATCTTCAGCGTAGCGTAATGCCTTAGAAATATTTTCCGACCACACACTTGCTGCAAGGCCAAATGGCGAAGCGTTGATATGCGAAAGCGCCTCTTTTTCATTCTGATAACCGATAAAGCTACAGACAGGGCCAAAGGTCTCCTCGTGCATCAGCGTACTGTTTTTACTACGCACTTTTACCGCCGTCGGCTGTAAAAAGTACCCTTCGCCGGGTAAAGTTTCACCGCCGTAAACAATGGTATCCCCTTCTTCCCGTGCGATTTGAATCAGACGCAGCACTTTTTCAAGCTGAACCTGATTCGCCAGCGGGCCCATCACCGTTTTTTCATCTAAAGGCGAGCCGGGCACGATCTCCGATAACCGTTGCCTGAGGAGCGTCATGACCGTATCCAGTTTTTCCTGGGGCAGATAAAAACGCTCTGCGGCAGCACAAATCTGTCCTTGATTCAGATAACCGGCTTCAAGAATACCGTTGACCATGGCTTGTGCCGTGAGATCATTGAGAAACAGCGCCGCATTTTTCCCTCCCAGTTCGAGGGTAACGCGTTTTCCTGACGATGTTGCCGAACGCCGGACTTTCTCACCTGTCGCAACTGACCCGGTGAAACTCACTTTGGCGCAATCTGGATGCGCGATCAGCTGTTGCGCTATCTCACCGCCAGCACCGTTTACCACGTTAATCACGCCATCAGGGAAACCTGCCTCTTTAGCCAGTTCAGCGACTCGCAGCAGTGTCAGCGGGGTATATTCACTTGGTTTAATGACGATGGTGCAGCCACATACCAGCGCTGCGGCCAGCTTCCAGATAGCAATCATAATTGAGAAATTCCACGGCACAATACCGACGACCACACCAATGGGTTGGCGTTGGGTAAACGCTGTGTATCTCTCTTCTCCCATTGATGGCAGGGAGACATTCAGCGTTTCACCGGTTATTTTTCCTGCCCAACCGGCAAAGTAACGCAGGAAGGCCACTGACTGATCGAGTTCAAGACCGCGCGACAGCATAATCGTTTTACCTGAACAGACGCTTTCCAGTTGAGCTAACTCTTCACGATGAGCGGCAAGAGTATCAGCCAGTTTCAGCAGTAATGCGCCGCGTTGTAACGTTGGCATTTTACGCCAGACATCAAACGCCCGTCTGGCGCTCTGCATGGCCTGTTCTGCCTGCGCAGGGGTTGCCGACACAACGTCGGCGATGATTTTGCCGGTGGCTGGATTAGTGACCGAAAAGTTCGTGCCGTTTCCGGCCTGACGTTCACCTGCAATAAATTGTCCGTGTCGTTGGCGTAAAAAAGTCGTTACTTCGGCAAGTAATGTCACATCGCTCATCAGAAGTGCCTGTAGGTCAGGAATGTACGTTTTTCCATCCCAACATACTTTTTCGGAACTGAATATCGTTCCAAAGAACGTCATTCTTCCGGACGATATTTTGTAAAACGTTACCGTGCTGTGATAGCGGTCTTAGTCAAGCGTGATGACAAGGTAACGCGATGAATACAAAAATCGATGCGTTGAATTACTACGGCGCGACGAAAAAATACCCGTTGCATTTTCCTGCTCTGCAAGAGGATATTGATGCCGATGTGGTGATCATTGGCGGTGGCTTTTCAGGCATCAATACCGCGCTGGAACTGGCGGAGCAGGGGATCACTAATGTTGTCGTTCTGGAAGCCCGTCATCTTGGGTATGGCGGCACCGGACGAAACGGCGGTCAGGTAATGGCCGGTATAGGTCACGACATCGAAGCCGTTAAAAAATATGTAGGCGCAGCGGGAATGGAGACGCTGTTTAAAATCTCGAACCTCGGCGCAGGCATTATTCGGGAGCGAATTCGTAAATACCATATTGATGCTGATTTTGTCCCCGGATATGGTTATCTGGCCTACAACCAGCGGCAGTTAAAAACGCTGCAACAATGGGAAAAAGAATTCAAAGCCGCTACGCCGGAAGACGATATTGAACTCTATACCGGTAAAGACGTGCAGCAGGTTATCGGTTCCGACGTCTACTGCGGTGTTCTCAAGCATATGGGGGGAGGGCATGTCCACTCGCTGAATTTATTGCTGGGCTCCGCTCAGGCTGCGAATTCGCTGGGGGTGAAGATATTCGAATATTCACCTGTGGTTGAGGTCAGTTACGGTAAAACTGTGCGGGTACGTACTGCGATGGGCAGCGTAAAAGCAGCCAAATTGCTGTGGGCCTGTGATAGTTTTCTCAATAATCTGGAACCAGAAATTTATAAGAAAACGCTGGTTACTTATTCTTATCAGGTCTCTACAGAACCTCTCTCCAGCGAGCTTGTTGAGCGGATCAGTCCCTTGCGCGGGGCTTTTAGTGATATCCGCCCGGTGATAAATTACTACCGTCTCACAAAAGAAAACCGTCTGCTGTTTGGCAGCGCCACAAGGTTTCTTGAATATACCCCGCACGATTTTGCTGCCTGGAACCGCACTCTGTTGACGGAGGTCTTTCCTTATTTAAAAGACGTTAAAATCGATTTTGCCTGGGGCGGACCGATGGCCTGTAGCGCGAATCTGTTTCCGCAGATTGGCACGCTTCGTGAGCACAATAATGTTTTTTATGTCCAGGGTTATTCCGGATTTGGCGTCACGCCTTCCCATATTGTATGCAAAATCCTGGCCGAAGGAATAAATGGCGGTTCCGAGCGGTATCGTCTGATGAGTAGCATTCCCCACGCGACAATTTATGGTCGCGACAGTCTACGTCTATTACTGGTCAGTGCAGGAAAACTGATACATCAAACAGCCGGTTTCTGGAAAGGCCGGAATTAACCAGGAGAACATTAATGCACGCTTTTAAACTCAATCAACCTGTTCCTGAATTACAGCCAGTCGGGAGTGTCAGCCTGTTGGGGGCGTTGCCAACAGAAGGCGATCCCCAGGTCGCCGTTGCGATGATTTACGGTAAACCTGAGGATGTATTTACCTGTGGACTGTTTTCATCGACCCGCGGCGGTTTCACGATGATTTATCCCTTTACCGAGCACGCAACCGTGCTGGAAGGGGAAGTGGAACTCACTGTTGCGGGTCAGGAACCGATACGTTTTTCACCAGGCGATAGTTGGTTTGTTGAACAGGGAACCGAAGTGGCATGGAAAGTTTTAACGCCCCGTTTTGTAAAACATTATCTGGCAAACGTCGAAAGCCACAAACAGGGTTGAATCCTTTAATTGTTCGTCAGTAGCGTTGGCATCACTGGGGAGAATAACGCGCTCCCCACTTGCTATTAGCGCATGCGGGGACGGCGTCACAACGTTATTTACCGTTAT
Organism: Salmonella sp. A1325; assembly: GCF_056991255.1. Classification (NCBI taxonomy): domain Bacteria; kingdom Pseudomonadati; phylum Pseudomonadota; class Gammaproteobacteria; order Enterobacterales; family Enterobacteriaceae; genus Salmonella; species Salmonella sp. A1325. Next base: position 433,047 of record NZ_JAMLWO010000002.1, on the reverse strand, counting down.
CCCTCTTCAGGACGATACCTGTTAGATGCGGTGCCTGCCATAAATAAGCGTTATTCCGGAGCGGTAATTTATTGTTGTAATAATAGTGAAGAGGTTGACCATGTTTAAAAACAGACTTGCCAGCCATCTTGAACGTGGCGTTATTGGTTTCCCCACGACGCTTGCCAGCTCCGTCGGGCTGATTATGGCAAGCCCGGTGATCCTGACCGTGACCAGTGGTTTTGGCTCAGGGGGAGATACCTTTGCCCTTGCGGTATTACTGGCATTTATTATGATGCAAGCGCAGATTACCACCTTTGCCGAAGCGGCAACGCTCATTCCCACGACTGGCTCCGTCTACGACTATATTTCCTGCGGGATGGGGCGTTTTTTCGCTATCACCGGTGCGCTTTGCGCTTATCTGATCGTACACATTTTTGCCGGCACGGCAGAAACGATTCTCGCTGGCGTCATGGCGCTGGTGAACTTTGAGTCTGTTAGCGAACACGTGGCCATGCAGCACAATACCTGGATGGTTGGCGTTGGCATGGTAGTGGTTTTCGGGTTACTGAATGCCATTGGTGTTGAAGTATTTGGCAAGGTGGAAGTATTTCTTACTTTCGGTATGTGGACTACCCTGACCATCTTCGGTTTATGCGGGATCCTGTTATCCCCGGTCACTCATCATTCCGGGTGGTTTGGCGCACCGCTTGATGTCAGTAATCTTTCTGGTCTGTTTGGTTATATTGGCATGGCGATGTTTATGTTCGTCGGTTGTGAACTGGTAACGCCAATGGCGCCGGAAATTAAAAAAGCGCATCGTACGATCCCCAGAGCGATGGCGCTTGGCCTTTTAGCGGTGGCAGGTTGTATGTTCCTCTATGGCGCTGCGATTAACCGGCAGGTAAATAATGTGGTTGTCGATGCGGCAAACCATATCTTTTTACTGGATACGCCGATGGCTATTCCCGCCTTTGCCAATCGTGTCATGGGACATGTCGGGCAATACTGGCTGGGCGTGGGGTTGCTGTTAGCGGGATGTGCGACAATTAATACGCTGATGGCGGCAGTACCGCGTATTATATACGGCATGGCGCTGGACGGCGCTTTGCCGAGGTTTCTGACCTGGTTGCACCCCCGCTTTAAAACACCGGTCATCGCCATCGCATTCGGTGTTGCGATTCCCTGTTTACACGCCTGGTATCTGAACGGTGATATCGACCACATTGTTCCGCTGATCCTCGCTGCGGTCTGCGCCTGGGGAGTAGCTTATCTGCTGGTAACGTTATCGGTCGTTATCTTACGTATTCGGCGCCCCGATTTACCACGCGCTTACCGGGCCCCCTGGTTTCCCTTACCTCAGATTATTTCGAGCGTGGGTATTATTATCGCCATTATTAATATCGCGCCTCCAGGGATGAACAGTCGGGATGTGCTTATACCATTCGGTATTATGCTTGGATTGACTGCCGCCTATGCCTTATTCTGGACATTATGTGTGCAACGGGTTAATCCTTTCCTCCCGCTTCCGGTAGAAGAGGTCGTGGAACGGGCGATGGGCAATTATGAAAAGCGAAACAATGAAGAGATGACGCCAGATGTCCTCCGTCCCCTGGTTTAAGAACGCATTAATGAATATGGTGTTACGTGATTTGAGTGGCTGGCGTTGTGAAAAATTGACCGAACATAGCGCCGTGCTGCATCTGAATGCATTTACCCAGGTTATCTGCCATGTTCAGCAAAAACGGTTATTCATGGCCAGTATTCACAGTTGTGAATTCAGGGTGAAAGGCACAATCAATTATCCTTTGCAGGGCAAAATTCGCGCTCATCAGCCCGGATGGCTGAAACGTTATCCCGTCATTTTTACTGGCAGTAAAAGTACCGCGGGGCTGATTAACTATCTTAATCGTTTCCCCAATTTACAACAGGCTCTGAGTGAACTGGATTATCGTCGGTTTACTCTGGTTTTACATCATAAGGAATGGTATTGCAGCATTGAGCTATGGGCTGCTAGCGAAGTGGTTTGTAAAATGCCGCCGCTGCGCCGTTATCTGCGGCTTGAGCGGCACCAGCGTGTTCTTCTGCTTAGTGTGATAAATATGATCAATCAGGCCATGAATCAATGGCTGCAACAGGATACCGACGCCAGATAATATGACATTTTATTGCGGCATCAGCTCAGAGGGTGGTATTAATTCAGGCATATATGACATATGGGGAAAAGACCCGCAATTGACGCGGGTTAAAAAGAACGCTTTCACATATTCAGTGAATGTTGTACCGAGGACATTCTGGTTCGGGAAACCAGTTCCGTGCGATTTATCACTTCTGTTTTAGCAAAAATATTGCGTAAATGCGTTTTCACTGTTGAGAGAGAAATATTCAACTGACGGGCAATCAATTTGTTACTGGCCCCTTCGCAGACCATTCCCACAATTTCACGCTCTTTTGCGGTCAATATTGACGCCAGATTGTTGTCTTCCTGAAGAGAATCATGAATTGCCAGTCCCAGTAATGGTTGTACTGCCTGGGCTCGCAAACGCTCTTCGCTGGAAAAAGGTATATCGCGCATTAATGAAATGCCCGCGATAATACGATGGCCCCGACGAATAAAGATCTCAATCATGTCGCACACATGATTAGGTAGCATAAATTCATGATAATAATGGCGATGACGGGCACAGATACCGGGCGTCATCGTCGCTACGGTAACAACCTGTTGGCCGAACCGGGAAGGCGATAGCGGGTCTAATGGTTGAAAATGCTCCAGATATTGTTGGTGTGTGCTATTAGAAATATTATGTAAAACATAGGCTTCCGGCTTTAAATAAGCATTAACACGATAAAAAACCGCCGACGACAGAGGAATGAGTTGCGCAATGCTCTGTAAGCAATGGAGAGTGATCCCGTCATTATGGCCAGTAGTTGATAAGGCTGACATGTTATCTCCTTCCATCTGGATGAGCGCGCCGGGACGCAGTAAAATAGTGGTATGTTGAAACATACAATTTACATTCGGTTAACACAATCATTCACATGTTAATAATGTGACGCGTGTTACGGTATTTTTTATAACCATTTGAAATGAAACAGTTTTAATTTAAATCCTGTCTGGTTTTCTAAAAAATAATTAAAAATTATTAATATAATTTTTTTCTGTCGCGGTTGACTCATCTCCTGAAAATGCCGTGGGTTCTCGTCCTTCAGGACGATATTCTTTTGAGACGACTGTTCTATGATTTTCTGTAATAGCGCAGGTTAACAGAGACTTAATTTCTGGTTCAGACAGGATTTGCTACATAACGTTTCAATAGCGTCATGCGCTATGCAGAAAACCGGTGTATCAATAGATACAGCCCGCTTTCGGCATTCTGCCCGCAGCACCAGACGGACGCTATTGCGAAATGTGAGTCATGTCTCCGCATCAGAAATGATAATTACAGGACAGAATAATGTTGAATCTCAACACATTACGGCAACAACAAATCCCCGTAATGACTGAATATCGCGCGCAGATACCCTTCCATATTCTGGCAAAACCCATAGGCCCTGCGTGTAATCTGGCCTGCCGCTATTGTTATTACCCACAGGGCGAAACGCCCGTAGAAAAAATGAATGAATCAACGCTGGAGGTTTTTATTTGTCGCTATATTGCGGCGCAACCTGCCAGTGCGCGTGAAATTAATTTTGTCTGGCAAGGCGGTGAACCGCTTTTAGCCGGAATCGGTTTTTATAAAAAGGTAATAGCGCTTCAACAACGATATGCGCCTGACGGCGTGACGATCAGTAATAGTCTGCAAACGAACGCGACGTTGTTAAACGATGCCTGGTGTCGTCTGTTTCGCGACAATAATTTTACTATTGGCATCAGTCTTGAGGGCAGTGAAGACTTGCAAAATTACCATCGTCCGGGCAAACGCGGCGAGTCCAGTTATCCGGCGGTGTTGCGGGGAATCACATTGTTACAACACTATCGAGTCGATTTTAACGTACTGATTGTCGTGCATGATGACATGGCTCACCATGCGGCAGCCATCTACGATCATGTTGTTAGCCTTGGCGCTCGTTATCTGCAATTTCAGCCACTGATGAACGAAGGCAACGCCCTACAGCAACGTTACCAATTGAGTGCGGATAACTGGGGACGTTTCATGATTGATATCTGGCGTCAATGGCGCAAACGCGGCGATATGGGGCGGGTCTTTGTGATCAACATTGAACAGGCATGGGCACAATATTTTACGCATATCAGCGCCACCTGTGTCCATTCCGCCCGCTGCGGCACGAATCTGGTCATGGAGCCGGACGGCAAACTCTATGCCTGCGATCATCTGATTAATAGCCAGCATTACCTGGGACAGCTTTCTAATAATATGTTAGCGCCAGCCGTAGATACCGCAACCCGGCTTCCCTTTGGTATTAAGAAAAGCCAGCGCCGGGAGTGTCAACGGTGTTCTGTGAAAATAGTCTGCCAGGGAGGCTGCCCCGCACATATCAACAGTGCCGGCTACAACCGACTTTGTAGCGGCTATTACTCTTTTTTCACGGAGATTCTGGCTCCGCTACGCGCCTGGCCCCGGAATCTGAATGGACTGAAAGCCTGGCGTGCTGACGTTATGGGCAGATTTTCGGGCTGATGGTCCATCTTGCCGCATTTGCCCGCCGCTCTTGTACAACATCCGTAGTCTGAAATGGAGAATAAGCCGTGAAAAAACAAGTAACACTTGCCACACTCAGCATTATCTTCTCCGGTACGGCGCACAGTACGCAAAACGAACGTCCTGATATTATCGTGATTATCGCTGATGATATGGGATATTCTGATATCACTCCCTTCGGTGGGGAAATCCCAACGCCTAATTTGCAGGCGATGGCTGAGAACGGCGTGCGGATGAGTCAATATTACACGTCTCCCATGTCTGCTCCCGCCCGTGCGATGCTATTAACCGGGAACACCAGTCAGCAAGCGGGTATAGGCGGTATGTGGTGGTATGAAAATACCATAGGTAAGGAAGGCTATGAATTGCGCCTGACTGATCGGGTGACGACCATGGCTGAACGCTTTAAAGATGCTGGTTACAATACGCTGATGGCGGGTAAATGGCATCTTGGTTTTACGCCAGGCTCGACGCCAAAAGATCGGGGCTTTCGTCATTCTTTCGCCTTGATGGGGGGAGGCGCCAGTCACTTTGATGATGCCGTGCCGCTGGGAACCGTGGAGATATTTCATACCTATTATACCCGTGACAATCAGCGCATTTCACTGCCCTCCAGTTTTTACTCCAGCGAAGCCTATGCCAGCCAGATTAATCGCTGGATCAGCGAGACGCCACGGGAACAACCTATCTTCGCGTGGTTGGCCTTTACTGCGCCACATGATCCTCTGCAGGCACCGGATGAATGGATTAGTCGTTTTAAAAGTCAGTATGAACAGGGCTATGCAGACGTCTATCGTCAGCGTATTGCTCGTTTGAAGAAACTGGGTTTCCTGCGTGATGACATACCTCTGCCAGGACTGGAACTTGATAAAGAATGGCAGGCGATGACCCCGGAACAGCAGAAATATACGGCGAAGGTGATGCAGGTTTACGCTGCTATGATCGCCAATATGGATGCACAGATTGGTACCGTTATTGAGACGTTAAAAAAGACCGGGCGCGATAAAAACACGATTCTGGTCTTCTTAAGTGATAATGGGGTGAATCCGGCGGAGGGCTTTCACTATGAATCTGAACCGGATTTTTGGAAGCAATTCGATAATCGTTACGAAAATATTGGTCGTAAAAATTCATTTATCTCTTATGGTCCCCACTGGGCTGATGTCAGCAATGCGCCTTATGGTCGCTATCACAAAACGACCAGCGGTCAGGGGGGAATTAATACCAGTTTTATGATTTCCGGTCCTGGTATCATCCATAATGGCGCCATAGATAACGCCACAATGGCGGCGTATGATGTCGCGCCCACGCTCTATGAATTTGCAGGTATTGATGTCAGTAAATCATTATCTGAAAGACCGACACTGCCAATGATCGGCGTGAGTTTTAAACGCTATCTGACCGGTGAAAGTCTGCACGCGCCTCGCACACAATATGGTGTTGAGCTCCATAATCAGGCGGCCTGGATAGATGGGGAATGGAAATTGCGTCGTCTTGTCACAGTATTCCCACAGGCGGGTAATGCGCCATGGGAATTATTCAACCTGCAACGTGACCCCCTGGAAACGCATAATCTCGCAGCAGATTATGTGGATAAAGTGAAAATACTGAGCAGTGCATATGAGGCATTTGCAAAACAGACAATGGTGCTTTATGCCAAAGGCAAGCTTATCGATTATGTGGGTATCGACAGTAAAACCGGGCGTTATCTGGCTGTCGATCCACAGACATTGCAGCCAGTTCCTGCTCCGTTAGCGATTCCTTTAGACACAAAATCGGACCAATAATTATTGGTTACGTTTCAAATGATTATTCAACGCTCACATAACCGCATTCAGCCAGTGACTTTCAGGATGAAGTTTCTCAGCGTTGGCGATGTATCGCCGCGCCGGTATGCCAGAGCCAGCTTTGCGACGGGCATCTGGTCTGCAACGGGGCGGTATACTACTCCCTTGACATTAACCTGTCTCATTGAATCTGGAACCATCGACACACCCATCTCTGCCGACACAAGGTTAATGACTGACGAAATTTGCGGCACGAGTTGACCAATTTTCGGTTCAAAGCCCGCTTTACCGCAGGCCTCGATCACTGCGTCATAAAGCGACAGGCCGATTTCACGTGGGAAGAGTAAAAAAAACTCATCTTTGAGAATCGAGAGTGCAATCTGTTTACACGCCGCAGCAGGATGCGTTTCTGCCAGCACAATAACCATCGGCTCTTCAGACAGTAACCTGAGCTGGAACCGTTCATTGCCTGTAAAACCGGGTCTCAGAAAGGCAACATCCAGCGATCCTTCATTCAATTCATCAGCCAGTTGGGTTGTATTTCCTTCCTCAAGCTGCAAACGAACGTCAGGATAAGCCCGCTTGAAAGTACGGATTGCGCCGGGCACCACACTGTTAAATGCCGCAGAGGCAGTAAAACCTACCCTTAACACGCCCGACTCCCCCCTGGCAACACGCTGCGCCGCCAGCGCGGCTCTTGTCGCGGTAGCAGGCATCCCTTTAACAACATCATAAAATGCTTTTCCAGCCTCGGTTAATTCCGCGCCATGAGGCACTCTCCGGAATAGCTGCGCTCCCAGCTCTCTTTCCAGATCCTTAATCTGTTGGCTTAGCGGCGGCTGACCTATGCCTACTTTTGTCGCAGCCCGCGTGAAATGCCGCTCTTCAGCGACGGCGAGAAAATAGCGAATATGGCGCAGTTCCATCCTCATCTCCAAAAGCAATTAAGAATGGCACCATCATATATTGGAAGAATGAAACCAGCGAGCGCATAGTGAGGTTAACAGGAGGTGCAATATGCCCGATATTTCTCATACACCGACACGTAGCTGGCTTTTTACCCCAGCAATTCGACCAGAACGTTTCATAAAAGCAGTTGAAAGTGCGGCGGACATTTCTATTATCGATCTTGAAGATTCCGTCACCCCGAATGACAAGGCGCAGGCCCGGAAAATTGCGATGCAGTTCCTTTCATCCCGACCAAACTCATCGCTGAAAATAGCATTAAGAATTAATGGAATGAATACTCATGCTGGCATTGAAGACCTGCATATGTTACTGGAATGCCGTTTTTTTCCTGATTACATTATTCTTCCGAAAACAGAGTCAGCCGCGCACCTGCAAATCGTGGATAGTCTTATCATGATGGCTGGTTCTGATACTCGCCTTATTGGCATTATTGAGTCAGTTGTCGGACTTAATGCCGTAGAGTCTATTGCGGACGCCACCCCCAGACTCTGCGGGTTGATGTTTGGCGCCGCAGATATGGCGGCTGACATTGGCGCCACACCCGCCTGGGAGCCTCTTGCGCTGGCGCGGGCCAGAATAGTGGCTGCCTGCGCTATGAAAGGGCTTCTTGCAATAGATGCTCCCTTCTTTGATATAGGCGATTTTTCAGGTCTGAAAGAGGAAACGCTGCAGGCGCTCAGTTTTGGTTTTTCTGCAAAATCGGCTATTCACCCCGCTCAGATTAGTGTAATCAACGCCGCATTTACTCCTACAACGGCAGAAATTAATCATGCTCGTGCAGTACTGACAGAGAATGCCAAAGGCGTCGGGATCGTTAGCGGCATGATGATAGATGCAGCCGTTGCCCGTCAGGCCCGGAGATTACTCGCCCGGGCAGGGATCTTTTCCTGATTTTATTAACAGAGGAATTGATTATGAACACGTTATTACCCGCTTATAAAACCATTAGCGAGGGGCGCTACCGAGAAATTTCGGGTCTTTACTGGGAGGATTTTCATCCCGGTGATGTTTTTGAACATCGTCCCGGCCGGACGGTTCTGGACGCCGATAATGTGTGGTTTACCCTGCTCACTCTCAATGTGCAGCCGGTCCATTTCGATGCGGCTTACGCCAGCAAAACGGAATGGAAAAAGTTACTGGTTGATTCAACGTTCACTCTGGCGCTTTTAACCGGTATGAGCGTGCGTACTGTCAGCGCCAGGGTCGTGGCCAATCTTGGCTGGGATAAGGTACAAGCCGTCCATCCGGTTTTCGCAGGGGATACACTTTATGCTGAAAGCACTGTACTCAGCAAACGCCTGTCAAATAGTCGCCCGGGACAAGGCATCGTTACCGTTCGGACATGTGGCATTAATCAGAATGGTGTAGAGGTCATGCGCTTCGAACGAACAATGTTAGTTTATTGCTGTGGATGTTCGCCTGAAGAAGACGCCGCTTATTGAGAAATCGCCCTGAGGTTTAGAGTCATGATGAATGTTAATGCAGCGTATGCCGAAAAATGCGTGACGCCTGACGAGGCGGTTACTTTAATTACCTCCGGCAGTCACCTCTCTATGGGAATGTTTGCAGCAGAGCCTCCAGCTTTGCTGAATGCGCTGGCAAAGCGAGCGAAAAGGGGAGAAATCAACGATCTGCGGGTTTACTGTTATGAAACAGCCAGCATTGCCGGGAACACTATTTTCCGTTATGAGCTAAGTGACTATATTCATCTCTACAGTATGTTTATTACCGGTATTGAACGGGCTTTAATACGTCAGGGGATTGAGAGTTCCGGGCGAAAAATAGTTAACTATGTACCTTCAAATTTTCATCAGGCGACGCGATTACTGGCTGATGATATTGGTATTGATACCTTTATTCACACCGTGTCCCCTATGGATAAGTATGGCTATTTTAATTTTGGAACTGGAAACGATTATTCCACCCGGATTGCGAGGACAGCTAAAAAGCTTATTGTCGAAGTTAACAAATATATGCCGCGCGTTCATGGAGAAGGTGCTGCAATCCATATTTCAGAAATTGACGCCATTGTTGAAAACCATGTCCCTTTAATTGAACTACCAATACGTACTGCCGTAGCCGAAGATATTGCTATCAGTCAGATTATCGCTTCTCTTGTGCCAGATGGCGCTTGTCTCCAGATGGGGGTCGGCGCATTACCGGAGCTCATCTGTAATGCGCTCAAGGAACATAATGATCTGGGGGTCCATACAGAGGCGCTGAATCCGGGGTTGGTAAGTTTGATTCAACAAGGCGTCGTTACCAACCAGCGTAAAAATATCGACCGGGGAATGTCTGTATTTACTTTTGCTATGGGACAAAAGGATATGTATGACTATCTCAACGACAACCCCTCTTTTTTTAGTCGGCCTGTCGATTATGTTAACGATCCGGGGATCATTGCGCAAAATGAGAATGTTGTCTCCATTAACGCTACCTTACAAATCGATCTCACTGGTGCCTGTAACTCTGAATATTTGCTTGGACACCAGTACAGCGCTTCAGGAGGGCAATTGGATTTTGTCAGAGGCGCATATGCATCTAAAGGAGGTCGTTCCATTATTACGACCCGCTCAACGGCCGCGAATGATACGATTTCTCGTATTGTTCCCCGCCTTGAGGGGCCTGTAACAACCCCACGAACGGATACGCACTGGATAGTCACTGAATTTGGCTCCGTAAACCTGAAGGGGCTCTCTTCAACCGAGCGTGCGCTCAGCATCATTGAATTGGCACATCCCAATTTTCGGCAGCAACTTAGAGTAGATGCAAAAAAAATGCATCTGATTTAAAAGTAGGTTAATGCTATTTTTTAATGTAGCATCCCTAAAATATAAACATCATGAGTCTATTCAAATGATAATTGACAGAATTGATCACCTTGTATTAACGGTATCTGATATATCAACCACAATAAGATTCTACGAAGAGGTACTTGGTTTTTCTGCGGTAACATTTAAACAAAACAGAAAAGCGTTAATATTTGGAGCGCAAAAAATTAACCTCCATCAGCAAGAAATGGAGTTCGAACCAAAAGCGAGTAGACCAACGCCGGGATCTGCCGATTTATGTTTTATTACATCGACACCGATAAATGATGTTGTGTCTGAGATCTTACAGGCAGGCATTCCCATTGTTGAAGGCCCGGTTGAGAGAACTGGAGCCACAGGCGAGATAATGTCTATCTACATCAGGGACCCTGATGGAAACTTAATTGAAATTTCGCAGTATGTTTAATGTTAAAACTTACTATTACTGCCTTTATTATGATCACGCATCCGTTTATATTGGTCTAATGGAGATCATATGGCAATAATTTCTGGAAAGAGTCTATGTTCAAACTTATTGACTTGAAGACATCGAGGAATTCATAAGAAAGCGTAAAAAAGGAAAGGTGGCGGACTCGGAATCGTATCCACGATTAATATGCTGTTTGTTATTGGTTTTGTTGGTGTTTCTCTCAAATAGCGCCCCCACGAAGGCCCCCATAAAAAATCACTTTGTTTTTGTGATGGTTATCACGAAAAATCGTTATTTAGCTAATGGGGCTTCGTTATGTGTGGAGTCAGGTCCACACATAACGGTCTGAGGTCCACATATAGCAGATGGAATTCCACACATAATGGTTCGGGGTCCACACATAGCGGCGCTAAAAAATCCATGCTGCATTACGCAGGCAAAACTTCATCCCTCTTCGCATTGAACATCTTTCAAACTTACATTTGATATGTTGGAACAAAGGTTTTTGAGATAATAAAAATTGGTGTGTTTTCTAATTTATAGATTCTATTAGTATTTTTTCTATACTTTTGAGATGCCTTCATGCACCAGTTGAGATAACTAAACATCATGGCTCAATTTAATCACTTTGAACTCTCGCTTCTGAACCCCAGCTTTGACTCCCCTTTGGTCGATGCGCTGACGGAGCTGGAGTTATTCCGGCACCTGCGGCTGGAAACCGATGTTCACCCTATCCTATTTGCGCAGTTGAAGGCCGTTTTCCACATGCTGGAGAGTCTTGGCTCTGCAAGAATTGAGGGAAATCACACCACGCTTGCCGACTATGTTGAAAGCAAGGTTGAAGGAACGCAGAGTTCGACGGATCAGCTCAAAGAAATCAACAATATTGAAGCCGCGATGGAGTACATCGACGAATACCTGAGCGATGGTGATGAGATAACGGAATATTTTATCCGCGAGTTGCATAGTCTGGCGGTAGCCGGGCTGCAACAGGAAGGCGACAGAACGCCCGACGCATATCGACAACATAATGTCAGCATTGCTCAGTCTGACCATTTGCCGCCGGACCACATTCGCGTTGCTGATTATATGGCGGAACTAACCGCCTTTATTAACCGTGCCGATAAGCCAAAGTACGATCTGATGAAGATTGCGCTGGTGCACCACCGCTTTGGCTGGATACATCCCTTTGGCAACGGTAATGGCCGAACGGTCAGACTGCTGACCTATGCGTTGCTTATCAAGTATGGTTTTAATGTTCAGGCTGGTGGGCGGGTTCTCAATCCGACTGCGGTATTCTGTAATGATCGTGAGCGCTATTACGCCATGCTTTCGTTAGCCGATAAAGGCACTGAGCAGGGGCTGGAAGAATGGTGCTTATATGTGCTTTCGGGGATCTCCTCTGAGCTGAAGAAAGTCGATCAACTGACAAGCCACGCTTTTCTGAGCGAAAAGATCCTGTATCCGGCTATCGATTTTTCGTCGGAGCGAGGGTTGATAAATCCGCTGGAATCGAAGGTACTGAAACGCGCCGTCGAGTTGGGGACGATCAAAGCGGGCGATCTACGTACCGTTTTGCCTGATCTGAAACCGACGCAGGTGACTTATCAGCTTGGTAAGTTGATTGAGCGGGGATTGCTTCAACCAGTAGAAGAGGGGGCGCGTACCTATACGGCGAAGTTTTCTAACTCGTATCTGATACGTGGGGTGATTAAGGTGCTGCGGGAAGAAGGGTTTATTCCTGATTTGTGATCCTCAATCTGGTTTATCTTTTGGTATTCATGTCGTTTTTAAATCGACTTTAGCGATAAAAAATAAACCATTAGAGCAAACCGCCCCTGTTAGCGCAGGGGCAGATTTATAAGTGTGATTCAGGGCAGTGGCGGCAGACCAAGCTCTTTAAGAAAGGCGTTATGCGTATCTCGCGCTTTCGCTATTTCCTGCTCTAACTCGACTAGCTGGCTATTGACTGCTGCCAGATCGATTTTCTCCTCCGGCACGGCGGTGCTGATATAGCGGGAAATATTCAGATTTCGTTAGCCTTGATTTCCTCCAGCGGTACGCGGCGGGAATAGCGATCTTCCTCTTTGCGGAACTGGTAAGTATCGACAATCTTGCTGATGTGCTCTTTATTCAGACGGTTCTGCCGCTTACCTTTCTCGAAGTATTCACTGGCGTTAATAAACAGCACGTCATCCGGCTTTTTGCACTTTTTCAATACCAGAATACACACCGGAATACCGGTTGAGAAAAACAGGTTGGCGGGCAGGCCAATGACGGTATCGATATTGCCGTCTTCGAGCCGCTTACGACGAATACGCTCTTCCGCGCCGCCGCGAAACAGAACGCCGTGCGGCAGGACGATCGCCATCGTACCTTCCGGGGCAAGAAAATGATCACCATCACGGTTCTGGAGCACCGCAGGAGAACGCCCAGCACCGTTTACAGGAAGCGTGGTGCCTGTGACGAATAATCCGTCAGAGATGCTTAATGTGGGCAGTGAGCAATCTGTACCGTCATTACCTGCACCAGAAAAAGAATTAACCGATCTGGCTTTTTCGCTGTTTGCCCCACAGGAAACTGCCGCGCCAGCAGCCCATACTTTCCAGCCGGAAATACCCTGTGAAGATAACCGTCCTGTTTTGCCTGCCGCTGTACCGGAAAAAGCGGCTGCGGCATTATCCGGTGATATTGATAGTCCCGATTATCCATCGCCTCCACCGTCCCGTCCGGTAGTATCGCAGGCAGACAGCAAAATAACACTCCGGGCAACATTTTTACGACTGGTTGTGTCAGGTGGTGCAGGCACGAAAAATTGTGACGAATGACGTGATGGCTCGCGTGCATATGGTTCAGGGAAAAGTGTTTCTGGTATCGCCTGGTATTTTTCAGCTATATGTTCAGTCGGTTACGGGTGAGACTGGGACGGAGTGGAAAAAAGTACAGCTGAGCTTTCAGCGGCTGGGTCTGCATATACGGGGCGACGACGGGATTAATATTTTTAACTGTGAGGTCAAAGGGCCACGTAAAATTCGTCAGGTAAAAGGCTATCTTCTGGATAAGCCAGAGGATATATTTAGTAGCAATGTACCGGAAGATAACCCCTATTTAACCATCATGACGTAGTAATGGAAACGGTGTGGAGGGGCGCACCTCTTTTTCATATCTAAGGGACGCCGCAGTGGCGTCCATTAATTATTTACATAATCCCTTTTCTGACCAGAGGAGTATTAACCCACTCATGAACTTCTTTACTTATCTCAACATCCGGAGCGCATTGTGCCAGTAGTCCGGAAAATGAATTACAGTGCTATTTCTGAGATTCAGTTTCTTCGATTTGTTGTAAACCAATGCCGAGGTGGCCTGCGAAAAATATGTATATGAATTTTCTCATCAATAATTAACGCATATTAAAACGATCATAATGGAAGGCTTTCTCTGATATCCCGTACTTTTGTAGTCCGGATAGTAGACTTTTCGCAAAACCTGCTGGCCCGCAAAACCAGACGTGAACGTTTTGGCTATTATCGCTTTCCATCATAATATGTTTGGCTTCCAGTTTCTTCCCGGCATCGATACGGTGTAAAGTCACACCTGCTGCTGTACATAATAAATCGAGATTTACAGGGTACTGCAAATCATCATGCTGACCAACGCAATACCATAAATCAATAGGGCAGAGTTGGTGGTCTGAGTTTTTTAAATATTCCAGCTGAGATATAAAAGGAGTGATACCGATCCCTCCCGCAACCCAGACCTGACGCTCAGATTGAATATTAAAGTCTAAATAACCCCAAGGGCCCTCAACAATCACGTCCTGTCCAATTTTTAATTCTTTCTTTAGTGAATGTGTATGATCCCCTAATGCTTTAATGGCAAAACGCAAGTGTTTTTTATCCTGGTAATAAGAGGCTATAGTGAATGGGTGTGCCTCTGCATCATGTTGAAATGTTAAAAATGAAAACTGCCCAGGTGTATGCAATAGAGGAGTGTCAGTATGTAGAGTTATTTCTATAATATCATTTGGGTAATAGTCGATGTTTGTGATGATCGCAACGCGTTTGTTTTTATAAGCAATCATATTAAATAGTGAAAGGCCAGCAGCATAAACACCTGGAATACTCACAATTACCAGCAGAATGCCCGAAGGTGAATTCCACCAATATGTTTTAAATAGAACGGTAAAAATATGGAAAGCAGTAGCCAGGTAAAAAACAGGAAACAGACGATGTATAAAATGGAAAATGTTATAAGGGATTTTTTTTACAAGAGAAACCAGCACCAACCCTATCATCAGGTATGTAGACCATTCAGCAGCTAACAATCCTGCATAGATCAGTTGAGATTGCCATGAGCTTATCTGAACACTTCCCAGTGATCCTGGATGAGCAAGCCAGCCATTTTGCACCAGCCAGTGAGGTATTTTTTCGTCCAGCCAGTGCGCCAGCGTAAAGACTGTCGCGATAATACCAGCTTGTTTGTGTAAACCCCACGATTTATCCAGACCTTTCAGAATTCGATTCAACCAGGGTGAACGCAAAATCAGACACATAGCTAATGTCATAAAACACCATGCGACGCACCCACTAAAAAATAGAAAGTTTTGCCGAAACAGCCAAAAGATTTTAGATGTTTCAGCGTGGAATATTTCACCTGATAAGACAAAAATAAGACTTGCTGTGAGTAATGTTAAGCTACTCACAAAATACGTTATTTTCATAATGGCCTGTTTTTTAGCAGGCACGGGCAATTACCCGTGTCCTGGATAATAATTACGATTGATTGTAATTGTGATTATTTATAAAGAATAGCGGTGGCGTGTGATTGATTATCGATATGAAATGAAGTGATTCGATAATAATGAGCACCTGACGCTTCAGTTTTATTCTGAAGGAGTTGTATGATGCTTTCAGGATTTGTATTTATGGATGATACACTAACATGAGCAATTTCTTTCATGTCTGTTTCTGGATGACTAATTTCTGTTGCAGCAATGGATGTCTGCCCAAATAAAGAGAGTAAGAAAAAAGAGGTGACAATTTTTTTACTGATATTCATAAGAATTCCTTTCATATTAATAAACTTATCGATTAAAAGCATGAGCCAGCATACAGGGAATTTGCGCCAGCGAGTTTTTTTCTGCCAGAGATCTGCTTGGTACGGTTTTATCCACTCCTTCGGTGGGCAATATATGGACGTTAGTGATCCCCATCAAATTTAACGTTGACCGCAGATAGCTTTCCTGATGATCCAATTCCCGATGCCTGGTATCTGAATAAATTCCACCACGCGTGGAGACAATAAATGCTGGCCTGTCGACCAGTAACCCCGTTGCACCCGTAGAGGTAAAACGAAATGTCAGACCAGCCTGGCAAACCTGATCTATCCAGGTTTTCAGACCCGAAGAGACAGAGTGGTTAATCATCGGTGCACCTATTACTAATATATCGCAGAGGCTCAACTCCGCGATCGCGTTTCTGATACCCTCCACTTCACTTTGCGTTTGTGCGTCTGTAGACATTAACTTTCCCCCAAGCACCAGAAATGTCTCTTCGCGTAAGTGGGGTGGCGGTGTCCGTCCGAGATCGCGGTATGTCACGCTGGCATTCGGAAAGCGCTGGCAGATAGCTTTTGTCAGCGCCAGGCTCAGCTTTCGTGAGCTGGAGTTGCAGAGCATAGGGCTGCTGTCAATGTGGAGGATCTTCATGGTGTTCGTCTCATTTAAAACGTGTGGCTAGTTTAACCGTTCTTAAAATGATGTTTAAATAGACGAAATTGAACTTCATTGTTGCGATAAAAGAACAATCATGATTGACTGGAATGATTACTGGTATTTTGCCCTGATTGCAGAAGAAGGAAGCTACAGCCGGGCGGCAATACGTGCGAAAGTGTCCAAATCGGTGCTAAGTCGGCGGATGTCGGCATTAGAGGAACAGCTTGGTGTACATCTGATTCAGCGGACAACCCGACGCCTTGCGCTGACCAAAGTCGGCGAGCAATTTGCGCAGGAGTGTCAGAAGCTGGTAAATCAAAGTGAGCGAGCCCGCGCTGTTGTTCAGGCGGTGCAGGAGTATCCACAGGGGACATTACGGATCAGTGCGCCGGTATTCATGGCAGAAACGTGGCTGGGAGCACTCATCAACGAATTTATTGCCCGTTGGCCGCTGGCAAATGTGCAGCTCCTTGCTGTCAATCGCCCGGTGGATATGATTGCAGAAGGTATTGATATTGCGCTATCAGTAAGTTCAGGGGCATTGCCTGATTCTTCGTTGCACTATAAAAAAATCAATACGCTATACGATATTCTGGTTGCCAGCCCCCAGTGGGTCGAGCAATATCCTGATTTAAAGACCATTGGAGATCTTCACAGGGCTCCGGCAATGGTGAGACTGGCCGACGGCCGTATGCAACCGTGGCATTTAATCAATGGGAGTCAGGAAATCACCCTGTCACTTTCCCCCCGTTTGTATTCCAATAATCTGCGGGTTCTGTTACAGGCAGTTGCTGGCGGCAATGGTGTGGCTTTGTTACCGTTTCCGGCCTGCAAGGAAGAATTGCAAAACGGGGGACTGGTACAACTTTTCCCCGAGTGGTCTGGCCAGCCAAGACAGATTTATGCACTATTCCCAGCGAACAAAGGAATGCCCGCAGTTGCACGCTATTTTATGGACGAGTTAACCATGCGGCAGGAGAAACTAAATTCAGGACATTAAAAAGGTTAATTCATAGCGGCAGAAAACTGTCGCCGTGTTGTTGTAACAAATGACCAAACATGACTGTGGCAGATAATCCCGGCTTAGACATTCTGCAATCAGTTCATAAGTCTTAAATATACGCTATGTTGCCGGGCATAAATATAGGGCGCAACGTCCCCCTCGCGGCTCACGTCCAGATAATCTGACCACCACTGCATCATCTCCATACGCGCCTCCATGTACATACGCCGCCCGCACGCCGTTGCGCTCCTTGACGCTCACTGGCATCAGAGAAGGGCAGATACCCGATACCAGCAGCTTACGCGCGGCATTGCGCTTTTCGCGGGCTTTTGCCAGCGTAACCTGCGGATAGGGGCCGAAAGTCAGACGATTTTCTTTACCGCCGAAGCGATAGCGGAAATACCATAGCTTAGAGCCGTCAGGTACAGAATTTGTGAATCGGTGATTTTTGTAGGGTTTTTCGAGGGGCGCGGCGCAGATCTTGCTATCAGTTAACATGAGGGTCTCTCCGTTCATCGAAGTGAATGAACCCTTAATCTGACCCACAATTTTCCGGATACGTAGGGATAAATCAAAACGCACCTGAAAAGATTTCCACGCTAACTCATTGAATTAAAAACACAAGGGGATTTATCAGGAAGCATAAAAAGGAAAGGTGGTGCCCGGACTCGGAATCGAACCAAGGACACGGGGATTTTCAATCCCCTGCTCTACCGACTGAGCTATCCGGGCAACGAGGCGCATTAAACCGTAATCGCCTCGCTTCGTCAACGAAATTTCTTCAAATCAACGTAGACTGCACAATCTATCACCACTTTGTTGCTATTGCACGCAGAATCAGGCAAAAAACATCGTCCATGCGGCGGAAATCGGCATCGCCAGCAACAGCGCCGGGAGCATATTCACTACCGGAAACATTTTGATTCCACATACACGCAAGCCGGTCGCCACCAGCAGCAGTCCGCCTACAGCGCTAAAGTCGCCCATCATTGCCGGCGTGGTCAGCGGAAGAATGAGAGTGGCGCAGGCGGCAAGCGTTAACTGGATAATCAACATCGGCGCGCAAATCGCCGAAACGGCGATGCCAAGCGAACAGGCGAAAATAATGGCAGTGAAAAAATCCAGAAAAGATTTAGCGATCAAAATGTTTGGATCGCCAGTCATCCCTTCATGCATCGCGCCGAAAATACCGGTGCCGCTGGCGCAAAAAAGTACAATGATAGCGACGTAACTTTGAATAAATGAGTCGTGTGTCGGCTTCTTACCCGATGCCATAAATAATTGTTGGATTTTCGCGACTGCGCCATTAATGCCTTTTTCCAGCAAACAAAACTCGCCGATAAGCGCGCCGACCAGCGTCGCCAGCACCATCACCGGAAGATTAGCGCATTTCATCACCAGCAGAATGCCAATTCCCAGAGAGCATAGACCAAAAATAGACGTCATTGAGACGCGAATCCGTTCTGGCAGACGCTGACTTAACAGCGCGCCAATAACGCCGCCGAATAAAATTGCGCCAGCGTTAATAAAAGGTCCAATTACCACAATGACTCCTGTTATTTGTCTTTCAAATTGCCTTATTATCACGCGATTAAGCTGTTAATAGCTTGACTATCTGTGACGTATAGAGCGCTGATTTTACCTTGCGCCGTCTGGTGAAAGGTGCCATGATTGCGCGAAATTTCTCCTGCCAGCATGGGGCTCGCCGGGATGAACATAGCGCCTTTATATTGTCTTCACTGTCGCCTGACTGCGCGAGGTTTGCCCCTTTCTTTCCTTTTTTTTGTCATCCTCGCTATGCGGTGAGGGCAGCGCACGCTCACTGCAGGACAACAGTAAAATCAGAAACAGTCTGTTTTTACTGATGTCTGGCGGTCGGAGCTGGTATCCAGTTTGACCCGGCATCTCGTTGGGCAAGGCATCGGGCCTTGTCCGGGGTTACTCTACTCCCGAAACGGGTATTTGCGCTTATGAAATCAATGAATATTGCCGCCAGCGGTGAACTCATCCCCCGTCTCTCCACCCACCGAAACGTAGTGGCGCTGGACAGTACCGACTTTACCGATGTGGCCGCAGTCGTCATTACCACTGCTGACAGCCGTAGCGGTATTCTGGCGTTGCTTAAACGCACCGGTTTTCACCTGCCGGTGTTTATGCTTGCGGATGAACCCGTCAGCGCGCCTGTCGGCGTTACGGCGGTAATAGGCGGGAACGCGCAGGAATGGCTGGAGCTGGAAAACGCTGCCTGTCGCTACGAAGCGGAACTTCTGCCGCCCTTTTATGGCACCCTGACCCAGTATGTCGACATGGGGAATAGTACCTTTGCTTGCCCGGGGCACCAGCATGGCGAGTTTTTTAGAAAACATCCCGCAGGCCGCCATTTTTATGACTTTTTTGGTGAAAACCTGTTTCGTGCGGATATGTGTAACGCCGATGTGAAACTTGGCGATCTGCTAATACATGAAGGTTCTGCCAAACACGCGCAGAAATTTGCGGCAAAAGTGTTTAATGCGGATAAAACCTACTTTGTGCTGAATGGAACTTCGGCGGCGAATAAAGTGGTCACCAACGCCCTGCTGACGCGCGGCGATCTGGTGCTGTTTGATCGTAATAATCACAAATCCAACCACCACGGCGCCCTGATTCAGGCCGGGGCGACGCCGGTCTATCTTGAAGCGGCGCGCAACCCGTTTGGTTTTATCGGTGGTATTGATGCGCACTGTTTTGATGAAACGTACCTGCGCGACCAGATTCGTGACGTGATGCCGGAAAGCGCCGATGCGTCGCGTCCGTTCCGCCTGGCGATCATTCAGCTGGGTACCTATGACGGCACTATTTACAACGCCCGTCAGGTGGTGGATAAAATCGGGCATCTCTGCGATTACATTCTGTTTGACTCCGCGTGGGTAGGCTATGAGCAGTTTATCAATATGATGGCGGATACCTCGCCGTTGCAGCTGGAGCTTAATGAAAACGACCCTGGGATCTTTGTGACCCAATCGGTACATAAGCAACAGGCGGGGTTCTCACAAACCTCGCAGATCCACAAAAAAGATAACCATATTCGCGGCCAGGCGCGTTTTTGCCCGCACAAACGCCTGAACAACGCCTTCATGTTGCACGCCTCGACCAGCCCGTTCTACCCGCTGTTTGCGGCGCTGGATATCAATGCCAAAATCCACGAAGGGGAGAGCGGTCGCCGCCTGTGGGCGGAGTGCGTTGCGCTGGGCATTGACGCGCGTAAAGCCATTCTCGCCCGTTGCAAACTGCTTCAGCCCTTTATCCCACTGGTGGTTGACGGCAAGCCGTGGCAGGCATATCCGACGGAGACCATTGCCAGCAATCGTCGTTTCTTCAGTTTTGAACCCGGGGCGAAATGGCATGGCTTTGAGGGTTATGCGGATGACCAGTATTTTGTCGACCCCTGTAAACTGTTACTGACCACGCCAGGTATTGATGCCGATAGTGGGCGGTACACCGAATTCGGCATCCCGGCGACCATTCTCGCCCACTATCTGCGTGAGAACGGTATTGTGCCTGAGAAATGCGATCTCAACTCGATTCTGTTCTTGCTGACACCCGCCGAGAGCGAAGAGAAACTGGCGCGGCTGGTCGCGATGCTGGCGCAATTTGAACGGCACATTGAAGACGATACGCCGCTTGCGGATGTATTGCCGACGGTTTTTCAGAAATACCCGGTTCGCTACCGCGATTACACCCTGCGTGAGCTATGTCAGGAGATGCACAACCTGTACGTTAGTTTTGACGTTAAGGATCTGCAAAAAGCGATGTTCCGCAAAGAAAGCCTGCCGCATGTGGCGATGAACCCACAGGATGCCAACAGCGCCTTTATTCGCGGCGATGTAGAGCTGGTGCGTATCAGCGAAGCGGGCGGGCGTATTGCTGCCGAGGGGGCATTGCCATACCCGCCGGGCGTACTGTGCGTGGTGCCGGGAGAGATTTGGGGCGGCGCGGCGCAGCGTTATTTTTTGGCGCTGGAAGAGGGCATCAATCTGTTGCCCGGTTTTTCGCCGGAATTGCAGGGAGTGTATAGCGAGACCGATGCCGATGGAATTCAACGTTTGTACGGATATGTTTTAAAGTAACGTTGCCTGCAGGCCGGATAAGGCATTTACACCTTATCCGGCCTGCGAAACAGGGCAAGGATTAATGTGCAACGGGTTGCGAACCTGCCGGAACGCGAACGTGTTTGTATTTGAACAAGGCTACGAACGCGAAGGCCAGCACCAGCGAGTAGCCTGCGAAGATGAGCCACACGGTCTGCCAGTCGGTAATGCCGTTTTGAGAGTAATACTCCACCACTTTACCGCTCACAATGCCGCCCAGGATACAGCCGAAGCCGTTGGTCATCATCAGGAACATTCCCTGCGCGCTGGCGCGGATTTCCGGGCGTACTTCTTTTTCGACAAACACCGAGCCAGAAATGTTGAAGAAATCGAAGGCGCAGCCGTACACAATCATCGACAGTACCAGCAGAACGGTACCGAACGGCGTCGGGTCGCCATAAGCGAACAGGCCGAAACGCAGCATCCACGCCACAATACTGATAAGCATAACGTTCTTAATACCATAACGGCTCAGGAAGAACGGAATGGTCAGGATGAATAACGTTTCAGAAATCTGCGAAATCGACATCATCACCGAGGCGTGCTGCACGATAAAGCTACTGGCGAATAGCGGATCTTTATCAAAGCTATGCAGGAAGGTGTTGCCAAACATGTTGGTGATCTGCAGTTCCGCGCCCAGCATCATGGAGAAGATGAAGAAAATCGCCATCCGCTTATTTTTAAACAGCGCAAAAGCGTCAAGGCCCAGCATTGATGTCCAGCTCTGGTTTTTCTGTTGGTTCGCCACCGGAATGTGCGGCAGGGTAAAGGTAAACAGTACCAGCAGAACGGAAAGCGTCGCGCCGATATAAAGCTGCATATGGCTCAGCTCGAAACCGGAGAAACTCACGCCCCACATCGCCAGAATAAAGCCAATGGTGCCCCAGATACGGATAGGCGGGAAGTCAGTCACAATATCCATGCCGGCAGACTGCAGGCGGTAATACGATATGGTATTGATCAAGCCCAACGTCGGCATATAGGCCAACGAGTTAAGCAGGATCACAAAGAACATCGCCCCAGGCGTAGTGACTTCCGCGGCCATGAATAGCGTGATGGCGCCGACGACATGACACAGGGCATAGACCCATTTCGCGCTCAGCCATTTGTCAGCCACAATGCCTAGCAAGGTCGGCATAAAGACGGCGGCAATCCCCAGTGAACTATAAACTGCGCCAATAGATGCGCCGTCAAATTTTAAGGTGACGAACATATACGAGCCCAGGGTAGTGAGCCAGCTTCCCCACAGACAGAACTGCAGAAAAGAGAGTATTTTAAGCTGCAGCTTAAGATTCATGTTAATTTCCTCACACCTGAGAGCGGATGAATGTTTTAAAAGGCACATTTGCCGTTGTGATTTGGTGTGATTCTACCAATGAGAGGCGGGCTTTTTTTGTTACCTGTGACAAATATTTGCAAACAATTTCTGATTGCAAAGCAAAAGGGTGACGGAGTTAACACTTTTGCCTTTCCCGCCTCTGTCATTTGCTGGCCAGAGGCGGGATGCGATGGTTTATCGGCGGCGATACGATCGCTGGGCGGAATTCACCTTATACAGATAGCGGCGCGACTCCGCAGATGGATGTCGGGTGGTTAATATCTGGTACACATCCCCCGGCGACATGCGGTTAATCATATTCGCGGCCTGAATCTTATCGTTCGAGAATACGCGTAATACGCTGCCTGCGCCGCCATTGTAGGCGGTAATGACCGCATAGCGCCGCGACGTCGGATTCTCAATACCGCTCAGATAGACATTATTCAACATTGCCAGATACGCTGTGCCGGTATCGATATTGCTGGCGGGGTCGAACAGGAAGTTACGGCTTGGCGTGCCGGACTTACCCTGAGAACGGAAAACATCTTTCCCGGCGCTGTGTTGCACCACCTGCATCAGGCCCAGCGCATCCGCGTGGCTGACCGCATACGGGTTAAACGAGGACTCCGTTTGCATAATCGCCAGAATCAGCGACTCGTCAACGCCGTATTTACGGGAGGCCTGGCGTACCATGCCAATATATTTATGCGCGCGTTTATCAAGGTGGTTCGGCACCAGATTAATGGTGACGCTGTAAATAATACGCAGGCCGTTACTGCGGCTTTTGAGCCGCGTTTTCAGCAAGTAATCCGCGAATGTCGTGGCGCGGCCTTCCCAGCGAATAGGCTGGCCGGTATTGTCGAGGACCTGACCATACAGGAAGGGTTCTTTAGAAATTTTTATGTCATCGACATCGGAGTAAAGATCGACGGAGGTTGGGTCGTCACCCATGAGCAACGTTTTAATAATGGCCCGGCGCAGATGTGCGGTAGGTTCCGTCCCGGCGATGGTTTCAACGGTAATGGTCCCATCATCAAAGTTGATGTGGCTGCGGGTCTGGAACTGATCGGTATATTTGACGTAGTCTTTCGGCCCGGCGATCAGGACTTCCTTATATCCCCACAGATTTTCAATATTGTTGGCAAATTGCCCCATCAAAATATCAAAGCCGTTGGTATCCTTGACCCAGGCTTCATTATACGTCTCGCCTTTTTTGGTCGAACTGGAGCAGGAGATGAGCAACGGCGCAATAACAGCAAGCGCGAGTAATTTTTTCATCATTCCGGGAGTGCATGTTGTGTTGTCGTTATGCCATGTTGCCGGGCAGCGGCGCTAAGGGCTTATCCGGCATAACTCACAGGCCGAATAAGCGCAGCTTCATTCAGCAACGGGCCTATTTTTTATCTTCTGGCGTATAACCTTCGATATGAACGTCTTTGCCTTCGAACAGGAAGCTCACCATCTCCTGTTCCAGCAGCTTACGGTGCTCGGCGTTCATCATGTTGAGCTTTTTCTCGTTAATCAACATGGTCTGCTTATGCTGCCACTGCGCCCACGCGTCCTTAGAGATCTCGTTATAGATACGTTTTCCCAGTTCGCCAGGGTAGAGCTGAAAATCTTGCCCTTCAGCGTCGCGTTGCAGGTAAGTACAAAAAATCGTTCTGCTCATAAGTCATCCTCTTCATCGACCGGGGCGTTAAACTGGCGCTCCGGTACGTAACTGCTGTAACAAGCGCTCCACGGGGGCCGCCAGTCCGACTGACGGCGGTTGCGCTAAGTTATACCAGAGCGCGCTGCCTTCATCCATGCAGGCGTCCAGTGACGACACGGGAAGCCACATAGGCACAATATCCAGGTGGAAATGGCTAAATGTGTGGCGAAACGCGTTAAGCTGGGTCAAATTATCAGCGTTAACATGCCGTTGCGCCAGCCATTCACGTAATTCATCTTCGCTGGCGAACTGCGGGAAGCAGTAGAGTCCGCCCCATAAACCGCTGGGAGGGCGCTGCGCCAGGAAAATCTCCTGATTATGCTGTAACAATAAAAAGTAACCCGTCCGCTCCGGCAACGTCTGTTTCGGTTTCTTGCCCGGATAGCGTGACCAGCTTTCATGCGCAGCGGCGATACAACCGTTTTGCAGCGGACACAGGGTGCACTTTGGCTTTGAACGCGTACAAACCATCGCGCCCAGATCCATCATCGCCTGATTAAAACGCTCCACGCCGCGTGCGGGCGTCACTTGCTCGCTCAACGTCCACAGCGTATTCTCCACCTCTTTTTTTCCAGGCCAGCCGCTAACAGCATAACAGCGAGCCAGCACACGTTTAACGTTTCCATCAAGAATCGGATAATGTTTACCTAACGCGAGGGAGAGAATTGCGCCGGCGGTTGAACGCCCGACGCCGGGTAGCGCGGCGATTTCGGCAAAAGTTTGCGGGAATTCTCCACCGTGAAGCGTCGCCACCTGTTGCGCCGCTTTATGCAAATTACGCGCGCGGGCGTAATAGCCGAGCCCGGTCCATAAATGGAGCACTTCATCCAGCGGCGCATTCGCTAAATCCGTTACCGTCGGAAAGCGCGCCATAAATCGCTCAAAGTAAGGAATCACCGTCGTCACCTGCGTTTGTTGCAACATGACTTCCGAGAGCCATACTTTGTAAGGCGTCTTGTTAATTTGCCAGGGCAGCGTTTTCCGCCCGTATTTGTCGTACCAGTCCAGAACCTGGGCTGAAAATTGAGACGCTTGCATGGAAACTCATTCATTATTGCCGGGGGCAAGATTGCAGCACAGAGGCCGCAGGGTGTAAACCGGAACTTTCCGCAGTGCGCTTCATGCTTGCATCCGGCAACTAACTTTGGATAATGCCCGTTTTCAGAACTCAAACACAGCAGACTACACTTTTATGAAAAACGACGTCATTTCACCGGAATTTGATGAAAACGGTCGCCCGCTGCGCCGTATTCGTAGTTTTGTTCGTCGCCAGGGGCGACTGACAAAGGGGCAAGAACACGCGCTGGAAAACTACTGGCCGGTGATGGGCGTCGAGTTCAGCGAAGCGCCGGTAGATTTCGCCACGTTGTTTGGTCGCGAAGCGCCGGTGACGCTGGAGATTGGTTTTGGCATGGGGGCGTCTCTCGTGGCGATGGCGAAAGCGCGCCCGGAGCAGAATTTCCTCGGTATTGAAGTGCATTCGCCCGGCGTCGGCGCGTGTCTGGCGTCCGCTCATGAAGAGGGCGTTGAAAACCTGCGCGTCATGTGCCACGACGCGGTAGAAGTGTTGCATAAAATGATTCCTGACAATTCTTTATCGATGGTTCAGCTCTTTTTCCCTGACCCGTGGCATAAAGCGCGTCATAATAAACGCCGTATCGTTCAGGTGCCGTTTGCTGAACTGGTATTGAGCAAGCTGAAATTGGGCGGCGTTTTCCATATGGCGACCGACTGGGAAGCGTATGCGGAACACATGCTTGAAGTCATGTCTTCTATCGACGGGTACAAAAATCTGTCAGAGAGCAATGATTATGTACCGCGCCCGGAATCGCGCCCGGTAACGAAATTTGAACAACGTGGCCATCGTCTTGGTCATGGCGTATGGGACTTAATGTTCGAGAGGGTGAAATAATGGCAAAGAACCGTAGTCGTCGTCTGCGTAAAAAAATGCACATTGACGAATTCCAGGAATTAGGATTTTCGGTGGCATGGCGTTTTCCGGAAGGTACATCTGAAGAGCAGGTCGATAAGACTGTCGATGACTTTATTAATGACGTTATTGAGCCCAATAAACTGGCGTTTGACGGCAGCGGCTACCTGGCCTGGGAAGGGCTGATTTGTATGCAGGAAATCGGTAAATGTACCGAAGAACATCAGGCGATTGTGCGTAAGTGGCTGGAAGCGCGCAACCTTGAAGAAGTCCGAACCAGCGAACTTTTCGACGTTTGGTGGGACTAATGAGTACAGGGTCGGCAAATGCCGGCCCGCTTTGTCTTGAGGGAAAGTTATGATGCGCAAAACGCTGCTGGCGGCAGTGCTAACGTTGACGGCGATGGCCGCTCATGCAGATTACAAATGCAGTGTCACGCCGCGTGACGATGTGATCCTGAGTCCACAAACGGTGCAGGTGAAAGGTGAAAACGGCAACCTGGTGATCACGCCGGACGGCAATGTGATGTACAACGGTAAGCAGTACACCCTTAGCGCCGCGCAGCGCGAGCAGGCGAAAGATTACCAGGCGGAACTGCGAAGCGCGCTGCCGTGGATTGATGAGGGCGCCCGATCGCGCGTCGAAAAAGGCCGCGTGGCGCTGGATAAAATCATCGCTAAAGAGGTGGGCGAAAGCAGCAACATGCGTAGCCGTCTGACGAAGCTTGATGCGCAATTAAAAGCGCAAATGAACCGTATTATCGAACATCGTACGGACGGCCTGACGTTCCACTATAAGGCTATCGACCAGGTGCGTGCCGACGGTCAGCAGTTGGTGAATCAGGCGATGGGCGGTATTTTGCAGGACAGCATTAACGAAATGGGCGCCAAAGCGGTGCTTAAAGGCGGCGGCAATCCTTTACAGGGCGTGATGGGCAGCCTCGGTGGTTTGCAAACCGCTATCCAGAACGAATGGAAAAATCAGGAGAAAGATTTCCAGCAGTTTGGCAAAGATGTCTGTAGCCGCGTAGTAACCTTAGAAGATAGCCGCAAAGCGCTGGTTGGCAGCCTGAAGTAATCTTTCCTTTTTAAACAATGGTGTAGATCGTATCTGCGCCTTTTTATTCTGTTTTTTCCTGCATTTTGTTATCCATCTCTAAAAAATACTCTCTGTTGGATATATATCGCTGGTTAATCGTATGACATCACATTATTCGTCTGCAATATAGGGATAATGCGACCAGTTGACATAACTGGAGATATAACATGGAGTTTTTCAGGAAAACGGCATTAGCTGCTCTGGTAATGGGTTTCAGCGGCGCAGCGTTCGCTTTACCGAATATCACCATCTTAGCGACCGGCGGAACGATCGCTGGTGGCGGTGATTCAGCAACAAAATCAAATTATACGGCAGGTAAAGTTG
Source organism: Salmonella sp. A1325 (assembly GCF_056991255.1). Lineage (NCBI taxonomy): Bacteria > Pseudomonadati > Pseudomonadota > Gammaproteobacteria > Enterobacterales > Enterobacteriaceae > Salmonella > Salmonella sp. A1325. The sequence goes on along the minus strand of NZ_JAMLWO010000002.1, from coordinate 405,187 downwards.
GCGTCGAAAATCTGGTGGATGCCGTTCCTCAATTGAAGGACATTGCGGTAGTGAAAGGCGAGCAGGTCGTTAACATTGGCTCGCAGGATATGAACGATGAAGTCTGGCTCACGCTGGCGAAAAAAATCAATACCGAGTGCGACAGCACCGACGGTTTCGTGATCACCCACGGTACTGATACGATGGAAGAAACCGCTTATTTCCTCGATCTGACCGTGAAATGCAATAAACCGGTGGTACTGGTCGGCGCGATGCGTCCTTCCACGTCAATGAGCGCAGATGGCCCGTTCAACCTCTATAATGCGGTAGTAACAGCGGCTGATAAACAGTCTGCCAATCGCGGCGTGCTGGTGGTAATGAATGATACCGTGATGGACGGACGCGACGTCACTAAGACCAATACGACTGACGTGGCGACGTTTAAAGCGGTTAACTACGGCCCGCTGGGTTATATCCACAACGGTAAAATTGACTACCAGCGTACGCCAGAGCGTAAACATACCACCTCCACCCCGTTCGACGTGTCGAAGCTGACCGCGTTGCCGAAAGTCGGTATCGTTTATAACTATGCGAATGCGTCCGATCTGCCGGCAAAAGCGCTGGTAGACGCGGGTTATGACGGGATCGTGAGCGCAGGCGTGGGTAACGGCAACCTGTATAAAACGGTCTTTGATACCCTGGCGACCGCCGCGCACAACGGTACGGTAGTGGTGCGTTCTTCACGTGTGCCGACTGGCGCAACCACGCAGGATGCGGAAGTTGACGATGCAAAATACGGCTTTGTCGCTTCCGGCACGCTGAACCCGCAAAAAGCGCGTGTCTTACTGCAACTGGCGTTAACCCAGACTAAAGATCCAAAACAGATCCAGACGATGTTCAATCAGTATTAAAGAGAATGCCCCGGTCGGAAGGCCGGGGCCATCTTTGGAAGACCTCTCGCACAACCAACACTATTATCTTGCTAATTATCATCCTGGTTATGATAATCGTGGGCGTCATGTCTCTGGACGGGAGGTCCACAAGTGGTTCGACAATGGATTGCTGGCGCAGTGCTATTTGCCCTGATTTCAGGCTATAGTTGGGCAGAGGTTGCTCAACCCTCCGATAACATCTTAAAAGAACAGTTTAGTAAGCAGTACCACGGCATACTTAAACTGGATTCCATTACCTTAAAAAATCTTGATTCGACGGGCAATCAGGCCACCTGGTCTGCCGAAGGGGATATTTCTTCCCGTGAAGATATGTATACCGGCGTTGGTATGGCGGCGGATTATTATTTTGTTGAAAAAACCTGGACCAAAGATCGTCCCGTTAAATTTTCTGCCATGTTAACCAGTAAAGGGACGCCAACCTCTGGCTGGACGGTGAGCTATTACTCATTACAAATGGCAGCCAGCGATCAGGGCCGGGCTATTGACGACATTAAAACGAATGATAAATACCTGATCGTCAACAGTGATGACTTTAACTATCGGTTTGGCAACATTGAAGCCTCCTGGCGTGCGCAGAAAGCGTCGATCCCCGGTCTTGAAGAACAACTCTCTGCCCTGGATAAGAAAATAGCGGTAGCTAAAAAAGAAGCGGACGCATATTGGGGAAAAGGCGCTGATGGGAAACCGTTGACCCGCGCCGAGGCGTTTAAAAAGACGTTAAAAGAGCGCGATGATTATGTAAAAGCCAACGATAGCAGCGTATATGCCGAGAAATACGAAAAAGAGGTCTATCAACCGGCATTAGACGCGTGCCGTAAGCAGAGTGAGCCGTGCAATGAAGCGGCTATTCAGCAGAAAAGAGATTTAGACATACACGAGCAACGGCGGCAGGTATTTTTGAAAGCAGAAGAGCTGCGTCGAAAAGCGCAGAATGACTGGATAACGTTAGAGAAAGGACAATATCCGCTGAATATAGCGGTACAAAAACTTCAGATGCAACAGAGTGATATCCGTGTGAAAATTATGGATATTAATGACGGTTACGAGCGCTGGAAAAAAGATACGGACGATTTGCGTCGTAAAGGGGTTATTAAATAATGCGCTTGCCGGCGGCGCATTAACCGCCACAGGTCGGTAAGCGTCGCGCCATCAGGTATTTTACCCGCTGGCGCGACAGGCTTATCCTTGTTATTCCGCGAGAAACAACTCAAGAAGAGAGTTTAAAAACAGTTTACCGTGACGGGTAATCTGCCAGTATTGCTCGCATTCGGTCAGGTAGCCCTGGGCAATAGCCTCGTCGATTGGCTGACGAATAACCGCTTCCGTAAGCCCGGTATAGGCGACAAATTCGGCGCGAGGCGCGCGCTCCAGCAACCGAAAACGATTCATAAAGAACTCAAAGGGTTTATCGTCATCACTCACGTCACGCTGGCTTTCCAGGTAACGTCCCTGCATATAACCGCGTGGGTGACGGGTTTTGGTGGTGCGCAGGAGCTTGCCGCCCGGGAAGGTGACTTTACCGTGGGCGCCGCAGCCAATACCCAGATAGTCGCCAAAGCGCCAGTAGTTCAGATTATGCTGGCACTGATAACCGGGTTTGGCATAGGCCGACGTTTCGTATTGCTGATAGCCCGCGGCGGTTAATAACTGGTGGCCCTGCTCAAAGATATCCCACAGAGCGTCATCGTCCGGTAAAACCGGCGGACGCGAACCGAACAGAGTGTTGGGTTCAATCGTCAATTGATACCATGAGAGATGCGGCGGATTAAGCGCAATCGCCTGTCGCAAATCATTCAGCGCCTCTTCCAGCGTTTGATCCGGCAATCCATGCATCAAGTCGAGGTTAAAGCTGCGTAGCCCAAGCCCATTTGCCAGTCTTGCTGCCCGCATCGCCTCTTGTGGACCGTGAATACGGCCAAGACGTTTCAGCTTAGGCTCACTAAAGCTCTGCACGCCAATGGAGATCCGGTTTACGCCGGCGCGCTGATAGTCGATGAAGCGGTCGGCTTCGACCGTGCCGGGGTTCGCTTCCATGGTAATTTCCGCATCCGCCGCCAGATTCAGGCGCGCACGCACGCCGTCCAGCAGCGTTTGCATCGCCGGCCCGGAAAGCAGGCTTGGCGTACCGCCGCCAATAAAAATGGTCTTTACTTCACGCCCTTGCGCCCAGGCGACATCGGCGTCCAGATCGCTTAACAGATGCTGGACGTAGTCGTCATGCGGCACCTCGCCCTTCAACGCATGGGAATTGAAGTCGCAATATGGACATTTTTGTACACACCAGGGAATATGAATATAAAGACTGAGCGGCGGTAGTTTAGCCATTGCGTAACGCATCCAGCAGCAGCTTGAGCGCTTGTCCACGGTGGGAAATCGCGCTTTTTTCTTCACGGGTCAGTTCTGCGGCGGTTTTGCCTTCAGACGGTACGAAGAAAATGGGATCATAGCCAAATCCGCCATTTCCGACCGCCTGGCGAGTAATGACGCCAGGCCAGCTACCGTGACAGACTATCGGTGTGGGATCTTCGGCATGACGCAAATAAACCAGTACACAATGGAATCGCGCCTGACGTTTGTCGTCCGGAACATCCCGTAGAGTATGCAGCAGTTTTTCCAGATTTTGCTGATCTGTCGCGTTTTCGCCAGAATAGCGCGCGGAATAGATACCCGGCGCGCCGCCTAAAACGTCAACGGCCAGACCGGAGTCATCGGCAATGGCGGGCAGACCGGTCATTTTAGCGGCATGGCGCGCTTTGAGAATCGCGTTTTCAATAAACGTCAGGCCGGTTTCTTCCGCGGAGTCAACGCCCAGTTCCGTTTGTGCTACCACATCAAGCCCAAAATCGCTTAACAGCGACGCGAGCTCGCGCACTTTACCGGCGTTGCCGGTTGCGAGAACAACTTTTTGCATGGAATACCTACTCAGTTAACGCCGCAATTTCCGGCGGGATCTGTTGCGGGTGAATAATTTTTACCTGTTTGTGACGGCCCAGCTCGCCTTTTTCGATGACGATCTGACTTTTCGCCACGCGAAACTGTTTACCGAGAAACTTGATCAGATGGCTGTTTGCCTGACCGTCAACCGGCGGGGCAGTAATGGCGACTTTCACCTCGTCGCCATGTAAGCCCACAATACTGTCGCGGCTGGCTTTCGGCTGAATATAAAGCCGTAACACCAGACCGTCTTCGCAGCGAGTCACAGCACTCATAGCGCCATCCACAGCCCCGGCAGCAACATGTTGCCTGTCGCTTGTAAGACTTCAGCGATCCCCATATTAACGACATACAGCAGCAGCACCAGAACCATCGGCGAGAAGTCGATGCCGCCCATCGCAGGCAGTATACGGCGAATCGGGCTGAGCAGCGGCTCGGCAAGCTGAATCAATACATATTCAATCGGGCTACGACCCTGGCTCACCCAGCTCATGATAGCCATGACCAGCAGCACCCAGAAGATCAGCAGGCCGATTGTTTTAAGCAAGATAAGCACCGCGGCAATCCAGATAATCGCCTGAAACGTAATTACCTTAAACAGCACTATCGCCTTAATAACGCTAAGAATAAACGCCACCAGCAGGGAAGCGCTGTCAATCGGCCCCATTGGCGGGATAATACGACGCAGCGGTCCGATGATGGGCTGCGTAATTTTCACCACGAACTGGGAGAAAGGGTTGTAAAAGTCACAGCGGGCCCACTGCATCCACACGCGCAATAATAGCACCATGGTATACAGCTCAATTACCGTTGAGAGCAGGAAGGTCAACGTATTCATGGCGTTCCTCAGTTTTCCTTAATTTTTTGTGTAATCACGAGCACCAAAGATAGCGGTGCCGATGCGCACCATTGTGCTACCTGCCGCAATCGCGGCTTCCATATCGTCGCTCATACCCAGAGATAGGGTATCAACGTCAGGGTAGCGCGCTTTCAGCCCGGCAAATGCTACAGCCATTTGACGTGCGACTTCAAACTGCCTTACATAATCTGACTCTGGCGCCGGGATCGCCATCAGTCCGCGAAGCCGCAGACGCGGCAGTGTAGCCACCGCAGCGGCCAGCTCATCCAGTTCCGCCAGCGGAATGCCTGATTTGCTGTTTTCATCGCTGATATTAATTTGGATCAGAACATTTAGCGCCGGCAGATTATCCGGGCGCTGTTCGCTCAGACGCGAGGCGATACGCAGGCGATCGATGGTATGACACCAGTCAAAATGCTCGGCCACCAGCCGACTTTTGTTGGACTGTAAAGGGCCAATAAAGTGCCAGTGCAGGCCTTCCACTTTCGCTTCCTGAAAGTGGCGGATTTTTTCCACCCCCTCTTGTACATAATTTTCACCAAATGCCCGTTGTCCGGCGGCAATGGCTTCTGCGATGTCGCTCGCAGGTTTGGTTTTACTCACTGCAAGCAACGTAACTTCTTCTGAAGAGCGGCCGCAACGCGTCGCCGCGGCGGAGATTTTGTCCCGGATGTATGCCAGGTTATGCGCGATATCGTTCATTTTCCGAGGATGTTTATATGAATATGGAAGAAATTGTGACGCTTAGTGTAAAGCATAACGTCTCGGATCTACACCTGTGTAACGCCTGGCCTGCGCGATGGCGCAAACAAGGACGCATGGAGAACGCGCCTTTTACCGCGCCTGATGTCGACAGGCTTCTGCTTGATTGGCTTAATGATGCGCAACAATATCAGTGGCGAACGCACGGCCAGCTTGATTTCGCCGTCTCGCTGTCTGGCACGCGGCGCCTGCGCGCCAGTGCGTTCACACATCAACAGGGAACGTCGCTGGCGCTACGGCTATTGCCCGAGCGTTGTCCTGATCTGGCGGAAATCCAGACGCCGCCGATAGTACCCGCACTGCTTGCCAGCGAGAACGGACTGATTCTGGTCACTGGCGCTACTGGCTGCGGGAAATCCACCACGCTGGCGGCGATGGTGGGATATCTTAATCAACATGCCGATAAACACATCCTGACGCTGGAAGATCCTATTGAGTACCGTTACACCAGCAAGCGTTGCCTGATACAGCAGCGGGAAATCGGCCAGCATTGCGCCACTTTTGCCGCCGGGCTGCGCGCGGCGTTACGTGAAGATCCCGATGTCATTTTGCTGGGAGAGCTGCGTGACAGCGAGACCATTCGCCTAGCGCTGACGGCGGCGGAAACGGGGCATCTGGTACTGGCAACCCTGCATACTCGCGGTGCGGCGCAGGCGGTGGAAAGATTAGTGGATAGTTTTCCGGCGCAGGAAAAAGAACCGGTACGCAGCCAACTGGCGGGTAGTCTGCGCGCTGTACTATCACAAAAACTGGAGGTCGACAGGCAGGATGGGCGCGTGGCGTTGTTTGAATTACTGATTAATACGCCAGCCACAGGGAATTTGATCCGTGAAGGCAAACTCCATCAGTTGGCCCACGTGATACAAACCGGGCAGCAGCAGGGGATGATGACATTCGCCCAGAGCGCGCAATGGCGTCAGGCGCAGGGACGACTGTAGCGAAGATGGCGGCGTAGGGGCGTTGTAAAGTGTTGGCTGGCGCGGTGGATTGAACGGCATGCAGGCTTGTATCCTGGCGAACCGGCGTTAAAATCGCAGCTTTGTTAAAACCACAGCGAAGCCATTTAACGATGTCATCACAACCGAATCAAAGCCTGATAGATGGCATTCGCTGTCTGCAATATCTGGTCTCCAGCGACCGTGCTATCGGATGTCGCGAGCTTGCCCGGTTGATGGATATTAATACTACGCGCGTTAATCGCCTGTTAATGACGATGGCCTCTATTGGACTCACGATGCAGGATGAGCACCGACGCTATTTACCCGGGCCAGGCATTCATGCTTTGGCGGCGCAGGCGATTCGCGGTTCAGCGCTGTTCTCCCATGCGTTGCCTATCCTTGAGCGCCATGCGCCCAGAGACATCGTGGTGGCATTAGGCGTGCTATGGGAAGACCAGATTATCTATATTTATCACTCTACGCCGGGGTCGCAGGGAAGTCAGGCGCTGGCGGGGTTTCGCATGTGCCCGGCCTGGCAGTCGGTACCAGGGGTAGCGTTACTGGCGGCAGAAAGCGATGAGGCGCTAATGCAGCGCTTTACTCCGGAGCAGTGGCGTAATCTGGCGCCGCATGTGGCGCAGCAGCGCCAGCGGGGATACGTGCTGTGGCATCACGCTGATGGTGAAGTTTCTATGGCGCAACCGCTAGGCAAGCACGCCGCAGCGCTGGCCTTTGCGGGAATGTGGCGGATTGATGAGGCGGAGGCGGCTGCGCGTTTACAGGCGTTGAAGGCATTAAACCAGCTTATTGCCCAGTAAGCCTGGCAACCGTGACCGCGTTATCCGCCTGCTGACAAAAACGGCTTTAATACCCCTGTTCAAAATAGCTTTCGAGGATAATCACGGCGGAGGCCGAGTCCACTTTGCCTTTGTTCAGCGCGCGATATCCACCTCGTTCAAACAGACCGGAGCGTGCTTCAACGGTGCTGAGTCGTTCATCGTGCAGCGTGACAGTTACCCCGAAACGCCCATGAATACGGTTGGCGAATTTACGTGCGCGCGCCGTCAGCGGCTGTTCAGTGCCATCCATATTGAGCGGTAGCCCGACAATAATTTCGTCCGGCTGCCACTCTTTCAGCAAACGTTCAATGAGCGTCCAGTCGGGCGTGCCGTCCTGTGCTTTGATTGCCGGAAGCGGACGGGCGGTGCCGGTAATGCGTTGTCCTATTGCAACGCCAATGCTTTTTGTGCCGAAGTCAAAGGCCAGTAAGGTGTCGCTCATCAGGCGTGCCCCGCAACGCCAGGCATGGTCAGAATATCAATGCCAATAAGTTTTGCCGCTTCGCGCCAGCGCTCGGCAATGGGCGTTTTGAACAAAATATTGAGATCGGCGGGCGCGGTAAGCCAGGCGTTATCAAGCAACTCTTGTTCAAGCTGGCCTTTATCCCAGGAGGCGTAGCCCAGCGCGACCAGCACATCGGAAGGCTGTTGTTGGGTACCTAACGTTTCCAGCACATCGCGGGAAGTGGTAATCACGGTATTGTCTGAGATACGAATGCTGGAGGCGAAACGTGACGGCGGAGTATGGAGAATAAATCCGCGATCTTCCGCCAGCGGGCCGCCGAGCATCACGGCTTTATCAAGACGAATTGCCGAATCGCGCGGTTCCGGCGTAATTTTTAGTTTTTCCAGAATCCCTTCAATTTGCAGATTTTCCAAAGGCTTATTAACAATAATCCCCATAGCGCCGTCCTGGTTGTGTTCGCAAATATACACCACGGAACGGCGGAAAATCGGGTCCTGGAGCGCAGGCATGGCAATAAGAAAGTGATGCTGTAAATTCATTGTCAGAGGTTCTGTTTCCTGGTTCAAAAAAACGACAGTGTTCAGTATGTGGGGAAAGCGGACGGTTGTCACTCATATAAGCCGTCTTTTGCCAAAGGACGGCTGCCTTATCGGGCAATAGATTGCCGGATGGCGATGCTGATGCGCCGCCTTATCCGACCGGGGCGGCGTGATTGCTCAGGCCCGGTAAGCGCACGCCACCGGGCTATAAACGTTTACTTCGCCAGACGCGCTTCGATGGCGTCCATCAACATCCCGGTGATAGAGATCGGGTATTCCGCTTCGATTTCACGCACGCAGGTTGGGCTGGTCACGTTAATTTCCGTTAAGCGGTCGCCGATAATATCCAGACCGACGAAAATAAGCCCTTTGGCTTTAAGCGTTGGCCCAACGCGGCGGGCGATTTCCCAGTCGCTTTCGCTCAACGGACGGGGTTCGCCGCGACCACCAGCCGCCAGGTTGCCGCGGGTTTCGCCGCCCTGCGGAATACGCGCCAGGCAGTAAGGCACCGGCTCGCCGTCGACGACCAGTACGCGCTTATCGCCATCTTTGATCGCGGGCAGATAGTTCTGCGCCATGCAGTAGCGGTTGCCCAGCTCGGTCAGCGTTTCGGCAATAACGCCTATGTTAGGATCGCCTTCCTTAACGCGGAAAATGGACGCGCCGCCCATACCGTCCAGCGGTTTCATAATGATATCGCCGTGCTTTTCCCAAAACGCTTTGAGCTGCGCTTTATTGCGCGTTACCAGCGTTTCCGGGGTCAGGTCGGCAAACCAGGCAGTATACAGTTTTTCATTACAGTCGCGCAGGCTTTGCGGTTTGTTGACGATCAGCGTCCCTTCCTCTTCAGCGCGTTCCAGAATATAGGTCGCATAAATAAACTCGGTATCAAACGGCGGATCTTTACGCATCAAAATGACGTCCAGATCGGCGAGTTTAATCTCCTGCTCGCTGCCGAACTCGTACCATTTATCGTAATTTTGCTCCACGCTCAACGTTCGCGTGCGGGCGCGGGCTTCGCCGTTAATCAGATAAAGGTCGGCCATCTCCATATAATGAAGTTCATAACCACGACGTTGGGCTTCCAGCAGCATAGCGAAACTGGTGTCTTTCTTGATGTTGATGTGTGCGATGGGGTCCATCACGATGCCGAGCTTGATCATTATTTTCTCCGTTAACGCTTCATCCTAAGTCGCCAAAACGCACCTGTAGCGCGGTAATGGCGGTGAGCGCGGTTGTCTCAGTACGCAGAACGCGAGGTCCTAACAGAATATCAGTAAACTGATAGCGCGCGGTCATCGCGATTTCGTCCGCCGACAGCCCGCCTTCCGGGCCGATCAGCAGTCGGACGCGTTCAACCGGCAGCGGCAGAGTGTTGATGCTGGCATGAGCGCGCGGATGAAGATTGAGCTTCAGCCCGGAATCTTGCTCGGCGCACCAGGCCTCCAGCGCCATCGGCGGGCGAATTTCCGGCACCCGGTTACGCCCGCATTGTTCGCAGGCGGCGATGGCGATCTTTTGCCACTGCTGGCGCTTTTTGTTCAGACGTTCATTATCCAGTTTAACGCCGCAGCGCTCAGAGAACAGTGGCGTAATGAGGCTTACACCCAGTTCGATCGATTTCTGGATAGTAAATTCCATTTTTTCACCGCGCGACATCACCTGGCCCAGATGGATATGCAGCGGCGATTCACGATCGTCGATTTCGCCTTTCATCACTTGCACTTCAACGCTTTTCTTACTGGCGCTAATGATTTCAGCATCGAATACCTGATTACTGCCGTCAAACAGCTGTAACGCTTGTCCCGGTCCCATGCGCAGTACACGACCAATATGGTTGGCCGCATCTTCGCATAACGAAATCTGCGTACCGGACGTCAACAATTCAGGGTGATAAATGCGGGGAATACGCATAATAAAAAAATCCGCGTCATGGCCCCGGCGTTTGGCTATCCAGGGCATGGGTTAACAAGAATCCCGCTAGTGTAGGTTAGCTCTTTCGCGCCTGGCAAGCGCGTTGCACATAGGGATTATGATTACCCTGGACCTTCGCGATACGCGCATCGCGCTCGCACTCCCAGGCGGTAACGGGGTACTGCTTATCCCAGACGTTAAAAAGCTGCGTTTGTTGGCGGGAAAGTTTCAGTTGGTATTGGTCGCGCATATAAAAATAAGTGCGGGCGATTGCGCCACGGGCGCGGGCGGGCGGCTCGGCGATTTTCGCTTTAAAATCCACTTTCATGGCGCATTGCCCGTACTGACCTTCGCCGCCGTTCCACTGGCTATACATAAAGTTGCCGCGATCGCCATTCACTTCGCCAATGGCGGGCTGCAGGTTATGCATATCGCTTTCCATTTTGCGGTAGACCGGATCTTTAGCGCAGTTTTTTCGCCCGCCGTCCTGCCAGCACTGGCGCTGATGACCGAATTGCCAGGCGGGGACAACGTGCTCCCACTCAATGCGTCTGGCGCGATTCTCGTTTTTACGCACCTTATAGTCGCAGGACTCCAGGTCTACGACGCCTTTTTTACCCTGCCAGCGGATTTGGCACCCGCAGTAAAAGCTGCCGGGCGCGTCGGCATTGACTTTGACGCTCGCCGCTTTGGCCTGAGAAAAATTGTTAATGCCATCGGCCAGGGCCTGGCCTGAAAACGCTGCGGCCAGCAACGCAGCGGCAAAAGAAAAATTACGGTACATTGCACACTCCATAGCAAAACGAGCCCGCAACGTAACGAAAGTTGTGTCTGTATGCAATCAGTCCGCTCAGGAAAGTTCCCGGACGTTTCGGGAACTACCCGGCGACCAGTGGTTCGCCGCAGTGAACGCAACGATAAACCGCTTCGCCGCGTACTACCCGATTATGACGGCGGACGGTGAGTTGATGTTGCTGGCATTGGCAATGGTAGGGAAAGGTATTGCGCCGTACGGATTGCAGCGCAAATTGATGAGTACGTCTGGCCGGAACGCCCAGCACGCTTTCCATCATCCACTTCCATTCCTTGCCATGCGGAGCCTTGCGTCCGAAGTGCTTCCACACCAACAGATGCGCCAGTTCATGCGGCACGACCTCTGCTATAAAGGTGTCGATGTTTTCCAGCAGTAACACCGGGTTGAGGCGGATTTCGTAGCTCTCCAGCCAGGCGGTGCCCGCCGAGGTGCCGCGTTGCGTATACACCAGTTTCGGCTCCGGATAATGTCTATCGAGCTTGAGGTTCGCCTGGGCGAGATTTTCCCGCAGACGACGCATCACGGCCTGCTGGATAGCGATAGGGAGACGAGGGGTTTTCATAGCGGCAGAGAATAGTGCGACGGAAGAGGGACTGCAAGAAAAACGCTTCCTCCTGTGGCTGGAGGAAGCGTGGAGGGATTAGTCGTGGGCGCCGATTTCGCGCAGTTTACGACCTTTCATCAGGTTACGTTCAATGTGTTCCAGCGAAACGTGTTTGGTTTCCGGTACCAGCCACAGGGTCAGCAGGATAAACAGCACGTTCAGGCCAGCGTAGACCCAGAAGGTGTTGGCGTTACCCAGATTGTTCAGCATGGTCAGGAACGTTGCGCCGACGATCATATTGGCGATCCAGTTGGTCGCGGTGGAGCAGGTGATGCCGAAATCGCGGCCTTTCAGCGGTTGGATTTCGGAGCACAGTACCCAAATCAGCGGACCAGCGCTCATCGCAAATCCAATGATGAACATCAGCAGCATAGCGATAGCGAAGTATTGCGCAGACGGCGAATGGATGCCGATGTGCATCATCGTACCCAGAATCCCCATACCAATCGCCATGACCAGGAAGCCCAGTGTCAGGGTCGGCTTGCGGCCCCAGCGGTCAACCAGGCCGATAGCGATGAAGGTTGCCAGCACGTTAGTCAGACCAACAATAACGGTACCCCACATCTGCTCCGTGGTATTCGTGTACCCCGCCAGTTCGAAGATTTTCGGCGCGTAATACATGATGACGTTCATCCCGGTAAATTGCTGCATGACCTGCAACAAAATGCCAAGAAACACGGCGCGGCGGAAGTTGCTGTTCTCTTTGAACAGCGCCCAACCGCTCTGTTTAACCTGCAAACTTTCGCGAATTTCATCGAGCTCACGTTTTGCTTCCGCACTGGTGTCACGCAGGCGCAACAGGACGCGTTCAGCATCATGGAAACGGCGTTTCGCCGCAAACCAGCGCGGGCTGTCCGGCAGGAAGAAGACGCCGATCAGCAGCAGAATGGCTGGGATGATGATCACGCCGAGCATCCAGCGCCATGCGCCGCTGTAACTGAACGCGGTATCGGACAGATAAGCGCCCAGAATCCCGATGGTGATCATGAGCTGGTACATTGAGATCATACTGCCGCGAATTTTTTCCGGCGCGATCTCGGACAGGTACAACGGTGCGGTGTAGGAAGCGACGCCGACGGCCAGACCCAGCAGCACGCGAGAAATAATCAGGACTTCAACGTTAGGCGCCGCAGCGGAGAACAGCGAACCGGCGACGAAAAGGATAGCGCCGATCATCAGGCTTTTTTTACGACCCAGCTTAAAGGAGAGCCAGCCGCTGCCGACAGCGCCGACGGCCGCGCCAAACATCATGGAGCTGACCACCCATTCCTGAGTGTGTGCGGTAATTTGAAACTCGTCGGTAATGAAGGGTAAAGCACCGGCGATAACGCCGATATCCAGGCCAAAAAGTAATCCTGCCAGGGCTGCAAGAAAGCAGACAAAAAATGTCATGGCCTTGTTGGAACGCCCTTGTTTTTTATTGTCAGGCATTATGCCCTCCGGTTGGGTTAGCAATTTTATCGATGTTAAGAGTAGGTGAGTACGCCGTAAAAAGATGTGAGGCTAATCACAATGGTGTAATCGTTTACACTACTATTTATATCGGTGATTATTTAATTATCTGAAAAATAATAGTTTTAATAATCTTATAACTATATCAATCGCCTGGTATTCAGACAAAGTTGAAAAATTATGTAATATTTTCATCGCAGAATTAGCATACCGATAGTGATGCGGTCAGTTCTTAATGAAAATGAATGTAACCGCTTTCATGGTGACTGAAACTGAATGATAAAAAGTGTAGTCGAAGAAACGAAAGGGGAGAGTGGATTGTGCTGCGCATCACAAAAAGGTCAGTATAAATTCACGCTGGAATATCTGATAACGTTGCGTGTATCAGCAATGATAAAGGCCAGCAGGGCGCTGGCCTTTATAAGTACGGTATGGCTTACCTGACTGAAAAACAGCGTCAGGCGCGGGCGATTATTTCAGACCGGCAGCATCGCGCAGCAGTTGCGCTTTGTCGGTTTTTTCCCATGGGAAGTTTTCGCGACCGAAGTGGCCGTAAGCCGCAGTTTCTTTGTAGATCGGGTGCAGCAGATCCAGCATCTGAATCAAGCCGTACGGGCGCAGGTCGAAGAATTCGCGTACCAGCAGAATCAACTGTTCAGCAGGCACTTTTTCAGTACCGAACGTTTCCACCATGATGGACGTCGGCTCCGCTACACCGATAGCGTAGGAGACCTGGATTTCACAGCGATCCGCCAGACCTGCCGCCACGATGTTTTTCGCGACATAACGCGCAGCGTAAGCTGCAGAACGGTCAACTTTAGACGGATCTTTACCGGAGAAGGCGCCGCCGCCGTGACGCGCCATACCGCCGTAGGTATCAACGATGATCTTACGACCGGTCAGACCGCAATCGCCCATCGGGCCGCCGATAACAAAACGCCCGGTTGGGTTGATAAAAAACTTAGTGGACGTATTTAACCATTCAGACGGCAGAATGGGTTTGATGATCTCTTCCATCACCGCTTCTTGCAGCGATTTTTGGTCGATATCTTCTGCGTGCTGCGTAGAGAGAACCACGGCGTCGATACCGACGATTTTGCCGTCGTCATACTGGAAAGTGACCTGGCTTTTTGCATCCGGACGCAACCATGGCAGGGTGCCATTTTTACGCACTTCAGCCTGACGCTGTACCAGACGGTGCGCGTAGGTGATTGGCGCAGGCATCAGTACGTCGGTTTCATTTGTCGCGTAGCCAAACATCAGGCCCTGGTCGCCCGCGCCTTGTTCCAGCGGGTCTGCGCGGTCAACGCCCTGGTTGATATCCGGAGACTGTTTGCCAATTGCGCTCAGTACCGCGCAAGAGTTGGCGTCAAAGCCCATGTCGGAATGCACATAGCCAATTTCGCGCACCGTATTACGGGTAATCTCTTCGATATCGACCCAGGCGCTGGTGGTGATCTCACCGCCAACTAAAACCATGCCGGTTTTAACGTAGGTTTCACAGGCGACGCGTGCTTTCGGATCCTGTTGCAGGATAGCGTCCAACACGGCATCAGAGATTTGGTCTGCGATTTTGTCAGGATGCCCTTCTGATACGGACTCAGACGTAAAAAGGTGTTTTGCCATATTTAATTTCACCTAAGGAGAATTTAGTTAGCTCAAACTGTTGTGCGGAATAGTCATGACAGAAGATTCTACCATGAGTCTGAAGGTCGCTGACACTGGCAGTCTGAGTGTTAATCAGTATGGATGGATTAACATCTGGACGGCTATTTTAGGTCACTTCTTCGCCCAATTTCCAGCTTTTTTTGAAGGCCGTCGCAATGTCGGTCAAAATCAGGCGGTAAACGTTTCTGATAATGCTGACATTATGCGCATTTATGCTTTGCTTTTTTTCTGCGTTCTGGGTATAAAACGCGACGCGCGGCTCATACAAAAGCACACGACGTTTTCTTCGTGTCGCCACTTCCAGCCGGGTTAAAACGTTGCTTTGGCTTGTGGGTTCGTCTTACGAGGCGGCCGTGGAGGTGATACGAGATAATGAACCGTTGTATTCTGCTGAATCTGTCGCATCGTTCTGGTGCGCGCATGTCCCCCGCAATCTGCATCTCTGCTTTGCATACCTGCCGATGTTATACCCATCTCGGCGCTTCTCAGGATTCCAGAGCCGGCAATGGCGCTGAAGACTGAACAAGGGCGCTCTTGTTAACGCAAGAGTTTTCTCGTGGTTTCGCCGAACCGTTATCTGTGAGTTCGGTTACGTGTTTACAATGATATGAAAAAGAAACCGGTCGCGCAGGCGGAGCATCAGCGCTATCTGCTGGAAAATCCGCTTGTCTATGGGTTGTTATCGCGTCTTCGGATTGCGATAGTAGTCAACTGTTTTACACTTGCTAATAAAAATTGAGGTTCGCTATGTCTGACGACATGTCTATGGGTTCGCCTTCGTCAGCAGGCGAACAGGGTGTACTACGCTCCATGCAGGAGGTTGCAATGAGCTCCCAGGAAGCCAGCAAGATGCTGCGCACTTACAATATTGCCTGGTGGGGCAATAACTACTACGACGTCAACGAGCTGGGCCATATTAGCGTATGCCCCGATCCCGACGTACCGGAAGCGCGTGTCGATCTTGCCAAACTGGTGAAAGCGCGCGAAGCGCAAGGTCAGCGTCTGCCGGCGCTGTTCTGCTTCCCGCAGATCCTGCAACACCGTTTGCGTTCAATTAACGCGGCGTTTAAGCGTGCGCGTGAATCTTACGGTTATAACGGCGACTACTTCCTCGTTTATCCGATTAAGGTCAATCAGCATCGCCGCGTGATCGAGTCCCTTATCCATTCCGGTGAACCGTTGGGGCTGGAAGCGGGGTCAAAAGCGGAATTGATGGCGGTGCTGGCGCATGCCGGCATGACCCGTAGCGTGATCGTCTGTAATGGTTATAAAGACCGTGAATACATTCGGCTGGCGCTGATTGGCGAGAAGATGGGCCATAAGGTTTATCTGGTCATCGAAAAGATGTCTGAAATCGCGATTGTGCTGGAAGAGGCCGAGCGCCTGAACGTGGTTCCTCGCCTGGGCGTGCGTGCGCGTCTGGCTTCTCAGGGGTCCGGTAAGTGGCAATCCTCCGGCGGCGAAAAATCAAAATTCGGCCTGGCGGCGACCCAGGTGCTGCAACTAGTGGAGACCCTGCGTGACGCCGGGCGTCTGGACAGTCTGCAACTGTTGCACTTCCACCTGGGATCGCAGATGGCGAACATTCGCGATATCGCGACCGGCGTGCGCGAGTCCGCACGTTTCTATGTTGAGCTGCATAAGCTGGGCGTTAATATCCAGTGCTTCGACGTGGGCGGCGGTCTGGGCGTGGATTATGAAGGTACCCGCTCGCAGTCCGACTGTTCGGTGAACTATGGCCTGAACGAATATGCCAATAACATCATCTGGGCGATTGGCGATGCCTGCGAAGAGCATGGTTTACCGCATCCGACGGTGATTACCGAGTCTGGCCGCGCCGTCACTGCGCACCATACGGTACTGGTCTCTAACATTATCGGCGTGGAGCGTAACGAATACACGGATCCGACTGCCCCTGCTGAAGATGCGCCGCGCGCGCTGCAAAATCTGTGGGAAACCTGGCAGGAGATGCATAAGCCTGGCACTCGCCGCTCGCTGCGTGAATGGCTGCATGATAGCCAAATGGATCTGCACGATATTCATATCGGCTACTCTTCCGGCGCGTTTAGTTTGCAGGAGCGCGCCTGGGCGGAACAACTTTATCTCAGCATGTGCCATGAAGTGCAGAAGCAACTGGACCCGCAAAACCGTGCGCATCGTCCGATTATCGACGAACTGCAAGAGCGAATGGCGGACAAAATGTACGTCAACTTCTCGCTGTTCCAGTCAATGCCGGACGCGTGGGGAATCGATCAGCTCTTCCCGGTACTGCCGCTGGAAGGGTTAGATCAGGTACCGGAACGTCGTGCCGTGCTGCTGGATATAACCTGTGATTCCGATGGCGCTATTGACCACTATATCGATGGCGACGGTATCGCCACGACGATGCCGATGCCGGAATACGATCCAGAGAATCCGCCGATGCTCGGCTTCTTTATGGTCGGCGCCTATCAGGAGATCCTCGGTAACATGCACAACCTGTTTGGCGATACTGAAGCGGTTGACGTGTTTGTCTTCCCGGATGGTAGCGTCGAGGTTGAGCTGTCGGACGAAGGCGATACCGTTGCGGATATGCTGCAATATGTGCAACTGGATCCGAAAACGCTGTTAACGCATTTCCGCGACCAGGTAAAACAGACGGATCTGGACGATGCGTTGCAGCAGCAGTTCCTTGAGGAATTTGAAGCGGGACTGTACGGTTATACTTATCTTGAAGATGAGTAATTAAGAGTATTCCGCTTGTGGGTCGATTTAATTATTTAAATCGACCCTTTTATATTTTATAAATTCTTAATTATCAGCGGCGTCGCTTCTCTATGTAATTTTATGCGCCTACAATCCCCCTAATAATTAAAAAGGGGGGTGAGTATGAGCAAATTTAAATTTAATGCCGTCATTGTTGGCTTGTTTTTGCTGTTAGGCGGCTGTTCCAGCGGAATGCAATCTAATAATGGCTCTTCATCCGACGTCGGCACCGCCTGGGGCGGCGACGTGCATTCATCGGTACAAAGCGTTTCGGTAGAGCGTGCCGATCGAGAACCTGCCGAAATGGTGGTAATAAATTACTCCACTCAATATCCGTCAGGTTACGATAAAGTTTATAGTATACGTATCAGCGATCTTGAATATGCTGTGCGCGACGCTAATTTTAATTCGATTCCAATTACTCGTCGCTACAACGCATCAATGGGACAATGGCAATATAGTATTCCTGCAAGATCAGGGATGAACTATCAGTTATATATTCGTAATTACAGTCATGATACCAATTACGAAATCGTCGCAACGGTTGATGGCATGGACGTGTTGAACGGAAAAGCAGGCTCGCTGAATCATCATGGCTATATTGTTAACGCCGGCGATTCACTGGCGATTAAAGGGTTTCGCAAAGATAAACACACTGAGGCGGCATTCCAGTTCGCCGACGTAGCTGACGCTTATGCGATCCACTCCGCGCAGGGCGATGTACGCAACATCGGCGTCATCGGCTTTGCCGCTTTTGCATTGCAGGGTAAAGCAACAAATACGCTACCGCCTTGTTCCTCGCAGGCTTTCCCGGCGGACAACAACGGGTATGCGCCGCCGCCCTGCCGCAAATAAACCCGGCATCAAACGTCAAATATGCGTTATGGGAATCAGCGCCTTTCCTGCCGAGTCTGGTGGGGAAGGACTGTGTGACGCGCATAGCCGTAGGTTGTGGGAAAGAAACGACCACTCTCTGGCAGGGAAATTGTTTACCATAAACATTAGGATTTGTTTACACTACCCTCAAGTGGAGCAATTGCTGTCTACATAGGTATGTGCATGGAACAAATTTTAACCAAGCGGCGCTATTTTGATATAGGGCTGCAAATAGAAGAACTACTCTATTCAGGGGTATTTAAAGCTGGCGAGCGACTTCCGGCGGAGAGAGAACTCAGCGAGCGTTTTCAAACCAGCCGCACGACGATTCGTGAGGCGATTATTATGCTTGAGCTGAAGGGAGTGGTAGAGGTTAAGCAAGGCGCAGGCACTTACTTTATTGATAGTCTCGAAAAAATCAATCAAAAAGCGCTCTTGCCTTACTCAGACATTGGCCCCTTTGAATTGCTACAGGCCCGGCAGGTCATCGAAAGTAACATCACCGGTTTTGCCGCTACGCAAATCAGATTTAATGAACTTAAGCAGCTTAAACGTATTATTGAGCAGCAGGAAAAGCAGATTGGCGGCGACAGCGACAAATTTGAAGAACTGGATCGCCAGTTCCACAATATCATCGCGGAATCCACGCAAAATCGTGTATTAATGAAACAATCTGCCGAGCTGTGGCGGGCTGTCAGGACCGAAAATCCGCGCTGGAAGCAGTTAAACTATAAGTATTTACATAAGAAAGAGTTAAGAATGAAATGGGTGGAAGATCACCGTAGTATCTTCCTTGCATTGCAAAAACGCGATGCTGAGCAGGCCAGACAGGCTTCGTGGACCCATCTTGAAAACAGTAAAAATGAGCTGGTAAAAATCTTCCAACAGGATGATTCGCTGGAGGATTTTGATGATTTTTTCTTCGCCACCTGACGGCTATTTTCAGGCGGATGACATTTTTGTCAGCGATTAACCGGGCCTGCCGCCAAAAACAAGCCCGGAGAGAGGGAATCAGGCTTCGTAAATGCTCAGCTTATCCCAGTCAAACTCTACGCCAATGCCGTAGGTGTCCGGTGCCACGGCGCGATAATTGTCGACCACCAGCGGATGTTTGGTATATTGATCGATCGGGAAACTGTGAACCTCCAGTCAGCCAGTCTCGAATGCGGAAACCAGTCTGACGTGTAATTCCTGCATACCGAGCGAGCATACCGAAAGACCGCCATTCGTCGACAGACGCGCCGCCTTCAGCCAGCCATTTTCCACAGCGGCAGTTTTTCACGTTTGCCTTTCAAATCCCAAAGGGCGATATCCACCGCAGACATCGCAAACGATGCGATACCTCCGCGACCCACATAGTGAATATGCTATTCCATAAAGTCATAGATATCGTCAATCGCAGCGCCCTCTTTCCCTGACAGTACCGGGGCAAGATCGTGATCGATCATCGCTTTAATTGCATACCCTCCCTTTCCGCCGGTATAGGAATATCCGGTGCCAGTTGAACCGTCTTCCAGCGTAATCGTCGTGGTTACCAGTTCGAAATGGCTATTATGCCATGTTTCACGTCAACTAAGACCTCGGCCAGAGGGGCTTTGAAAGCTTTGTTTTAACGTGCCTAATCTGCGTCTTCATCAATTTTTTCCTTTTTTCAATCAATGGATTAATTTGCCAATTACGTCTAAAGGCGGCTCACTCCTCATCGCTTTAGCAGCGACCCGGATGATCAAAACCGTAACTGATGTTCTTAGGTTAACGTTGATGCTGATAATAAATTGAGTTCATTAATTCACTAGACAAATTATCAGATTTGGTTTGCTGTATTTCGGGTAATTATTGAACCAATCATGCGTGACATATACGCTCGCAGCGGGCGTGTTATTCAATAAGGTATTGTTTTTCATGTTTTTTAATGGTTTCAGGTTGTATGGGTGGTATGCCAATTCGTGGCCGATTTTTCTAATCAAAATCACGCTTTTGTGAATCGTAAAATTTATCCTGAGAAGCTAATTTTATAACTAATTGATAAATAAATTATTTTTATTCGTTGGCTATTAGTCAGCATACCGAGATGAAGAATCCGGTGCCGTGAGTGTGATCATATTCACGGATTTTGGTATGGTGTTTAAGCAGAATTGGTAAACAAAACATGAGTGGGAAAAATTCATGGACACTATAGCTCGCCAGTTAGACGCCGCAAGGCACCAATTCAAAACGACTTATTCACGTCAGGGAATGGAAGCCAACATCGTACATATTGGATTTGGCGCCTTTCACCGTGGTCACCAGGCGGTTTATAACGATCTCACGAATGAGATAACCGGCAACCGCTGGGGGATTTTTGAACTAAATCTGTTCGGCGATGCGGAGCTGGTGGATGCGCTAAATGCGCAAGAGGGGCTGTTTTCAGTGGTGGAAACGTCAGCCAGCGCCATCAACAGTCGCCTGGTTCGTACCGTCACCGGCGCGTTGCATACGCCGAAGTCAGGTATTCAGGCGGCGATCGAGAAGCTAACTGAGCCGCAGGTAAAAATTGTTTCGTTGACGATAACGGAAAAAGGTTACTGCACCGATCCGCGGTCCAGAACGCTCGATCTCAGCCATCCGCTCATCAAACACGATCTTGCCGATCCTGAACATCCCCGCTCAGCACTCGGACTGATCGTCGAAGCGCTACGGATACGCCGCCAGCAAGGGCTTCCCCCGTTTAGTGTACTGTCGTGCGATAACATTCCGGAAAACGGTCATTTGACCAAAACGGCGATCGTTACGTTTGCCGATAATCTCGATCCGCAACTGGCGGCCTGGATAGCGAAGCATGTCACCTTTCCTGGCACCATGGTCGATCGCATCGTGCCGGCAATGACGCCAGAGCAATTTGACATGATTAAAGACCAGATCGGTTTTGCCGATCCCTGCGGCATCGTATGCGAGGATTTCCGTCAGTGGGTTATCGAAGATAATTTCGTTGCCGGTCGTCCTGACTGGGATAAAGCAGGGGCTATGTTCGTCTCGGACGTGCTTCCCTATGAAGAAATGAAACTTCGTATGCTGAATGGCAGCCATTCGTTTCTCGCCTATAACGGCAGCCTGACTGGATATGAGTTTATCTATCAGTGCATGGAAGACGACGCTTTTAAAACCGCCGTACATCATTTAATGACGGAAGAGCAGGCAAAATCGCTGTGCCCGAATTTGGCGGTAGATGTACATCAATATGCGCAGTTGCTCATTGATCGATTCAGCAACCCGAATATTAAACATAAGACCGGACAGATTGCGATGGACGGTTCTCAGAAGCTGCCTCAGCGGGCCGTCGATTCTTATCTGACGCTCCAGGCGCGCGGTGTTAAGGGCAGGGCGTTAGCGACGCTGATTGCGGGCTGGCTCCATTACGTCATTAATACACTCTCTCAGGGGCAGAGCGTGGCCGACCCGCTCAATGATACCTTCAATGCGGCTATTAAAAATAAAAACACGCGATGGGAACAAGCGCTGTCTTTGCTGCAGATAAATAGCATCTTTGGAACGCTGGCCGGCGACAACGCAGACTTTTTAAACGACATTCAGCAGGCCTTTAACCATATTGAATTACATGGCGTCACGGCCACCATTCACCGTTTATCTTCAAAGGGTTAAGTATGAAAACGCTTATCTGTAATAATCCGGGAAATATTGAATACATTGAAAGAGATATTCCTCATTTAAAAGACGATGAAGTACTGTTAAAAATTAAAGCGGTTGGTATTTGTGGCACCGATATCCATGCGTTTGCCGGTCGCCAGCCCTTTTTTGCCTATCCGCGCGTGCTGGGTCATGAAATTTGCGGCGTGGCGGAAATGTTGGGTAAATCGTGCAGCACGGCGAAGGTCGGCCAACGCTATAGCGTTATTCCCTGTATTCCTTGCGGCGCTTGCGCAGCCTGCCGGGAAGGAAAAACCAACTGCTGTGAGAACGTCTCGCTGTATGGCGTTCACCAGGACGGCGGCTTTAGCGAATATCTGGCCGTTCGTGAACAAAATCTGGTTGAACTGTCGGATAACCTCACCGACAGCGCGGGCGCGCTGGTTGAGTGTTTCGCCATCAGCGCCCACGCAGTACGCCGCGCTGACGTGAAGCCGCAGCAAAACATTGTGGTGGTCGGCGCCGGGCCGATTGGGCTGGCCGCCGCCGCGATAGCAAAAGCCAAAGGCGCTCGCGTCGCGGTAGCTGATATTGACGCCGAACGCCGTCGTCTGGTAGCCGAAAAGGTAGGCGTTGCAACGCTCGATCCGTCGTCAGACGACTATATTGATGCGCTGAAAGCCTGTTTCTCCGGTGAATTAGCCGGCACTGTGCTTGATGCCACCGGCAATAAATCCTCCATGAGCCGCGCTGTCGATCTGATTCGTCACGGCGGAAAAATCGTCTTCATCGGGCTGTATATCGGCGAGCTCGTCATTGACGATCCGACCTTCCATAAAAAAGAGACCACGCTATTGAGCAGCCGTAACGCGACGCGGGAAGACTTCGAATGTGTCATTGAGCTAATGGCTCAGGGCGCTATTAGCGAAACAATGATGAAAAACCAGGAATTCGATTTCTATACGTTCGGCAACCAGTACCAGAAGAACGTGGTAGAAAACAAAAAATTGGTTAAAGGCGTTATCAAATTTTAATAGCGGGATAGTTATGTCAACAATATTAGTCAAAGAAAATGAATTGAAAGCGCTGGCGTTTAATAAACTCACCCAGGCGGGTCTTGACGCGCAAACGGCGCAGCAGGTAGCCGACGTTTTGGTTCATGCCGATATTACCGGCGTTCACTCCCACGGCGTTATTCGCGTAGAGCACTATTGTACCCGCCTGAACGCAGGCGGGCTCAATCCAAAAGCAACATTCAGCATTGAACAGATTTCGCCTTCTGTCGCTATTCTGGACTCTGATGATGGAATGGGGCACTGCGCGCTGATAAAGGCGACAGACCACGCTATTAGTCTGGCAAGAGAAACGGGGCTAGGCTTCGTCAGCGTCAAAAATACGTCCCACTGCGGCGCGCTCTCGTGGTTCATTGAGCAGGCGACAAGCCAGGGAATGGTGGCTATCGCCATGACGCAAACGGATACCTGCGTTGCGCCGTATGGCGGCGCGGAGCGCTTTCTGGGGACTAACCCAATCGCCTTCGGCTTCCCCGTTAAAGACAGCCATCCGATGATCGTCGATATGGCGACCAGCGCCATTGCGTTTGGTAAAATTCTGCACGCCAAAGAAACCGAGAAACCAATAGGTCATGGTCTGGCGCTGGATAAAGAGGGACATATCACTACCGATCCGCATAAAATTGAAAATCTGCTGCCCTTTGGCGGACACAAAGGTTCTGGTATTGCCCTGGCGATTGATGCGCTCACGGGCGTCCTGATGGGGGCAAACTTTAGCAACCATATTGTTCGGATGTATGGCGACTATGACAAGATGCGCAAGTTAGCGAGTCTGGTTATCGTTATTGATCCGCAGATGTTGGGCAATCCGCTGTTTTCCTCAATAATGAGCACAATGGTCAATGAGCTAAGGGCTGTAAAACCGATGCCCGGTGTTGATAAAGTGCTGGCGCCAAACGATCCGCAAATCGCCTATAAAGAAAAATGTTTAAAAGAAGGTATTCCTGTGGCTGAAGGTATTTACCAGTACCTGATTGGCTGATAATTATAATCACGACCATTATTTAGGATAACTATAGTATGCTATATGGAAATATAGAGCAGCTTACTTTATTACCTTACGTTAACCACATTATTAAAAAACTTATCATCGAAGCGGTGAAGATAGCTGAAGATCAGCCTGCTGGTAGATATGAACTTTCTTTCCCGGAGTCATTTCTTATGATAAGCGAAGGAGAAACACACTCTTCGTTAAACCGCAAAGCTGAACTTCATAAAAAATATATCGATGTTCAGATTTTACTAAGCGGCTATGAGGAGATTGGCTATTCCAACAAAATTGATACCAGGATAAAGGAGCTTGAGCATCTTCCTGATGACATCATCTTTCCTGAATGTGTCGCTAATGAGCAGTTCGTTACATTAAATCCTGGCGATTTCGCGCTTTTTTATCCCAACCAGGTCCACCGTCCGCTTTGTACGCGTGGTAAACCTGCGCCGGTTAAAAAAGCGATTGTGAAAATTCCGGCCACGGCATTTAGCGAGTCAAGCTCGTCTTGTCAGGCGAAGGAATAAAGAAAGCGCTAAATGCAATTCAGGAAGAGACCTTCAAGTCATCCTGAATTACAGCCAGAATGAATAAGGTGGCACTTTTCTGACTTTAGAGCCTTTTCGCGTTGAGGCTAATCGCGGAAAGGCTTTTTACGTTCTGTAAAAAGAGGATGCGGGGTCTCCCCGGTAAATAAGTGAAAATGATACTAATCGATTTTGATATTATTTTTTGTTCAATCTGAATAATATGGTCTTTTACACGGAAAGTGATTGGCGAGGTGTTATGAATCATATTTTTAAATTCGCATTTATTTTTATTATCAATATTATATTTTTAATAAATGCTTCAGCAACAACGATGGACAAAGATAAATTTGTGGAAGCGAATGGTATCAAAATTCATTACGTTGAAGAGGGCGAGGGGTCTCCGCTGCTGTTGATTCACGGTGGTGGTCTGACGGCGAAAAGCTGGCAGGGATTAGCGAAAGAGGCATCTCGATATTTTCGCGTCATCATGCCGAACAGTCGTGGGCATGGATTAACCAATAACCCGCAAGGAACGTTTAGCTATGATCTGATGGCGGAAGATATGGCGGCTTTTATTAAAGCGTTGAAGCTGGAAAAACCGCTGGTGATGGGTTATAGCGATGGCGGCATGGTCGTTCTGAAGTTAACCAGCCGATACCCGGATCTAGCGTGCGCTGCTATCGTCGGCGGCGCAACGCATCGCTTTGCTACGGCCCATTACATGCAGGGGATGGAAATTTTTTATGGTAAAGGAATGCCTCAGGGGCAATTGACGGATCGCGATCTGGATAAAATGGCTTCGGATGCGCCCGGGATGGTTAAATTTTATCAGAACATGCATCATCCCGAGCAAAAAGACTACTGGCGCACGTTCCTCAAAGGTGTCTGGCCAATGTGGACAACGCCCACATCGCTGACGGAAGAAGAGGTGAAAAAAAATCCACATTCCTGTGCTATTACTGGACGGCGACCGGGATGAATTTTTCACCGTTGAAGAAGTTACCGAGCTGTACCGGCTGCTGCCTCAGGCGGAGATGACCCTCATTCCCGGTAGCGGTCACGCCATTTTCCAGACGCCAGGAAAAACACCGCTGTTTTACGCATTAGTGCTTGAGTTTTTACAGCGGCAACTCCCTAAGGCCTCTTAACTGACCGCGATGGACGTATGAGCCTACTGATTTGCGCTGGATATATATTTTTTTCGGGCGTTGTCTACTGTACCTGGCTAAACTGACTTCAATAATGCGGCCTGTCAGAGTAAACTTTGAGCCGTAAACAAATTCAAACCCTTCCTCGTCGGGCCTAACGACGCGGGAGGGTTTTTTTATATTGACTAAGAAGAGGTTTTTGCCATGAGCACCTTAGGTCATCAGTACGATAACTCACTGGTTTCTAATGCGTTTGGTTTTTTACGTCTGCCAATGAACTTCCAGCCGTATGACAGCGATGCCGACTGGGTGATCACTGGCGTACCGTTTGATATGGCAACGTCCGGTCGCGCTGGCGGTCGTCATGGCCCGGCGGCGATCCGTCAGGTGTCGACCAACCTCGCCTGGGAACACCACCGTTTCCCGTGGAATTTTGACATGCGCGAGCGCCTGAACGTTGTGGACTGCGGCGATTTGGTGTATGCGTTTGGCGATGCCCGTGAAATGAGTGAAAAATTACAGGCGCACGCTGAAAAGCTGCTGTCTGCAGGCAAGCGTATGCTCTCTTTCGGCGGCGACCACTTCGTTACGCTGCCGCTGCTGCGCGCCCACGCGAAACATTTTGGCAAAATGGCGCTGGTACATTTTGACGCGCATACCGATACCTACGCTAACGGCTGCGAATTCGATCACGGCACGATGTTCTACACCGCGCCGAAAGAAGGCCTGATCGATCCGCATCATTCGGTACAGATCGGTATTCGCACTGAGTTTGACAAAGACAATGGCTTTACCGTGCTGGATGCCTGCCAGGTCAACGATCGCGGCGTGGATGATATTCTCGCTCAGGTGAAACAGATCGTCGGCGATATGCCGGTCTATCTGACCTTTGATATCGACTGTCTGGACCCGGCGTTTGCGCCTGGCACCGGTACGCCGGTGATCGGCGGTTTGACCTCCGATCGCGCCATTAAGCTGGTACGCGGTCTGAAAGATCTGAACATTGTCGGTATGGATGTAGTGGAAGTCGCGCCGGCTTACGATCAGTCAGAGATCACCGCTCTGGCGGCCGCGACGCTGGCATTAGAAATGCTCTATATCCAGGCGGCGAAGAAGGGCGAGTAAATTGTTTTGCCGGATGGCACTGCGCTTATCCGGCCTACGCTTACCGGGCCTGTGTAGGCCGGATAAGGCGTTCACGCCGCCATCCGGCACTGTTCGGGGATTATTTGATCCCGTCCGCGCTCATACGATCGCGCACATGCTGTGCGCGTGCGGCGGACGCCGGGTGATCGTCGAACATTGAGCTTTGACGACCCGCTTCCAGTTTTGCCAGTTTCTCAAAGCTGGTAGCGAGTCCTGCCGGACTGATACCGCGTTTGCGCAACAGATCGTAAGAATAATCATCCGCTTCGGACTCCTGACGCTGAGAGAACTGCGAGTTCACCAGTTTTTCGCCAAGATCGCCAAGCTGTGATTGCGACAGGCTGCCGACTACTCCTCCTGCCGATGCCGCCGCGACGCGCACGGCGTTAGTGCCCAGCGCGACCTGCATCCCTTTCTTTACATGACCCAGCGCGACATGGCCCATTTCATGGCCGATCACGGCTTCAACTTCGTTGTCGGTCATCATATCCATCAGTCCGCTGTAGACGCGGATACAACCGTTCGCCATGGCAAACGCGTTGACGTCTTTCGTCTCGTAAACCTTATAGTTCACCGGCTGGCCGTTAATGTTATCCCCCAGCGCGGCGGCAATTTTTGTCAGTCGTTTAGCGTATTCGCTGCTCGCCGGCGCGATTTTCGCTTTGCTGTCGAGCTCTTGACAGGATTGATCGCTCAACGCTTTTACCTGCGCATCGCTTAACGTATAGGCCTGAAAAGCTTCAGCGCCCGAAGAAAGTAGTCCATTAGAGTCCATATTCTGGCAACCGGTCAGCACCGTCGCCATGCCCAGAGCAAGCAGTAAAGCGCGAATTTTCATTTTTCTCTTCCATACGAATTAATATTATTTTGAAATGCGCCCGTTGCAGATGAATTAGCGCCTGGGTTAAGTATAAAGAAAAGCGTGGCAGGCAAGTTAGCTAATTGCGCAACATGCGAGCACGATCCGGAGATTTCTGAAGCGGTAAAAGGATGTTCCATGTACATGACGCGCGGCTTGGGGTAAATTGTTGGCAAATTTTCCGGCGTAGCCCAAAACGCGCTGTCGTCAAGTCGTTACGGGCATGGCCTTTCAACATCCGATCTGGAGTCAAAATGTCCTCACGTAAAGAGCTTGCCAATGCTATTCGTGCGCTGAGCATGGACGCAGTACAGAAAGCCAAATCCGGTCACCCGGGTGCCCCGATGGGTATGGCTGACATTGCCGAAGTCCTGTGGCGTGATTTCCTGAACCACAACCCGACCAACCCGTCCTGGGCCGACCGCGACCGCTTCGTGCTGTCCAATGGCCACGGCTCAATGCTGATTTACAGCCTGCTGCACCTCACCGGTTATGACCTGCCGATGTCCGAACTGCAGAATTTCCGTCAGCTACATTCAAAAACCCCTGGTCACCCGGAAGTGGGCTACACCGCTGGTGTTGAAACCACTACCGGCCCGCTGGGTCAGGGTATTGCCAACGCCGTCGGGATGGCGATTGCCGAGAAAACTCTGGCGGCGCAGTTTAACCGTCCTGGCCACGACATCGTTGACCACTTCACCTACGTCTTTATGGGCGACGGCTGCATGATGGAAGGCATTTCTCACGAAGTGTGCTCTCTGGCTGGTACTCTGAAACTGGGCAAACTGATCGCGTTCTATGATGACAACGGTATCTCTATCGATGGTCACGTTGAAGGCTGGTTCACCGATGACACCGCGAAACGTTTTGAAGCCTACGGTTGGCATGTTATCCGTGGCATTGACGGTCATGATGCCGACGCCATTAAACGCGCCACGGAAGAAGCTCGCGCCGTGACTGACAAACCGTCCCTGCTGATGTGCAAAACCATCATCGGTTTCGGTTCGCCGAACAAACAGGGTACCCACGATTCCCACGGCGCGCCGCTGGGCGACGCGGAAATCGCGCTGACCCGCGAACAGTTGGGCTGGAAATACGCGCCGTTCGAAATCCCGTCTGAAATCTACGCCCAGTGGGATGCGAAAGAAGCCGGCCAGGCGAAAGAATCCGCATGGAACGAGAAATTCGCGGCTTATGAGAAAGCCTTCCCGCAGGAAGCTGCTGAATTCACCCGTCGTATGAAAGGCGACATGCCGGCTGACTTCGATGCGAAAGCGAATGAATTCATCGCTAAACTGCAGGCTAACCCGGCGAAAATCGCCAGCCGCAAAGCGTCCCAGAATGCCATCGAAGCCTTCGGTCCGCTGTTGCCGGAATTCCTCGGCGGCTCCGCTGACCTGGCACCGTCTAACCTGACCCTGTGGTCCGGTTCGAAAGCGATTAACGAAGATGCCGCAGGTAACTACATTCATTACGGTGTGCGCGAATTCGGTATGACCGCTATCGCCAACGGTATCGCCCTGCACGGCGGTTTCCTGCCGTACACCTCCACCTTCCTGATGTTCGTCGAATATGCCCGTAACGCAGTGCGTATGGCAGCGTTGATGAAACAGCGTCAGGTGATGGTCTATACCCACGACTCCATCGGTCTGGGCGAAGATGGCCCAACGCACCAGCCGGTCGAGCAGGTGGCAAGCCTGCGCGTAACGCCGAACATGTCCACATGGCGTCCGTGCGACCAGGTGGAATCCGCGGTGGCGTGGAAATATGGCGTAGAGCGTCAGGATGGCCCAACCGCGCTGATTCTGTCCCGTCAGAACCTGGCGCAGCAGGAACGTACTGAAGAGCAACTGGCGAATATCGCCCGCGGTGGTTACGTACTGAAAGATTGTGCGGGCCAGCCGCAGATTATCTTCATTGCGACCGGTTCTGAGGTTGAGCTGGCGGTTGCCGCTTACGAAAAACTGACTGCCGAAGGCGTGAAGGCGCGCGTGGTTTCCATGCCGTCCACCGACGCGTTCGACAAGCAGGATGCGGCCTACCGTGAAGCTGTCCTGCCGAAGGCGGTCTCTGCGCGCGTGGCGATTGAAGCGGGTATCGCTGACTACTGGTTCAAATACGTCGGCCTGAACGGCGCTATTGTCGGGATGACCACCTTCGGTGAATCCGCCCCGGCAGAGCTGCTGTTTGAAGAGTTTGGCTTCACGGTAGACAACGTGATCGCCAAAGCGAAAGCGCTGCTGTAATCCTTAATACGGCATGAAACGGGTCGCTTCGGCGACCCATTTTTTTTAGATACATTTATTTTATCGCTAACAAGGCTTCATTTGTGATTTTTATCACAATTTTGATATTTTATTATTTATTGAATTTGCAATTAACATCACAAAATGAAACTTGCTTTTTATTTTTATAATTATAACAGATTGTTTTATAGATAAATTATAATCATGCCATTTTAAGCGCTCGCTTTTTCGCCTGGATTGATTTCATTTTGCCGCCCGCGTATTTTATTTTTAACGACAAGTTGTACCCTAAAAATAAAATAAGGATAGTTTATGCGGTTAATAGATTATTTTCCTGAAGCATCTATTACAATAAGGCCATTGGCACAAAATTGGCAGGAAGCTGTTGATTTTTCCATGTCATCTCTTTTGGCTAATCGTTATATAAATGAAAATTATATTCAGGCTATCAAAGATTCAACAATCAGTAATGGTCCTTACTATATTCTGGCACCTGGTGTCGCGATGCCTCATGCTCGCCCCGAATGCGGCGCGTTAAAAACCGGGATGTCATTAACATTGCTCAGGCAGGATGTGCAGTTTACCGACGAGGATGACGGCATAAAATTATTAATCGGCCTGTCAGCAGCAGATTCAGATTCACATATTGGCGCTATCCAGGCGTTAAGCGAACTATTATGTGAAGAGGATGTTTTAGCGGCGTTATTAGCTGCGAAATCAGAAAAAGAGCTGGCGGATATTATAGCTCGCGCATAATTATTCTCTCCTTTACAGGATATTAATATGGAACACAAGTCTGCTCGTGCAAAGGTCCAGGCTTTTGGGGGATTTTTGACCGCGATGGTCATTCCCAATATCGGCGCTTTTATTGCCTGGGGTTTTATCACTGCATTATTTATTCCAACCGGGTGGATGCCAAACGAGCATTTCGCCAAAATTGTCGGCCCGATGATTACCTATTTACTGCCGGTAATGATTGGTTCTACCGGTGGACATCTGGTCGGTGGAAAGCGTGGCGCCGTGATGGGGGGAATTGGCACCATTGGCGTTATCATCGGCGCTGATATCCCCATGTTTCTTGGCTCAATGATTATGGGGCCTCTCGGCGGTCTGGTCATTAAATATATTGATCGGTTGCCGGAGAAGCGGATTCCCGCCGGTTTTGAGATGGTGATTAATAACTTCTCGCTGGGTATCGCCGGGATGATTTTGTGCCTGCTGGGTTTTGAAGTGATTGGTCCGGCGGTACTTATTGCCAATAACTTTGTGAAGGAGTGTATTGAATCATTGGTACATGCGGGCTATCTGCCGCTGCTGTCTTTAATCAATGAACCGGCAAAAATCCTCTTTTTGAACAATGCCATCGATCAGGGCGTTTATTATCCGTTGGGAATGCAACAGGCGTCGGAAACCGGAAAGTCCATTTTCTTTATGGTGGCCTCTAACCCGGGGCCTGGCTTAGGTTTGCTGCTTGCCTTTACGCTATTCGGCAAAGGAATGGCAAAGAAATCTGCGCCTGGCGCCATGATTATCCATTTCCTCGGGGGGATTCATGAGCTCTATTTCCCCTATGTGCTGATGAAGCCATTAACACTCATCGCCATGATTGCCGGCGGGATGAGCGGAACATGGGTGTTTAACCTGCTGGATGGCGGCCTGGTTGCAGGGCCAAGCCCGGGGTCAATTTTCGCTTACCTGGCGCTGACGCCGAAAGGTTCTTTCCTTGCTACGATTGCTGGCGTAACGGCGGGAACGGCAGTGACCTTTATTATCACCGCTTTCATTTTGAAAATGGAAAAAAGTAGCGAAGCCGACAGCGAAGATACTTTTAGTGATTCCGCTAAAGCGGTGAAAGCCATGAAGCAAGAAGGCAAATTTTCATATCGCGACGTGAAACGTATCGCCTTTGTCTGCGATGCGGGGATGGGCTCCAGCGCAATGGGCGCCACAACGTTCCGCCGACGTCTGGAAAAGGCGGGCCTGACTATCGACGTTAAACATTACGCTATCGAAAATGTACCGGATGATGCCGATATTATCGTTACCCACGCCAGCCTTGAAGGACGGGTTAAGCGAGTCAGCGATAAGCCCTTAATACTTATTAAAAACTATATTGGCGATCCGTGCCTTGATGATTTATTTAACCATTTGACATCGAATTAATATTTCAGGTTTCTGGAGTAAATATGAAAACGAAAGTAGCTGCTATATATGGCAAGCGGGATGTCCGTATCCGTGAGTTTGAATTACCCGACATTACGGAGAATGAACTGCTCGTAAGCGTAATTTCCGACAGCGTATGCCTCTCTACCTGGAAAGCCGCTTTATTAGGCAGTGAACATAAACGAGTGCCAGATGATCTGGAAAATCATCCAGTCATTACGGGGCATGAATGTGCTGGAATTATCGTCGAAGTAGGAAAAAATCTGACTGATAAATATAAAAAAGGACAGCGTTTTGTTTTACAACCGGCGATGGGCCTGCCGAGCGGTTATTCTGCTGGCTACAGTTACGAATATTTTGGCGGTAACGCCACGTACATGATAATCCCGGAAGTAGCGATTAATCTGGGCTGTGTTTTACCGTATCACGGCTCATATTTTGCCGCGGCATCGCTGGCGGAACCGATGTGCTGCATTATTGGCGCTTATAACGCCAATTACCATACAACACCTTATGTTTATGAACATCGGATGGGAGTCAAACCCGGCGGTAATATCGCGCTCCTGGCCTGTGCCGGACCGATGGGCATTGGTGCGATTGATTATGCCATTAACGGCGGGATCCAGCCGGCGCGAGTTGTGGTGGTCGATATCGATGAAGCCCGCCTGGCGCAGGCTAAAAAACTGCTGCCGGTCAAACAGGCCGCTGAGAAGGGCATTGAGCTTATCTATGTGAATACCGCGGGCATGGCTGATCCTGCTGCGCAACTTCGGACATTAACCGATGGCGCAGGATTTGATGATGTCTTTGTTTATGCCGCCGTTCCGTCCGTCGTTGAAATGGCTGACGATCTTCTCGCCGAAGACGGTTGCCTGAATTTCTTTGCCGGGCCGACAGATAGCCAGTTCAAGGTACCGTTTAATTTCTACAATGTGCATTACAACAGTACCCATGTCGTAGGGACATCCGGCGGCTCCACGGAGGATATGAAAGAGGCTATTACGTTAAGCGCAACAGGACAGCTTCAGCCTTCATTCATGGTGACGCATATTGGTGGGCTGGATGCAGTACCGGACACCGTACTCAACCTGCCGGATATTCCCGGCGGTAAGAAGCTTATCTATAACGGCGTCACCATGCCGCTGACGGCGATTACTGATTTCGCCGAAAAAGGAAAAACGGATCCGTTGTTCAGGGAGCTGGCGCGTCTGGTTGAAGAGACGCACGGTATCTGGAACGAAAAAGCGGAAAGATACCTGCTGGCGCAATTTGGCGTGGATATCGGGGAGGCGGCATGATGTCTCTGGCATGGCCGCTATTTCGCATTACGGAGCAGGCAGCACTGGCTGCCTGGCCGCAAACCGGATGCGGCGATAAGAACAGAATTGATGGGCTGGCTGTTACCGCGATGCGACAGGCATTGAATGATATCGCCATCCGTGGGCGGATCGTCATCGGCGAGGGGGAAATCGATCATGCGCCCATGTTGTGGATTGGCGAGGAAGTGGGTAACGGCGAGGGGCCGGAGGTGGATATCGCCGTCGATCCTATAGAAGGCACCCGAATGGTCGCCATGGGACAAAGTAATGCGCTGGCCGTCATGGCGTTTGCGCCCCGGGGCAGCTTGTTACATGCGCCCGATATGTATATGAAAAAGCTGGTTGTAAATCGGCAGGCGAAAGGCGTGATTAATCTGGCGTTATCGTTAACCGATAACCTGCGAAATGTCGCCAGGGCGCTAAATAAGCCGCTGGAGGATCTGCGTATGGTCACGTTAGATAAACCGCGGCTGAAACCGGCCATTACACAGGCGACGCAACTTGGGGTTAAGGTATTCGCTCTCCCCGATGGTGATGTGGCGGCCAGCGTCCTGACCTGTTTGCAGGATAACCCTTATGATCTGATGTATACCATTGGCGGCGCGCCTGAAGGCGTGATTTCCGCCTGTGCGGTAAAAGCGCTGGGCGGTGATATGCAGGCGGAGCTGCTCGACTTTTGTGAAGCGAAAGGGGACAACGCTGACAACCGCCTGGTGGCGCAACAGGAGCGTCAACGCTGCGAAGAAATGGGCGTTGCGGTTAACCGCGTCTACTCCCTTGACGAGCTGGCTGCCGGTAACGACATTCTCTTTAGCGCGACGGGCGTTACGGGCGGCGATCTGGTTAACGGGATCCAGCGGGTTGCGAACGGTGTGCGCACGCAAACTTTACTGATCGGTAGCGCAGATCGAACGTGTAATATTATAGACTCTCTGCATTCATGGTGACTTATCCCCGTCATTCTTCACGTTGCAAGTACGTTGGCGACGCGCGTTCACACCAGTCACTTACTCATGTAAGCTCCTGGTGGTTCTCTCTCTTGCCGCTTGTCTGCAACTCGAATTATTTAGGGTATATACTCTGGGCTTTTCAGGATGAAGGACGGTGGCAAGTCCACGCCCACCTGTAGCTTGAAAGACGATGAGTATATCGGGACACAAATGACGACGCTGACAGAAGACGATGTGCTTGAGCAACTGGATGCTCAAAATAATTTACTTTCGTTTATGACGACGGCACATAACATTTTGCTCCAGGGCATTAAGCGCTTTCTGCCGTCGCTGTTTGTCGATAATGATGAAGAAATTGTGGAATATGCAGTGAAGCCGTTACTCGCTCAAAGCGGGCCGCTTGACGATATCGACGTTGCATTACGTCTGATTTATGCGCTGGGGAAAATGGATAAATGGCTCTACGCTGACATCACCCATTTTTCTCAGTTTTATCAGTACCTGCATGAACAGGACGCGATTCCCGGTTTTGCCGACGACATTACCTGGGACTTCATCAGTAACGTTAACTGTATTACCCGTAATGCGCCCTTATATGGCGCGCTGGAGTCGATGAAGTTTGCCGACTTCGCTGCGTGGTCTGAGGTGCGTTTTACCGGTATGGTCAAAACGGCGATGGCGCTGGCGGTAACGACAATTTTAAAGGAATTAACGCCGTGAAAATCGCATTAACGGTTAATGGGCTGCACGTTGAAGCACATTATCATGATGATGAAATAGAGAAGGTTCACAAGCCCTTACTGCAACAATTGGCTAAAATACATGCCGCTAAACCTGAGCGCCGTACCATCGTTTTTCTTAGCGCGCCGCCCGGCACAGGCAAATCCACGCTGACCACCTTCTGGGAATATCTCTCTCGTCAGGATGCTGGCCTGCCGGAAATTCAAACGCTTCCCATGGATGGCTTTCATTACTATAACCGCTGGCTGGAGGCGCATCATTTACGTGCCTGTAAAGGCGCGCCGGAAACCTTTGACGTTGATAAGCTGGCGGAAAATCTGCGTCTGGTGCGGGCTGGCGAAGCGACCTGGCCGCAGTACGACCGACAGCGGCACGACCCGGTGGAACACGCTGTTGTGGTCACGGCGCCGATCGTGATTGTGGAAGGAAACTGGCTCCTGCGTGATGACGACAGATGGCGCGCGTTAGCGGAGTTTTGCGATTTCTCATTATTTATTCGCGCCCCGGCGGAAACCTTACGCGCCCGGTTGATTGGACGTAAACTGGCGGGAGGATTATCACAGGCGGAGGCGGAAACCTTTTATGAACGCACCGACGGCCCAAATGTGCGCCGGGTGCTGGAAAGTAGCCTGCCAGTCGATCTCATGCTGGAAATGACCTCTACGGGCGAATATCGGATGGCGTGTCCTTAATGATGTTACGCGGCGTTATCGCGCCATTATGCAGCCGTACCACCCGTGAAAAATGACGCCGGGTAAACGCAGCGTCATGGCTAATCGCGACGACGCTGGTTCCCCGTGCCCGGCATGTCGCCAGCCAGTGTTCAAATACGGTTAGCCAGTGGGCGTCAAAATCCCGGCTGGGTTCATCCAGCAATAACACAGGCGGCGCCATCGCCTCCAGACTGGCGACCGCCACCATCCGGCGCTGCGCGGCGTGCAGATCAAGCGGGTGCGCCTCGGCGACGTCCGTTAGCTGGCATAACCGCAGCGCGGCCTGCGTGCGCCGTGAAATTTCCTCCGCCGATAAGCGTTGTAGTTTCAGCCCAAAAGCGACCTCTTGTGCGACATTGCTGTGGAAAATCTGGTTTTCCGCTTCCTGAAATAGTACGCCGATAGCGGCGGCGCGTTGACGATTTTTAAGCTGCGCAATCGGCTCTCCATTAAGCGTTACCGAGCCGGAAGCGGGGGAAAGCAGGCCGGCCATAATCCGTAACAGCGTTGATTTTCCCGCGCCGTTATCGCCGGTCAACGCCAGCCATTCGCCGTCACGAAGTTCAAGCGAGATAGCGTGCAGACAGTCGGCTGCGGCATCCGGCCAGCGATAAGCGACCTGATTTAACGTCAACATAATGGGGTTAGCGCTCCGTCGCGCAATTGCCATACCCGCTGGCATCGCGTCAGAAAAGGAAAGTGATTACGTTCAAAAAGCACAATGAGAGAATGACGTTCCAGCGCCCACTGTTGTAACCGTTCCAGCAGTGTCCCGGTGGCCGCTGACGTCAGCCGACTGAAGGCTTCATCAAGAACTAATAATCTGGGCTGCATGGCAAGCGCGCTGGCAATCACTACCCGCTGCGTTTCGCCGCCGGAGAGCGTGCCGGGATGACGATGGCGTAACGACTGGCAGTTTGTCAGAGTCAGCGCCTCGTCAATGCGCCGTAGAATTTCCGCTTCATGGAGGCCGAGATTCTCCGGGCCAAACGCCACCTCTTCCTCTACGCTAAAGGTACAGCCGGAAAGCTGTAAATAAGGCGATTGCTGCACCAGCTGGATGGTGGGCGACTGTTCTACCAGCGGGAGCTGCCCGATAGGGACGCCAAGCAGTAAGCCTGTGCCGTCAATATCACCGGGGAGATAATCCGGATACCAGCCAGCCATCAGTTGCGCCAGCGTACTTTTTCCGCTGCCGTTATCGCCGACTATCGCCACTATTCCGGGTGTTGAATAGTGGAAATCAAAACATGCCGGCGGGCGTGTCGCATCGGACGGAAGATAACGAAACTGCTCTAACGTAACCATATCCATACTCCCGCTTCCGCCAGTATTAGCAGTACCATGCCATACCGCGCAACCCGTTGTAACACGCTATCTTTCGGTGCCCACAGCGTGGTTCGGGCTCGATGCAGCCGAAACCCCCGCATATCCAACGCCGCGCCACGTATTGTCAGATCGTTAAGCGCATTTTGCGTAAGCGGCACGATCAGCGCAGGCATTGCCCGTAGCCGCTGATACCAGCCTTCATCCAGAGGTACGCCGCGCGCGCGCTGGGCTTCATAAACGATCGTCAGTTGCCGTTTGAGCTGTTCGACGACCAGCAGCGGGCCAGCGAACAGGTAAGCGATGCCGGGGGGCAGACGTGAAGCGAACAGGGCGCGAATAAACCGCTGAACCGGCACATACTGCATCCATAGCTGCGACGTCGACACGATCGCCAGCAGGCGTAGCCATAGCGTAACGGCATATATCCAGCGCTGCGGATCGCGAGGCTGCCCGCTTATCCATTCCGTTAGCCAACCGCCATGTACCAGCCATAGCCCAAACCCTAAAGACAGCATCAGCCAGGCGACATACTTCGTCCGCCGCCGCGTTGATTTCAGCGCCAGCAGACAGAGGAAGGCCGCCGCGCTATAAACCGGGAGCACGGTCTGCGCAGGGAGTAGCAGCGTGGTGCAGGCCGCCAGCGCCCATAAGGTTAACGAGGTAAACGGATGCATTTAGCGTACGGCTGACATCGCAGGAAAATGCCGTGTCGTACGTAACGGTAGCTGACGCAGCAGCACCCAAACGATGATCGCCGTCAGAATTTTATCGACCAGATTAGCGCCTATGACAGTAATCGCGACAGACTCCACCAGGTTTTGGCCCATTGAATGCATCCAGGCGACGAACAAATCAGCGCCGCTACCGGTAACGCCGCCAAAAAGCGCGATACGAAGCGGTACGGCGACCAGTGTCACCGCTAACGTAATGACGACCCCGCTGACGATCACTTTGGGCAGGGTACGAAACCAGCCTGCGCGCGCCAGCCACCCGGCGACCAGACCGATAACCATCGCTACCGGGGCAAACGCGGCAGCGATAGGATCGGTAAGCAGCCCCCACAGCAAGTTGGTCAGAAGCCCAGTCAACATGCCGATGAACGGCCCTAACAGTACCGCACTAATTAAGGTGCCGATCGAGTCGAGAAAAATAGGCAGCTTCAACATGCTAATAAGCTGTCCGCCAATCATATTGATGGCAATAGCGATGACAATCAGCACCAGAGACTGGCTGGAAAACGGGCGACGCGCCATAAAGTACCTCTTAAAGAGTCGTCAATTAACGGGAAGAAATATGCAGTTCGTCATAACCGGAAATGGCGCACGGTTGGCGGCTGAACGTCAGCGCTGGCAGCTCGCCGATAACCAGTTCCAGCGTGGTACGCACGGTACACCCTGGCATCATATGGCCGCCGAGCATGGCCCCGTAGGGATCCGATACCGCGAGATGCAGATGCTCGCCGGTCAATTCAAGCGTGCCGTTTAGCGAGATAACTTCAAACGTGCCGGTGAGCGATGTGGTCGCCTCTTGCCCGGCATAACGCAGCGCAACATCGGCCAGACTGCCGGTACACCCTGCTATCCAGGCTGCACGTAATTGGTTCTGTTGCACAAAGGCGTGTAATTGGGAAAACACTTCCTGGCCGGGAAGCAGACGAAGCGCGTAAAAGCGCGCTGTAGAGGCATTGTGGTGAGATACAATCATCGTTACAGGACTCCGAGACTCGGACGTGGCGCTGATAATATAGACGCTGGCGACAGCGCTTTCTGATATAAATCAGTATTTGTGACGCGACGATGAAAAGATCTGACGGATGAACTGGTGATTCTTAAATATGGAATAAATTGCAGCGTAAGCGGCCATGAAATGTGATGCAGGTCAGATAACTGTCTTCTTCGACTGGACAAACATTCCTTTTATTCCCCGTTTCGCTTATTCTAGCTGAAGCGTTTCAGTTAATTAAATGTTCGACAATTAACCAATCAGTCGCAGTTTGCGACAGGTGAGGTTTTACTCGACGATGAGCTGCATTACTCTGTCAGCCTCATCTGAATCGGGATAGCCTTGCAGGAGACCTATGACCGTACGCATAGCGATTAATGGCTTTGGTCGCATCGGGCGTAACGTGGTTCGTGCTTTGTATGAATCCGGACGTCGGGCGGAAATTACCGTGGTGGCCATCAACGAGCTGGCGGATGCCGCAGGCATGGCGCATTTGTTGAAATACGATACCAGCCACGGGCGTTTTGCATGGGAGGTTCGCCACGAGCGCGAGCAGCTTTTTGTTGGCGACGATGTCATTCGTATTCTGCATGAACGAACGCTGGCGGATCTGCCGTGGCGCGAACTGGGCGTGGATGTCGTGTTGGATTGTACGGGCGTATATGGCAACCGGGAGCATGGCGAGGCGCATATTGCCGCTGGCGCGAAGAAAGTGCTCTTTTCTCATCCGGGCAGCAACGATCTTGACGCCACCGTCGTTTTTGGCGTGAACCAGAACCAACTGCGTGCGGAACATCGTATTGTCTCAAACGCGTCCTGTACCACGAATTGCATAATCCCCGTCATTAAATTGTTGGATGATGCTTACGGCATCGAGTCTGGTACCGTCACGACGATCCACTCCGCGATGAACGATCAGCAGGTGATCGACGCGTATCACTCCGATCTACGGCGCACGCGCGCGGCCAGCCAGTCGATTATCCCGGTAGATACAAAACTGGCGGCAGGCATTACGCGTATATTCCCGCAGTTTAACGACCGTTTTGAGGCGATTGCCGTGCGCGTTCCAACCATTAATGTGACGGCGATCGATTTAAGCGTGACGGTGAAAAAACCAGTAAAAGCCAGTGAAGTCAACCAGTTGCTGCAAAAAGCAGCACAAGGTGCATTTCATGGTATAGTTGACTATACGGAATCACCGTTGGTCTCGATAGATTTTAACCACGACCCGCACAGCGCCATTGTTGATGGCACGCAAACCCGGGTCAGTGGCGCCCACCTGATCAAGACGCTGGTCTGGTGCGATAATGAATGGGGCTTTGCTAACCGGATGCTCGACACCACGTTAGCGATGGCCGCAGTTGGTTTCAGGCTCGACGCGTCAGCGTCGACAAAACTTTAAGCATCATTGAGAGGATTCACCATGTCTGTAATTAAGATGACCGATCTGGATCTGGCCGGGAAACGCGTTTTTATCCGTGCGGATCTGAACGTACCTGTTAAAGAAGGGAAAGTGACCAGCGACGCGCGTATCCGCGCCTCTCTGCCGACCATCGAACTGGCTCTGAAACAGGGCGCGAAAGTGATGGTAACCTCCCACCTGGGTCGTCCTACCGAAGGCGAGTACAACGAAGAATTCTCTCTGCTGCCGGTTGTTAACTACCTGAAAGACAAACTGTCTAACCCGGTTCGCCTGGTCAAAGATTACCTGGACGGCGTTGACGTGGCCGAAGGTGAGCTGGTGGTTCTGGAAAACGTTCGCTTTAACAAAGGCGAAAAGAAAGACGACGAAGCGCTGTCTAAAAAATATGCCGCCCTGTGTGACGTATTCGTGATGGACGCCTTTGGTACTGCGCACCGCGCGCAGGCTTCTACCCACGGTATCGGCAAATTTGCTGACGTCGCGTGCGCAGGCCCGCTACTGGCCGCTGAACTGGATGCGCTGGGTAAAGCGCTGAAAGAGCCGGCTCGTCCGATGGTGGCTATCGTTGGTGGTTCTAAAGTATCTACCAAACTGACCGTTCTGGATTCCCTGTCTAAAATCGCTGACCAGCTGATTGTCGGCGGCGGTATCGCCAATACCTTCGTTGCCGCTCAGGGCCACAGCGTCGGTAAATCCCTGTACGAAGCTGACCTGGTTGACGAAGCAAAACGTCTGCTGACCACTTGCGATATCCCGGTTCCGACCGATGTTCGCGTTGCCACTGAGTTCTCCGAAACCGCACCGGCGACTCTGAAATCCGTTAACGACGTGAAAGAAGACGAGCAGATCCTGGATATCGGCGATGCTTCCGCTCAGCAGCTGGCTGAAATCCTCAAGAATGCCAAAACCATTCTGTGGAACGGCCCGGTTGGCGTGTTTGAGTTCCCGAACTTCCGTAAAGGGACTGAAATCGTGGCAAATGCCATCGCTGATAGCGAAGCGTTTTCCATCGCTGGCGGCGGCGACACCTTGGCGGCAATCGACCTGTTCGGCATTGCTGACAAAATTTCCTACATTTCTACTGGCGGCGGCGCATTCCTCGAATTCGTGGAAGGTAAAGTTCTGCCAGCCGTAGCGATGCTCGAAGAGCGCGCTAAGAAGTAATCGTTACGGGCAGGGATTCCTGCCCGTTGATTTATTGCCGATCTGACATTCAGGGCGGCCCGTGTTTTTTCCCAAAGCCCGACGATACAGGACAACGAAACATGTCTAAAATTTTTGATTTCGTAAAACCAGGCGTGATCACTGGTGATGACGTACAGAAAGTGTTCCAGGTAGCAAAAGAAAACAATTTTGCTCTGCCGGCAGTTAACTGCGTGGGCACTGATTCCATCAACGCTGTTCTGGAAACCGCTGCAAAAGTTAAAGCACCGGTCATCGTTCAGTTCTCCAACGGCGGCGCTTCCTTCATCGCGGGTAAAGGCGTGAAAACTGACGTACCTCAGGGCGCGGCAATCCTGGGCGCTATCTCTGGCGCGCATCACGTTCACCAGATGGCTGAGCACTACGGTGTTCCGGTTATCCTGCACACTGACCACTGCGCGAAGAAACTGCTGCCGTGGATCGACGGTCTGCTGGACGCGGGTGAAAAACACTTCGCGGCTACCGGTAAACCGCTGTTCTCTTCTCACATGATCGACCTGTCTGAAGAGTCTCTGCACGAAAACATCGAAATCTGCTCCAAATACCTGGCGCGCATGTCCAAAATTGGCATGACTCTGGAAATCGAACTGGGTTGCACCGGTGGTGAAGAAGACGGCGTGGACAACAGCCACATGGACGCTTCTGCCCTGTACACCCAGCCGGAAGACGTTGATTACGCGTACACTGAGCTGAGCAAAATCAGCCCGCGTTTCACCATTGCCGCTTCCTTCGGTAACGTACACGGCGTTTACAAGCCGGGTAACGTGGTTCTGACCCCGACCATTCTGCGTGATTCTCAGGACTATGTTTCTAAGAAACACAACCTGCCGCACAACAGCCTGAACTTCGTTTTCCACGGCGGTTCCGGTTCTACTGCTCAGGAAATCAAAGACTCCGTAAGCTACGGCGTAGTGAAAATGAACATCGATACCGATACCCAATGGGCAACCTGGGAAGGTGTTCTGAACTACTACAAAGAAAACGAAGCGTATCTGCAAGGTCAGCTGGGCAACCCGAAAGGCGAAGATCAGCCGAACAAGAAATACTATGACCCGCGCGTATGGCTGCGTGCTGGCCAGACTTCGATGATCGCTCGTCTGGAAAAAGCATTTAAAGAACTGAACGCGATTGACGTTCTGTAATGTAGTCTGTTGATTAAAATGGCTTCCCTCGGGAAGCCATTTTTTTATCGTTATTTCCGGAGAGCGGCGTTAACGCTTTCATCCGGCCAACTCACAGTGTGCCTGCCTTTTTGGGGATGATGCCGAAAAATGGCATATTCCTCTGTTTTTGTTTACCTTTAAAAAGTTCTTTTCGTGAGAATGATCTCATTTGCTTGTTTTGCTATGACCAAGGAATATTGAATGGAAGATTTGAATGTTGTCGACAGCATAAATGGTGCGGGCACCTGGCTGGTACGCAACCAGGCGTTATTGCTCAGCTATGCTGTGAATATTGTTGCGGCTATCGCTATTATCATCATCGGCTTGATTGTAGCGCGCGTGATCTCCAATACGGTAAATCGTCTGATGCGTGCGCGTCATATTGATGCGACAGTGGCCGACTTTCTTTCTGCGCTGGTGCGCTATGGGGTTATCGCTTTTACGCTGATTGCGGCTCTGGGTCGCGTGGGGGTTCAAACCGCCTCGGTTATTGCCGTACTGGGCGCCGCCGGTTTAGCCGTTGGCCTGGCATTACAGGGATCGCTTTCTAACCTTGCGGCTGGGGTATTGCTGGTTATGTTCCGTCCGTTCCGCGCCGGTGAGTATGTCGATTTGGGCGGCGTTGCCGGTACGGTACTGAACGTGCAAATCTTTTCCACGACAATGCGCGCGGTAGACGGCAAAATTATTGTGATTCCGAATGGCAAAATTATCGCGGGAAATATCATCAACTATTCT
Source organism: Salmonella sp. A1325 (assembly GCF_056991255.1). Lineage (NCBI taxonomy): Bacteria > Pseudomonadati > Pseudomonadota > Gammaproteobacteria > Enterobacterales > Enterobacteriaceae > Salmonella > Salmonella sp. A1325. The sequence continues at coordinate 361,767 of NZ_JAMLWO010000002.1, read as the reverse complement.
CGTGAGCCGGTTCGCCGTAACGAATTCATTATTGGGGTGGCCTACGATTCGGATATCGATCAGGTGAAACAGCTGCTAACGACGATTATCGAGTCCGACGATCGTATTTTAAAAGATCGCGAAATGACGGTACGTTTGAATGAGCTGGGCGCCTCATCAATTAATTTTGTGGTGCGTGTCTGGAGTAAAAGCAGCGACCTGCAAAATGTCTACTGGGACGTGCTGGAACGTATTAAACGTGAATTCGACGCCGCTGGTATTAGCTTCCCGTACCCGCAGATGGACGTCAATTTTAAACGTGTGAAAGATAACGCCGCGGAGTAATTTTTCTCTCGCGCTGCCTGCCGGCGCTGCGCTTATCCGCCTCCAGTATTCTCTGGTTATTGAGCGGATAAGCGTAGCCGCCATCCGTTATTCAGTCTCTTCATTAGCTTTTCTTATTAGTGATTAAAATTATCAATTTCCGCTAATAATATTCCCGCGCTATAGTCTGCCTTTAAGAAAAACAGCTCAGGGTAGTTAACGTGATATCTTATTATTTTCAAGGGTTTGCCCTTGGCGCCGCCATGATCCTTCCGCTTGGCCCGCAAAATGCGTTTGTGATGAATCAGGGAATCCGTCGCCAGTACCACCTCATGATAGCGCTGCTTTGCGCGTTAAGTGATTTAGTCCTGATTAGCGCCGGTATTTTTGGCGGTAGCGCGTTACTGATGCAGTCGCCATGGCTGCTGGCGCTGGTCACATGGGGCGGGGTCGCGTTCTTGTTATGGTACGGTTTTGGCGCGCTGAAAACGGCAATGAGCAGTAATCTGGAGCTGGCCAGCGCCGAGGTTATGAAGCAGGGGCGCTGGAAAATTATTGCTACGATGCTGGCGGTAACGTGGCTGAATCCGCACGTTTATCTGGATACGTTTGTCGTGTTGGGCAGTCTCGGCGGGCAACTGGCTATGGAGCCAAAGCGCTGGTTTGCTCTCGGCACGATTAGCGCGTCGTTCTTATGGTTTTTTGGGTTAGCGCTACTGGCGGCCTGGCTTGCGCCTCGACTGCGTACGGCGAAAGCTCAACGCATTATCAACATTCTGGTTGGGGTGGTGATGTGGCTTATCGCCTTCCAACTGGCGCGGGAAGGCGTCGCGCATATGCACGCGCTTTTCAACTAAGCGTTGTCTGATGGACAACAGGCCGATATACGCTAAGCTTGCCTGCATGCGCCCTGTATATCAGGGCAATGACTGCAATATGGAGGAGAGACTGTGAAGTTCAAAGTGATGGCCCTGGCGGCATTAGTGGGTTTAAGTGCAATGTCGGCGCAGGCAAGCGAACTGCCGGAAGGCCCGCACATCGTGACTTCCGGTACGGCAAGCGTCGATGCTGTGCCTGATATCGCCACCTTAGCGATTGAAGTGAACGTCGCGGCGAAGGATGCGGCGACGGCGAAGAAGCAGGCCGATGAGCGCGTGGCGCAATATCTTTCCTTCCTTGAGCAAAATCAGATTGCGAAAAAAGACATTAGCGCGGCGAATCTGCGCACGCAGCCGGATTATGATTACCAAAACGGTAAAAGCATTCTGAAAGGATATCGCGCGGTGCGAACCGTTGAGGTGACGCTGCGTCAGTTAGATAAACTCAATTCGCTGCTGGACGGCGCGCTGAAGGCGGGTCTGAACGAGATTCGTTCGGTATCGCTGGGCGTGGCGCAACCGGACGCCTATAAAGACAAGGCCCGTAAAGCCGCCATTGATGACGCGATTCATCAGGCGCAAGCGCTGGCAGCCGGTTTTAACAGCAAATTGGGGCCGGTTTACAGCGTTCGTTACCATGTCTCTAATTATCAGCCGAGTCCGGTGGTGCGAATGATGAAAGCCGCAGATGCTGCGCCGGTATCCGCGCAGGAAACTTACGAGCAGCCGACCATTCAGTTCGACGATCAGGTCGATGTGGTATTCCAGCTTGAACCTGGAACAGGGCAGACGTCGACAACGGCCGCCAGCACGCAGTAATCTCGCCCGGCCTGGGCGCTTCCAGGCCGCGTTTTCTCCCGGTGTTCTCGGTTTTTGCCGCCTGAACGCAATGATTTTGTGATGAATTTCAAAGAGGTGACGAGGGAATAATGGGTCATGCAGGCCGGATAAGACGTTCACACCGCCATCCGGCATTCATAGAGAGGCTAATCCTGACGCAGCACCTTGTGCCCGTACTCCAGCAGCGCGTCGGTCACTTTGCGCATCATCCGGCTTTCCGGGGCAAAGCGGTGCCAGTAAAGCATCCGGCGTTGTAGCAAACCAGGCGTTAAGTTGATCAACTCGCCGCTTTCCAGCTCTTTCTCAATCTGCAGGTGAGGGATCATGCAGCAGGTCGTGCCCTGACGCGCAAGCTGTACAAACGCTTCGGATGAATTAACGATATGGCACGGCACGCTGCCGGGCGGTAGATCGAAATTCTGTTGCAAAAAGGCCTGATGCATATCATCCAGATGGTCGAACGCGACGGCGGGCGCTTTCAGCAGCGACGACCGGGTAACGCCATTGGGGAAATAGCGCTCGGCAAACGGCTTTGACGCGACAAACAGATAGTCGAGCGCGCCCAGTTTGTCCACCAGGCAACTGGGCAGCGCCTGATGCTGAATACTCACCGCGCCCACCACCTCGCCGCGACGCAGACGTTCTTGCGTGCGCGTTTCATCTTCCACTTGTAAATTGAGACGGATAGGGGAGTCCGCCAGCACCGGCGCCAGCGCCGGAAGCAGCCAGGTCGCCAGACTGTCGGCGTTAACCGCCAGCGATAGCAGCAGCGGCGTAGAGCCGGTTTGTTCATCGCCCAGCCACTCTTCTTCCAGCAGTTCAACCTGACGCAGCAGAGCCAGTAATTTTTGCCCTTGCTCCGTGGGGCGAGGAGGAACGGTACGCACCAACAAAGGTTGTCCGAACATATTCTCAAGCTGTTTTATGCGCTGTGAGACGGCGGATTGCGTGATGCACAGCTTCTGGGCGGCGCGCTCGAATCCTCGTTCACGTATAACGGCATCCAGCGCCTGTAGTGTTCTGTAGTCCGGACGTTTCATTGTTGTGTCATGCTCCTGTTATTTTTTCCGCACTATGACATAAATTTGCCGTCGGTACAGATGAAATCCGTAGCCTGTGTACGGACACGGAGATTTTTCCCGACAATGTTCTATAATGCGGCTGTATTTTCACACCACAGGCGAAACGATCTATGACGCAGGATGAACTGAAAAAAGCGGTAGGATGGGCGGCACTTCAGTATGTACAGCCCGGCACCATTGTGGGCGTTGGTACAGGCTCAACGGCCGCACACTTTATTGATGCGCTGGGCACAATGAAAGGCCAGATTGAAGGCGCGGTCTCCAGCTCGGACGCCTCGACTGAAAAACTCAAAGGCCTCGGTATTCATGTGTTTGATCTCAACGAAGTGGATAGCCTGGGTATCTATGTCGATGGCGCGGACGAAATCAACGGTCATATGCAGATGATCAAAGGCGGCGGCGCGGCATTAACCCGTGAGAAAATTATTGCTTCCGTGGCGGAGAAATTTATCTGCATTGCGGATGCCTCTAAGCAGGTAGATATTCTTGGCAAATTCCCGTTGCCGGTCGAAGTGATTCCGATGGCGCGCAGTGCGGTCGCTCGTCAACTGGTGAAGCTGGGCGGGCGTCCGGAGTACCGTCAGAACGTGGTCACGGATAACGGCAACGTGATTCTGGATGTTTATGGTATGGAAATCCTTGATCCCATCGCGCTGGAAAACGCCATTAACGCGATTCCGGGCGTCGTGACCGTAGGGTTGTTCGCCAACCGTGGCGCCGATGTCGCACTGATCGGCACGCCGGACGGGGTGAAAACCATCGTAAAATGATCCCGCCAGGCGTATTTCCTGCCGCGTAAAAAATTCGGTCAGGGCAAATTTGGTGACATGTATCACGTTTAATCGTTTGCCCTGCCGATCCCTCCAAAGAAAAAGTTATTCCCGGTATTTTCATCTGCTATTTCCCGTTGTATACGATTCCTTCACGACGCTGGCGCAAACGTTCATATTGCCGTGATAATTTTTTTTGATATGTTGAAGGACGGATGCAAATCCACACACAACATCAGATGGCAAAAAAAGACAGGATCGGGGAAATGGCAAAGGTATCGCTGGAGAAAGATAAAATTAAATTTCTGCTGGTTGAAGGGGTGCATCAAAAGGCGCTGGAAAGCCTTCGTGCGGCAGGTTACACCAACATTGAATATCACAAGGGCGCGCTGGACGCTGAACAGTTGAAAGCGTCCATCCGCGATGCCCACTTCATCGGTCTGCGATCCCGTACTCATCTGACAGAAGAAGTGATTAACGCCGCAGAGAAGCTGGTGGCGATTGGCTGTTTTTGCATCGGCACCAACCAGGTGGATTTAAATGCGGCGGCAAAACGCGGTATTCCGGTTTTTAACGCGCCATTCTCGAATACCCGTTCCGTGGCGGAGCTGGTGATTGGCGAGCTATTGCTGCTGCTGCGCGGCGTGCCGGAAGCGAACGCCAAAGCGCACCGCGGCGTATGGAATAAACTGGCGGCGGGATCGTTCGAAGCGCGCGGTAAAAAGCTTGGCATTATCGGTTACGGCCATATCGGAACGCAGTTGGGCATTCTGGCGGAATCGCTGGGGATGCATGTCTATTTCTATGATATTGAAAATAAACTGCCGCTTGGTAACGCAACTCAGGTGCAGCACCTGTCTGAATTGCTGAATATGAGCGATGTGGTCAGTCTGCACGTACCTGAAAACGCCTCCACCAAAAACATGATGGGCGCAAAAGAGATAGCCCTGATGAAGCCGGGTTCGCTGCTGATTAACGCCGCGCGCGGTACGGTGGTAGATATCCCGGCTTTGTGCGACGCGCTGGCGACGAAACATCTGGCGGGGGCGGCTATCGACGTCTTCCCGACGGAACCGGCCACTAATAGCGATCCGTTTACCTCTCCGCTGTGCGAATTCGATAACGTGATCCTGACGCCGCATATCGGCGGCTCGACGCAGGAGGCGCAAGAAAACATCGGTCTGGAAGTCGCAGGAAAACTGATTAAGTACTCGGATAACGGCTCGACGCTGTCCGCTGTGAACTTCCCGGAAGTGTCGCTGCCGCTGCACGGCGGTCGTCGCCTGATGCACATCCACGAAAACCGCCCGGGCGTATTGACCGCGCTTAACCAGATCTTTGCCGAGCAGGGCGTTAACATTGCCGCACAGTATCTGCAAACCTCCGCCCGAATGGGGTATGTGGTAATTGATATAGAAGCCGATGGCGATGTGGCGGAGAAAGCGCTGCTGGCGATGAAGGCGATTCCGGGCACCATTCGCGCCCGTCTGCTGTACTAATTTCCTCTAAATGGGCAGGAGATGACCTGCCCATCCTTTCTTCTGGTTTCCCTGCCTCAACATCTCTTCGTGTAACGCATACATTCTGTTTTCGAGCCTTGCCGCAATTGGTAATTAAAGGCAGCGTTGCGTGTTGTACAGCAATAAAAGGAATTTACGATAAGGGCTCAGCATAGCGCTGAAACGGGAAAGCCCCTACCGAAGCAGGGGCTCTAAAAAGGAAAGGGACGATGATGAGATACGTCATCATGCTGCTGATCCTGTTAATCATCGCTACGCCAGCATATTAACAGAGAGTACGCAGGAGGGAGGTTCGCCTCCCTCACCCTTCACCGAGAAATTTAGGTCAAAAAAGCGACGCTGTCAATTGGCAAAACACGGCTACCACTCCCAAATTTTGGACGGCGTCACCACCGCAGGCAGCGGGATATCCCACTCTTCAACCGGCAGCTTTTCTACTAACTGGCAATCATGCGCGTAGCCCACGGGCTGGATCTTATGCTGCTGCCAGTTTTGCAACGTACGGTCATAAAATCCGCCGCCCATCCCCAGGCGCTGCCCGTCTTCGTCAAACGCCACTAATGGTGTTACCAGCACATCCAGCTTTGCCAGCGGCAATACGTCGCGGACATCAAGCCGTGGCTCCTGGATCTTTAAGCGGTTGGTCACCAGCGCACTCTGCGGATGATAGTGCAGGAACAGGAGGTTGCCAGGGCTAAAGGGATGAAGAACCGGAAGGTAGACGCGCTTGCCCGCTTGCCATAGCTGTTCTATCAGCGGCTGGGTGTCGAGTTCGCCATCAAAGGAGAGAAACACGGCGACAGTGTGTGCCATCACGACGGGAGGAAAGCTGAGCATTCGGGCGGCGGCCTGTTGACCAAAGCGGCGTTGCTGCTCTGGCGTCAGCGCACGGCGACGTTGCCGAATCATTCGGCGGATTTCTTGTCGTGATAAAGAGAGTTCGGGAAGTTGCGTCATGGCTGTCGCCAGTCAGAAGGGGAATCTCCGAGATGCCGCCGCAGGCTGTAACCCTTGAACCCTTGGTTCAAGGTGAATGTGTCGTCACAGTTTTAAGGCTTCTCGGACGAACCGAGCATGCTCACCAACCGCGGAGCGCCACATTCTTGTGGTATGAAATATCGGCTCAGGGGACTGGCCCGCTTGCAAACATCTCAGAGAAATTCTGTTTTCACAATCACTTTACCATAGTAAAGCGAAAAGTGTTATTCAAAGTTTTGGCCCGTTTTTTCGGTTATGCGACCTTGATCAAGCAACGCCTGTTCGATGGTCTGTTGTAGCATCCGAATACGTTGTTCCATGCTCGCCGCGTAATCGCGGGTCTTCGCTTTTTCCTGAGTTAACTCATAGCTGATATTCAATGCGGCAATGAAAACCAACTGCTCAGTATTTGTGACTCTAGTGCGAACTTTCAGATCTTGCAACCGCTGATTCAGATCGTCCGCAGCCTGATTCAACGCATCCCTTTGGTCAGGCGGGCAATTCACTCGCAGTGAACGGCCAAATATTTGGATATCGACGGGTTGTGCAGACATGCCACCTTCCTGCTGATTGACTGCGCTGCCTTCGTCTCCAGACCCAGGGTCCGCGAAGGGGCGACACTATAGCTACCCTGGTGTGAAGATACAAGCCCTTTTCTGGTTCACCAGGGTCCAAAGTGGTAGCATATCATGAATATCCTCCCTTTGATGACGAATGCTTATGTCTATACAGAACGAAATGCCTGGTTACAACGAAATGAACCGGTTTTTGAATCAACAAGGGGCCGGTCTGACCCCGGCTGAAATGCATGGTTTAATCAGCGGGATGATTTGCGGCGGCAACAACGACAGCTCATGGCAGCCGCTGTTGCACGACCTGACGAACGAAGGTCTGGCCTTCGGGCATGAGCTTGCTCAGGCGCTGCGCAAAATGCACGCGGCGACCAGCGACGCGCTGGAAGACGACGGCTTTCTTTTTCAGCTTTATCTGCCTGAAGGCGACGATGTCAGCGTATTCGATCGCGCAGATGCATTAGCCGGGTGGGTTAACCACTTTTTGCTTGGCCTCGGCGTAACGCAGCCTAAACTTGATAAAGTCACCGGCGAAACGGGTGAAGCGATTGACGACCTGCGTAATATTGCGCAGCTTGGTTATGATGAGAGCGAAGATCAGGAAGAGCTGGAGATGTCGCTCGAAGAGATCATCGAATATGTCCGTGTTGCGGCGTTGTTATGTCATGACACTTTCACGCGCCAACAGCCGACCGCGCCGGAAGTGCGTAAACCGACGCTACACTAAGAAAAAACGAAATGGAGGCCATGTCATGACTCAGCAGGAATACCAACGCCGTCGCCAGGCATTACTGGCGCAAATGCAGCCCGGCAGCGCCGCGCTGATCTTTGCCGCGCCGGAGGCGACGCGCAGCGCAGACAGTGAATATCCGTATCGCCAGAGTAGCGACTTCTGGTATTTCACCGGTTTTAACGAACCGGAAGCCGTGCTGGTACTGATTAAGAGTGATGACACCCACAACCACAGCGTTTTGTTCAACCGCGTTCGCGACCTGACGGCGGAAATCTGGTTTGGTCGCCGTTTAGGACAGGATGCCGCGCCGGAAAAACTGGGCGTTGACCGGGCGCTGGCGTTTAGCGAAATCAACCAGCAACTCTTTCAGTTGCTTAATGGTCTGGATGTGGTGTACCACGCGCAGGGCGAATATGCGTATGCCGACGAGATTGTTCTGGCTGCGCTGGAGAAGCTGCGTAAAGGCTCCCGCCAGAATCTGACCGCGCCGGCCACCATGACTGACTGGCGACCGATCGTCCATGAGATGCGCCTGTTCAAATCGCCGGACGAGATTGCTGTCCTGCGCCGCGCCGGGGAAATTAGCGCGCTGGCGCATATTCGCGCGATGGAAAAATGCCGTCCGGGGATGTTTGAGTATCAGCTGGAGGGGGAAATTCACCACGAATTTAATCGCCACGGCGCGCGCTATCCCTCCTATAACACCATTGTCGGCAGCGGCGAAAATGGCTGTATCCTGCATTACACTGAAAACGAAAGTGAAATGCGCGACGGCGATTTAGTGCTTATCGACGCGGGCTGTGAATATAAAGGTTACGCGGGCGACATCACGCGTACTTTCCCGGTGAACGGGAAATTCACGCCAGCCCAGCGTGAAATTTATGACATCGTTCTGGAATCGCTGGAGACCAGCCTGCGACTGTTCCGTCCTGGCACCTCTATTCAGGAGGTGACCGGCGAGGTCGTGCGCATCATGATAACCGGGCTGGTGAAGCTGGGGATTTTGCAAGGAGAGGTTGATCAACTGATTGCCGAAAATGCGCATCGTCCTTTCTTTATGCATGGCTTGAGCCACTGGCTGGGGCTGGATGTTCATGATGTCGGCGTTTATGGGCCGGATCGCTCCCGCATCCTGGAGCCGGGCATGGTGCTGACCGTAGAGCCAGGCCTCTATATCGCGCCGGATGCCGACGTGCCGGAAGCGTATCGCGGCATTGGCGTTCGAATTGAAGATGACATCGTCATTACCGAAACCGGTAATGAAAACCTGACCGCTGGCGTTGTGAAGAAGGCGGATGACATTGAAGCATTAATGGCGGCGGCGCGGCAGCAATGAGCGTCATTATCGTTGGCGGCGGCATGGCTGGCGCGACGCTGGCGCTGGCTATCTCTCAGTTCAGTCATGGGATGTTGCCGGTACACCTGATTGAAGCGAAAGCGCCTGAAGCCGACGGTCATCCCGGCTTTGACGCCAGAGCGATTGCGCTGGCGGCGGGCACTTGCCAGCAACTGGCGCGAATTGGCGTCTGGCAGGCGATTTCCGATTGCGCAACGGCAATCAACACCGTACACGTCAGCGATCGCGGTCATGCCGGATTTGTGACTCTCGACGCGCAGGACTACAGCCTGGCAGCGTTGGGTCACGTTGCGGAGCTGCATGATATCGGGCTGCGTCTGTTTGCGCTCTTGCGTAAAGCGCCAGGCGTTACGCTGCACTGCCCGGAGCGCGTAGCCAGCGTGTCGCGTACCCAACAGCAGGTTAACGTCACTCTGGAAAACGGCAATGTGATAGCTGGCAGCGTGCTGGTGGCGGCTAACGGTACCCACTCCGCGCTGGCGTCAGCCTGCGGCGTTGACTGGCATCAGGAGCCTTACGAACAGTTAGCGGTGATAGCGAATGTCGCGACCGCGATCCCGCATCAGGGACGCGCCTTTGAACGTTTTACTCCCAATGGCCCGCTGGCGATGTTGCCGATGTCGCATGGCCGATGTTCGCTGGTTTGGTGTCACCCGCTCGACCAGCGCGATGAGGTGCTGAGCTGGTCCGACGCGCAGTTTTGTCATGCGTTGCAGGCCGCGTTCGGCTGGCGGCTGGGGCGAATTACTCAGGCGGGTAAGCGCAGCGCGTATCCGCTTGCCCTGACTACGGCGGCGAAAGTGTTTACTCACCGGACTGTCGTGGTCGGCAATGCGGCGCAGACGTTGCATCCTATCGCCGGACAAGGGTTTAATCTCGGTCTGCGCGATGTCATGAGCCTGGCGGAAACGCTGGTCACGGCACAGGACGCGGGCGAGGATATTGGCGCCTGGCACGTGTTATCGCGCTATCAGCAGCGTCGTCAGGTTGACCGGGATACGACGATTGGCGTAACGAACGGTCTGGTCCATCTGTTTGCAAATCGTTGGGCACCGTTGGTTATCGGGCGCAATATCGGTTTAATGGCGATGGAATTATTACCACCTGCGCGCGATGCGCTGGCACAGCGGACCTTAGGTTGGGTTGCGCGTTAAGCAGATCTGTAGGCCGGATAAGGCATTTACGCCGCCATCCGGCATCGTGTTCGTAAAAATGCCGGATGGCGGCTTCGCCTTATCCGGCCTACGGTTTGATTGTTCCGGTTTCCAGGAGTAAATAGTGCAAAGTGTTGATGTAGCAATAGTTGGCGGAGGCATGGTGGGACTGGCTGTCGCCTGCGGCTTGCAGGGAAGTGGTTTGCGCGTTGCGGTACTGGATCACGTTGTCCCCCAGCCGTTGGCGAACGATGCGCCGCCTCAGCTTCGGGTGTCGGCGATTAATGCCGCCAGCGAAAAACTGCTTACCCGTCTTGGCGTATGGTCAAACATTGTGGCGCGACGGGCAAGTTGCTACCACGGTATGGAAGTCTGGGATAAAGACAGCTTTGGCCGTATTACGTTTGATGACGCAAGCATGGGATATAGCCATCTGGGGCATATTGTTGAAAACAGCGTCATTCACTATGCACTGTGGCAAAAAGCGCAGCAAGCGGCGGATATCACCTTAATGGCGCCAGCGGAGCTACAGCAGGTCGCCTGGGGGGAAAACGACGCCTTCCTGACTTTAAAAGACGGCGCGATGTTAACCGCGCGTCTGGTGATTGCCGCGGATGGCGCCAACTCCTGGCTGCGTAACAAAGCGGATATTCCCTTAACTTTCTGGGACTACCGTCACCATGCGCTGGTAGCGACTATCCGCACCGAAGAGCCGCACGGCGCGGTTGCTCGCCAGGTGTTTCATGGTGAAGGTATTCTGGCGTTTTTGCCGTTAAGCGATCCGCATCTGTGTTCCATTGTCTGGTCGCTTTCTCCGCAGGATGCGGAGCGTATGCAACAGAGCGGCGACGAGGCGTTTAACCAGGCGTTGACTATCGCCTTCGATAATCGGCTGGGCTTATGCCGCCTGGAAAGCGAACGGCAGATTTTTCCGCTGACGGGCCGCTATGCTCGCCAGTTTGCCGCGCATCGTCTGGCATTGGTCGGCGATGCCGCGCACACCATCCACCCGCTGGCAGGACAAGGCGTCAACCTCGGCTTTATGGACGCGGCCGAACTGGTGGACGATCTGCGCCGGCTTCAGCGCCAGGGCAAAGACATTGGTCAACATCTTTATCTTCGTCGTTATGAGCGTAGCCGTAAACATAGCGCGGCGATGATGCTTGCCGGGATGCAAGGTTTTCGTGACCTGTTTGCCGGCGAAAATCCGGCAAAAAAATTGCTGCGCGACATCGGGCTGAAACTGGCGGATACGCTCCCCGGCGTCAAACCCCAACTGCTTCGCCAGGCAATGGGGCTAAACGACCTTCCGCAATGGCTTCGTTAAGCGTCTGACTGCACGCCAGCAAGAGTTTGAAACCCGTCACACTTTGCTTTCCCGGCTATCGCGCCGGGGGGCTTTCCTCGTTTGAAATAATCTAATTTCACCGCTTATTTCGCATTATATTTTCTAATGCCACTATTTTTGGCGAACGCGATTTTCGACATTTTTTCCGCATTTAATATTAATTTATGTTGTGGTAAATCGTATCAGCTTCCTTTTTATGACGGTTATTTAGTGTGATATTGGTTTTTTGTGCTGATGAGATTTTAGCGTTTTTTAGTCATAAGCTAATGTGATGGTAAATTCAGCCTTATGGTTTAGCGCCTGGTTCGGTGGTAAGTTCAGGAGCAAGAGAACGTTTGCGTCGGCGCAGGAAAAAGGGCGTCGATGCCAGGTTTCGTGGCGAAGATTTCCCATGAAAATGGTTGTTAGCCCCCGCTAATTCAACGAGGAAAAGATGGCCCAACAGACGCCTTTGTACGAACAACACACGCTATGCGGCGCCCGCATGGTCGATTTTCATGGCTGGATGATGCCCCTGCATTACGGCTCTCAGCTTGATGAACACCACGCTGTGCGCACCGATGCCGGGATGTTTGATGTATCGCATATGACCATTGTCGATCTTCATGGCAGCCGTACACGAGAGTTTCTACGTTATCTGCTGGCCAACGACGTCGCGAAGCTAACGAAGACGGGTAAAGCCCTCTACTCCGGTATGCTTAACGCATCGGGCGGCGTGATTGATGACCTTATCGTCTACTACTTCACTGAAGATTTCTTCCGTCTCGTTGTTAACTCCGCCACCCGCGAAAAAGACCTCTCCTGGATTACCCAACACGCTGAACCTTATGCCATCGACATCACCGTTCGTGACGACCTGTCGCTGATTGCGGTACAGGGGCCGAATGCGCAGGAAAAAGCGGCGACTCTGTTTACTGACCAACAGCGCCATGCAGTAGAAGGTATGAAGCCGTTCTTCGGCGTTCAGGCGGGCGATCTGTTTATCGCCACCACCGGTTATACCGGCGAAGCGGGCTATGAAATCGCCATGCCGAATGAAAAAGCGGCGGATTTCTGGCGTGCGCTGGTGGAAGCGGGCGTGAAGCCGTGCGGTCTTGGCGCGCGCGACACGCTGCGTCTGGAAGCAGGCATGAACCTGTACGGTCAGGAGATGGATGAAGGTATCTCTCCGCTGGCGGCTAATATGGGATGGACTATCGCCTGGGAACCTGCTGACCGCGACTTTATTGGCCGTGAGGCGCTGGAGATGCAGCGTGAAAAAGGCCACGAACAGTTGGTCGGTCTGGTGATGACCGAGAAAGGCGTATTGCGTAATGAACTGCCGGTGCGTTTTACCGATGCGCAGGGCAATCAGCAAGAAGGCATTATCACCAGCGGGACGTTTTCCCCAACGTTGGGCTACAGCATTGCGCTGGCGCGCGTTCCGGCGGGCATCGGCGAGACGGCGATTGTACAAATTCGTAACCGTGAAATGCCGGTAAAAGTGACTAAACCTGTTTTTGTGCGTAACGGCAAAGCCGTCGCGTGATTCATCCTTTTTTGGAGATTAATTGATGAGCAACGTACCCGCAGAACTGAAATACAGCAAAGAACACGAATGGCTGCGTAAAGAAGCGGATGGCACTTACACCGTTGGCATTACTGAACACGCTCAGGAGCTGTTGGGCGATATGGTTTTTGTTGATCTGCCGGAAGTCGGCGCGACCGTAAGCGCGGGCGACGACTGCGCCGTGGCGGAGTCCGTAAAAGCGGCGTCCGACATTTATGCGCCGGTAAGCGGCGAGATCGTGGCGGTAAACGATGCGCTGAGCGACTCCCCGGAGCTGGTGAACAGCGAACCGTATGCCGGTGGCTGGATCTTTAAAATCAAAGCCAGCGATGAAAGCGAACTTGAATCGCTGCTGGATGCCACCGCGTATGAGGCATTGTTAGAAGACGAATAATGTTGTGCCGGATGGCGCTAATGCTTATCCGGCCTACTCACTGCAACGCGAATGATTTTGCGTATTCGTTTTCGCACGCGTAGGCCCGGTAAGCGTCAGCGCCACCGGGCAACTGAGTTAGAGACAATCACGATTCACTGCACGTTTCAGGAACCATCGCCCATGACACAGACGTTAAGCCAGCTTGAAAACCGCGGCGCTTTCATTGAACGCCACATCGGACCGGACGCCGCGCAGCAACAAGAGATGCTGAATGCGGTTGGCGCCGAGTCGTTAAACGCGCTGACAGGTCAGATTGTGCCGAAAGACATTCAGCTCGCGACTCCGCCGCAGGTTGGCGAGGCGGCAACCGAATATGCCGCACTGGCGGAATTAAAAGCCATCGCCGGGCGTAACAAGCGCTTCACGTCGTACATTGGCATGGGCTACACCGCCGTGCAGCTACCGCCGGTTATCCTGCGCAACATGCTGGAAAATCCGGGTTGGTATACCGCCTACACTCCTTATCAGCCGGAAGTCTCTCAGGGGCGTCTGGAAGCGCTGCTCAACTTCCAACAGGTGACGCTGGACCTGACGGGACTGGACATGGCTTCCGCCTCGCTGCTGGATGAAGCGACCGCCGCCGCTGAAGCGATGGCGATGGCAAAGCGCGTCAGCAAACTGAAAAATGCCAACCGTTTCTTTGTCGCCTCTGATGTCCATCCGCAAACTCTGGACGTCGTGCGTACGCGTGCCGAAACCTTTGGCTTTGACGTCATTGTGGATGACGCGGCGAAAGCATTGGATCACCAGGATGTGTTTGGCGTGCTGTTGCAGCAGGTTGGCTCCACGGGCGAAATTCACGATTACAGCGCGCTGATTAGCGAACTCAAAGCCCGTAAAGTGATTGTCAGCGTCGCCGCCGACTTTATGGCGCTGGTGCTGCTTACCGCGCCGGGCAAACAGGGCGCGGACATTGTTTTCGGCTCTGCGCAACGCTTCGGCGTACCGATGGGGTATGGTGGCCCGCACGCGGCGTTCTTTGCCGCCAAAGACGAATTTAAACGCTCCATGCCAGGCCGTATTATTGGCGTCTCAAAAGATGCGGCGGGCAATACCGCACTGCGCATGGCGATGCAGACTCGCGAGCAGCATATCCGTCGTGAGAAAGCGAACTCCAACATTTGTACCTCGCAGGTACTGCTGGCTAACATCGCCAGTCTGTATGCCGTTTATCATGGTCCGGTCGGTCTGAAGCGCATCGCTAATCGTATCCACCGCCTGACCGATATTCTGGCGGCAGGTCTGCAGCAGAAAGGCTTAAAGCTGCGTCATGCGCATTACTTTGACACGCTGTGTGTGGAAGTGGCTGATAAAGCTGCGGTACTGGCGCGTGCGGAAGCGGCGGAGATCAATCTGCGCAGCGATATTCATAACGCGGTAGGTATCACCCTTGATGAAACCACCACCCGTGAGAATGTGGCGCAGTTGTTCAATGTTTTGTTGGGCGACAGTCACGGTCTGAACATTGAAACACTGGATAAAGACGTGGCGCTTGATAGCCGTTCCATTCAGCAAAGTATGCTGCGCGACGATGCGATTCTGACGCATCCGGTATTTAACCGTTTCCACAGCGAAACCGAGATGATGCGCTACATGCACTCGCTGGAGCGTAAAGATCTGGCGCTGAATCAGGCGATGATCCCGCTGGGTTCCTGCACCATGAAGCTGAACGCTGCCGCCGAGATGATCCCTATCACCTGGCCGGAATTCGCTGAACTGCACCCGTTCTGCCCGCCGGAACAGGCCGAAGGATATCATCAGATGATTAGCCAGCTTTCTGACTGGCTGGTGAAACTCACCGGGTACGACGCCGTCTGTATGCAGCCTAACTCCGGCGCACAGGGGGAATACGCGGGGCTGCTGGCGATTCGTCACTATCACGAAAGCCGCAACGAAGGGCATCGCGATATCTGCCTGATCCCGGCTTCTGCTCACGGCACTAACCCTGCTTCTGCACATATGGCAGGAATGCAGGTGGTGGTGGTCGCCTGTGATAAGAACGGCAACATCGACCTGGACGATCTGCGGGCCAAAGCAGAACAACATGCTGCGAACCTTTCTTGCATCATGGTGACCTATCCGTCCACCCACGGCGTCTATGAAGAAACGATCCGTGAAGTGTGTGAAGTTGTGCACCAGTTCGGCGGCCAGGTTTACCTTGACGGCGCGAACATGAACGCTCAGGTCGGCATCACCTCACCGGGTTTTATTGGCGCGGACGTTTCGCATCTTAACCTGCATAAAACTTTCTGCATTCCGCACGGCGGCGGTGGCCCAGGCATGGGACCGATTGGCGTGAAAGCGCATCTGGCACCGTTCGTACCGGGTCATAGCGTGGTGCAAATCGAAGGCATGTTAACCCGTCAGGGCGCGGTGTCTGCGGCGCCGTTCGGCAGTGCCTCTATCCTGCCAATCAGCTGGATGTACATCCGCATGATGGGCGCAGAAGGCCTGAAGCAGGCAAGTCAGGTCGCGATTCTTAACGCTAACTACATTGCCAGCCGTCTGAAAGACGCGTACCCGGTACTGTATACCGGTCGCGATGGCCGAGTGGCGCACGAATGTATTCTTGATATTCGCCCATTGAAAGAAGAAACCGGCATCAGCGAGCTGGATATTGCCAAGCGTCTGATCGACTACGGTTTCCATGCGCCAACCATGTCGTTCCCGGTGGCGGGCACGCTGATGGTTGAACCGACGGAATCTGAAGGTAAGGCTGAGCTGGATCGCTTTATCGATGCGATGCTGGCTATTCGCGCAGAGATTGACCAGGTGAAAGCGGGTGTCTGGCCGCTGGAAGATAACCCGCTGGTGAACGCGCCGCACATTCAGAGCGAACTGGTCGCCGAGTGGGCGCATCCGTACAGCCGTGAAGTTGCCGTATTCCCGGCAGGCGTGGCAGACAAATACTGGCCGACGGTGAAACGTCTGGATGATGTTTATGGCGACCGTAACCTGTTCTGCTCCTGCGTACCGATTAGCGACTACCAGTAATTTACTGATTCGACTGTTTTCTAAAGGCGCTTCGGCGCCTTTTCAGCTTGTTAATAAAGTGCGTTTTGTTTATGTCGGATGCAGTGTGAGTGCCTTATTCAGGCTACAAAGTGTTACTAATTCAATATATTACAGTAAATCGTTGGCTCCTGTCAGGCAACCTGGCGTTTGTATCAGTGTATTAGCCAGAATTAAATTACCGGTTTTTTAGAGTCTAATGATTCATTGTGCATCATTTTTACCTTGCTGTTATTTAATCAAAATAACACGGTATATATACATGTGGTTACAAATGGTTTCTCTCCGGAATCGTTATTTACCTCTCAATATAGTTGAAAAAATTTCCGTATATTAAATTCATCAAGTTATTAGTTTAAATTATAAATTAAAAACAAGCATAAATAACGTAAATATTTATTAACTTAGCGCTTTGTTTTTTATACCTGGAGGGAATAATGAAACGATTTATATTTCTGCCATTAATGACATATTTTATATTAATGAATGCAATGGCAGCTAACGGAGAAAATAATCCCAGTAATCTATTAGGTGCACCAGTTAATACCGCTATTTCTGGTGGTTCAGTATTGCCGGAAGGAAAGTTATTAACCGCCGTGAATAGCTCATTTCGCGATAAAGATCATCAAATCGAGGGGCACGGAAGTCCGGATGTTTACTCCCAGATATGGTTATTGAAGATTCGTTACGGTTTGACCGACAGACTGGAATTATCAACTGTGGGTTCCTATATCAATAACAAACGAGACAATCTGTCTCCTGAGCACATAGAGGGAATGGGCGACCAATCGGTGGGGGTCAATTATGCTTTAATGAGCCAGCGAAGAGGTGATCCGTTTTGGGTTACGGTAGGTGGGGCATTATTACTACCCACCGGGCAAGATGGAGATAATCATTTGCCTGGGAATAGCGCCTGGGGAGGAAGAGTAACACTCACTTTAACAAAATTATTTACTCCTAACATTAAAGGGGATATGGGTTTTGTCTATCAGGGACCATTTGAGCGCGGTAACCAGGACGTGAAACGAGGTAACGAATTCCAGTGGAATACCCAGGTGCGGTATATGTTTAGCGATTTACCGCTGGATCTTGGTCTGGAAAGTGCCTACAGCAATAATGCCTCTGGAACGAAAAAACTGTCTAATGGCAGCGTAATTAATAACCATTCTGGAACTACCGAATGGGTTGTTGGTCCGTCATTTAATATTGCCGTCGATTCACTGAAATTATGGTTTGGTGCCGGAGCCTTCTTCCCGGTAATGCAGGAAGCGAAGTCGCCAACCAAAATGGAAGATGTACGCTGGGAATTTAAAATAGGTAAGACCTGGTAAGACTCGTTCAAAGTGTTACCCGCCGACTGGCGGGTAACGTGCAGGAGTTAAAGCTTCTCGCCGTTGCTGGCAATCACCTCTTTGTACCAGTTGAAGCTCTTCTTACGCGAACGCGACATATCGCCCGTACCGTCATCGTGCTTGTTCACGTAGATGAAGCCGTAGCGCTTGCTGTACTGACCTGTGGTGAACGAGACGCAGTCGATGCAGCCCCACGGCGTGTAGCCCATCAGGTCGACACCATCGTAAGTCACCGCTTTTTTCATCTCTTCAATATGGGCGCGCAGGTAGTCAATGCGATAGTCGTCGTTGATGCTGCCATCTTCTTCTACTTTGTCGTAAGCACCAAAACCGTTTTCGACAATAAACAGCGGCTTTTGATAGCGTTCGTACAGTTCACACAATGAATAACGCAGGCCCACCGGGTCAATCTGCCAGCCCCAGTCAGAGGCTTTAACATAGGGGTTCGGTACGCTGCCTTCAAAACCGGAAATCGCATCGCCGCTACCGCCTTCGGCTTTGACCGCGTTGGTCATGTAATAACTGAAACCAAGATAATCGCAGGTGCCTTCGCGCAGCACTTCAAGATCGCCATCTTCCATTTTGATGTTAAATCCGCGGCGCTCCCACTCGTTCAACACATAGGACGGGTAATAGCCACGCAGCTGCACATCGGTAAAGACGTAGCGTTCACGCATCGACTCCTGAGCAAACATCACATCTTTTGGTTTACAGGAGAAAGGATACAGCGCGACCATCGCCAGCATACAGCCCACTTTCATCTGTGGATTAATGCGACGTGCCGCTTTTACCGCCAGCGCGCTGGCGACAAACTGATGATGTAAGACCTGATACATGGTTTCTTCTGGATTCTCATGCTCGGTATACACCACGCCGGAACAGCAGTAGCCAAACAGCGGCGCGCGCCAGTTTCGCTGGTTGTTAATTTCGTTGAAGGTCATCCAGTATTTGACCTTATGTTTGTAGCGTTCAAACACGACTTCAGCAAAACGGACAAAGAAATCAACGACCTTACGATTGGTCCAGCCGCCGTAGTGCTGTACCAGATGTAATGGCATTTCAAAGTGGGAAAGGGTGATGACCGGTTCGATGTTGTATTTGAGTAACTCATCAAACATGTCGTCGTAGAATTTCAGACCGGCCTCGTTTGGCTGGGATTCGTCGCCATTCGGGAAGATACGCGTCCAGGCAATAGAAGTACGGAAGCATTTGAACCCCATTTCGGCGAAAAGACGGATGTCTTCTTTGTAATGTCCGTAAAAATCCACCGCCTCATGGTTCGGATAGTATTTGCCAGCAACGACATTCTGGGTAATTTCGCGTGGCACGCCGTGTGCGCCGCCGGTTAGCACGTCGCAGATGCTGGGGCCTTTACCGCCTTTATTCCAGCCGCCTTCAACCTGGTGTGCGGCAACCGCGCCGCCCCATAAAAATCTTTTGGCAGGGTGAGTTTTCTCATTGTTGCATAATCTCAATTTATTTAGTCTGTTATCATTCATTCTGCACCAAATGACATGTAAAGCGTACGCAAAATTCCAGGGGGCCCGCGTGTCGGGGCAGGAACACATTCAGATCGTAACATCCACTTCAAGGGGCCATATTCAGGGGATAACCACATGCAGCCAAACGACATTACTTTCTTTCAACGTTTCCAGAATGACATTCTGGCAGGGCGTAAAACCATCACTATTCGTGATGCCTCCGAGTCCCACTTTAAAGCAGGCGATGTGCTACGCGTGGGGCGGTTCGAAGATGATGGCTATTTTTGCACAATCGAAGTGACAGGAACGTCAACTGTGACGCTGGATACGCTGAACGAAAAACATGCGCAACAGGAAAATATGTCACTTGATGAGCTGAAACGAGTCATTGCTGAAATCTATCCCAACCAGACGCAATTTTATGTGATTGATTTTAAATGTCTTTGATAAATATGAACGCGTGTTAGTTGAGTTTTTGTAATTAACTTATTGAATAATATGCAAAATTTAATTTTGCGAATTTATTTTAGCTAACATGTGTTCACTGGAACCATTCTCAGTTACGCTAGAGGCGCAGTTCATCGTTATGAACGTTTCTCCGGAGTAAGTTATGGTGCAAAAACCATTAATGACGCAGGGATATTCGCTGGCTGAGGAAATCGCCAACAGTATTAGCCACGGCATTGGATTGGTATTTGGTATTGTCGGCCTGGTGCTGTTGTTGGTTCAGGCGGTAGAGGCGAATGCTGGTATGACGGCTATCGCCAGCTACAGTTTATATGGCGGGAGCATGATCCTGCTTTTTCTTGCCTCAACGCTTTATCATGCCATTCCTCATCAGCGGGCAAAAATCTGGTTAAAGAAATTTGATCACTGCGCTATCTATCTGCTCATTGCCGGAACCTATACGCCATTTCTGCTGGTAGGTCTGGATTCGCCGCTGGCGCGCGGACTAATGATTGTGATCTGGAGCCTGGCGCTATTCGGTATCCTCTTCAAGTTGACGATTGCGTACCGATTTAAAGTGCTTTCGCTGGTTACGTATCTGGCAATGGGCTGGCTGTCGCTGATAGTGGTTTATCAGTTAGCGATTAAGCTGGCGATAGGCGGCGTGACGCTTCTGGCGGTAGGTGGCGTCGTTTACTCGCTGGGCGTAATTTTCTATGTTTGCAAACGCATACCTTATAACCACGCCATCTGGCATGGCTTTGTGCTGGGCGGCAGCGTGTGCCATTTCCTGGCCATCTATTTGTATGTGGGACAGGCGTAATTCCCGGATGCCCGTGCCGGATGGCGGCGCTGTCGCACCTTATCCGGTCTACGAGAACAGCGCGTGCGAGCCTGATGGCGTTGCGCTATCAGGCTATCCGGCTTTTAACGTGATATCACTCTTCCAGCGAGTAGGGCAGCGGGACGATATGCAGGGTGTTGGCATCGTCGCGAACGCGGAAGACGCTTTCGGCTTCTAAATCGTTATTCATGACGGCCTGAACCAGTAACTGACCATCGTCCAACTGCGTCGCCGCCAGAATAGCGCCGGTACGACGCCAGTTCTCGCCCATCTGTAGCTCCAGATCTTCTCCTGCTTCCGGTACCCGGCTGGCTTTGCCCGCCAGCAACCAAAGCGCGCGTTTATTGGCGCCGCGGAATTTTGCCCGTGCGACCATCTCCTGTCCGGTGTAGCAGCCTTTCTTGAAGCTGATGCCGCCCAGCGCCTGTAGGTTAGTCGCCTGGGGGATAAACTGACCGCTGTTCGCCGCGTCAATCACCGGAATGCCTGCTTCAATATCCAATGCCAGCCACTGTTGACTGTTATTCAGTTCGGCTTCGCCATGCAACTTCTCCGTTAACATGTTGGCCGTCGCGACATCGGTGACAAGCAGGAATCGTTCCGCAGGATGTTCAAACCATAGCAGCGTGGAGGCGCCGTCTCTGACCACCTGATTTTCGCTATTGGGCAGTTCGCTAAAGACATTAGCCAGCGCCGCGCGGGCCTGAAAACCTGCCACGCCAAGCAATACGCGTTCGTCATCCGGTGCGATGACCACTTTGGAAAATACGGCGTACTTTTTCAGCTCCGTTAATTGCGCTTCACGCACGCTACGGCGTTCAATCCAGGCGAAACCGTCGCGCTCACGGAACAGGCGCAGAGTGCTCCACATCTTACCTTTAGCATCGCAGTGGGCGGCGAGAAGGTGTTGCTGTTCAGTCATCTGGCTTACGTCAGCGGTGACCTGCCCCTGAATATACTTTTCACTGTCTACGCCGGTAATGGACGACAGCGCCCAGTCGTCAAGCGCGATCAGCGTCAGCGGCAGGCGGGCTGACGATGAAGGATGACGTGGTGGAAAGGAGATAAAAGCCATAAATAATGTCCTGGTTAGCTGCAACAATAATGGTTAATGGTAAAAGAGCCATCGGTCATTGCAAGTGCTTTAAATAGCCCATTGAGAGCGGATTGATCGTTTTGCGAGGCGGTATCCAAAACGGATGAACATATTGATTCCCAGCCTTTTATTTCGCGATCGCGTTCCAGATTACTGAGATTCCCGTAAAACAACGCCAAAAACACGTTACAATAGCCCGGTACTTCATTTTCGCGAGGCAGGAAGAACATGGATATTCACAATAAAGCACGTATTCACTGGGCATGTCGTCGCGGTATGCGCGAACTTGATATTTCCATCATGCCGTTTTTTGAACATGAGTACGATAGTTTAAGTGATGAAGAAAAGCGTATTTTTGTCCGTTTGTTGCAGAGTGACGACCCGGATTTATTTAACTGGTTAATGAATCACGGTAAACCGGCTGACGCTGAACTGGAACAGATGGTCCGACTCATTCAGACACGGAATCGGGAACGTGGTCCTGTGGCAATCTGATTTACGCGTCTCATGGCGCGCTCAGTGGATCTCATTGCTCATTCATGGGCTGGTTGCCGCGGTGATTTTATTGATGCCCTGGCCGCTGAGTTATACCCCGTTATGGATGATACTACTGTCGCTGGTCGTGTTTGACTGTGTACGTAGCCAGCGCAGGATTAATACCTGCCAGGGAGAGATCAAGCTACTCATGGACGGGCGCTTACGCTGGCAGGGGCAGGACTGGACGCTCTTGCGTCCGCCCTGGTTACTGAAGAGCGGGATGGTGTTGCGTTTACGCGCAGAGTCTGGACGTCATCAGCATTTATGGCTGGCGGCGGATAGCATGGAAGAAGCGGAATGGCGTGAGTTGCGTCGGATACTGTTACAGCAGCCGATATCAGGCCAACACTGACGGAACGGCGTAAACGCGGTTCCGTCGAGAGGGAAATACAGCGAGTAAGGCTTCAGGCGTAGTGTTCGGCCATTTCGCCGAGAATTTGTTCACACCAGGTCTGTATACGCTCATCGCTGAGATCGTACTGGTTCGTTTCATCCAGCGCCAGGCCGACAAACAGTTGCCCATCCGCAATGACCGGTTTATTGCTGGTAAATTCGTAGCCTTCTGTGGGCCAGTAGCCGACAAATTTAACGCCTTTGAGGGCAAGTTTGTCATGCAACATACCCAGCGCATCCAGGAACCACTCACCGTAGCCGAGTTGGTCGCCCATACCGTAAAGCGCAACGATTTTGCCTTCCAGATTGAGATCGTCCAGTTGCTCCCAGACGGCTTCCCAGTCCTCCTGAATTTCGCCAAAATCCCAGGTGGGGATGCCTAAAATGAGCACGTCGTACTGCTCCATTAAGGCGGGGGCGTCATCCTTGAGGTTATGTAATGTCACCAGCTCCGGGCCGAGGATATCGCGAATTTTCTCTGCGGCCATCTCGGTGTAGCACGTGCTGGAACCGTAAAAAAGACCCATGTTCATTACGTTACATCTCGATTCTGCTATAGCGTTGCGGGTAGTGTAACAGAATCACTGCATTCACGGCACAATGAGGCATAATGCACCCAAAGTCAGCGTGAAGTAGGGAGCGCGAATGGAACAGGATTTAGCGCGTATTGAGCAGTTTCTGGATGCCCTGTGGCTGGAACGAAATCTGGCGGAAAATACATTAAGCGCGTATCGTCGCGATTTATCGATGGTCGTTGCGTGGTTGCATCATCGCGGAAAAACGCTTGCGACGGCGCAGGCTGATGATTTACAAACGCTGCTGGCTGAACGGGTGGAGGGCGGATACAAAGCGACCAGTTCCGCACGCCTGTTAAGCGCTATGCGGCGCTTCTTCCAGCATCTGTACCGTGAAAAGTATCGTGAGGATGATCCGAGCGCGCAGTTGGCCTCGCCTAAGCTTCCGCAGCGTTTACCGAAAGATCTTAGCGAGGCGCAGGTTGAGCGGCTCTTGCAGGCGCCGCTTATTGATCAACCTTTGGAGTTGCGCGATAAAGCTATGTTGGAAGTGCTGTATGCCACCGGTTTGCGCGTGTCGGAACTGGTGGGGCTGACAATGAGCGATATCAGTCTGCGGCAGGGCGTGGTGCGGGTTATCGGTAAAGGCAATAAAGAGCGGTTGGTGCCGTTAGGCGAAGAGGCGGTATATTGGCTGGAAACGTATCTGGAGCATGGGCGTCCCTGGTTACTTAATGGCGTATCGATTGACGTATTGTTCCCCAGCCAGCGTGCGCAGCAGATGACGCGGCAGACCTTCTGGCACCGTATTAAACATTATGCGGTACTGGCTGGAATCGATAGCGAAAAACTATCGCCGCATGTTTTACGTCACGCTTTCGCCACGCATTTGCTGAATCACGGTGCCGACTTGCGCGTTGTACAAATGCTACTTGGGCATAGCGATCTTTCGACGACACAAATTTATACGCATGTCGCAACGGAGCGTTTGCGTCAACTTCATCAACAGCACCATCCGCGGGCATGAGTGCTGACAGGAAAGGATAGTTTATGAAAAAGCGTTTTATGATGTTCACTTTACTGGCGGCGGCGTTTTCAGGCGTGGCCCATGCGGATGATGCGGCTATCCGTCAGTCGCTGGCTAAGCTGGGCGTTCAGAGTACGGAAATTCAGGCCTCGCCAGTGGCTGGGATGAAAACCGTCCTCACTCACAGCGGCGTACTGTACGTTACTGACGACGGCAAACATATTATTCAAGGGCCGATGTATGACGTGAGCGGCGCGCATCCGGTAAACGTGACGAACAAACTGCTGATGAGCCAGCTAAATGCGCTGGAAAAAGAGATGATCGTCTATAAAGCGCCGGATGAGAAACATGTCATTACTGTTTTTACCGATATCACCTGCGGCTATTGTCATAAGCTACATGAAGAGATGAAAGATTATAACGCGCTGGGGATCACGGTACGTTATCTGGCCTTCCCGCGCCAGGGGCTGGAAAGCCAGGCGGAGCAGGATATGAAATCTATCTGGTGCGCCAAAGACAAAAACAAAGCGTTTGATGACGCCATGGCAGGTAAGGGCGTGAAACCGGCAAGCTGTGACGTGAACATTGCTGATCATTATGCGTTGGGCGTGCAGTTGGGCGTTAGCGGTACGCCAGCCATTGTATTGAGTAACGGCTATGTGGTGCCTGGCTATCAGGGACCGAAAGAGATGAAAGCGTTTCTTGATGAGCATCAAAAACAGACCAGTGGTAAATAATACGCGTGAAACAACAGAGACAACTTCGTCGGCGCGAGGCTGATGAGACGGCGGAACTCCCCGCCGATCTTCCTCCATTACTACGACGTTTATATGCCAGCCGGGGCGTTCGTAGCGCCCGCGAACTGGAGCGCAGCGTGAAAGGAATGCTGCCCTGGCAACAGCTTAGCGGCATAGATAACGCGGTGGAGATCCTCTACAACGCCTTTCGCGAAGGTATCCGCATTATTGTTGTTGGCGATTTTGACGCCGACGGCGCGACCAGTACTGCGCTAAGCGTATTGGGAATGCGTGCGTTGGGATGTGACAACATCAGTTATCTGGTGCCTAATCGCTTTGAAGACGGCTACGGTTTAAGCCCGGAAGTGGTCGATCAGGCGAAGGCGCGCGGCGCGCAGCTTATCGTCACCGTAGATAACGGCATCTCATCCCACGCCGGCGTAGCGCATGCAAAGACGTTGGGGATTCCGGTGATCGTGACCGATCACCACCTGCCTGGCGACACGTTGCCGGATGCCGAAGCGATTATTAATCCCAATCTGCGCGACTGCGAATTCCCGTCTAAGTCGCTGGCGGGCGTCGGCGTGGCGTTTTACCTGATGCTGGCGTTGCGAACATTTTTGCGCGACAAAGGATGGTTCGACGAGCGCAACATCGCGCCGCCGAATCTGGCGGAGCTGCTGGATTTAGTGGCGTTGGGAACGGTAGCAGACGTTGTGCCGCTGGACGCTAACAACCGTATTCTGACCTGGCAAGGGCTAAGTCGTATTCGTGCCGGGAAATGCCGCCCGGGAATTAAAGCGTTGCTGGAGATATCGAATCGCGATCCGCAGCAGCTTGCCGCCAGTGATTTAGGCTTCGCGTTGGGGCCTCGCCTGAATGCCGCCGGCAGGCTGGATGATATGTCCGTTGGCGTGGCGTTACTGTTATGCGATAACCTCGGCGAAGCGCGTGTTCTGGCCAGCGAGCTGGATGCGCTTAACCAGACGCGCAAAGAAATAGAGCAGGGGATGCAGGCGGAAGCGCTTATCTTGTGCGAAAAGCTTGAGCGCAGTAGTGAAACGCTACCGGGCGGTCTGGCGATGTATCATCCTGAATGGCATCAGGGCGTGGTCGGAATTCTGGCGTCGCGCATTAAAGAGCGTTTTCACCGCCCGGTGATCGCCTTTGCGCCTGCGGGCGACGGCACGCTAAAAGGCTCAGGCCGATCGATTCAGGGGCTGCATATGCGCGATGCGCTGGAAAGGCTGGATACGCTTTACCCTGATCTGATGATCAAGTTCGGCGGTCATGCGATGGCGGCGGGATTGTCGCTGGAAGAGCATAAATTCGAGCAGTTTCAGCAACGTTTTGGCGAGCTGGTGACGGAATGGCTCGATCCTGCCCTGTTGCAAGGCGAGGTGATCTCCGATGGTCCATTAAGCGCGGCGGAGATGACTATGGAAGTGGCGCAACTGTTGCGGGATGCCGGACCGTGGGGGCAAATGTTCCCGGAACCGTTATTCGATGGTCGTTTCCGTCTGCTACAACAGCGTCTGGTGGGCGAGCGCCACCTCAAGGTGATGGTGGAGCCTGTCGGCGGCGGCCCGCTGTTGGATGGCATCGCATTTAATATTGATACGACCTGTTGGCCGGATAATGGCGTGCGGGAGGTAGAACTGGCTTATAAACTGGACATTAACGAGTTTCGCGGCAACCGTAGTTTACAGATTATTATCGATGATATTTGGCCGCTATGATCGGGGCGATTTAACAACACTTTCGCTGTAATTAAGGGGCGAAATCCGCTAATATTTCGCCCTTATAACCGCATTTTGACAAGTCAAATAAAAGAAATCAGACCATGTTTGAAATTAACCCGGTGAATAACCGCATTCAGGACCTCACGGAACGCACCAACGTTCTTAGGGGGTATCTTTGACTACGATGCTAAGAAAGAGCGTCTGGAAGAAGTAAACGCCGAGCTGGAACAGCCGGATGTCTGGAACGAACCTGAGCGCGCGCAGGCGCTGGGAAAAGAGCGTTCATCGCTCGAAGCGATCGTCGATACGCTTGATCAAATGACTCAGGGGCTGGACGACGTTTCCGGGCTGCTGGAACTGGCGGTAGAAGCTGACGACGAAGAGACGTTTAACGAAGCCGTCGCGGAACTGAATACGCTGGAAGAGAAGCTGGCGCAGTTGGAATTCCGTCGGATGTTCTCCGGCGAGTACGATAGCGCCGATTGCTATCTCGATATTCAGGCCGGTTCTGGTGGTACTGAAGCGCAGGACTGGGCCAGCATGTTGCTGCGTATGTATCTGCGTTGGGCGGAAGCGCGCGGCTTCAAGACGGAAGTCATTGAAGAGTCGGAAGGGGAAGTCGCTGGCATTAAGTCCGCGACTATCAAAATCTCCGGCGAATATGCCTATGGCTGGCTGCGCACTGAAACCGGCGTACATCGTCTGGTGCGTAAAAGCCCGTTCGACTCCGGCGGTCGCCGTCATACCTCGTTTAGCTCCGCGTTTGTGTACCCGGAAGTGGACGACGATATCGATATCGACATTAACCCGGCGGATCTGCGTATCGACGTCTATCGTGCGTCTGGCGCAGGCGGTCAGCACGTTAACCGTACGGAATCCGCAGTGCGTATCACCCATATTCCCACCGGGATCGTGACGCAGTGCCAGAACGACCGTTCGCAGCACAAAAACAAAGACCAGGCCATGAAGCAGATGAAAGCGAAGCTTTATGAACTGGAGATGCAGAAAAAGAACGCTGAAAAACAGGCGATGGAAGACACTAAGTCCGATATCGGCTGGGGAAGCCAGATTCGTTCCTATGTCCTGGACGATTCCCGCATTAAAGACCTGCGTACTGGGGTGGAAACCCGCAATACACAGGCGGTACTGGACGGTAGTCTGGATCAATTTATCGAAGCAAGTTTGAAAGCAGGGCTATGAGGAATCAACATGTCTGAACAAAACGCACAGGGCGCTGACGAGGTAGTCGATCTTAACAATGAAATGAAGGCACGTCGCGAGAAGCTGGCTGCACTGCGTGAGCAGGGTATCCCGTTCCCGAACGATTTCCGTCGTGACCGTACCTCAGACCAACTGCACGCAGAGTTTGACGCGAAAGAAGCTGAAGAACTGGAAGCGCTGAATATTGAAGTGTCCGTCGCGGGCCGTATGATGACTCGCCGTATTATGGGTAAAGCCTCTTTTGTTACCCTGCAAGACGTAGGCGGCCGCATTCAGCTGTATGTGGCGCGCGATGATCTGCCGGAAGGCGTTTACAACGAGCAGTTCAAGAAGTGGGATCTTGGCGATATCCTCGGCGCGAAAGGTAAGCTGTTCAAAACCAAAACCGGCGAGCTGTCTATCCACTGTA
Organism: Salmonella sp. A1325; assembly: GCF_056991255.1. NCBI lineage: Bacteria > Pseudomonadati > Pseudomonadota > Gammaproteobacteria > Enterobacterales > Enterobacteriaceae > Salmonella > Salmonella sp. A1325. The sequence continues at coordinate 333,434 of NZ_JAMLWO010000002.1, read as the reverse complement.
CCGAACTGCGCCTGCTGACGAAAGCGCTGCGTCCGTTGCCGGATAAATTCCACGGCCTGCAGGACCAGGAAGCGCGCTATCGCCAGCGTTATCTGGATCTCATCTCTAACGATGAATCCCGTAACACCTTCAAAACCCGTTCGAAGATCCTGGCCGGTATTCGCCAGTTTATGGTTGCTCGCGGCTTTATGGAAGTCGAAACCCCGATGATGCAGGTGATCCCAGGCGGCGCGTCTGCCCGTCCGTTTATCACCCATCACAACGCGCTGGATCTGGACATGTACCTGCGTATTGCGCCGGAACTGTACCTCAAGCGTCTGGTGGTTGGCGGCTTCGAACGCGTATTCGAAATTAACCGTAACTTCCGTAACGAAGGCATCTCCGTGCGCCATAATCCTGAGTTCACCATGATGGAACTCTATATGGCGTATGCGGACTACAAAGACCTGATCGAACTGACGGAGTCTCTGTTCCGTACGCTGGCGCAGGATGTTCTGGGCACCACCCAGGTTCCGTACGGTGATGAAGTGTTTGACTTCGGTAAGCCGTTCGAAAAACTGACCATGCGTGAAGCGATCAAGAAATATCGTCCGGAAACGGATATGGCTGATCTGGACAACTTCGACTCCGCGAAGGCGATTGCTGAAAGCATCGGCATTCACGTCGAGAAGAGCTGGGGTCTGGGCCGTATCGTCACCGAGATCTTTGACGAAGTCGCTGAAGCGCATCTGATTCAGCCGACCTTCATCACCGAATATCCTGCTGAAGTGTCTCCGCTGGCGCGTCGTAATGATGTGAACCCGGAAATCACTGACCGCTTCGAGTTCTTTATCGGCGGTCGTGAAATCGGCAATGGCTTTAGCGAGTTGAACGATGCGGAAGATCAGGCGCAGCGTTTCCTGGATCAGGTTAATGCAAAAGCGGCGGGCGACGACGAAGCCATGTTCTACGACGAAGACTACGTGACGGCGCTGGAACACGGTTTACCGCCGACAGCGGGTCTGGGAATTGGTATCGACCGTATGGTGATGCTGTTTACTAACAGCCACACGATTCGCGACGTTATTCTGTTCCCGGCGATGCGTCCGGTGAAATAAGATGTAAATTGCCGGATGGGGCATTAGCCGCCATCCGGCATCTCTTTGTTCAGGCGTAGCGCCATCAGGCAATCTTTAACGCTGGCAGTAATTGAACAGTCGTTCACGCGCTTGTTCGTCTGACGCTTGCATGACCATCCACGGGCTAAATGCCCACGGCGTAGCGAGAAGGCTTTTCCATACGCTTTTAAATTCGCTCCACTGATAGTCCATCACCTCTTCGCTGTTAACCTGTAACATACTGGTTGTCCGCGCGGCAAATACCGGACAGACTTCATTTTCCACAATACCGTTTGGATCTGTCGCCCGATAGCTGAAGTGCGGATAGACGGGGGTGAGATCGGTAATTTCCACGCCGAGTTCGAACCGACAACGGCGGATGATCGCCTCTTCGGTGGTTTCGCCTTGTTGCGGATGACCGCAAACCGAATTCGTCCACACGCCTGGCCAGGCTTTTTTGCTCAGCGACCGTCGTGTTACCAGCAACTGACCATCTTCGTTAAATAGCCAGCAGGAGAAAGCCAGATGCAAAGGCGTATTAAGCGTATGAGCCGCATACTTTTCCAGTGTGCCGGAAGGCTTATCCTGCTCATCCAATAAAACGACATGTTCCTCAGTCATGAAAGCTCCTGAAAATTAAAATGACCCGGCAGCATGGCCAGGCCATATACTCAGACGATCAGCGTAGCGCATAACAGAAAGAAAGGCATTACCAAAACAGGCCCTGACAGAACGCAGACGAGCACCATTGTGCCGTGATTCGATACTATGCTGGCATATCGGATATTCGCGGCATCATCATCCACACGGACCCTTTCCGGCGTCAATGGATTGGGCATACGGCATTTGGCTGCTATCATAAGGCGTCTGTCAATAGAGTGAGGAATGGTTTTGAGCGCAGGACGCCTGAACAAAAATAGCCTGGGTATTGCGGTGCTGTTATGCACAGGGCTGCTGCTGGCGGGGTGTTCCAGTAATTCCGGCTCAGGAACGTATTCCGGCTCCGTCTATACCGTTAAGCGCGGCGATACGTTGTATCGTATATCGCGCGCTACGGGAACCAGCGTGAAAGAACTGGCCCGACTGAATGGCATTTCTCCGCCTTATACTATTGAGGTGGGGCAGCGAATTAAAGTGCGCGGCAGCGCAAAGAGTAGCAGTTCAACACGCAAAACCAGCAATAAAACAGCAACAAAAACTGCTGCGGTCAGACCGTCATCTTCGGTGCCAAAATCCTCCTGGCCGCCGGTGGGGCAGCGTTGTTGGGTATGGCCTGCTAACGGTAAAGTGATTTTACCTTATTCCACCGCGGAGGGCGGAAATAAGGGGATCGATATTGCGGGCGCGCGCGGAACGCCTGTTTATGCGGCGGGAGCGGGTAAAGTTGTCTATGTCGGGAACCAGCTGCGCGGTTACGGCAATCTCATCATGATTAAGCACAATGAAGATTACATTACGGCTTACGCTCATAATGACACCATGCTGGTTAATAATGGGCAAAGCGTTAAAGCGGGGCAAAAAATCGCTACGATGGGCAGCACGGATGCCGCATCTGTAAGACTACACTTCCAGATTCGCTATCGGGCGACGGCCATCGATCCGCTGCGTTATCTGCCGCCGCAGGGGAGTAAACCGAAGTGCTGACGGTGAATTAATCGCCAGTCAGCCAGTAAGTCTCTTGCCAACCAGAGCGTAAGGTTTATAATGCCTTACGCATCTCAAAGCGGGCGTAGTTCAATGGTAGAACGAGAGCTTCCCAAGCTCTATACGAGGGTTCGATTCCCTTCGCCCGCTCCAGACAAATATCTACTAAATCCACAAATTTACAGCCATTTTTTCTGTACTGCCCCACAGTACACAGGGTTTCAATGCCTATGTCGGACGGCTATTATCCGCTGGCGACTCCGGTAATGACTTTATCATTCAGCCCGCAGCACAACGATGCCCGGTCTGGAATGCATGTATTCCATAAACGGTGTATCCACCACTTTTCTGTTTGCGGCCAATGAGGAGGCGTTCCTGAACCACACCTGTTCATCATGACGAACTACGATACCCACATGTGAAACGTCCAGCCCGTCAAGCGGGGAGTAGACACCGATATAATCCCCGTTTTTTAGGTGGTTCATGACCTGCTGGTTGATGGCTCTTCCGGGAATGTAATTTATTTTACGAGGATGGATGCCCAGACCAGGAATGTACTCGCCGCCATCAGGTTTATGGTTAAGCTGCTTGTCAACAACGACATAATCAGGGCTGATATCCGGCGTTACATCCCGTGCATTACGCGGTGCTGCGGCGAACCAGTCAGAGAAGAAGTGCCGGCGGCTGAGATAAGCAACTTTGCCCGCGGCGTAGCGAGTCCTGGCAAGATTATGCAGAAACGATTTCTGATTATCGCTGCGGGCCAGGGCCTCAACGTAATCAGCCAGGGTAAAGCAGTCCACGCCGTTGAAATTCGCTACAAGGACTTCGGGTGTGCCGGGCCCACCGATGAGCGTATTTGCCTGATAAGGTGTTCCGAGAAAAGCAGACGATACGCGGCTGATAACTTCTCCATGGTTTTCGCCTTTATAAGGAATGACATCCGACTGGATAATCCGGCTTACTTTTTCTGCCGTAACGCTGTCCATGCTGGTCTGATATTTTTCTGTGCCAGGGACGGTACAGGCCGTCAGATGCGCCGACATAAGCAAAATTGTCCATGCATTTACCTTCATTATCATCTCCGGAAAGGTTCAAATCCCTTTTTTACCTTTACCGGAAATGGTTGTGATGGATACAGAAAAACGCCAGAGGTTGATTACAGGTTGAGTAATATGAACGCTGATGATGATAAATGTGAAGATCATCATACGACTTTATTCGCAGTTGTTTTTTGCCTGATCGTCAAAGCCAACATGCCCCTTCAGGCTGGCGATACATACCGGTCAAATCCGTGCCGAACTGGCCCGCAAGGGAACACCTGTCGGGCCTTATGACCAGATGATTGCTGGCCATGTCCGTAGCCGCGGACTGGTCGTCGTCACAAACAATCTCCGCGAGTTTGAACGCATTCCGGGTATCCGAATCGAAGACTGGTGCTAATTTCTGCATCAGATGTTATCCCCGGATTCAAACTCTTTTCCGGATTTAGTGGCACAGTCAGTTTGGTTACCTGCTTAATGGTGGTTTGCATCACATTTTTAGCTGGTGGTATTTTTTTATGTTGACTGGAGATACCTGCCAACAGCATAACTTTTACGGCCAGATAATAAATAAAAGAGTACCAAAATGTCGTATTCTGACATGTTTACGAAGGGAGTACCGCTCCCTTCTTTTTTTGTTTCCTGGATACTCACTGAACAATGCCGTTACTGCCCGATAACTGCCGCATCCCCTCTCCATAGCCGTTTCCTGCAACTAAGTCACAGACGTTGGTTTACCAGGCCGATATGACTTCTTTCCCGTTATATACCCTTCATACTTCAAGTGGCTTATGTGTTGACTACGGATTACTCGGCCCATCATGGGCCTCGCCCTGACGGGCCGTCGCACGCGACGTTCAAATCTGCTCCCGGCAGATTTGTCGCTCACCCCAGTCACAGAGTTATCTATGCTCCTGGGGACTCACTCCCTTGCCACCTTTAAGCAACTCAAATTATTTTGGGTATATATCAGTGAACTTCTATTTTTGTCAGTTTTTATTTTTCAGTTTATTTATTATTAAATACTGTTTCTGGCCTGGATATATTTTCGTGAATAGCCTCCCGACAGCCGCAGACAAAGATATTTGCTGGCGTAACAGCGCTCATAATTTAAAAGATTTATTTATAGTTTGTTATCACGGAAAGATTTTAACTTAATACATGCCAGTAAGGCATCAGGTAAAAATAACCGGAGAGAAGAAGATGAACAAAATGCTATTAGCCGGAAGTGCCGGTATTGTTCTGCTGTCTGCTGCAGCCAGTCCGGTATGGGCAGACGATAATGCCAGTACATTTTCGCTTGGATACGCCCAGTCCCATACTAATCACGCCGGGACGTTGCGTGGGGTTCGGCTGGCAAACAACTATGAAATGTCACCGGACTGGGGGCTGACAACCTCATTTGCCTGGCTAAATGGAAGCCAGCGCTATTCCGATGAAAGCAGTAATGGTCGTGTAACAACCCGTTATTACTCCCTGCTTGCAGGCCCTTCATGGAAAATAAATAACCAGTTAAGCCTGTATAGTCAAGTGGGCCCCGTATTATTGCATCAGCGTGATCACGGAATAAATGAGTCTGACAGTAAGGTCGGATATGGTTATTCTGCAGGCGTGGCTTATACCCCGGTCAGTAATGTCGCTATAAATCTGGGTTATGAGGGTGCGGATTTTGATGCTACCCATAACAGCGGAAGCCTTAATAGCAACGGCTTTAATCTTGGCGTGGGTTACCGGTTCTGAATAGGATAATTCGATAAAAAATGTTACTTTGTGGAGATGATGGATTATGAAAAGCCATATTATGCCAGGCGTTGCGCTGATGGTTATCCTGTTTTCAGGAAATGTTATGGCCGCAACAAACATGACTGATAATGTTACTCTGAATAATGACAAGATATCCGGACAGGCCTGGCAGGCCATGCGTGATATCGGAATGTCGCGATTCGAGTTGTTTAATGGTCGAACCCAAAAGGCGGAACAACTGGCTGCGCAAGCAGAAAAACTCCTGAACGATGACAGCACTGACTGGAACCTGTATGTCAAATCAGATAAAAAAGCCCCAGTTGAAGGAGACCGCTATATTCGGATAAATTCATCGATTACGGTAGCCGAAGATTATCTCCCTGCGGGGCAGAAAAATGATGCTATTAATAAAGCAAACCAGAAAATGAAAGAAGGAGATAAAAAAGGGACTATAGAGGCCCTGAAACTAGCAGGCGTCAGTATGATTGAAAATCAGGAACTCATTCCTCTTCAGCAAACCCGTAAGGATGTGACCACAGCGCTTTCCTTGATGAACGAAGGAAAATACTATCAGGCAGGTCTGATACTGAAATCAGCTCAGGATGGCATAATTGTGGATTCTCAGTCAGTTCAGGAATTACCCACGGCCCCCGTGCAGCACGATTCCGCGCATTAATATCCCCCAGCCTGCTGTATATATTACAGCAGGCAGCATTATGTCTGACAGCTATTACCAGTTTGTTCTTTGCTGTCGGCATTGTTTTTAAATTTCATCCGTGAAGTTCAGTAATGTCAGGGTACCTGCATTCATATCTATTGTGATGCTCATCACAAATACAGAAGAATATCATTTCATTTATTATTTTTTATCCCTTCCGCTTATGATGGTTCATAATGATTTATTAAGTTAATGTTTTGGAATTAAATGCCTTTTACTTGCGTTATATCTAGTTTTTTATGCTACCAGTAGTTTTATTGTTATATATGGTTAGTATTATGTTTTGTAAATATCCAGTGTGATGGAAAAGCAAAACATACATTCCCGATAACATATTACAAAATATTTCATGTCCGCTGCGAATATCTGTCTGTTAGGTATTCATCCGCTTATAATTACATTAAAAAGTATTTCTTTGATGATTATTCTTAAATTACGATCATAATCATCGATCGTATCGATCTATTTTTATTGTTTTAATTTGAATAAGAATTTTCTTACAACTGATTAGGCATTAGCTGAAATCAATATTTTTCGATGGAAAGTTCAGGTGCTTCGTTTAACACCAGGCGTTTATTATTCATACGAATCTTTTCTGAACGCTTTCATTAATACCCTCAGATTTGTTTTCAGCCTTTGCAAAATAATTCTCATTCACCCAAAGGACATATTATCTATGCGTAATAAAATAATACTTGCCATGGCGGCTGCCGGTATGATGTATGGTGCTTCTGTATTTGCCGCCGATACTACACCCACAGCAGGCCCGTTCGGCTCAGGTAAAATTACCTTCACTGGTACCATCACCAACTCACCCTGTGATATCGCACCGGGCGACGATGCAATCACCGTTCCGTTTGGACAGATTTCTTACCGTAAACTGAATACCGCCAATGCAACCACGGACTCAAAACCGTTCACCATTCATCTGCAGAACTGCGCCTTCGATCCGAATGAAACTACAATAGCCGGCTCCGCAGGGAAAATGTCTAAAGTAACCGTCTCTTTCAGTGGCACAGCTGATACCTCAGGTAAAGCTTACGTCAGCACCGGCAGTGCCCAGCATGTTGGTGTGCAGCTTCTGAAAAGTGACAACACCTCACTGATTACACCCAATACCCCGATGCCGGATGGCGACGCCCAGCAACTGCAGGCCGGGAATAACGAACTCAACTTCTTTGCCCGCCTGATAGCCCTGACAGATGCCGCAACTCCTGGCGATGTTAACGCCTCCGTCACCTACACCCTGAAATACTTGTGATTTTACGCGGTAAATAACGACAGGGAGAAGCCGTCCACGGAGGGTATCGGACGGCTTTTATATCTGACTGTGCCTGCGGGCTGTCTGTTACACGGACGACAACACGAAAGCGCCATGCCATGAAAATTACCCGGCTTGCCATTCTGATTACCCTGACATTTTCCGTCCTGAAGTCGCAGGCCACGGAGTTCAATGCCAGCCTGCTGGACAGCGGGAACCTGTCTAACGTGGACCTCACGGCCTTCAGTCGCGAGGGGTATGTGGCGCCCGGTAACTATATTCTCGATATCTGGCTCAATGACCAGCCGGTACGGGAACAGTATCCGGTCAGAGTTGTACCGGTGGCCGGACGCGACGCGGCCGTCATCTGTGTGACAACAGACATGGTGGCCATGCTGGGTCTTAAGGATAAGATTATTCATGGCCTGAAACCCGTTACCGGTATCCCGAACGGGCAATGCCTTGAGCTGCGCTCCGCTGACAGTCAGGTACGGTACAGCGCTGAAAATCAGCGTCTGACCTTCATTATCCCCCAGGCCTGGATGCGTTATCAGGACCCGGACTGGGTGCCCCCTTCACGCTGGAGCGACGGCGTCACCGCCGGCCTGCTCGATTACAGCCTGATGGCCAATCGCTATATGCCGCAGCAGGGGGAGACCTCTACCAGCTACAGCCTCTACGGCACCGCCGGGTTTAATCTCGGCGCCTGGCGGTTGCGGAGCGATTACCAGTACAGCCGTTTTGACAGTGGGCGGGGCGCATCACAGTCCGATTTTTATCTGCCGCAGACGTATCTGTTCCGTGCCCTGCCAGCACTGCGCTCAAAACTGACGCTCGGACAGACGTACCTCAGCTCCGCTATTTTCGACTCCTTCCGCTTTGCCGGGCTCACTTTGGCCAGCGATGAGCGCATGCTGCCGCCCTCTCTTCAGGGGTATGCCCCGAAAATCAGCGGCATTGCGAACAGTAATGCACAGGTTACCGTCAGCCAGAATGGTCGCATTCTGTACCAGACCCGGGTGTCGCCGGGGCCTTTTGAGCTTCCCGACCTGAGCCAGAATATCAGCGGCAACCTGGATGTCAGCGTCCGGGAAAGCAACGGTAGCGTCCGGACATGGCAGGTCAACACGGCCAGCGTCCCCTTTATGGCACGCCAGGGACAGGTTCGCTATAAGGTGGCCGCCGGACGTCCGCTGTACGGCGGGACGCATAACAACAGCACGGTCAGCCCTGACTTTCTGCTCGGGGAGGCCACCTGGGGAGCATTTAACAACACGTCGCTGTATGGCGGCCTCATTGCCTCCACCGGCGACTACCAGTCCGCGGCGCTCGGGATCGGCCAGAATATGGGGCTGTTGGGCGCTCTGTCTGCGGACGTCACCCGCTCAGATGCGCGGTTGCCGCATGGGCAGAAGCAGTCCGGTTACAGCTACCGTATCAACTATGCCAAAACGTTTGATAAAACCGGCAGTACCCTGGCGTTCGTCGGATACCGCTTCTCGGACCGCCATTTTCTGTCCATGCCGGAGTACCTGCAGCGTCGGGCCACTGACGGCGGCGATGCATGGCATGAAAAACAGAGCTACACCGTGACTTACAGCCAGTCCGTTCCGGTACTCAACATGAGCGCGGCCCTCTCGGTAAGCCGGCTCAATTACTGGAATGCGCAGTCCAACAATAACTACATGCTCAGCTTCAACAAAGTGTTCAGTCTCGGCGACCTTCAGGGGCTCTCGGCCTCGGTGTCGTTTGCCCGTAACCAGTACACCGGCGGGGGGAGCCAGAACCAGGTCTACGCCACCATCAGTATCCCGTGGGGCGACAGCCGCCAGGTGAGCTACAGCGTGCAGAAGGATAACCGGGGCGGCCTGCAGCAGACCGTGAATTACAGCGATTTCCATAACCCGGACACCACATGGAACATCAGCGCCGGTCATAACCGCTATGACACCGGCAGTAACAGCAGCTTCAGCGGCAGCGTGCAGAGCCGTCTGCCGTGGGGCCAGGCGGCAGCGGACGCCACCCTGCAGCCCGGACAGTACCGCAGCCTGGGCCTGAGCTGGTACGGCTCGGTGACCGCCACCGCCCACGGCGCCGCCTTCAGCCAGTCGATGGCCGGGAATGAGCCTCGCATGATGATAGATACTGGAGACGTGGCCGGTGTACCGGTGAACGGCAACAGCGGGGTGACCAACCGCTTCGGGGTGGGCGTGGTGAGCGCCGGCAGCAGCTATCGGCGCAGCGATATTTCGGTTGATGTGGCCGCCCTGCCGGAGGGCGTGGACGTCAGCAGCTCCGTCATCAGCCAGGTGCTGACGGAGGGCGCGGTGGGCTACCGGAAGATTGACGCCAGCCAGGGGGAGCAGGTGCTCGGTCATATCCGACTGGCTGATGGTGCCAGTCCGCCGTTTGGCGCCATGGTAGTGTCCGGGAAAAGCGGCAGAACCGCGGGGATGGTCGGAGATGGCGGTCTGGCCTACCTGACAGGTCTCAGCGGGGAAGACCGCCGGACCCTGAATGTGTCCTGGGATGGCCGGGTGCAGTGCAGACTCACCCTGCCGGAAACGGTGACACTCAGCCGGGGGCCGCTGTTACTGCCCTGCAGATAAAAATATCCCTGTCACAGAGCAGGACTAACGGAGAAAACAGGTGAAAAACAGCAGAAGAAGCCGTGTGATTTTACTCGCGCTGGCGGCAGCATGGAGCCAGTGCAGCCCGGCGGCCGTCAATGTCGACCGGACCCGTATTATCATGGATGCGCCGCAGAAAACGGTGGCCATCACGCTGAATAACGATGACAAAACCACGCCGTTTCTGGCGCAGTCTTGGGTGACGGACGCTGACGGGGTGAGAACCGATGCGCTGATGGCGCTGCCGCCGCTGCAGCGTATTGATGCCGGACAGAAATCCCAGGTCCGTATCACCCAGGTTCGTGGGCTGACAGATAAGCTCCCTCAGGACAGGGAAACGCTGTTCTGGTTTAACGTGCGGGGCGTTCCCCCGAAGCCGGAAGACGACAACGTCCTGCAGCTGGCCATGCAGAGCCAGCTGAAACTGTTTTACCGTCCGAAAGCCATTATCAGAAGCAGCAATGACCAGCCGGAAAGAAAGCTGACTGCTGAGCGGAATGCGGGACACCTGACCCTCAGAAACCCGACGCCGTACTACATCACTGTGGCGTGGCTGGGAGCAGACCGTAGCCACAGGCTCAGCGGTTTCAGCGAGGGCGTGATGGTGCCGCCCCTGGGGAGCCTGCCTTTAAAGGCTGTTCTGCCGGCAGAAACCCGGACGCTGTGGGTAGGGTATATTGATGATTACGGTGGACTGCAGATGAATCGCTACGCCTGCGATGCCCTGAACTGCGCGTTTAAGGACGCAGGGGCGACATCATGACAGGACGATTATTCAATATGAAATCACTGATACTGTCAGGTGTGTTTCTTTTCTTTGCTGTCTGTGATTCTGCGAGTGCAAATATCGAATGGTCATATTGTGACGCGAATGGACATGTCGGCATTCAGAATATTAATCTGAAGGGTGGAACATTCTTCACTGGTCAGGAGCTGCAGAGCGTTACCGTTCCCATTAGTTATACCTGTTATACAAAATGGAAAAGTTACGGACCCTCTTACTACACAACTCTTAATCTTTACAATATGGGGGAGGTAGTAACTGCACTAAGAAAAAGCGGTCTCGGCATGGATATCACTGTTCAGGAAGGGACGTCGGCTTCCGTAACATTTACATGGAAAGAGATACAGGCAGGATTTTCTGGCTGGAGCAGCTCAAAAGTATTCGGGCAATATATGGACCCGGAGAAAACATATAACCGGAGCGGAACGCTGACGTTTCGTATATTTGTGTATCAGGCGTTTAAGAATAACTTTTTGAACATAACTATACCATCAAGCACGATTAACATATTACCCTATGACCCAAATGGTGTAAGCCCCCCATCTGTTTCATTCAGACCTTTAACTGTTTCTGCGTTTAATCTCAGGTTTATTCCTGACAACTCAGGCACGGTTATTATCTCTCCTTCTAATACTATCAAAATGGGGCATTTTTATACGGAATATAAGGAAACCATGGTGCCCAGGGAAGTACCTTTCACCGTTACAGCACAACAGAATGTCGGAACGCAGATCCCGTTCGTCGCCCCACTGGCTATAGAGTTCAGGACCAACGGTCTGACACTGGCAGATGCTGACAGCACCGTGATTCTTAAGAATAATAAACAAGAAAACAATGGTTTCAGACTGTCGGTAATGGATGTAGATAATAACACACCAGTTAAATTTAATGTGAAAACAGATATGGGATCTATCCATCTTGATAACGGTGCCGGTGGCAGAATTATAAAACAGTATAAAGCAAAGGTCGAAGCTATACCCGGTGCGGTAATTAAAACAGGTGCTTTTTCAGCCGCAATGACAGTGATTGTTACTTACAATTAGCAGGATTAAATACCATTTCCTGATAGTTAATTAAAAAATAGCTATAAATTTATCTTTATGATTATTTTTTTCTTCTCGGTCTTTTTCACTAAAAAAACGGAGAGTTTGCATGTCTTCTGATAAATCAAAAGGGAAGATAGTTTTTTCAGGTAACGATATTCATTATCCCGGACAGACCAACCATGATGCCTGTTTTATTCCGGTAAGTGTCCGCCAGTATGCCGGCGAGCCCCTGTATATCATCGTGGCACACTGGTGCCTGTTGCAGCAGAACTGGGTTCAGCGTAACCAGATAGCAGAGGCGTTTCACATCACGGCCAGACGGGCCAGCTACCTGATTGCCTATCTGCGAAGCAAAACATCGCGGGTGGTCAGCATCTGCCGTCACCAGACCCTGCCCAATAAAGCACGACGCTATGAGATTTATGTTATCCGGGTTCTTGACAGTCCCACCCCGTCCACGCGCCGTGAAAAAGCCGGACCGCCGCCGGTATCAAAACGCCGGGTCGGTAATGGTGACAGGTCGATGGCAAATGAACTGTGGAACCGGCTGTGCAGTAACAGAAATGCGGGAAAGATCCTGAAAAAGAAGGAGGATGAGGATGACGGAACATAACCGGATACCGGCCCGGCAGATTATCGTTTACGGTGACTGCTGGCCGGTGACGATCGCCGTGGCACACCTGGTCCGGAGATTTCTGCCGGGCTGCAACTGTGAAACCGCATACAGGCTGCCTGTTCTGTTGCAGCAATTACGTCGGAAACCGGAGGCCATACTGATACTGTGTCTGCGTCCCCGTGAACATCTCTTTTTGTTCTATTCCCTGAGACAGATACTGCCGGACTACCCGGTTATGATTATCAGCGATGAGCTGTTTTTCAGCGACCGGGTGGTACTGAAGGTATACGGCGGCATCCCGGCGCTGCTGGAGCAGGAATTGGCGGAGATACTTATTCGGTGGCGGCGGGATGAACAGTGGGCCGGGGGCGCACGCCTGCGCAGGACAGGAGGGCTGGACGCCTTTTTGTTATCTCCGGCTCCGGTGACGGGCTTTCTGGAAGTGCCACCGATATTTAACAATCCGAAGCGGTTGATGAACTATATGGACCAGTTGATGCACCGGGAGATACTGGCATGCGGAGTGAGCCTGGCCCAGTTACGCTTGCTTCAGGAAGTTTACCGTGGACGGGGAAGGTTGTCAGCGTTGTGTGGAAGGCTGAATACGCAGGAGAAGCAAATCTGGCAGGACAAATACCGGTTACTGGTGAAGCTGGGAATGCGGAACCGATTACGGGAACTGCTGTTTGGTACCCGGTTTTGTAAATCATTGCAGCGAACTCCGTTTATCGCTCCGTAGTAACCCGCCTCCGGCGATCCTATCCAGAAACACTGACACTCCGGCTAAACCCGGTGGCGGTGGGGTATGTTTTGCCTGTGGTGTAGTGGAGTAAAATACAGAATTCAGGCGGGACGCTGAATGTATGGCCTTTCATACCGTTTGATAAGTAAAAACGCTTCTGGAATGAAACCCGAAGTGAATGATACGGCCTGAGCAGAAGCGTTACATATTTACTGCATGATCCCGGTATAGCCATGAATTCCCATATACACGCCGACCAGACCAATCAGAATGCTCGAAAAATAGGGCGCCCGCCGGGCAAGCGTCGAAAAACCACTCCAGCGCTTTGCTGCCTGTTGAACGCTTATCGCCGCGCCAACGCCTACCGTCACCAGCGTTAATGCCAGGCCAAGACTAAAGCTCAGCACCATCGTGGCGCCCAGCGTAAACGCTTTAAGCTGGATACAAATCAGTAAAACGGTGATCGCAGCCGGACAGGGGATAAGCCCTCCGGTCAGTCCGAACAGCAGGATCTGTCCATTAGTCACTGTTTGACCATCAAAACGGCGTTGAATATCGGCAGCATGGGCGCGTTCATGGGCATCCTGATACGCTTTTGACGTTGCGCCTTCCGGATGTATGTGACCATGATGGTCATGGTCATGGTCATGGTCATGGTCATGGTCATGGTCATGGTCATGGTCATGGTCATGGCCGTGGTCGTGGTTTCCCGCCAGCCACTGCTGCTCGCCTCGCCATGTCCGCCAGAACATCCAGCACGCGGTGCTCAGAATAATAATCGCAGAAATTAACTGCAGCCATGGTTCCACTGATTGTGCGGTGAATGCCCGGCTAAGATACATCCCACCCAGCGCGATTAACCAGACGATCGCGGTATGAGAAAGCGTTGCTGCCAGACCGAGCATGACAGCCTGTTTAACCGTACCTTTAATGGCAATGATAAAAGCCGCCATCATAGTTTTGGAGTGCCCTGGTTCAAGCCCGTGCAAAATACCTAATAAAATGGCGCTGGGAATGAAGAACCAGCCGTTTCCTTGCTGAAGAAGTGTCGAAAATTCACCCATGAGAATGATTCTTAGTTGTTTTATGTGGGGCGTCATTCTACTCCCCCCCAGTATGGAATACTACCCCCCAGTAGCATCGTAATGCTATAATTTGTATTCGTTAATGTTAGTGAGGTGTTGCAATGTCACATACCATCCGGGACAAACAAAAGCTTAAAGCCAGAACCAGCAAGATTCAGGGACAGGTGATAGCGCTAAAAAAAATGCTGGATGAACCGCATGAATGCGCGGCCGTGTTACAACAGATCGCGGCGATTCGCGGCGCGGTAAATGGCTTAATGCGTGAGGTGATTAAAGGGCATCTGACCGAGCATATCGTTCATCAGAGTGATGAAGCCAGACGTGAAGAAGATCTGGACGTAATATTAAAGGTGCTGGATTCTTATATTAAATAGCCGGGAGCTATATCCCGGCTATCTTTTACTTTAGCCGAAAAACATCACCGATACGCAAAGTAAACCGACGACCAACGTAATGAAATTGCCTACTGAACGGTAGGGTTTCAATGCCGGTATCAGGTACGTTGACAACGTGGGCATAATAAACAGAATCATCGCAATGAGCGGGCCGCTAATGGCATAAATCATAGAGATGGCATTCGGGTTAATACAGCAAATAATAAACGTAATCCCGGAAACCAGCATGATAGACAGCGCGCGATTGAACGCCCGGCTTTTTTTCACGCCAACCTGCTGTAGGGTGGTTCTTACCATTTCGGTTGCGCCCTCAATGACGCCGAAATAGGTGCCGAGGAAAGATTTCGACATGGCCACGACGGCAACGATAATACCGGAAATAGAGAGCCAGGCCGGCGCATTGGGCATCATCGAGAGCGCGGAAAGGATGGTAACGCCTTCGTTGCGCGCGTCTTCAATGTATGACGGCGGAATGGAGAGCAGGCAGCTAAAGACAAAGAACAGCACGCTCAGGCAGATAATCAGATAGGCGACCTTCATGATCTTTTTGCATTTATCCATGGCCTGATCGCCAAAATTTTCCCGTCTGTCGATGGCAAACGTCGAAATAATGGGCGTATGGCTAAAAGCAAAAACCATCACCGGAATAGAAATCCATACCTGGTGCAACGTGTGACTATCCAAAGACATCTGCCCGGTCAGTAACGAGGGTTGCCAGCTTCCGGTTAAGTAGAGCGAAAGGAACAAGAAGTAAGCGATAAGTGGAAAGACTAAAAAGCCCATTACGCGAAGAGTGGCATGTCTTCCCATTAAGAAAATCATATTCAGGATAAGTACTACGCCGAAGCTAACTGCCATCCGGATGCGAATATCTATCTGAATATGCTTCGCTAATTGCTCTGTCAGGGAATTGGTAATCGCCACAGCATAAATTAATACCACGACAAAAAACGCAATGAAATAAAGCGTGGTAATAATACTGCCGATTTTCTTGCCGTAATAATGAGTAACGGCGCCAGTAATTCCCTCACCGGCAGAAGTCTTTGAGGAAAGAATAAACTGACACAGCGCCTTATGCGGCCAGTATGTCAGCGGCCAGGCGACCAGCGCGGTAATAAATAGCACGATTGCGCCTGCCGATCCCAACTGGATGGGAAGGAAAAGAGTGCCTGCGCCTACAGCCGTTCCGTATAATGCAAAACTCCAGAGAGTCTCATCTTTTGACCAAATTTTAGACATTATTTGAATTTATCAACTATAAAACACACAAAAAGAAGCGCAATTTACCATAAATAGCGTCAGTTGGGGGCGTTTTAAGCAGATGGATGTCGTGGAGGAGGAGGGCCGGGAGCGTTGCGATCCCGGCAAAAAAGAGCAATATCATGCACTAACGCGCTGTTGGCGGCGGGTCACTATTCGCTGGCGTAAAACATCGTACGCCCAGTTGTACAGCATCGTGTACGGCAAAAAGAACAGGAAGAAACCAATTTCTAGGGTGAATGCTTGTAGCAGGCTGACATTCAGTACCCAGGCGACAATACTCACGCCAATGACAATAAACCCACTTTCAAATCCTAACGCATGGAGTGCGCGCACTTTGGCGGTTCGTCTCACCTGATGCGCGGGCCACAGTCGATCAAACAGAGCGTTATAAATGATATTCCAGATCATGGCCGTCGTTGCCAGCAATATCGTCAGGCCGCCCATCTCCAGCACCGAGCGCTGCATTAGCCAGGCGGTCGTTGGCGCCAGTATCGCAGTCGCAATACCTTCAAAACAGACAGCATGGAAAATACGCTCCGGCAGCGAGCGACGTTGTATGGCGTCATGTTGCATAAACGAAAAAACCTTACTCTTAATCAAGCTAAAGAAATTTCCGCTATTTTATCGTTTAATGTGATACCTAAAAGATAACATCCATCGATAAAGTAGATAGGTTATGCGTTACTCACCTGAAGCGTTAATGGCATTTGTTGAGACCGTCTCTTGCGGTTCGTTTTCTGCGGCGGCGCGCCGCCTGCGTAAAAGCCAGTCCACCATTAGTACCGCCATTGCGCATCTGGAGGCGGATCTGGGATTTTCATTATTTGATCGATCTTCGCGCCAGCCCGTTCTGACCGAAGAAGGAAAACGGGTGCTTAGCTATGTTCAGGCTATTTTATCGGCGAGCGATCGTCTGGATGAGGTGGCGCTGACGTTATCCGGCGAGACGGAGGCAAGACTCACGTTCGTCCTCTCTGATACCCTGCACCCTGACAGTCTGGAAGAGTTAATGGCGCAGTTTGATCGTCAATTTCCGCATACCGAGTTTGAATGCTTGATCGGAGAAAATGATGATGTCATCGACCTGCTGCAAAAAGGGCGCGCCCAGATAGGCCTGATTGAAGCGCGTGATGACTATCCCACAAACATTGGCGCGACGCGTCTGCCTGTTCAAAGCTGGATGGGGGTTTATGTGGCGACCACGCATCCGTTGGCGTCGCAGACGAACCTGCAATGGGAACAACTGCATACCTGGCGCGAGCTGCGTCTGAATACCTATCTTGACTCTAACGCCAACATTACGCGCGGCCCGGCCTGGTCAGCGCCAAACTATTTATTGCTGTTGAGCATGGCGGTTCAGGGATTTGGCTGGTGCGTATTGCCCTGCGCGCTGGTGGAAGAGTTTGCGGCGGAAAAACCGCTGGCGCAGCTGGATGTTCCTGGCTGGCCGAGGGCGATTGCTATTGATTTGCTGTGGAACAAGAAAACGCCGCCCGGAACGGCGGGGAACTGGCTTCGCTACCATTTGCAGCAGAAATAAGCTGCGTCACCGTCAAATCAGCGTCATTTCCTTTGTGATAAAACTCACTTTTTTTAAACAATCAAGATAACTAATTTTAACAATGCTCTACTATGGCGGTGTCATTTTGCGCTGAGGTGGTAATGAAAGAGGTTGTGATAGTGGGGGCTTTACGGACACCCATCGGCTGTTTTCAGGGAACGCTGGCCCGTCATTCCGCCGTCGAGCTGGGGAGCATGGTCGTAAAAGCGTTAATTGAGCGCACCGGCGTGGACGCTAACGCTATCGATGAGGTCATCCTCGGTCAGGTGCTGACGGCTGGTGCCGGGCAGAATCCGGCGCGCCAGTCAGCCATCAAAGGAGGGCTGCCGACTACCGTTTCCGCCATTACCATTAATGACGTTTGTGGTTCCGGTTTAAAAGCGTTGCACCTGGCGACGCAGGCTATTCAGTGCGGCGAAGCGGACATTGTTATCGCGGGCGGGCAGGAGAATATGAGCCGTGCGCCGCATGTCCTCAATGACAGTCGTACCGGCGCGTTGCCTGATGCCGACAATCTGGTGGATAGTCTGGTACATGATGGCTTATGGGATGCCTTCAACGATTATCACATTGGCGTGACGGCAGAAAACCTGGCGCGGGAATATGGCATCAGCCGCGAGTTACAGGATGCTTATGCGCTCAGTTCGCAGCAAAAAGCCAGGGCCGCGATTGATACCGGACGTTTTAAAGATGAGATTGTCCCCATCGTCACGCAACGTAATGGGCAGACCGCAATTGTCGATACGGATGAACAACCGCGGGCCGACGCCAGTGCGGAGGGGTTAGCCCTGCTGCATCCGGCGTTTGATAGTTTAGGTTCGGTGACGGCGGGTAATGCCTCCTCAATCAACGATGGCGCCGCCGCGGTGATGATGATGAGCGAGGCGAAAGCCCAGGCGCTGGGGTTGCCGGTGCTGGCGCGCATTCGCGCGTTTGCCAGCGTCGGCGTCGATCCTGCGCTAATGGGGATTGCGCCGGTATATGCTACCCGGCGCTGTCTGGAGCGCGCCGGCTGGCAACTGACGGAGGTCGACCTTATCGAAGCCAACGAAGCGTTTGCCGCCCAGGCGTTGTCGGTAGGAAAAATGCTGGAATGGGATGAGCGACGGGTAAACGTTAATGGCGGCGCGATTGCGCTGGGGCATCCCATTGGCGCTTCCGGCTGTCGAATTCTGGTTTCACTGGTGCACGAAATGGTTAAACGCGACGCGCGTAAAGGCCTGGCGACGCTGTGTATCGGTGGCGGCCAGGGCGTTGCTTTAACCATTGAACGCGACTGATCCTACGCCAGCCACCCTTTTCCTGCTTCAGTATTCCGTTATAAAAAGCCCTCTATCACGAGGGCAAAGCCAGTGACAGAACCCCCTTTTTCGTTATAGCGCAGAACGTCTTGCCGCGTCGGGCATTGCAGACGCATACCGCTTTTAATTCAATTCGCACATCAGACCCCGTTCCAAAACAAGCTCCAATTTTTATCTGAGTAACCGCATACAGCATCTGGCGCACATGTCTGAAAATCAGACAAGTGCGTAAATTTTAGCGCCGATCGTGATCGCTACAGCAGTTTTAAAAATAACCAGACATAAAAATGAAACGTTGTTTTATTTATTGTTGAAAACCTTTATCCAGGCGACTATGATGCCGTTAAATAAATCAAAACAGTGTTTTGATTTTATGCCATTGCGATCGATTTATCATTGGAGGGAAAGGTGGACGTAAGGCAAAGTATCCATAGCGAGCACGCTAAAACGCTGGACACCCAGGCGCTGCGACGCGAGTTTTTAATAGAAAATATTTTTGTCGCTGATGAATATACGATGGTCTACAGCCATATCGACCGTATTATTGTCGGCGGCATTATGCCCGTCAGCCATCCCGTTGAAATCGGCGGAGAGGTGGGTAAACAGCTTGGCGTTTCCCGGTTACTGGACCGCCGCGAGCTGGGCGTCATTAATATTGGCGGCGCGGGCGCCATTATCGTTGACGGGCAGCGCCATGACATTGGTCATCGTGATGCTCTGTATATTGGTAAAGGGGCGAAAGAGCTGGTCTTCGTCAGCAATGAGGCGAGCAGACCGGCGAAGTTTTATTACAACTGCGCGCCAGCGCATACCGCTTATCCGACGAAAAAAGTGTCGCCTGCCGACGTTGCGCCCGTCACCTTAGGCGATAACCTCACCAGTAACCGTCGCACCATCAATAAATACTTCGTACCGGATGTACTGGAAACCTGTCAGCTCAGTATGGGACTCACCGAACTGGCGCCCGGCAATCTATGGAACACCATGCCATGCCATACCCATGAGCGCCGTATGGAAGTGTACCTCTATTTCAATATGGAAGAGGACAGTTGCGTTTTCCATATGATGGGGCAGCCTCAGGAAACCCGTCATATTGTGATGCGTAATGAACAGGCGGTTATTTCCCCAAGCTGGTCAATACATTCTGGCGTTGGCACCAAAGCCTATACGTTTATTTGGGGCATGGTGGGAGAAAATCAGGTCTTCGATGACATGGATCACGTTGCGGTACAAGATCTGCGCTAGTCGCGACCGGTGATAACGCCTGTGCGTGACAGGCATGACAAAAATAAGGATTAACAATGATTTTGAATGCATTTTCTCTTGAGGGTAAAGTCGCGGTTGTGACGGGGTGCGATACCGGATTGGGGCAGGGGATGGCGTTAGGGCTGGCGGAAGCGGGCTGTGACATTGTCGGTATTAACATTGTTGAACCGACGGAAACTATTGCGCGCGTCACCGCTCTGGGACGTCGTTTTTTAAGCCTGACAGCCGATCTGCGTCAAATCGATGGTATTCCGGCATTACTGGAACGGGCGGTGGCGGAATACGGTCATATTGATATTCTGGTGAATAACGCGGGTTTAATCCGTCGTGAAGATGCGATTGATTTCACGGAAAAAGACTGGGATGACGTCATGAACCTGAACATCAAGAGCGTGTTCTTTATGTCTCAGGCGGCGGCAAAACATTTTATTGCCCAGGGCAACGGCGGCAAAATTATTAATATCGCGTCTATGCTCTCCTTCCAGGGCGGTATTCGCGTTCCGTCTTATACCGCATCGAAAAGCGGCGTAATGGGAATAACACGTCTGATGGCGAACGAGTGGGCGAAACACAATATCAATGTGAACGCCATCGCACCGGGCTATATGTCCACGAATAATACCCAGCAATTGCGCGCTGATGCACAACGTAGCGCCGAAATTCTCGACCGTATTCCGGCTGGACGTTGGGGGCTACCGGGCGATTTAATGGGGCCGGTAGTCTTCCTGGCATCCAGCGCCGCTGATTATATTAACGGCTATACCATAGCGGTAGATGGCGGTTGGCTGGCGCGTTAATCCGCTACTGACAAATGCGTTTCTGGGAAAGTCGACTCTTTGGCCGAAAAAACTGATAAAGCCCTGTCCTCGTACAGGGTTTTTTTATGATCTCATTAGCATAGTCCATATTGTGGGTTTAACTTAATCCATATATTGTTAAATAATAGCTATGATCAATGGTTTAATTCATTGAAATATTGGTGGTTTAAAAAAATACCCGGCAACGGCGTTAAATTTAAAAAGTGTAATATCCATCACATATCGCTATAGCGTAGCCATTTAATCCATATTTATGCCGTTTCCAGCCTGACACTTGAGGAAGAGTATCCCGTACTTTCAGGCTATGTCTTACTCTGTTGTGGCAGGAAAATATGGTCTCTATTAATCATGACTCTGCTTTAACGCCGCGTTCGCTTCGCGACACACGACGTATGAATATGTTTGTTTCGGTTTCTGCAGCGGTAGCGGGACTGTTATTTGGTCTGGATATCGGCGTTATCGCCGGGGCGCTGCCTTTTATTACCGACCATTTCGTACTGACCAGCCGGCTGCAGGAATGGGTCGTCAGCAGTATGATGCTTGGCGCGGCAATTGGCGCATTATTTAACGGCTGGCTTTCATTCCGGCTGGGGCGTAAGTATAGCCTGATGGCCGGCGCGATTTTGTTTGTGCTCGGCTCGCTGGGGTCGGCGTTTGCTTCCAGCGTGGAAGTATTGATTGGCGCCCGCGTGATACTGGGCGTAGCAGTAGGGATTGCCTCCTATACCGCGCCGCTTTATCTCTCTGAAATGGCAAGTGAAAATGTTCGCGGCAAAATGATCAGTATGTATCAACTGATGGTGACGTTAGGCATTGTGCTGGCTTTTTTATCCGATACGGCATTCAGCTACAGCGGCAACTGGCGCGCGATGTTGGGCGTACTGGCGCTGCCTGCGGTGTTGCTCATTATTCTGGTGGTATTCCTGCCGAATAGTCCGCGCTGGCTGGCGCAAAAAGGTCGCCATATTGAAGCGGAAGAGGTGCTGCGTATGCTGCGCGATACCTCGGAAAAAGCCCGTGATGAACTGAATGAGA
This sequence comes from Salmonella sp. A1325, assembly GCF_056991255.1. Taxonomy (NCBI): domain Bacteria; kingdom Pseudomonadati; phylum Pseudomonadota; class Gammaproteobacteria; order Enterobacterales; family Enterobacteriaceae; genus Salmonella; species Salmonella sp. A1325. The sequence continues at coordinate 311,386 of NZ_JAMLWO010000002.1, read as the reverse complement.
TTCGGGAAAGCCTCAAACTCAAGCAGGGCGGGTGGGCATTATTTAAAGCTAACCGCAATGTTCGCCGCGCCGTGTTCCTCGGTATGCTGCTACAGGCAATGCAGCAGTTCACCGGCATGAACATCATTATGTACTATGCGCCGCGCATTTTTAAAATGGCCGGCTTTACCACCACGGAACAGCAAATGATCGCCACGCTGGTGGTCGGGCTGACCTTTATGTTCGCGACGTTTATCGCCGTCTTTACGGTCGATAAGGCCGGGCGTAAACCGGCGTTAAAAATCGGTTTCAGCGTAATGGCGTTAGGGACATTGGTGTTGGGCTACTGCCTGATGCAGTTTGATAACGGTACGGCATCAAGCGGCCTCTCCTGGCTTTCCGTTGGGATGACGATGATGTGTATCGCCGGTTACGCGATGAGCGCCGCTCCGGTGGTGTGGATACTGTGTTCGGAAATCCAGCCGCTGAAATGCCGTGATTTTGGCATTACCTGTTCAACCACGACAAACTGGGTATCGAACATGATCATCGGCGCGACATTCCTGACACTGTTGGACAGCATTGGCGCGGCAGGTACATTCTGGCTTTACACCGCGCTGAATATCGCTTTTATCGGCATCACCTTCTGGCTGATTCCGGAAACCAAAAATGTCACCCTGGAGCACATCGAACGCAAGCTGATGGCGGGCGAGAAGCTAAGAAATATTGGCGTGTAATCACCCCTCCCATGCCGGATGACGCCTGTTATCCGGCATGATGAAAAATAGACTGGAAACGGATGTGTAAGTTTGCTTCACTGCCATAATGCTTTAAAAAAAGGAGAGCGCAGTGAAAACGATCGGGCTGTTGGGGGGGATGAGCTGGGAATCGACTATCCCTTATTACCGTTTAATCAATGAAGGCATTAAACAGCAGCTGGGAGGCCTGCACTCGGCGAGCTTACTGCTGCATAGCGTAGATTTCCACGATATTGAAGTATGTCAACGCCGCGGCGAGTGGGATAAAGCGGGCGATATCCTGGCGCAGGCCGCCCAGGGGTTACAGCAGGCGGGCGCAGAAGGCATTGTGCTGTGTACCAACACCATGCATAAAATCGCGCACGTTATTGAATCTCGTTGTTCTCTGCCTTTCCTACACATTGCGGATGCTACCGGGCGAGCCATCGCCCGTCAGGGGTTGCATCGCGTGGCGCTATTAGGGACCCGCTATACGATGGAGCAGGATTTTTATCGCGGGCGGCTGGAACAGCAATTTGCGATTGAGACCATCGTGCCGGAGGCGGACGATCGGGCGCGTATCAATCAGGTCATTTTTGACGAGCTCTGTCAGGGGACATTCACTGACGCGTCGCGCCACTATTATTTACAGGTTATCGAACAACTGGCTGCGCAAGGCGCGCAGGGCGTTATTTTTGGCTGCACTGAAATAGGTTTGCTTGTTCCCCAGACGCAAAGCGCGCTACCGGTTTTCGATACCACGGCAATTCATGCCGCAGATGCCGTGAGCTTTATGCTTTCGTCATCGGCCCCAGAATAACCTCCAGCGGTTCGACCAGGCGCGAAAGGTGCGTTTGTAAATGCTTACTGAAGGCGTCAACCAGCGCGGAGGCGGGGCGGTGTAGCGGGCGAATCAGGCTGACGGTAAAGGGCACGTCAATGCTGAAGCGGCGAACGGCGACGCCGCTGGCGGCATAGTCCAGCGCGGTTAGCGGGTTAACGATCGAAACGCCCGCCCCGGCGCGCACCATCGCGCAGACGGAGGCCGCGCTATGCGTTTCCACCACCATTCTGCGCTTCACCTGATGTTCGGAAAATAACGTATCCAACAACTGTCGATAGCTGTCCAGGCGGGAGAGGCTGATAAAGTTTTCCCCCTGAAAATCGTCTGGCGTCAGTACCGTTTTGGCGGCAAGCGGATGGTCGCAGGGCAGTACGCACACTTCATTTAGCGTTAGTAACTCGGTACGGGTTGTTCCTGCCGGGGCATGAAGCGTCTCTGTCAGCCCTAAGTCGTGGCGCTGGGCGGAGAGCCACTCTTCCAGCAACGGCGACTCCTGCGGCACAATATTCAGGCTGACATCCGGATAACGCGCCAGAAAAGGCGGTAGTAGCGGCGGCAAAAAGGATTGTGAAAAGACCGGCAGGCAGGCGATAGAGAGTTCGCCCTGACGGAACTCGCGCAGACTTTCCGCCGCGCTGACGATGCGATCCAACCCATACCAGGAGCGTTGTACCTCTTCGAACAGGCGTAGCCCTTGCACCGTCGGATGTAAACGCCCGCGTGTGCGCTCAAACAGCGTTAATCCCAGCACTTTCTCAAAACGCGCCAGCTCGCGACTGACGGTAGGCTGCGAGGTATGCAGCAGCCGCGCCGCTTCGGTGAGATTTCCGGCGGTCATTACGGCATGAAAAATTTCAATGTGACGTAAATTAACGGCAGCCATACGTTTTCCTGAATCATTTATCCCATATCATTTTTGCATAGACTGACAATAAAACGATATTTTTTATTCTTTCTAAGGTATGGCGTAATCGTTAAAAAGCCTGTTCCGGAGTTTGTTATGTCATTGTCGCATTATTACGCTGAAACTGACCTTAACGCTGAAAATTTGCTCAGATTGCCTGCTGAATTCGGCTGTCCGGTCTGGGTCTATGACGCGCACATTATTCGCCGTCAGATAGCCGCCCTGCAGCAGTTTGACGTCGTGCGTTTTGCGCAAAAAGCCTGTTCGAACATTCATATCCTGCGCTTAATGCGCGCGCAGGGCGTCAAGGTGGATTCTGTTTCATTGGGGGAGATCGAACGTGCGCTGGCGGCGGGCTACGATCCGCAAACGTGCCCTGATGATATCGTTTTTACCGCCGATGTGATTGACGCCGCCACGCTGGCGCGCGTCAGTGAACTGCATATTCCGGTCAATGCTGGCTCGGTAGATATGCTGACGCAGCTTGGTCAGGTTTCGCCTGGGCATCGCGTCTGGTTGCGCGTAAATCCTGGCTTTGGTCACGGCCACAGCCAGAAAACCAACACCGGGGGCGAAAACAGCAAACACGGCATCTGGCATAGCGATCTTCCGGCGGCGCTGGCGGTAATGCAGAAATACCGACTGAAACTTGTCGGTATCCATATGCACATTGGTTCCGGCGTCGATTATGGACATCTGGAGCAGGTTTGCGGCGCGATGGTACGCCAGGTGCTGGAATGTGGTCAGGATGTGGAGGCGATTTCGGCAGGCGGCGGACTCTCGATACCTTATCGTGAGGGAGAAGAGCCCGTTGATACGCGCCATTACTATGGCCTGTGGAACGCGGCGCGCGAGCAAATCGCCCGCCATCTGGGACATGCGGTCAAACTTGAGATCGAACCCGGACGTTTTCTGGTGGCGCAATCGGGCGTGCTGGTAACGCAGGTGCGTAGCGTAAAACAGATGGGAAGCCGCCATTTCGTGCTGGTAGATGCGGGTTTTAACGATCTGATGCGCCCGGCGATGTACGGTAGCTATCACCGTATTTCGGCGCTGGCGGCGGATGGTCGCGCGCTTGAAAATGGCCCGTGGGTCGAGACGGTGGTCGCCGGGCCGCTATGCGAATCAGGCGATGTTTTTACGCAGCAGGAAGGGGGAATGGTTGAAACACGCGCCTTACCTGCGGTCATCCCCGGCGATTACCTCGTATTGCACGATACCGGCGCGTACGGCGCGTCTATGTCATCGAATTACAACAGCCGCCCGCTCCTGCCGGAAGTACTGTTTGACAATGGACAGGCGCGGCTGATCCGCCGTCGTCAGACTATTGAAGAGCTGTTAGCGCTGGAGATGCTCTGAAGCGCATCATTAGGCCGGACGTTGAAAAAACGGGCCTGCGGCGACGGACTCGCGCAGAATCAGCGTGCCGGTAAAGGGCGGGATCGGGGCGACCGGCTCGCTGTTCGCCAGACGAACGGCCTGATCGATCGCGGTGGCTATCATATCCTCAATGGGTAAATAGACTGTTGAAAGCCCCGGTTCAAGCCAGGTTGCGCCCGGCGCATCGTCAAAACCAAACAGCGACACATCCTGCGGGATGCGTAATCCGGCCTGGCGCAGCGCTTTTGCCGCGCCCAGCGCCGTGTCATCATTACAGGCGAATAGCGCGCTAAACGTGACGCCTTCCTCCAGTAATTCCCGGCAGGCGTCATAGCCGCGCGTCAGCGTGTAATCGCCGTATTTCACTTTTGTCGGTTGCCACGGAATACCATACTTTTCCAGCGCCTTGCGATAACCCGCTACGCGTGATGTGCCGGTGGGAGTATGAACAGGCAGCGTAATACAGGCGATATCGCGATGGCCCTGCGTAATCAGATATTCCACCGCCTGGAATGCCGCCGTCTCCTGCTCGAAGAAAATAGCGCGATCGCGGGCCTGAGTGACGTTGCGATTAATAATCACCAGCGGCATTTCCGTGGCGTCAATCAACGACAAAATCGCCGGCTCATCCATATAGCGAGTGTAAAGAATAATAGCGTCGCACTGTCTGTCGGCCAACATTTGTACGGCTTTCTGCTCTCGTTCCGGCGTATCGTGACCATCGGTGACGATCAACTGCTTGTTATGAAACTCCGCCTGGCGCGACGCCCGGCGCAACAAACTGCCAAAATAGAAGCCGTCAAACGTAGAGACGACCAGACCGATGCTGTTGCTGGTGCGATTCGCCAGCGAGCGTGCCAGCAGGTTGGGGCGATAGTCCAGAGCCTGCATCGCCGTAAACACTTTCTGGCGCGTGCTTTCTTTTACCTGCCCCGTCCCATTCAGCACTCGTGAGACGGTGGCCTTTGATACGCCCGCATGGCGGGAAACATCCAGCATTGTCGCGATCATGCTACCCTGATTAATCGGTTGTCGACAGGTGTCCGGTATCCGTCGGCGTGGATACCGAATGTCGGCGTACCAGTGTCGGACTAAATACATGAGTTACTTCTGGCGTAGGGCATTTCCCCGCCAACGCTAACGCCAGCTCCGCCGCCTGTGTCGCCATGGTGACGATCGGATACCGAATGGTGGTCAGTCGGGGACGCACATAGCGTGAGACCAGTACATCATCAAAACCGATGAGCGATACTTCGCCCGGCACCCCCACGCCATTATCATTTAATACTCCCATCGCGCCAGCCGCCATCGAGTCGTTATAGCAGGCCACCGCGGTAAAATGTCTGCCGCGGCCTAATAACTCAGTCATCGCCTGCTCGCCGCCGCTTTCATCCGGTTCGCCGAACGTCACCAGCCGATCGTTAGCCGGGATATGGCTTTCCGCCAGCGCATCGTAATAGCCCCTCAGGCGATCTTCGGCATCAGAGATGGTGTGGTTGGAACAGATATACCCAATACGCGTATGACCTTGCTGGATCAGATGCCGGGTCGCCAGCCATGCCCCGTAACGGTCATCCAGCGCGACACAGCGATGTTCTAACCCCGGTAAAATGCGGTTAATCAGCACCATGCCGGGGATTTGCTTCATTAATGAGGCCAGGTCCGCATCCGGAATCATTTTGGCGTGTACCACTAACGCTGCGCAACGATGACGAATCAACTGTTCAATAGCCTGACGCTCTTTTTGTTCGTTATGATACCCGTTGCCAATCAGTAAAAAATTGCTGGTGTGATACGCCACCTGTTCAACGGCTTTCACCATCGCGCCGAAAAAAGGATCGGAAACGTCGCCGACCACCAGACCGAGGGTTTCCGTTGCCTGCTGTGCCAGCGCGCGCGCGTTGGCGTTAGGGTGATAGCTCAGGGACTCCATTGCGCTGGTTACCGCCAGCCGGGACGCTTCGCTGGCTTTTGGCGAATCGTTAATAACGCGAGAAACGGTGGCGACTGAAACACCGGCCAGTCGGGCTACATCTTTTATGGTCGCCATGATAATACCTATAGTGGGTAAACGCTTACATTACGCCAGTTTTACGGAAAATGAACCTCTGTTCAAGCCTCTTGCCCCGCCGTGTCGGGCAAATGTGACCTGCACGGGAGAAATGCGTCTGTAAAGTGACAATACAAATCTTTCGTTACAGTTTGCGAAGCGCTGTTGCGATTGTCTGCTGGCAGGCTAGCGAGTCAGGTTGATAGAGTGGTGATCCCAGAGGTATTGATAGGTGGAATCAACGTCATTGTTGATCACACGAATTACACCAACCTGCGTAGAGATGCGCAGGTTTTTTTTTGTTTCGCCTGAACCTGTAACAGTAACGGATAATTTACACAACTCGTTGCATTTCCGTTTATTCCTTTGCGTTTTCGGACTGGCGATGCAGACGCGCGAAGCCCACAATCAAGATCCCAGAGGTATTGATTGGTGAGATTATTCGGTACGCTCTTCGTACCTGTCTCTTGCACCAACCTGCGCGGATGCGCAGGTTTTTTTTCGAACCTATTTTGCTATCGCTCCTGTTACGCAACTCGTGTAATCTGCCACAATTCATGTTTTAGCGAATTGTCGGCCAAAGGGAGTTGAAATGCTGTTTGGATTTTTCCGTAACCTGTTTCGCGTGCTTTATCGTGTGCGCGTCACTGGCGATGTCCGGGCGCTACAGGGGAACCGGGTCTTAATTACCCCCAATCACGTTTCATTTATCGATGGTATGCTACTGGCGCTGTTTTTGCCGGTACGGCCTGTCTTTGCGGTATATACCTCCATCAGCCAGCAATGGTATATGCGCTGGTTAACGCCGCTGATCGATTTTGTGCCGCTCGACCCCACTAAACCCATGTCCATTAAACACCTGGTGCGTCTGGTGGAGCAGGGGCGTCCAGTGGTGATTTTCCCGGAAGGGCGGATTTCCGTGACCGGCTCGCTGATGAAAATTTATGACGGCGCAGGCTTTGTGGCGGCAAAATCGGGCGCAACCGTCATTCCGCTCCGTATTGACGGCGCGGAGCTTACCCCTTTCAGTCGCCTTAAAGGTCTGGTTAAACGGCGCTTATTCCCCCGCATTCAGCTTCATATTTTACCGCCGACGCAAATACCGATGCCGGAAGCGCCGCGCGCGCGCGACAGACGTAAGATAGCGGGTGAGATGCTGCACCAGATCATGATGGAAGCGCGTATGGCGGTGCGCCCGCGCGAGACGTTATACGAATCGTTGCTGGCGGCGCAATATCGTTACGGCGCAGGTAAAAACTGTATTGAGGACATTAACTTTACGCCGGATACGTATCGTAAGTTACTGACCAAGACGCTTTTTGTTGGCCGGATTCTGGAAAAGTACAGCGTTGAGGGCGAGAAAATCGGTTTAATGCTGCCGAATGCCGCCATCAGCGCGGCGGTGATTTTCGGCGCGGTTTCTCGTCGCCGCATTCCGGCCATGATGAACTACACGGCGGGGGTAAAAGGGCTGACCAGCGCGATTACCGCGGCGGGAATTAAAACGATTTTTACCTCCCGCCAGTTCCTCGATAAAGGTAAATTATGGCACCTGCCGGAACAGCTAACGCAGGTTCGCTGGGTTTACCTGGAAGATTTAAAAGCGGACGTCACGCCCTCCGACAAGCTGTGGATTTTTGCCCACCTCCTGGCGCCGCGACTGGCGCAGGTAAAACAGCAGCCGGAAGACGCGGCGATTATTCTTTTTACCTCTGGCTCGGAAGGGCACCCGAAAGGGGTGGTGCACAGCCATAAAAGCATTCTGGCGAACGTCGAGCAGATAAAAACGATTGCGGATTTCACCGCCAATGACCGTTTTATGTCGGCGCTGCCGCTCTTTCACTCGTTCGGTTTGACGGTGGGCCTGTTTACGCCGTTGTTGACCGGCGCGGAAGTGTTTCTTTATCCAAGTCCGCTGCACTATCGCATTGTGCCGGAACTGGTCTATGACCGTAACTGTACCGTGCTGTTTGGTACATCAACCTTCCTCGGCAACTATGCGCGCTTTGCCAATCCGTATGATTTTTATCGCCTGCGCTATGTGGTGGCCGGTGCGGAAAAACTTCAGGAGAGCACTAAACAACTGTGGCAGGATAAATTCGGTCTGCGCATTCTTGAGGGCTACGGGGTAACGGAATGCGCGCCAGTAGTCTCGATTAACGTGCCGATGGCGGCTAAGCCGGGCACTGTTGGCCGCATTCTGCCTGGCATGGACGCGCGTCTACTGGCGGTGCCCGGTATTGAAAACGGCGGTCGGCTACAGCTGAAAGGGCCGAATATCATGAATGGCTATCTGCGCGTGGAAAAACCGGGCGTGCTGGAGGTGCCGTCAGCGGAAAACGCCAGAGGCGAAACCGAGCGCGGGTGGTACGACACGGGCGATATTGTACGCTTCGATGAAAATGGTTTTGTGCAGATTCAGGGGCGCGCGAAACGCTTTGCGAAAATTGCTGGCGAAATGGTCTCGCTGGAGATGGTCGAGCAACTGGCGCTTGGCGTTTCGGCGGACAAAATGCACGCTACCGCCATTAAAAGCGATGCCAGCAAAGGTGAAGCGCTGGTACTGTTTACGACTGACAGCGAACTCACCCGAGAAAAGTTACAGCACTATGCCCGTGAACACGGTATTCCGGAACTTGCCGTCCCGCGTGATATCCGTTATCTGAAACAGCTTCCCTTGCTTGGCAGCGGGAAACCCGATTTTGTGACGCTGAAAAGTTGGGTGGATGCGCCGGAACAACATCATGAGTGAGTCAGTACGTACTAACACCTCCATCTGGTCGAAAGGGATGCTGTCGGTGATTGTCGCGCAGTTTCTCTCGGCTTTTGGCGATAATGCGCTGCTGTTTGCGACGCTGGCGCTGCTGAAAGCTCAGTTTTACCCGGACTGGAGCCAGCCTGTTTTGCAAATGGTGTTTGTGGGCGCTTACATTCTTTTTGCGCCGTTTGTCGGCCAGATAGCGGACAGCTTTGCCAAAGGCCGGGTGATGATGGTCGCCAATGGTCTTAAACTGGCGGGAGCGGCAGGTATCTGCCTCGGCGTGAATCCTTTTGTCGGTTATACGTTGGTCGGGATTGGCGCGGCGGCTTATTCTCCGGCGAAATACGGTATTCTGGGCGAACTGACGACGGGCGATAAGCTGGTGAAAGCCAATGGCCTGATGGAAGCCTCTACGATTGCGGCGATTTTGCTCGGTTCCGTCGCGGGCGGCGTATTGGCCGACTGGCATGTCATCGCCGCGCTGGTTGCCTGCGCGTTGGCCTACGCTGGCGCAGTGGCGGCGAACCTGTTTATCCCGAAGCTTGTGGCGGCGCGTCCAGGACAATCCTGGCGGTTGTCGGCGATGACGCGTAGCTTCTTCAGCGCTTGCGTTGTCCTTTGGCGTAACGGTGAAACGCGTTTTTCGCTGGTGGGGACCGGGCTATTCTGGGGCGCAGGCGTGACGCTGCGTTTTCTGCTGGTGCTGTGGGTGCCGGTGGCGCTGGGCATTACGGATAACGCCACGCCGACTTACCTGAACGCCATGGTGGCGGTAGGCATTGTGGTCGGCGCGGGTGCGGCGGCAAAACTGGTGACGCTGGAGACCGTATCGCGCTGTATGCCCGCCGGGATTTTGATTGGCGTTGTGGTTGCGATCTTCTCATTACAGCACGCATTGCTGCCTGCTTATGCCTTGTTGCTGTTGATAGGTATGCTGGGCGGCTTTTTTGTGGTGCCGCTCAACGCTTTGCTCCAGGAGCGCGGTAAGAAGAGCGTTGGCGCCGGGAATGCCATTGCCGTACAAAATCTGGGCGAGAATAGCGCCATGCTATTAATGCTGGGACTGTACTCGCTGGCGGTGCTGGTTGGCGTTCCGGCTGTGGCGATAGGTATCGGCTTTGGCGTGCTGTTCGCGCTGGCGATCGCGGCGCTGTGGATCTGGCAGCGCCGGCAGGCATCATACTGAGTGAATATGCCGGGCGGCGAGTGCGCGTTATCCGGCTTACATTGTCTCTGTAAGCCCGGAAGCGTAGCGCCACCGGGCACTGACTATCACGGCGCCGGGTAGGTATAAACCTGATGCGCCGCCTCAATCTCCGCCAGGACCTCTTCGCTTAACGTCAGATGCAGACTTTCCACATTCGTCTTGAGCTGCGCCATCGTGGTTGCGCCCAGTAACGTACTGGCGACAAACGGCTGGCGGCGAACAAAGGCCAGCGCCATCTGCGCCGGATCAAGATTGTGACGCTTCGCGATATCGACGTAGGCGGCAACGGCTTTTTGCGCCTGTTCGCCGCTGTAACGTGTGAAGCGGCTGAACAAGGTATTCCGCGCGCCTGCGGGTTTGGCCCCGTTCAGGTATTTACCGGTTAATGTGCCAAACGCCAGACAGGAGTAGGCGAGCAATTCAACACCTTCATACTGGCTGACTTCCGCCAGCCCGACCTCGTAGCTGCGGTTTAACAGGCTATAGGGGTTCTGGATCGTGACAATACGCGGCAGGTCATGTTTTTCCGCCAGATGCAGATAGCGCATAACGCCAAACGCTGTCTCATTTGAAACGCCAATATAACGAATCTTACCCGCTCGCTGAAACTCACTTAGCGCGTCTAACGTCTCCAGCAGACTTACTACTGGCGTGGAGTCCGTCCAGTTATAGCCGAGTTTACCGAAGCAGTTAGTGGGACGCTGCGGCCAGTGCACCTGATACAAATCCAGATAATCGGTCTGCAACCGGGTCAAACTGTCGTGTAGCGCTTCGCGAATATTTTTACGATCCAGCGCCTGATGAGGCCGGATGCCTTGATCATTATTACGTGCCGGTCCGCTAACTTTGCTGGCGATGATCAGTTTTTCACGGTTGCCGCGTTTGGCGAGCCAGTTACCGATATAGGATTCCGTCAGCCCTTGTGTTTCCGGGCGCGGCGGTACCGGATACATCTCGGCGGCGTCGATAAGGTTAATGCCATTTGCGATGGCATAGTCGAGCTGTGCGTGAGCGTCGGCTTCGCTGTTTTGTTCACCAAATGTCATTGTGCCCAGCCCTAGCGTACTTACTTCGAGCGAGCTGTGGGGTATACGGTGATAGTGCATAGCCGTTTCCTTTTTATTATGAAGTCAGAAATTCCCGACAAAGGACAATAAAAATGGCAGAGGGAAGGCAAAAGGGAAAGTAAAATTGCAGGCTGCGCGGCGTAATTGTTACCGGGCGTGGTCGCCACGCACCGTTACAGGACGCAGCCTGAAGGTTTGCAGAACGCTGACCTCGATCACAGGCCACCGCTTAACGTTCGATGATTTGAGACACTTCGTCACGGTTGATTTGCATCTCGTTTCCCTGTGCATCGGTATAGCTGACCAGACCGGTATCATCGTCAACTTGTGGTTTTCCATCGGTCAGGATCATACGACCATCTTTCGTCGCCATTACATAATCGCTGCTGCATCCGGATACCGCAAAAGCCAACCCTACTGCGGAAATTACAACTGCCCACTTTTTCATCCGTTTGTCCTCACATAGCCTGCATCTGATAATAGTCTGTTAATCATATGTCTGATAATAGTCTAGTAATAACGCGCAGCTCTGCATGTCGGAAGCAGCAAAATCTTAATCTGTGAGAAGAAAGGAAATAAAGTGAGTATTCGCTCCCCGGCGGGGGAGCGAGACAGGATTACAGCGGATTCTTTTTATTACGCAACAGGTTCAGGCTCTCTACTGCGATAGAGAAGAACATGGCGAAATAGATATACCCTTTCGGAACGTGAACGTCGAAACTTTCCAGAATCAGGGTAAAGCCAACCAGGATCAGAAAGGAGAGCGCCAGCATTTTTACCGACGGATGGCGATCGACAAACTCGCCGATGGGCCGTGCCGCAAACATCATGACGCCCACGGCAATAACGACTGCCGCCATCATAATAAACAGATGATCGGAGAGGCCAACCGCTGTGATAACTGAATCAAGGCTGAAAATAATATCCAGCAGCATAATCTGTACTATTGCGCCCAGGAAAGAAGAAACCCGGGTTTTTAACCCTTCTTCTTCGCCTTCGATGGACTCATGGATCTCCTTGCTGGCTTTCCAGATTAAAAATAACCCGCCCAGTAACAGAATGAGATCGCGGGCGGAAATCGCTTCGCCGAAAAGCTCAAACAGCGGATTAGTCAGCCGAGTGACCCAGGCGATTGACGCCAGCAGCGCCAGGCGCATAACCATCGCCGCCGCCAACCCAAGCCGCCGTGCGTGGTTTCGTTGCGCCGTAGGAAGTTTTGCTACCACCAGAGAAAGAAAAATAATGTTGTCGATCCCAAGTACAATCTCCAGCAGCGTCAGCGTACCGAGCGCCAGCCAGGCATTAGGATCGGTTATCCATGCAAATAACATCGAACAAAGTCCTGCCAAAAAAAGAAGCGGTAATTATAGGCCCGTCGAGTGACGGGCGAAAGCCCAGGCTGAATTTGCGCAACCAGGAACGGTGTAAAATAGCGGCGACAATACGCTTACGTTTATCCGGCATCGGCCCGATGCGTAGCCATAGCGGAGGCGCATTTGCGTGTAATGGACGTTACGGATTCTGCAATAAAAAATGGCGAGCCAGCAGCGCCTGCGTAAAATTTTTTTTCAGATAAAATCCACGCGGTAGCGTCAAAATAGGTTCCCCGCGCGCGCCGATAGCCTCGGTGAGCGCCCTGGCATTGGCGGCTTTGGGTCGCAGTTGCAAGACTTCGCCATGGCGGGCGGTAATGCGTTCCACCTGGCCCAGCACTATCATGTCCATCAGCTCTTCCCAGTCGAGGCGTAGCTGCCTGTCCTCTTCTTCACTCGGACTCCAGAGTAGCGGCGAACCTACGCGGCGTTCGGCTAACGGTATGCTGCGATCGCCTTCGACCGGTACCCATAGCACGCGCTTCAATTTATGCCGTACGTGACTTGTCTCCCAGGTCACGCCGCTGTTACCGGTTAACGGCGCCACGCAAACAAAGGTTGTTTCCAGAGGACGACCCAGACTATCCACCGGGATGGTTTTCAGTTCTACGCCTAACGCGGCGAAATCCTGCTCCGGCTTGCTCCCGGCGCTGGCGCCGAGCCAGATCTCCAGCAAGACGCCGATCCAGCCTTTGTCTCGCTTCAAATCTTTAGGCGTGGTAATGCCGGCCATCGCCGCCAGCTCGCCTAACGTATAGCCGGAAAGCTGCCGCGCCTGGGCTAACAGCAATGCTTCCGAAGCAGGCGGAGTCAGTAGCGGACAAAGAGCGGACATGACAATTACCTTAGGTCAAAAAGTGAGCAGTGATTTTATACCGTATGGGCAGAGTTTATCTTTTTCTGTGTCTTATATTCAATAGACTGATTTTTATTGCCTTTTTTGTGTTGTTTCTTCGTGTTGCGCAACGCTGAAGCGGGTTTTCCAATTCTGGTCACTGACAATAAACAGGATCTTACACTATGTTATCCACAGAAAGTTGGGATAACTGTGTAAAACCACCACTACTGTTTCCATTTACAGCCTTGACGTGCGACAAAAATCGAAAATTCAGACAAATAGTGCGTAAGTTATTGGCACAATCTGTGGATAAAACCGACGCTGGTTGATCTTTCATCAGCATAAGGATCTTAGATGTGATACTGGTCACGCTTTATGAAGGCGGCATGTAGGATTTGTCTATAACACAATGAATATAAGGCACTATTTTTACTGTTTTCCGCATGAGGAATTCAGACTGTTCTGGGTTTTCCCGTGGTAATTCCATACTTCTTCACAACTATATCCACAGAAAAGGTGAATAAAATGGCGCAAGGGCGTCATCATCTGTTTATAACTCGGCTATTTACTGTGAGTTATTCAATTGTTATTAGGCTGTGTCACTATTACAGAGTGGTTTACCGCCTCACTGGAGTATGAAACAATCGTTCATATATAAGGTTTATGTTGAGGTAGTCCGGTGATTGATGACGATGGCTACCGCCCAAATGTAGGTATCGTAATTTGTAATCGTCAGGGGCAGGTGATGTGGGCCCGGCGATTTGGTCAGCACTCCTGGCAGTTCCCGCAGGGCGGGATAAATCCAGGGGAGTCGGCAGAACAGGCGATGTACCGGGAACTGTTTGAAGAAGTTGGGTTAAGCCGTAAAGATGTGCGGATCCTTGCTTCTACTCGCAACTGGTTGCGTTACAAGTTACCAAAACGTTTGGTGCGTTGGGACACAAAGCCGGTATGTATCGGCCAGAAACAAAAGTGGTTTCTTTTGCAGTTAATGAGCGCCGACGCCGAAATCAATATGCAAACCAGCAGTACGCCGGAGTTTGACGGCTGGCGCTGGGTAAGTTACTGGTATCCGGTTCGACAAGTGGTGTCATTTAAACGCGATGTCTACCGCAGGGTAATGAAAGAGTTTGCAAGTGTTGTCATGGCGCTTCAGGATAATCCCCCTAAGCTACAAAGCGCGCCTGCTTATCGACGTAAAAGAGGTTAAGCCACGCAAATTATGCTTACTCGCCTGCGCGAAATAGTCGAAAAAGTGGCCAGTGCGCCGCGTCTGAACGAGGCGCTGAATATTCTGGTCACGGATATCTGTCTTGCGATGGATACAGAGGTTTGCTCGGTTTACCTGGCCGATCATGACCGACGCTGTTATTACCTGATGGCGACGCGGGGGTTGAAAAAACCGCGTGGTCGAACCGTTGCGCTTGCGTTTGATGAGGGGATCGTCGGTCTGGTGGGCAGGCTGGCGGAACCCATTAACCTTGCCGATGCGCAAAAACATCCCAGCTTTAAATACATTCCTTCGGTAAAAGAGGAGCGTTTTCGCGCGTTTCTCGGCGTGCCGATCATTCAGCGTCGCCAACTTCTCGGCGTGCTGGTCGTACAGCAGCGCGAATTGCGCCAGTACGATGAAAGCGAAGAGTCTTTCCTCGTCACGCTCGCTACGCAGATGGCGGCTATCCTGTCACAGTCGCAGGTCACAGCGCTGTTCGGGCAATACCGGCAGACGCGAATCCGCGCGCTTCCTGCGGCGCCGGGCGTGGCTATCGCAACGGGCTGGCAAGACGCGACCATGCCGCTGATGGAACAGGTTTACGAAGCGTCTACGCTGGATACCTCTCTTGAACGCGAACGACTGACCGGCGCGCTGGAAGAGGCGGCGAACGAATTCCGACGATACAGCAAACGCTTTGCCGCCGGCGCGCAAAAAGAGACGGCGGCCATTTTCGATCTGTACTCACACCTGCTTTCAGACGCCAGACTGCGTCGCGAACTCTTCGCCGAGGTCGACAAAGGCGCTGTTGCGGAGTGGGCCGTTAAAAAAATCATCGAAAAATTTGCCGAGCAATTTGCGGCGCTAACCGATAACTACCTCAAAGAACGTGCGGGAGACTTACGCACGCTGGGGCAGCGGCTGTTATTCCACCTTGATGATTCAGTTCAGGGGCCAAACGCCTGGCCGGAACGTTTTATTCTGGTCGCGGATGAGCTGTCGGCGACCACCCTGGCGGAGCTGCCGCAGGACAGGCTGGCGGGCGTTGTGGTGCGCGACGGCGCGGCAAACTCGCATGCGGCGATTATGGTGCGCGCGCTCGGTATCCCGACCGTCATGGGCGCTGATATCCAACCTTCGGTGCTACATCGCCGTACGTTGGTGGTGGATGGCTATCGCGGTGAATTACTGGTCGATCCTGAACCCGTGCTTATTCAGGAATATCAGCGGCTCATTAGTGAAGAGATAGAACTCAGTCGTCTGGCGGAGGACGACGTCAATCTTCCCGCCCAACTGAAAAGCGGCGAGCGAGTCAAAGTGATGCTGAATGCCGGGCTCAGCCCCGAGCATGAGGAAAAGTTAGGCAGTCGGATCGACGGTATCGGCCTGTACCGTACTGAAATTCCCTTTATGCTGCAAAGCGGGTTTCCCTCGGAAGAAGAGCAGGTGGCGCAGTATCAAGGGATGCTGCAAATGTTTAACGATAAACCGGTGACGCTGCGGACCCTGGATGTGGGAGCGGATAAGCAACTGCCCTATATGCCGATCAGCGAGGAGAACCCGTGTCTGGGCTGGCGCGGGATCCGCATTACGCTGGATCAGCCGGAGATCTTTTTGATCCAGGTCCGCGCGATGCTGCGCGCCAATGCGGCGACTGGCAACCTCAGCATTTTGTTGCCGATGGTCACTAGTATTGATGAAGTCGATGAAGCGCGGCGTCTGATCGAACGCGCCGGGCGCGAGGTCGAGGAGATGATCGGCTATGCGATCCCGAAACCGCGTATCGGCATTATGCTGGAAGTGCCGTCCATGGTATTTATGCTGCCGCATCTGGCTAACCGGATCGACTTTATCTCGGTCGGCACCAACGATTTAACGCAATATATCCTGGCGGTAGATCGCAACAATACCCGCGTGGCCAGTATTTACGACAGTCTGCATCCGGCTATGCTGCGCGCGCTGTCCATGATTGCGCAGGAAGCCGAAAAAAATGGCCTCGATCTTCGCTTGTGCGGCGAGATGGCGGGCGATCCGATGTGCGTGGCGATTCTTATCGGTCTGGGATATCGCCATCTTTCGATGAATGGCCGTTCGGTAGCGCGTGTGAAATATCTGCTGCGGCATATCGATTTTGAAGACGCGCAAACCCTTGCCAGACGCAGCCTTGAGGCGCAGATGGCGACCGAGGTGCGTCATCAGGTGGCGGCGTTTATGGAGCGCCGTGGGATGGGGGGATTGATTCGCGGAGGGTTGTAACGACTGGAGCGGGAAAAGAGAGTGACTGTGGATTCACGGCGCAGACAACACGCCTGCAAGATGAAAGACAATGCGTATACATATCTTTTAACGGTAATCGGCATCTCGCTTTTAACCCTTGTGCTATTATTCGCACCTTTGGAGCGTCTGCAACGCGCAGGCGCGCTTATCAATCGCTATCTCTTCAGCGAAATAACAAGAAATTGTGGTGACAGATGACCAGTAGCTATCTGCATTTTCCGGACTTTGATCCGGTCATTTTCTCAATTGGGCCCGTCGCGCTTCACTGGTATGGCTTGATGTATCTGGTGGGATTCGTTTTCGCGATGTGGTTGGCGGTGCGTCGCGCTAACCGTCCGGGAAGCGGTTGGACCAAAAACGAAGTTGAAAATTTACTCTATGCAGGTTTCCTGGGGGTCTTCCTGGGGGGGCGTATTGGCTATGTCCTGTTTTATAACTTCCCTCTGTTTCTGGATAACCCGCTCTATTTATTCCGCGTCTGGGACGGCGGCATGTCCTTCCACGGCGGGCTTATCGGCGTGATACTGGTGATGATTATTTTCGCCAGGCGCACGAAGCGCTCGTTCTTTCAGGTGTCTGATTTTATTGCGCCGTTAATTCCGTTCGGCCTGGGCGCCGGGCGTCTGGGCAACTTTATCAACGGTGAATTGTGGGGGCGCGTCGATCCTAACTTCCGGTTTGCCATGCTCTTTCCTGGCTCACGCGCGGAAGATATTGCGCTGCTGCCGTCACATCCGCAATGGCAGCCTATTTTTGATACCTACGGCGTATTGCCGCGCCACCCTTCCCAGTTGTATGAACTGGCATTAGAAGGCGTGGTGCTGTTTATCATCCTTAATCTCTTTATTCGCAAACCGCGTCCGATGGGCGCAGTCTCCGGATTATTCCTGATTGGCTACGGCGCGTTTCGTATCATTGTTGAATTCTTCCGCCAGCCGGACGCGCAATTTACCGGCGCGTGGGTACAGTACATCAGCATGGGGCAGATTCTCTCTATCCCGATGATTATCGCTGGCGCGATCATGATGGTTTGGGCATATCGCCGCCGCCCGCAGCAACACGTTTCCTGAGGAACCATGAAACAGTATTTAGAACTGATGCAAAAAGTGCTGGATGAAGGCACACAGAAAAACGACCGTACCGGCACCGGCACGCTTTCCATTTTTGGCCATCAGATGCGTTTTAACCTGCAGGAAGGCTTTCCGCTGGTGACGACAAAACGCTGCCATTTACGTTCAATTATTCACGAACTGCTATGGTTTTTGCAGGGCGATACCAACATCGCTTACCTGCACGAAAATAATGTCACCATCTGGGACGAATGGGCCGATGAGAACGGCGATTTAGGCCCGGTTTATGGTAAGCAGTGGCGTGCATGGCCAACACCGGATGGCCGCCATATCGATCAGATCGCCACGGTCTTAAGCCAGCTTAAAAACGACCCGGACTCTCGTCGTATTATCGTTTCTGCGTGGAACGTCGGCGAGCTGGATAAGATGGCGCTGGCGCCGTGTCACGCCTTTTTCCAGTTTTATGTCGCAGATGGAAAACTCTCCTGTCAGCTTTATCAGCGCTCCTGCGATGTGTTCCTCGGTCTGCCGTTCAACATTGCCAGCTACGCGTTACTGGTGCATATGATGGCGCAACAGTGCGACCTGGACGTCGGCGATTTTGTCTGGACCGGCGGCGACACGCACCTGTACAGCAACCATATGGAGCAGACGCACCTGCAATTAAGCCGTGAACCGCGCGCGCTGCCGAAGTTGGTCATTAAGCGTAAACCCGATTCGCTTTTTGACTACCGGTTCGATGATTTCGAAATTGAAGGCTATGATCCGCACCCCGGTATTAAAGCGCCGGTCGCTATCTAAGCGTTGACGATCCTGCCATAACCGACGTCATCGCGCGTCGGTTTTTTTTACCCTTAGTCTCAATCTTCGGCGCGGATTCCTGAAATTTTGCAACGCGCTGCAAGACATGAACTTTTTTCCGTAACGCGCCGAACAATCTGTATTTGGCGCTCGTTATTTTTTCCCCGCCCGCCATACTGCCGATATGAAAAAACAACAGGGCTATACGCTCATTGAAACGGTGGTCGCGATGTCGCTCATTATCATTCTCAGCGCCACAGGACTTTATGGCTGGCAACGCTGGCAGCAGCAACAGCGCCTGTGGCAAACCGCATGTCAGGTGCGGGATTACCTGCTGCAACTTCGTGAGGACGCTCACTGGCATAACCGCGATCACATTCTTCGCGTGGTCAGCGAAGGTGGTTCATGGTGCTTTGTCAGCTCTGTTGCTACGCAAACATCGTGTACGCCATCTTCCCCCTTTGTGTTTACGCCCGACTGGCGTGATGTCGTCCTTGCCGATATCACGCCGTCGTTAGCCTTCTTTGGCCTGCGCAATACGGCATGGGCAGGGCACATCGTACTGAAAAACGCTGCCGGAGAGTGGCGTCTGGTCGTCTCCTCCTGGGGGCGAATCAGGCTATGCGAGCGTAACGAGGCCGCCACGTGTCAATAACCACGCGGGGGTTCTCGCTACTGGAGGTTGTGCTGGCGATGGCGATAGGTTCCATTTTACTGCTTGGGTCCGCACGATTTTTACCGGCGCTACAGCGTGAGATCTGGCACAACACGCGACAGTTATCGCTGGAAGATGAAATCTGGCAGCGAACCTATACCGTAGCGAAGCATCTTCAACGTGCGGGTTACTGTCATGGCCACTGTATTGGCGAAGGGTTACATCTTGCCGAACAGGGGCAATGCGTCATCGTTCAGTGGGACGGGAATAATAACGGTGTCTGGGATACCATACCGGCGAAAGAGGCCGACCAGACCGGGTTTCGTGTGAAGGATAACGTTCTGGAGACATTACGCGGAGCAACATCTTGCCAGGGTAAGGGATGGGAAAAAATGACCGATCCCAATACGGTACTCATCACGGCGTTTACCGTTGAGCGCCGGGATATAACGGGATTCTCGCCAGTGCTCATGCTGCATCTGCGCGGCGCCAGCAAAGCCGAGCCTCAGACGGTTATTGACGCGCAATACAGCGTAACGGGATTTAATCTGTGAATCGGGAACGTGGCGCTTCTTCGATAATACTGGCGCTTTTAATACTGATTCTGGGTAGTCTGCTACTGCAAGGCGTAAATCAGCAGCAGGCCAGCTATGCCGCCCGCGTGACGACGCAGAGCATGGCGATACAACGCCAGGCGCTCGTACAGTCGGCGCTGGAATGGGGGCGGGGGCAGCTATGGTCAGGCGTAACCGAAATGGAATGTCGGCGCTATTCCTCTTCAGGAGCAAGAGTCTGTTTGCGGAGATTATCGGGGGATGAGGTGGTGATGGCGGCGCAAGATGACGGCATGACGTTATGGCGTTTGGGCAACGTCATTCAGGGAAGTATTGTCTTTTCTCCCCACGGCTGGAGTGATTTTTGTCCGTTAAAAGAGGTGGCGTTATGTCGCATCCCCTGAATTTACAACGCGGGTTTAGCCTCCCGGAAGTTTTAGTGGCGATGGTTCTAATGGTAATGATCGTCACCGCGCTGTCAGGCTATCAGCGGGTATTAATGCACAGTTTTGCATTACGACACCAGTATCTCCAGATCTGGCGGCAGGCGTGGCAGCAAACGGCGCTGTATCCATTTTCGCCTGCTGAAGGGTGGAAGGCCAACCGGATGCAGACAATGCAATCGGGATGTGTCAGCATCAGCGTCACGATGGTTTCACCCTCTGGCAGGCAGGGGCAGATGACGCGCTTGCATTGTCCAAATCGTTAATCGTCAGGAGTAATTATGTTAAGGGTCTACCACTCCAATCGTCTGGATGTGCTGGAAGCGTTGATGGAGTTCATCGTCGAACGCGAGCGGCTGGATGATCCCTTTGAACCAGAAATGATTCTGGTACAAAGCACGGGTATGGCGCAGTGGCTGCAGATGACCCTTTCACAAAAGTTTGGTATTGCGGCGAATATCGCTTTTCCGTTACCGGCGAGTTTTATCTGGGAGATGTTTGTCCGCGTGTTGCCGGATATCCCCAAAGAAAGCGCTTTCAGCAAACAAAGCATGAGCTGGAAACTGATGACCTTGCTGCCGCAGTTGCTGGATAAGGATGAGTTTGTACTGCTGCGCCATTATCTGAGCGACGACACTGATAAACGCAAACTCTTTCAGCTTTCCGCGCGCGCCGCTGACCTGTTCGATCAGTATCTGGTTTATCGGCCTGACTGGCTTACGCAGTGGGAGGCGGGAGAAACCGTGGAAGGTCTGGGGGAGGCGCAAAACTGGCAGGCGCCGCTGTGGAAAGCATTGGTGGAATATACCGCCGCGCTGGGGCAGCCGCGCTGGCATCGCGCCAATCTCTACCAACGCTTTATTCAAACGCTGGAAAGCGCGACCGCCTGCCCGCCAGGGTTGCCGTCCCGCGTTTTTATTTGCGGCATTTCCGCGTTACCGCCAGTGTATCTCAGAGCGTTGCAGGCGCTGGGCAAACATATTGAAATTCATCTCCTTTTTACTAATCCGTGTCGGTATTACTGGGGGGACATTAAAGACCCAGCCTGGCTGGCAAAACTCATGGCTCGCCAGCGTCGTCATAGTTTTGAAGACCGTCATTTACCGTTGTTCCGTGAAAACCAGAATCCGGAAGCCTTATTTAACAGCGACGGTGAACAGGATATCGGTAATCCGCTACTGGCCTCATGGGGAAAACTGGGGCGGGATTATATCTACCTGCTATCTGAACTGGAAAACAGCCAGGAGCTGGATGCGTTTGTTGATATTACGCCAGATAATCTTTTGCATCGGATTCAGGCGGATATTCTTGAACTGGAAAGCCATGCGGTGGCGGGCGTAAACCTTGAGGAGTATTCGCGCAGCGACAATAAGCGTCTGCTCGATCCCGAAGATAACAGCCTCTCTTTTCACGTTTGTCACAGCCCGCAGCGCGAGGTGGAGATACTGCACGATCGCCTTCTGGCGATGCTGGAAGCCGATCCGACGCTAACGCCGCGCGACATTATCGTTATGGTGGCTGATATTGACAGCTATAGCCCGTTTATCCAGGCGGTATTTGGTAGCGCGCCAACGGAGCGCTATCTGCCTTATGCCATTTCCGATCGGCGGGCGCGTCAGTCACATCCGGTGTTACAGGCATTTATCAGCCTACTTTCGTTACCGGACAGCCGCTTTGTCTCCGAGGATGTTCTGGCGTTGTTAGACGTACCGGTATTGGCTGCCCGCTTTACGATCAACGAAGAAGGGCTGCGTTATCTGCGCTTGTGGGTCAATGAGTCAGGCATTCGCTGGGGAATTGACGATGACAACGTGCGCGAGCTGGAACTTCCTGCCACGGGGCAGCATACGTGGCAATTTGGCCTGACGCGTATGCTGCTGGGGTATGCCATGGAAAGCGCCCAGGGCGAGTGGCAGTCGGTTCTGCCTTATGACGAATCCAGCGGTCTGATTGCTGAGCTGGTCGGGCATCTGGCTTCGCTGCTGATGCAGCTTAATATCTGGCGGCGCGGTCTGGCGCAGGAGCGACCGCTGGAAGAGTGGTTGCCCGTTTGTCGCGATATGCTCAATGATTTCTTCCTGCCCGATGCGGACACGGAAGCGGCAATGACATTGATTGAACAGCAGTGGCAGGCCATTATCGCCGAAGGCGTCGCGGCGGAATATGGCGACGCGGTACCGATTTCGCTACTGCGGGATGAACTGGCGCAGCGTCTGGATCAGGAACGTATTAGCCAGCGCTTCCTGGCGGGCCCCATCAATATTTGTACGCTGATGCCGATGCGTTCCATTCCGTTCAGAGTCGTTTGCCTGCTGGGAATGAACGACGGCGTATACCCGCGCCAGCTTGCGCCGTTGGGCTTTGACCTGATGAGCCAAAAACCCATGCGCGGGGATCGAAGCCGTCGCGACGATGACCGCTATCTGTTTCTGGAAGCGTTAATCTCGGCGCAGCAGACGCTGTATATCAGCTACATCGGTCGCTCCATCCAGGATAATAGCGAACGCTTTCCCTCTGTACTGGTGCAAGAATTGGTGGATTACATCGGACAAAGCCACTATTTGCCGGGCGACGAAACGCTGACCTGTGATGAGAGCGAAGCACGAGTCAAAGCGCATATTACGCGTCTGCATACCCGTATGCCTTTTGATGCGCAAAATTACCAACCCGGAGAACAGCAAAGTTATGCCAGAGAGTGGTTGCCCGCGGCGAGTCAGTCGGGAAAAGCGCATTCTGACTTTGTGCAGCCGCTTCCTTTTACGATGCCGGAAACATTGACTCTGGAAAGTCTGCAGCGTTTTTGGGCCCATCCGGTACGCGCATTTTTTCAGATGCGGCTTCAGGTTAATTTCCGCTCGGAAGAGAGTGAGATTCCTGATGCGGAACCGTTTGAATTAGAGGGATTGACGCGATATCAACTTAACCAACAGTTGCTCAATACGCTGGTTGAAGAGGACGACGCCGAACGCTTGTTCCGCCGTTTCCGGGCTGCGGGAGAGTTGCCTTACGGCGCGTTTGGCGAAATATTCTGGGATGCGCAATGCCAGGAGATGCAGCAACTGGCAAGCCGGGTCATCGCCTGTCGTAAGCCGAGCCAAAGCCTGGAAGTGGATCTGCTTTGCAATGGCGTTCAGCTAACCGGCTGGCTACCGCAGGTACAGGAGGATGGATTATTGCGCTGGCGTCCCGCTTTAATCAGCGTTGCGCAAGGTGTGCAACTTTGGCTGGAACACCTTGTCTATTGTGCCAGCGGCGGGAGTGGCGAAAGTCGTCTGTTTTTGCGCAAAGAGGGAGAATGGCGATTTCCGCCACTTGATAAAGCGCAGGCAATGGCTTACCTGGCGCAACTGATTGAAGGCTACCGGGAAGGCATGTCTTCTCCGCTATTGGTACTGCCGGAAAGCGGCGGCGCATGGATAAAAGCCTGTTATGACGCTGAAAATGATGTCATGTTAGACGATGATGATACCTTACAGAAGGCCAGGACAAAGTTTTTACTGGTTTATGAAGGCAACATGATGGTGAGCGGCGAAGGCGAAGATATCTGGTATCAACGTCTTTGGCGTCAGCTGGAATCTGAAACGTTGCAGGCTATCATTGCGCAGTCCCGACATTACCTGTTACCGCTGTTTCGTTTTAATCAGTCTCGTTGATTGTATGAAAATCGCGCAATTAAAAGGCTTCGACTATGATGCGCTCTTCGTCACGGACTGATGACTGATAAAAAGATGCTGCCTGGTTCAGCACAATAATATCCCGTTCTGCTCAGGTCGATGGTTTACGTGACCATACAGATGAGTGGGAATGAAAGTTAATGATGAGGTCCGTGAATGCCCCGCAGCACCTGGTTCAAAGCGTTATTGTTATTGGTCGCCCTCTGGGGGCCTGCAGTTCAGGCGGATATCGGTTGGCAACCGCTGCAAGAAACTATCCGTAAAAGCGATAAAGATACCCGGCAGTATCAGGCGATACGTCTTGATAATGACATGGTGGTGTTGCTGGTATCCGATCCGCAGGCTGTAAAGTCTCTTTCTGCGTTAGTGGTGCCCGTTGGATCGCTTGAAGATCCTGAGGCTCATCAAGGGCTTGCTCATTATCTTGAGCATATGTGCCTGATGGGGTCAAAAAAATATCCGCAGGCGGATAGCCTTGCCGAATACCTTAAAAGACATGGCGGTAGCCACAACGCCAGCACCGCGCCTTATCGAACAGCCTTCTACCTGGAGGTTGAAAACGACGCGCTTCCAGGCGCCGTAGATCGCCTGGCCGACGCCATTGCCGCGCCATTGCTCGATAAAAAGTACGCCGAACGCGAGCGAAACGCGGTGAATGCCGAGCTGACGATGGCGCGCACCCGCGACGGTATGCGTATGGCGCAGGTAAGCGCCGAAACCATTAACCCGGCGCATCCAGGCTCGCACTTTTCAGGCGGCAATCTGGAAACGCTAAGCGATAAGCCGGGCAATCCGGTGCAACAGGCGCTGATCGCTTTTCATGAAAAATACTATTCATCTAATCTGATGAAGGCGGTGATTTACAGTAATAAACCCTTGCCGGAACTGGCGCGTATTGCCGCCGCAACCTATGGTCGCGTGCCGAATAAACAGATTAAAAAACCGGAAATTAACGTACCTGTCATCACCGAGGCGCAGAAGGGCATCATTATTCATTACGTGCCGGCGCTACCGCGTAAAGTGTTGCGCGTGGAGTTTCGTATTGATAACAATAGCGCGCAGTTCCGCAGCAAGACCGATGAACTGGTCTCTTATCTGATTGGCAATCGTAGCCCGGGGACGCTCTCTGACTGGCTGCAAAAACAAGGACTGGTCGAAGGTATTAGCGCGGATTCCGATCCGATTGTTAATGGTAACAGCGGCGTATTTGCCATTTCGGCAACGCTGACTGATAAAGGTTTGGCCAATCGTGATGAAGTCGTCGCAGCTATCTTTAGCTATCTCAATACGTTACGTGAAAAAGGGATAGATAAACGTTACTTTGACGAGCTGGCGCATGTGCTGGATCTCGACTTCCGCTATCCGTCGATTACCCGCGATATGGACTATGTCGAATGGCTGGCGGACACTATGATCCGCGTCCCGGTAGCGCATACGCTGGATGCGGCGAATATCGCCGATCGTTACGATCCTGCCGCTATCAAAAATCGCCTGGCGATGATGACGCCGCAGAATGCGCGCATCTGGTACATCAGTCCCCAGGAACCCCATAATAAGATTGCGTATTTTGTGGATGCGCCTTATCAGGTCGATAAGATTAGCGAACAGACGTTTAAAAACTGGCAGCAAAAAGCACAGGGCATTGCGTTGTCGCTGCCGGAGTTAAACCCCTATATTCCTGATGATTTCACGCTTGTGAAGAATGACAAAAACTACGTGCGGCCAGAACTGATTGTCGATAAAGCGGATTTGCGCGTGGTTTATGCGCCGAGTCGTTATTTCGCCAGCGAGCCAAAAGCTGACGTGAGCGTGGTATTGCGTAACCCGCAGGCGATGGACAGCGCCCGCAATCAGGTACTGTTCGCCCTTAATGATTATCTGGCGGGAATGGCGCTCGATCAGCTCAGCAACCAGGCGGCAGTGGGCGGCATTAGCTTTTCTACTAACGCCAACAATGGTCTGATGGTCACTGCGAACGGTTATACCCAGCGTTTGCCGCAGCTTTTCCTGGCGTTGCTGGAAGGATATTTTAGCTACGACGCCACGGAAGAACAGCTGGCGCAGGCGAAATCCTGGTATACGCAGATGATGGATTCTGCGGAGAAGGGAAAAGCCTACGAGCAGGCGATTATGCCGGTGCAGATGATTTCGCAGGTGCCTTATTTTTCCCGTGATGAACGTCGCGCTTTGCTGCCGTCCATTACGTTGAAAGAGGTAATGGCCTATCGTAATGCGTTAAAAACGGGCGCTCGTCCGGAATTTCTGGTTATAGGGAATATGAGCGAAGCCCAGGCGACCTCTCTGGCGCAAGATGTTCAAAAACAGCTCGCGGCGAACGGATCGGCGTGGTGTCGCAACAAAGACGTGGTGGTTGAGAAAAAGCAGTCCGTAATATTTGAAAAAGCGGGCAGTAGCACCGACTCCGCGTTAGCCGCGGTCTTTGTCCCGGTCGGCTACGACGAGTACGTCAGCGCCGCCTACAGCGCGATGTTAGGTCAGATTGTTCAACCGTGGTTTTACAATCAGCTACGAACCGAAGAGCAACTGGGATACGCCGTTTTCGCCTTTCCGATGAGCGTTGGCCGTCAGTGGGGAATGGGATTCCTGCTACAGAGCAACGATAAACAGCCCTCTTACCTGTGGCAACGCTATCAGGCATTTTTCCCTGACGCCGAGGCGAAGCTGAGGGCGATGAAGCCGGAAGAGTTCGCCCAAATTCAGCAGGCGATCATTACGCAAATGCGCCAGGCGCCGCAAACGTTGGGCGAAGAAGCATCCCGTTTAAGCAAGGATTTCGATCGGGGTAATATGCGCTTTGACTCGCGTGATAAAATCATCGCTCAGATAAAATTGCTGACGCCACAAAAGCTTGCCGACTTCTTCCACCAGGCGGTGGTGGAACCACACGGTATGGCAATATTGTCACAGATTGCCGGTAGCCAGAATGGAAAAGCAGAATACGTGCATCCGACAGGCTGGAAAGTGTGGGATAACGTCAGCGCATTGCAGCAAACGTTACCTCTAATGAGCGAAAAGAATGAATGATGTCGCCGAGACTCTTGATCCTCTGCGCTTGCCCCTGACAGGCGAGCGTCTGATTGAAGCATCAGCGGGCACAGGCAAAACGTTTACTATCGCGGCGCTGTATCTGCGGTTATTGCTCGGTCTGGGCGGCAGTGCCGCATTTCCCCGTCCGTTGACCGTTGAAGAACTGCTGGTGGTAACCTTTACGGAGGCCGCCACTGAAGAGCTGCGTGGGCGAATTCGCAGTAATATCCATGAGTTGCGCATCGCCTGTCTGCGAGAAAGCACGGATAATCCGCTGTATGCCCGCTTGCTGGAAGAAATTAGCGACAAAAAGCAGGCCGCGCAGTGGTTATTACTGGCGGAACGACAAATGGATGAGGCCGCGGTTTTTACCATCCACGGTTTTTGCCAGCGTATGCTCAGCCTGAACGCTTTCGAATCCGGTATGTTGTTTGAGCAACAGCTTATTGAAGACGAATCTTTGTTGCGTTATCAGGCCTGCGCCGATTTCTGGCGGCGTCATTGCTATCCGCTGCCGCGCGACATCGCGCAGGTGGTGTTTGACGTATGGAAGGGGCCGAAGACGCTCTTAAAGGATATCGATCGTTATCTGCAGGGCGAAGCGCCGGTCATTAAAGCGCCGCCATCGCAGGAGGAGACGCTGGCATCGCGTCATGAACAGATCTTGGCGCGCATCAACCAGGTGAAGCAGCAGTGGTGTGAGGCGGTTAGCGAGCTGGACGCGCTAATCGAATCATCCGGCATCGATCGCAGAAAATTCAACCGCGGCAATCAGGCGAAATGGATCGAAAAGATCACCGCGTGGGCGCAAGAAGAGACCAAAAATTATCAATTACCCGAGGCGTTGGGAAAATTTTCACAGCGTTTTTTAGCTGAGCGCACCAAAGCTGGCGGCGTGACGCCCCAGCACCCATTGTTTGTCGCCATTGATAACCTGTTGGGCGAACCGCTATCGATTAAAGATCTGGTTCTTACCCGAGCGCTCTCAGAGATCCGTGAAACGGTGGCTCAGGAAAAACGACGGCGCGGCGAGCTGGGGTTTGACGATATGCTCAGCCGTTTAGATACCGCGCTGCGTAGTGAAAGCGGCGAGGCGCTGGCTACGGCGATTCGTACCCGTTTTCCGGTGGCGATGATCGATGAATTTCAGGATACCGACCCACAACAGTACCGTATTTTTCGCCGTATCTGGCGACATCAACCCGATACGGCGCTATTGCTGATTGGCGATCCTAAGCAGGCGATTTATGCGTTTCGTGGCGCGGATATCTTTACCTACATGAAGGCTCGCAGCGAAGTGAGCGCGCACTATACGCTTGACACTAACTGGCGCTCCGCGCCGGGGATGGTGAATAGCGTTAACAAGCTGTTCAGTCAGATGAACGACGCCTTTATGTTCCGCGATATTCCCTTCAGTCCGGTAAAGTTTGCGCCCAGAAACCAGTCGCTGCAATTTAAAGTGAATGACGCGCCTCAACCGGCGATGACCCTGTGGCTAATGGAGGGGGAAAGCTGCGGTTCGGGTGATTATCAAAGTTATATGGCGCAGGTGTGCGCCACGCAAATTCGCGACTGGCTGCGCGCCGGACAAACGGGCGACGCGCTGCTGACGAATGGCGATTCGTCGCGGCCCGTTCGCGCCTCGGATATCAGCGTGCTGGTGCGCAGCAGGCGTGAGGCCGCGCTGATACGGGATGCGCTGACCTTACTGGCGATCCCCTCCGTCTATCTTTCTAACCGCGACAGCGTATTCGAAACGCTCGAAGCGCAGGAAATGCTGTGGGTGTTGCAGGCGGTGATGGCGCCCGAACGTGAGAATACGCTGCGTAGCGCTCTGGCGACATCAATGATGGGCCTTACCGCGCTGGATATCGAAACGCTTAACAATGATGAAAATGCGTGGGATGCGGTTGTTGAAGAGTTTGATGGCTACCGGCAGATTTGGCATAAACGCGGCGTCATGCCTATGCTGCGCGCGTTAATGTCGGCGCGCAATATTGCTGAAAACCTGCTGGCGACAGCGGGAGGCGAACGTCGGCTGACGGATATTCTGCATATTAGCGAACTATTACAGGAAGCCGGTTCGCAGCTGGAAAGCGAACATGCGCTGGTGCGTTGGCTGGCGCAACATATCCTTGAACCCGATAGTAATGCTTCCAGCCAGCAACTACGTCTGGAAAGCGATAAGCATCTGGTGCAAATCGTCACCATTCATAAATCGAAAGGTCTGGAATACCCGCTAGTCTGGCTACCTTTTATCACCCATTTCCGCGTGCAGGACCAGGCTTTTTATCACGACAGGCACTCCTACGAGGCGGTGCTGGACCTTAGTCACGCCGAAGAGAGCATAGCACTGGCGGAAGCCGAACGCCTGGCGGAAGACCTGCGCCTACTTTATGTCGCGCTGACCCGTGCAGTGTGGCATTGCAGCCTCGGCGTCGCGCCGCTGGTGCGGCGTCGTAGCGATAAGAAAGGCGAGACGGATGTGCACCAAAGCGCGCTTGGGCGACTCCTGCAAAAAGGCGAACCGATGGATGCCGCAGGCCTTCGCGCCTGTATTGAGGCGCTATGCGACGAGGATATCGTGTGTCGAACGCCAGGCAATACGGATAACGACCGCTGGCAAATTGCCGCTGCATCGCACGCGGAACTCAGCGCCAGAACGCTGCAACGCCTGCTTTATGATAGCTGGCGCGTCACCAGTTATTCCGGTTTGCAGCAGCGGGGACATAGCGTGGCGCAAGATCTTATTCCTCGTCTCGACATTGACGCCGCAGGCGTTGGCGAAGCGGCGGAAGCGCCGGCAATGACGCCGCATCACTTTCCTCGCGGGGCATCGCCGGGAACATTTTTGCACAGCCTGTTTGAAGAGCTTGATTTTACTCAACCGATAAACCCCCAATGGGTACAGGAAAAACTGGAGCTGAGTGGTTTTGAAACGCGATGGGAGCCCGTACTTACCCGCTGGCTGGACACCGTGTTACACGTTCCCCTTAACGAGACGGGCGTTAGTCTGAGCGTGCTGACCGGGCGTGAAAAACAGGTCGAAATGGAGTTTTATCTGCCGATTGCCCAGCCGCTTACCGCCGGAGAGCTGGATGCGTTGATTCGTCGATACGACCCGCTTTCAGCAGGTTGCCCTGCTCTGGATTTTATGCAGGTTCGCGGCATGTTAAAGGGCTTTATCGACCTGGTTTTTCGTTATGAGGGGCGCTATTACCTGCTCGACTATAAATCTAACTGGCTGGGCGAGGATAGCGCCGCTTATACCCAGACGGCGATGGCTGCGGCGATGCAGGCGCATCGCTATGATTTGCAGTACCAGCTTTATACGCTGGCATTGCACCGTTACCTTCGTCATCGAATGGCGAATTACGACTATGAACGCCATTTCGGCGGCGTCATCTATCTCTTTTTACGCGGGGTGGATAGCGAACGTCCGCAGCAGGGTATTTTTACCACTCGTCCTGCGGCGGCGTTAATTAACCAACTGGATGATATGTTTGCAGGTGAAATGAGTGAGGAGGCGCAATGACAATCCAGGAGCGGTTGCTGGAGGCCGTTGAACAAAAACTCTTACGGCCCATTGATGCCCAGTTTGCTTTAACCGTCGCCGGTAACGACGATCCCGCCGTGACGCTGGCGGCAGCGCTGCTTAGTCATGACGCAGGTGAAGGTCACGTGTGTCTGCCGTTGTCGCGTTTAACGTTAACGGAGGAGGCGCATCCCTTACTGGTCGCCTGGATAAGCGAAACGGCTACGCCAATTGACTGGAAAAAGCGGTTACTGGCGTCTGCGGCGGTTAGCTGCGGCGATAGCCCCGCGCCGTTAATTCTGTGCGGCGATCGCCTCTACCTGAATCGCATGTGGTGCAACGAGCGTACTGTTGCGCGCTTTTTTAACGAGGTTAACCAGGCCATCGCCGTAGATGAAGATCAGTTATCCCGTATTCTGGACGCGCTATTCCCTCCGACAGACGAGGTGAACTGGCAAAAGGTGGCCGCCGCTGTAGCGCTAACTCGCCGTATCTCCGTGATTTCAGGCGGTCCCGGCACCGGTAAAACCACCACCGTCGCGAAGCTGCTGGCGGCATTAATTCAAATGGCGGATGGCGAACGTTGCCGTATCCGGCTGGCGGCACCGACCGGGAAAGCGGCCGCACGCCTGACGGAGTCGCTCGGCGCGGCGTTGCGTCAGCTTCCTCTTACCGATGCGCAGAAAAAGCGTATACCGGAGGACGCCAGTACGCTGCACCGACTGCTGGGCGCACAGCCCGGCAGCCAGCGATTACGCCATCATGCGGGCAACCCGCTGCATCTGGACGTGCTGGTGGTCGATGAAGCATCAATGATTGATTTGCCGATGATGTCACGTTTGATTGACGCGCTGCCGCCGCACGGGCGGGTCATTTTTCTTGGCGATCGCGATCAGTTGGCATCCGTTGAGGCGGGCGCTGTGTTGGGCGATATTTGCGCCTATGTCAACGCAGGGTTTACGGCGGAACGCGCCCGACAGCTAAGTCGACTAACAGGGAGCGCCATTCCGGCGGGGGCCGGAACGCAAGCCGCATCTTTACGCGATAGCCTCTGTTTATTGCAAAAGAGCTACCGTTTCGGCAGCGATTCTGGCATCGGCAAGCTGGCGGCGGCGATTAACTGCGGCGACAGGTCGGCAATCCAGGCTGTTTTTCAGCAGGGGTTTAGCGATATAGAGAAGCGTACATTGCAAAGCAGCGACGATTATGCCGGGATGCTGGATGAAGCGCTGGCGGGCTATGGGCGCTACCTGCGGTTGCTGCATGAAAAAGCGGCGCCGGAGGCAATCCTTCAGGCTTTCAATGAGTATCAACTGCTTTGTGCGCTGCGCGAAGGCCCATTTGGCGTGAGGGGACTGAATGACCGCATTGAGCAGGCGATGGTGCAGCAACGAAAAATTCAGCGGCATCCGCACTCTCGCTGGTATGAAGGGCGTCCGGTAATGATTGCGCGCAACGATAGCGCGTTGGGGCTATTTAACGGCGATATTGGTATTGCGCTCGATCGCGGGCAGGGGTTACGCGTCTGGTTTGTGATGCCGGACGGCACGATCAAGTCCGTTCAGCCCAGCCGTCTGCCGGAACATGATACAACCTGGGCGATGACGGTACATAAATCACAGGGGTCTGAATTTGATCACGCCGCGCTGATTTTACCCAGCCAGCGTTCGCCGGTCGTGACGCGGGAGCTGGTGTATACCGCTGTTACGCGGGCGCGGCGGCGGTTATCGCTGTATGCCGATGAACGGATCCTGGCAGGCGCGATTGTGACGCGTACGGAACGGCGCAGCGGGTTAGCCACCTTATTTGATGAAGTCAGTCGTACCGGATAAGACGAGTTCTCGCCGGATGGCGACGCGTAGCGTCTTATCCGGCCTCCAAATGATGCTTTCGAGCGTAGGCTTGATAAGCGCAGCGCCATCAGGCCCACCTTGTTATCCTAAATCCGCCATCAGCACCTTTGAACGTCGCTGATAGTTATACATTTTTTTCTTGCTCTCAGGCAGTAACTCAATATCGACAGGCGTAAAACCGCGCTCCTGGAACCAGTGAATACTGCGCGTCGTCAGCACAAACAATTTACGCAGCCCCATTTGCCGCGCCTGGGCGGCAACCCGCTCCAGAAGCACTTCTCCACGCGATGAGCTGCGGTAATCCGGATGTACCGCTACGCAGGCCATTTCGCCTATTTTCTCTTCCACAAAAGGATACAGCGCCGCGCAGGCGATAGTCATATTATCGCGCTGAATAATGGTAAATTTATCGATCTCCATCTCCAGTTGTTCACGGGAACGGCGTACCAGAATGCCCTGCTGTTCCAGTGGGCGGATAAGCTCCAGAATACCGCCAATATCGTTGATGGTGGCGCGGCGGATCTGCTCGGCGCTCTCCATGACGATCTGCGTACCGATACCATCACGCGAGAACAGTTCCTGTAATAGCGAGCCATCTTCCTGATAGCTGATCAGATGGCAACGACGAACGCCGCTACGACAGGCTTTTACCGCGCCGCGCAAAAAACGTACGGTTCCGGAGTTGTAATCGCCCTGCGCTTCCAACTCTTCCACCCGCGCCTGCGCTTCATTCGGGAAGAGTTCAGAAATGATGCCGCCCTCGCTATTGGTAACGCCCTGAGAAGAACAGAAACCGATCATTTTTTCCGCTTTCAGTTTAACGGCGAGTTGAGTGGCAATCTCTTCTGAGGTCAGATTAAAACTTTCGCCGGTCACTGAGACGGCGACCGGCCCCATCAGAACGATCGCGCCGTTATCCAACTGGCGGTTGATCGCATCTTCATCAATGCGCCGGATACGGCCGCTATGACAGTAGTCCACGCCATCATCAACGCCCAGCGGCTGCGCAATGGTGAAATTGCCGCTGACGACATTAATGTGCGCGCCCTGCAACGGCGTATTGTTCAGACTCATCGACAGACGGGCGGTAATATCAAGCTGGAGTAAACCGGCGGCCTGTTTCACCAGCTCCAGTGCTTTGGCGTCCGTCACCCGCGTGTTTTTGTGGTAAATCGGTTCATGATGATGCGCGGCCAGATTGGCGTCGATTTGCGGTCGCGCGCCATACACCACGACAAGGCGAATACCGAGGCTATGCAGTAGCCCGATATCGCTAACGATGCTGGAAAAATTGTCATGCTCAATGGCTTCGCCGCCGAGCATAATGACAAAGGTTTTTCCGCGATGGGTGTTGATATAGGGAACTGAATGGCGAAACCCTTCTACCAGTTCGGTTTTACGTTCCTTTATCATTGCGCGCCCCACTAGTGAATTATTATTCGAAATTAGCGTATTTTTATTCTGTTTTTGCCCTCTGTGCAAGCGTAAATTTTATGCGGTCCGATCGCTTTTCTTAGTAATGCCGTGAATATAAAAAGAATGTTTACCCTTTTATAGATGACAGATTATGCGTCATTCGCTAAAGTTTCCGGTCAATTTGGATGAACTTTGTATGATCTCTATTTAGTTTTTGCTCGGGAGAAGCATGTCGGGAGCCAATTCAGCAATCAGCCGTCGCCGTTTACTACAAGGCGCGGGCGCCATGTGGCTATTAAGCGTGAGCCAGGTCGGGCTGGCTGCCGTAAGCCAGGTCGTTGCGGTGCGTATCTGGCCTGCGTCCAGCTATACCCGCGTCACGGTAGAGTCGAATCGTCTGCTGAAATATAAACAATTTGCCTTAAGTAACCCGGACCGCGTGGTAGTAGATATTGAGGATGTGAATCTGAACTCGGTGCTTAAAGGCATTGGCGCGCAGATTCGCAGCGACGATCCGTATATCAAATCCGCAAGGGTAGGGCAGTTTGATCCTAAGACTGTGCGTATGGTCTTTGAGCTAAAACAAAACGTGAAGCCGCAGCTATTTGCGCTGGCGCCTGTGGCAGGCTTTAAAGAACGACTGGTGATGGATCTTTATCCTGCCAATGCGCAGGATATGCAGGATCCGCTGCTGGCGCTGCTGGAAGACTACAATAAAGGCGATCTGGATAAGCAGGTGCCGCCTTCGCAAAGCGGGCCGCAGCCCGGTAAAGCGGGGCGCGATCGTCCTATTGTCATTATGCTTGATCCGGGACACGGCGGCGAAGACCCCGGTGCGATAGGCAAATACAAAACGCGTGAAAAAGACGTGGTGCTCCAGATAGCCCGCCGCCTGCGCGCGTTGATCGAAAAAGAAGGCAACATGAAGGTCTATATGACGCGCAATGAAGACATCTTCATTCCGTTAAAAGTCCGGGTGGCGAAAGCGCAGAAACAGCGCGCCGACCTGTTTGTCTCTATTCATGCGGATGCCTTCACCAGCCGGCAGCCTAGCGGTTCATCCGTATTCGCGCTATCGACCAAAGGCGCCACCAGTACCGCAGCGAAATATCTGGCGCAAACGCAGAACGCCTCGGACTTAATTGGCGGCGTGAGCAAAAGCGGTGACCGTTATGTCGACCATACGATGTTCGATATGGTGCAATCGCTGACCATTGCCGATAGTTTGAAATTCGGTAAAGCGGTGTTGAAGCAGCTTGGTAAAATTAATGACCTGCATAAAAACAAGGTCGAGCAGGCGGGGTTTGCGGTGTTAAAGGCGCCCGATATTCCGTCTATTCTGGTCGAGACGGCGTTTATCAGTAACATTGAAGAAGAACGCAAGCTCAAGACCGCGACGTTCCAGCAACAGGTCGCAGAGTCGATTCTGGCGGGCATTAAAGCGTATTTTGCCGATGGGGCGACGCTGGCGAGAAGAAGTTAACCTGAGATGACGGCGAGTTTATTGCGCGGGTAAGTAGGATGCTGCCCGCACTGTCGTTGCGGACCAGACGACAGATACAAAAAAACACCCGTAAGGGTGTTCATTAAGTTGGTTGCGGGGGCCGGATTTGAACCGACGACCTTCGGGTTATGAGCCCGACGAGCTACCAGGCTGCTCCACCCCGCGTCCGTCTAAACTTGCATTCTCATTGTAATTGGTTGCGGGGGCCGGATTTGAACCGACGACCTTCGGGTTATGAGCCCGACGAGCTACCAGGCTGCTCCACCCCGCGTCCGTGGATGCGCACTATACTCCGCTGAGCTTTTGTTGCAACCCTTTTTTCATATAAATCGCTAATTTCTCATGAATTGCGCAAATACACCGCAGATAGCGCGATTTTTAAACGAATTTACATAATGAGATCGCGATCGCATTTCATTACTTCGGACGGTTTGTTATCTTCACCGGGCACTTTCGATTACGCAGAAGACGAGACACCATGAAAGGACGTTGGGCAAAATATGTGGCGACAGGCGTAATGCTGGCAATGCTGGCTGCCTGTTCATCAAAACCGACCGATCGCGGTCAGCAATATAAGGACGGGAAATTTACCCAGCCCTTCTCCCTGGTAAACCAGCCGGACGCGGTGGGCGCGCCGATTAATGCTGGTGACTTTGCCGAGCAGGTCAACCAGATCCGTTCCGCGTCGCCGCGTTTATACACCAATCAAAGCAACGTCTATAACGCTGTCCAGAACTGGTTACGTTCCGGAGGCGATACGCGCACTATGCGCCAGTTTGGTATTGATGCCTGGCAGATGGAAGGCACCGACAACTACGGTAACGTCCAGTTCACGGGCTACTATACGCCCGTCGTTCAGGCTCGCCATACGCGCCAGGGCGCGTTCCAGTACCCTATCTATAGTATGCCGCCAAAACGCGGACGCTTACCGTCCCGCGCTCAGATCTATGCAGGCGCGCTGAGCGATAAGTACATCCTGGCCTGGAGTAATTCGCTGATGGATAACTTTATTATGGATGTCCAGGGCAGCGGCTATATTGATTTTGGTGACGGTAGTCCACTGAACTTCTTTAGTTATGCCGGTAAAAACGGCTGGCCTTATCGCAGTATTGGTAAAGTGCTTATCGATCGCGGTGAAGTGAAAAAAGAAGATATGTCGATGCAGGCTATACGCGAATGGGGAGAGAAGCACAGCGAAGCGGAAGTGCGTGAATTACTGGAGCAGAACCCGTCGTTCGTCTTCTTTAAGCCGCAATCTTTTGCGCCGGTCAAAGGTGCCAGCGCCGTACCGCTGATTGGGCGAGCATCCGTCGCCTCCGACCGCAGCATCATTCCGCCTGGCACGACCTTGTTGGCGGAAGTACCGTTGCTGGATAACAACGGTAAATTTAGCGGTCAGTATGAGCTACGTTTGATGGTCGCGCTGGATGTCGGCGGAGCGATTAAAGGCCAGCACTTTGATATTTACCAGGGAATTGGCCCGGATGCCGGGCATCGTGCCGGATGGTATAATCACTATGGTCGCGTCTGGGTGTTAAAAAGCGCGCCGGGCGCCGGTAACGTGTTTAGCGGCTGATTGTGGTATTCTGCGACAACCGGATTGCCCGATAACGCGATCGCTATCGGGCCTGAAAATAGTGAGCAGGGGTGAGGAATAACCTCACCTTTTTTTATTCTGAGGTCATATGTCAGTGGTGATAAGTGATGCCTGGCGCCAACGCTTTGGCGGCACCGCGCGTCTGTACGGTGAAAAAGCGCTGCAGCGGTTTGCTGAGGCGCATATCTGCGTCGTGGGAATCGGCGGGGTGGGATCATGGGCGGCAGAGGCGCTGGCGCGTACGGGCATCGGCGCGATTACGCTGATTGATATGGACGATGTCTGCGTGACCAATACGAACCGCCAGATCCATGCGTTGCGTGATAACGTTGGGTTGGCGAAAGCGGAAGTGATGGCCGAACGGATTCGTCAAATTAACCCGGAGTGCCGGGTAACGGTTATCGATGATTTCATCACGCCGGATAATGTGGCGGGTTATATGAACGCGGGTTTTACCTATGTTATTGACGCCATTGACAGCGTTCGTCCAAAAGCCGCGCTGATTGCGTACTGTCGCCGATATAAGGTTCCTTTAGTGACCACTGGCGGCGCGGGCGGGCAGATCGATCCGACGCAAATCCAGGTCGCTGATTTGGCGAAAACCATCCAGGATCCGCTGGCGGCAAAACTGCGTGAGAGATTGAAACATAATTTTGGCGTAGTGAAGAACAGTAAAGGTAAGCTGGGCGTGGACTGCGTTTTTTCCACCGAAGCGCTGGTTTACCCACAGGCGGACGGTTCCGTATGCGCGATGAAAGCTACCGCAGAAGGGCCAAAACGGATGGATTGCGCCTCTGGCTTCGGCGCGGCGACGATGGTGACGGCAACGTTCGGTTTTGTCGCCGTTTCCCATGCGCTGAAGAAGATCATGGCTAAAGCGGCGCGACAAGAATAAAAGGACGGGGCGGAGTGTCACGCAGACGCGTATCCGGCCCTGCGCCCTTTGTTAGCGAAAGAAGCGCTGTACCCTGCCGAACACCGGTTTCAGACGGGCGCGGAGATAATGGGAATATAAATTTTCAGATATGCATAGAAACAACCCGAACCATACTGCACAAAAGCAGAGCAGTTCCGCGTAATTAATGTGCTCGCCAAATATCATAATGGCAAGTAAGAACTGTAAAGACGGCTCTATATATTGCGCCAGTCCGGTGACAATCAACGAGGTGTGATTTAACGCGATGGCAAATAATACCAGTGGAATGATTGTCACTGGCGCCGTCATAACATACAAAAAGAAAGGAGTATTAGCGGATATAATTGGTCCAGTGTCGCTAAAGAGAAAAATTAATAGTGAGACAGGCAATGCCCATAATGTTTCAATCGTTATCGATGTCATCACATCATAATGTATAAACTTTCGCGCCAGGCCATATAGCGCAAATGATAATCCCATGGTTAGCGCCAGCGCCGGGAAATGCCGAAGCATGATAATTTGAAAAGTCAGGCCACAGACACCGGAAAAAACGGCGATGGCCTGAAACAACGACAGTTTTTCTTTAAGAAAAATGCATCCCAGTGCAATAACAAATAGCGGGTTGATAAAATAGCCGAGGCTGGCATCAAGTACCAGATGATGGGTTAGCGCATAAATAAAAGATGACCATGAGACAATCATCAAAAGTCCGGCGATCATGCAGAAGAAAAAAGATTTTTTATCTTTCCATGCATCATGAAATCGCGTTCGCTGCCGAAATAACAATCTTACTGCCAGTAATAATGGAATTGACCAGAACACCCGGTATATCAATATTTGTGCGAGATTTCCCCCTGATAAATATTGATAATATAAAGGTGTTAACCCCCATAATATAAATGCCAGTACCACAAACATGGTACCGCTACGCAGATATTTTTCCACTTATCCATATCCTGTTATAACTTCACCCGATGCGTATGAATTTTCCAGTTCTCCTGCTACGCTACATCGAGTGGCTTTATTTACTCTAAAATCTTCACGCCGTTTTAACATGGATTCTAACATTGTAATTTCATTGTGATAGCTGATAAAAATCAAAAGAATGTTTATCAGGGAAATCTGACGCCGAAACTAATAAAGTGACTGGATTATTTTATCTGCATCGCCTGACCGCCGCGGACGGCGCTGTCAGGCGACAGAATATTTACGCTATTTCAACCCTTATGCGTTGCGGCAACAATCGCTTCGCTCAGCGCGTTCAGCCCCTGACTACGTGAGGCGCTAAGCTGGGCGCGTAAACCCAGCTCATCAAACAGCGCCAGCGGTGAACGAGCCTGCAGCTCGGCGGCGTTTTTTCCTTCCACCGCGGTGAGCAATACCGCCAGCAGGCCGCGGACAATCCGCCCCTCACTGTCGCCGAAAAAGTGCATCGTTCCGTTATCTGATCGGGTAAAGCCCAGCCAGACGCGGTTCTCGCAGCCGGCTATCTCTTTCGCCTGCGCTTTGCATTCATCCGGCAGAGCGGGGAGCTGTTTTCCTAACAGAATCAACTGACGATATTTATCCTCCCACTGGGTCAGTGGGAGAAAGATAGCGCGTAACGTCTCTTCCGTTACCGTTGTGCCGAACGGGTGTCCGGTATAAAGAGGGTTTGTCATTAATCCACCAGCAGTTCCAGCGCGCGGTCAACGGCGTTAACCAACGCATCCACATCATGTTGGGTATTATACGGCGCAAAAGAGGCGCGCAGAGTCCCTGTGACGCCAAGTTCCGCCAGCAATGGCTGGGCGCAATGTTGCCCGGCCCGGAGCGCAATACCGTATTCCGCCAGCAGTGTCACCATATCGCCGTGGTGCACGCCGACAAAATCAAAGGCCAGCAGGCTGGAGTCCTGGCAGCGGAACGAACGAAAGCCCGGACGTTTCGCCAGTGCGTCTTCCGCCAGCGTCGCCAACCCCCGGCTCCAGTTTTCGGCCTGTTCAATATCGATATCGGACAGCCATTCCAGCGCAGCGCTCAGGCCGATGACCCCGGCGACGTTCGGCGTCCCCGCTTCCAGTTTCCAGGGAGCGCTTTGAGTGGTGAAGCCTTCAAAGCTAACGTCACGGATCATCTTGCCGCCGCCGAGCCAGGGCGACATCGCCTCAAGAAGCTCCGGCTTACCGTACAGCACGCCGATACCGGTCGGGCCATACAGTTTGTGAGCGGAAAAAGCATAAAAATCGATATCAAGCTGCTGGAGATCCGCCGGGAAGTGTACCGCGCCTTGCGCGCCATCTACCATCACTACCATTCCCGCCGCGTGAGCGGCGCTGATAGCGCTTGCGAGATCCGGGCAGCCGCCCGTTACGTTCGACATTTGCCCCAGCGCCAGAATCCGGCTGCGCGACGTGATCAGTTCCGGCAGACGCTCAACATCAGGAAGACGTCGGTCATTAAGCGGCAGTTTTATGACCTGCGCGCCGGTTTGTTGCGCCACCATCAGCCAGGGCACAAGGTTGGCGTGATGCTCGGCGACGCTAACGATAATTTCATCGCCGGGGCGCAGACGAGGACGGGCGTAACACTGCGCCACCATGTTGATCGCTTCGGTGGTGCCGCGAGTCCAGACGATACTTTTTTCATCGGGCGCGTTTAACAGTCGCGCTGCTTTTGCTCTGGCCGCTTCATATTGCGCCGTCAGGCGCTGCGCCTGTGCAAACTGGCTACGATGAACGTTACCGGCGCTCAAACAATAAAACTGGTGCGTGGCGTCAATGACTGCCTGTGGCTTTAATGCCGTGGCGGCGCTATCGAGATAAACACCCGCATCGGCTAGCGCGGGAAACTGCGCGCGAAACTGCGTGGGATTAAAAGCGTTCATGATATTCCTCGGTTCAGTTTACCGATCGTGGCGTAAAAGCGCGGCTGATACAAGGTTTGTCCTAACCATCGGAATCGTCTGTATATCCTGGCGAATTATGTAAAGGAGGTTATGCTGAATAATGTTAGGCGAATGTTTAAGCCTGTTACGGAGTCCGCTTTAAATAGCACAAACAGCTTTAAGGAGAAGAAGATGAAAAAGACTGCCGCAATTATCTCTGCATGTATGCTGACTTTTGCCCTGAGCGCCTGTTCCGGTCCTAATTACGTTATGCACACCAATGATGGACGTAGCATTGTGACCGACGGTAAACCCCAGACCGATAACGATACCGGTATGATTTCGTATAAAGACGCTAATGGCAACAAACAGCAGATCAATCGTACTGACGTGAAAGAGATGGTGGCTCTGGAAAACTAACCGTTTGTTATACAAAAAAAAGCACCGCAATATGGCGGTGCTACATTAATCACTATGGACAGACAGGGTAAATGTACAGGAAGTGAAAAAGGGTAGTCTCGCTACCGTGGTCTGAATCGCAGACCAATTGCAAACACAACAACACAACATCACAACCGTAAGCCAAAAGCCCATCAGAACACGCATTCCGATAAAACTTTTCGTTCCGGCTCAGGAAGTGCCGCCACTATAGGTATTTGCTGGTAGAACCTCAACGGACAATTTATAATGTCTCAGATTAAAAAAACTAATAGGTTACATATTGTTACCTATTTGTTAAATTCATTCGACATTAAGTCCAGAGGCCATGTCAAAACGATTACCTCCTTTAAATGCGTTACGCGTTTTTGATGCTGCCGCGCGCCATTTGAGCTTTACACGAGCAGCGGAAGAACTTTTTGTGACGCAGGCCGCAGTAAGCCACCAAATTAAGTCACTTGAGGATTTTTTGGGGCTAAAACTGTTCCGCCGCCGCAATCGTTCGCTGCTGCTGACGGAAGAAGGCCAAAGCTATTTTCTCGACATTAAAGAGATATTTTCCCAGCTCACGGAAGCAACGCGTAAGCTCCAGGCGCGCAGTGCCAAAGGGGCGCTGACGGTGAGTTTACCACCCAGTTTTGCCATCCAGTGGCTGGTGCCCAGACTCTCCAGCTTTAACTCAGCTTATCCGGGAATTGACGTTCGGATACAAGCCGTTGACCGTCAGGAGGATAAACTGGCAGACGATGTCGATGTCGCGATTTTTTATGGCCGGGGAAACTGGCCGGGCTTGCGCGTCGAAAAATTATACGCAGAATATTTACTGCCCGTCTGTTCTCCTTTATTGCTCACAGGCGAAAAACCGTTAAAAACGCCGGAAGATCTGGCGAAACACACGTTATTGCACGATGCCTCCCGGCGTGACTGGCAGGCCTATACTCGTCAGTTAGGGCTCAACCATATTAACGTTCAGCAAGGGCCGATATTTAGCCACAGCGCGATGGTGCTACAGGCCGCTATTCACGGACAGGGGATCGCGCTGGCGAATAATGTTATGGCGCAGTCGGAAATTGAAGCCGGGCGACTGGTGTGTCCATTTAACGATGTTCTGGTGAGTAAGAATGCTTTTTATCTGGTTTGTCATGACAGCCAGGCAGAACTGGGTAAAATAGCCGCCTTCCGTCAGTGGATTTTGGCGAAGGCGGCGACGGAGCAAGAAAAATTCCGTTTTCGTTACGAACAATAATTAACTTAGGGTATGACCATGACCAGCCGTTTTATGCTGATTGTCGCCGCTATCAGCGGTTTTATTTACGTTGCTCTGGGCGCGTTCGGGGCGCATGTTTTGAGTAAAACCCTGGGCGTGGTTGAAATGGGCTGGATTCAGACCGGCCTGCAATATCAGGCGTTCCATACGCTGGCGATCTTTGGCCTGGCGGTGGCGATGCAGCGCCGTATCAGCATCTGGTTTTACTGGAGCAGCGTTTTTCTGGCGCTGGGCACGGTGCTGTTTAGCGGCAGTCTGTACTGCCTTGCGCTTTCGCATCTGCGCCTGTGGGCGTATATCACGCCTGTCGGCGGCGTCAGTTTCCTGGTGGGCTGGGCGCTATTGCTGATTGGCGCTATTCGTATGAAACGTAAGGGCGCGAGCCATGAATAAAGTTGTATTGCTCTGCCGTCCGGGGTTTGAAAAAGAGTGCGCTGCAGAAATTACCGATAAAGCGGGAAAACGGGAAATATTTGGTTTTGCACGCGTAAAAGAGAACGCAGGCTATGTCATTTATGAATGCTATCAGCCGGAAGATGGCGAAAAGCTGATTTCAGAACTGCCGTTCAGTTCGTTGATTTTCGCCCGCCAGTGGTTTGTGGTGGGTGAACTGCTGCAACATTTACCGCCGGAAGACAGAATTACGCCGATTGTCGGCATGTTGCAGGGCGTAGTGGAAAAGGGCGGCGAGCTGCGCGTTGAAGTCGCCGACACCAATGAAAGTAAAGAACTGATGAAGTTCTGCCGCAAATTTACGGTACCGCTGCGCGCGGCTTTGCGTGATGCGGGCGTATTGACGAATTATGAAACGCCGAAGCGTCCGGTCGTTCATGTCTTTTTTATCGCGCCAGGATGCTGCTATACCGGTTATTCGTTCGCGCATAACAATTCACCGTTTTAT
Source organism: Salmonella sp. A1325 (assembly GCF_056991255.1). Taxonomy (NCBI): domain Bacteria; kingdom Pseudomonadati; phylum Pseudomonadota; class Gammaproteobacteria; order Enterobacterales; family Enterobacteriaceae; genus Salmonella; species Salmonella sp. A1325. The sequence continues at coordinate 268,218 of NZ_JAMLWO010000002.1, read as the reverse complement.
ATGGGCATCCCGCGTTTGAAGTTTCCGTCTGATGCGCCGAGCCGCTCAACGCTGAAACTGGAAGAGGCGCTCCACGTTTTCATCCCGGAAGATGAGTGGGATGAACGTCTGGCGAACGGCATGTATGCGGTGGATTTGGGCGCCTGTCCCGGCGGATGGACGTACCAGTTAGTGAAGCGCAATATGTGGGTCTACTCCGTAGATAACGGCCCGATGGCGCAAAGCCTGATGGACACCGGACAGGTGACCTGGTTGCGTGAGGATGGCTTCAGGTACCGTCCGAACCGGAATAATATTTCATGGATGGTCTGCGATATGGTGGAGAAGCCAGCCAAAGTCACCGCGTTAATGGCGCAGTGGCTGGTGAACGGCTGGTGTCGGGAGACGATTTTTAACCTTAAACTGCCGATGAAAAAACGCTATGAAGAGGTATCGCATAATCTGGCGTATCTTCAGGCGCAGTTGGATGAGCATAGCGTTAATGCGCAGATCCAGGCGCGTCAGCTTTATCACGATCGCGAAGAGGTGACGGTACACGTGCGTCGGTTGTGGGCGGCTGTTGGCGGACGTCGCGACGAGCGATAAAAACGCGCTGCCGTCATCCGGCGCGTCATCAGCGCCGGATGGCGCACGCTTGTCCGGCCTATGACTGCGGCGCATCTGAAACAATATGCGTCACGTCATCCAGATGGCCGATGCGCGCCTCTCCTGAACGATTAAATTTACTTTTATCAATCAATAATAAAGACTGCGAGGCGCGCCTGAGCAGGATAGATTTAAAATCGGCGTTGATCGCATTGGAGTCCCACAGATCGCCGCCGCCGTCGATTCCCTCGCAGGAAAAGATGAACAGATCGATATCAAGCGATTTTAGCTGTGAGATAAGCGACGGGTTAACGTAACAGCCATATTTACGTTCAAGCTGGCCGCCGGAACTTATCAGCGCAATGCGTTCGCGTTTTCCCAGCTCCTGACAGATAGGATGGCTATTGGTAAAAACCTGAATGGGAATATCCGGCAACTGGCGGGCCAGATACCAGCAAGTTGAACTGGCATCCAGCGCAATCGTCATTCCTTCTTCTATCCACGCTAACGCTTCACGGGCAATATCGGCTTTGTGCGCATAATGGCTTTTCAGGCGGATATGGAATGGATCGCCGCTGTCCTGATTTTCACGATGAATATATTTAGCTCGTCCGTGATTACGCAGCACTTTTCCCTGCGTCTGTAGTTCACTGAGATCGCGGCGGATGGTCTCTTTACTGACGTTAAGCCGGGTGGCCAGCGCTTCGGTGGTCAGACTTTTATGATTGATCAGCAGATCGACTATCGCTTGTTGGCGTGCCGCTTTCATTTTTCTCACCCCATCATTCGATGAACGCCCGCGTCATGCGGGCGCACCGGCAAGAGATTACGGCGTTACCCCTTTTTTTAAAAGAATATTTCCGTACTTCGCGCACTCACCTGTGATAACGATCGCAAACGCTTTTTGCGCCCGCTCATAAAACGCATAGCGGTCGATACGAACGATATCCGGGCACGGCGCTTCTAATGACAAGGCATCGCGATAGCGCGCTTCAACGCTGGGATCGAGCGTGTCGCCTTCCACGGCGGCCATCATCACCAGCGGCGGAGCGTAGCTATCCAGCTCAAAGAGCGGAATAATTGCCCGCAGTAGATCGCTGACGCTAAGACCATCGGCGCGAATCACCTGCGGGCCCAGGCTATGCGCGGGAAAGTGAGCGTCGGAAAAAATGATTTCGTCCCCGTGGCCCATCTCGGTCAGCACTTTGAGCAGTGTCGGGGAAATTAACGGTGAAATGGTTTTTAGCATTTCATACTCCCTCAATAATTTCAGGTTCGGTTTGCGGCCAGAAATAGCGATACTGATAATTGACCTGCGCACGCGCCTGTTCCGGGCTATTAAATTCGCCTACGCCGTACCAGCCAAACATGGCAGCGCCGGCCACGGTGGTTTCCGCGTCGTCCAGCACCTTGATAGGGAGAGCAAGCTGATTCGCTTTAATTTGATTCCATAAAGCGTTGCGACTGCCGCCGCCAACCAGTAACAGTTCTGTGGCGTTAAAATGGCCGATTTTCTCCAGAGTGCGCAGATTACGCTGCAGTTGCGCCGTCAGGCCTTCCAGCGCGGCGCGATAGAAATGGCCGCGGGTGGTATTGAGCGTCACGCCCTGCCAGCCTGCATTTTGGCAGGCGAGCAGATCGCACTGCATCCGCACGCCTTCCGCGCCGGCGGGAATAGCGCGCGCTTCGTCGATCAGCGTTTGCCATGGCGTTTCCGGCGTCCACAGCAGTTTTCGTACCCATTCGAGTACGCCGGAGGCCAGCCACTGCATTCCGGGGTTATAAAGCCCCGACTGACTGTCCAGTTCACAGGTCGAGCCCGGATACTGACTGAGCAGCGAGGTATCCACCTGACCGCTGCGCACCATCAGAATCTCCCATGTTCCTGAGGAGAGCACCGGTTCACCTTGCTGCGCGCCAGCGCCGAATAACGCGAACTGAGTATCGTGTCCGGCAGAGATCACCGGCACACCCGCCGGGAGACCGAGTAGCCTGGCCGCGTCTGTCTGTAGCGTGCCTATCGGGGCGCCCGCTTCCACGATACGCGGGAACAGGCGGCGCGCCAGGCCCGTCGCCTGCAGGATTTCCGGACTAAAGTCGCGCTGATGGATATCCAGTAGCTGGCTGGTGCCTGCCATAGTGATATCGGTTGTAAACTCGCCGGTCAGACGGTGGTTAATCAGCGACGAGATAAACAGCCAGCAGTGAGCTTGTTCCAGCAGGCGCGGATGATTCTCTTTAAGCCAGACCAGTTTATACAGCGTGTTAAAGCTGAACGCGCCGACGCCGGAGAGCGTCTGCAATTGCCGGGGCGAGATAAAGCGCTCAATCGTTTCCATCACGGCAGCGGTTCGCGGGCATTTCCAACTGATGACCGGGTAGAGTAGCTTACCCTGCGCATCGACCAGCGCGCCATCGACGCCGAACGTGGTCACCGTAATACCGCGAACAACACACTCCGACAGGGCGCTGGAGAGTGACCTGCAGCAGTCGGCGAAACGTTGCAGGATGGCGTCCAGCGACCACTGATGCCAGGCGCTATTTTCTGCGGCAATGTCGCTGGCGTTAGCGGTTGAGGCGCGGGCGACAATTTTCCCCTGGCGATCAACGGCGATCGCCCGAACGTTTGTCGCACCGCAGTCGAGAACCAGGATAACGTCTTGTTTCATAGATAACTCCATAAACGCCGCCCGATGGCGCTACGCTTATCCGGCCTACGGTTCACGCGCTCGTAGGCCCGGTAAGCCTGCGCCACCGGGCTAAGCCGCATTAACGTTTATACAGCGGGCCATAATTCTGGCAGGCGCGATAATCCTGGCCTTCGATATCCATACCGTGAGCCGCCCAGGCGGAAGGACGGTAGATCTTCGCCTCCTCCACGTTGTGCATACATACCGGGATACGCAGCATCGCGGCAAGAGTAATAAAGTCCGCCCCTACATGGCCGATGGTGAGTACGCCGTGGTTAGCGCCCCAGTTCGCCATCACCGAATAGACATCGGTAAACGGGCCTTTGCCGGTAAGACGCGGCGCAAACCAGGTGGTAGGCCAGGTAGAGTTGGTGCGGGCATCAAGCTGATCGTGCATCGCTTTCGGCAGTTCGACGCTCCAGCCCTCGGCGATTTGCAGTACTGGTCCCAGGCCTTTGATGATATTCACGCGGGTCATGGTGAATGGCACGCCGCCTTCGGTCAGGAAACGGGATGAGTAGCCGCCGCCGCGGAAGTATTCGTGAATCGCCGGGCACCATTCGGTGGCCGCCAGACACGCATCCGCCTCTTGTTGGCTGATTTCCCAGTGCGGTTTCATAGTCGGCTTGCCTTCGCTGTCGCGCTGTTTACAGGCACCGTCCAGAGCGGCAGAACCGGAATTAATCAGGTGAATAATGCCGTGTTCCGCCAGGCCGCTGAGTGCCTGGCCGGTGACGCGTTCTACGGCTTCCGGCGACCAGTAGGTTCGCACGTCGGCGAAGATCTGCGCGGTACCGGTGAGTTGATGGCCGAACAGCATCGCTACGCCGTTCAGACTGTCATTTTCGGTGGCGACGACAAACGGTTCGCGTACGCCGTTCCAGTCAAAAGAGCTATTGAGCAGCGCTTCGGCGGTATCGCCGTTCGGGTATTGATCGGTCCAGTGGCGCTGGCCCTGGAAGCCGGCGGCAATGGCGTTGTAGCCCAGCGATTCTTCAACTAACCCTTTGTCCGCGAGCGTCTTGTTGCCCTGCATCATATCGCGAATACACATCGCCATCAGCAGGCTCTCTTTTAACACCGCGCGGTTCTGGGCTTCATTGCGCTTATACTGCGAGGCGTTCTGATCTTCGCCGTAGCGGAAGTTTTTATCCGCCCACGCCAGCGCCATCTCCAGTTCGGCCTCATCATAAATTTTTTGATCGATACGGCGGCGCAGTTCGGTCATATCTACCGCTTGTACCTTCATGCCCAGCCAGGATTCAAAGAAGTTATGATCGACAATGGAACCCGCGATCCCCATCGACACGCCGCCGACGGAGAGGTAGCTTTTGCCTTTCATGCTGGCTACCGCTAACCCTGCCCGCGCAAAACGCAGCAGTTTTTCTTCGACGTCGGCGGGAATGGAGGTATCGTCGGCATCCTGCACGTCATGGCCATAAATGGAGAACGCTGGAATGCCTTTCTGGCTGTGCGCCGCCAGCGCCGCGGCAAGGTAAACCGCCCCAGGACGCTCTGTGCCGTTAAAGCCCCAGATGGCTTTTGGACGCATCGGGTCCATATCAATGGTTTCGCTGCCATAGCACCAGCACGGCGTAACGGTAATGGTCACGCCCACGTTCTGGCTGCTGAATTTTTCTTCACAGGCGGCGGATTCCGCCATTCCGGCAATACAGGTATCCGCAATGACGCACTCCACCTGAGCCCCGCAGGCGTGGCGGATTTTCTCAGTGATGAGCGCCGCCGTCGCTTTCGCCATGTTCATGGTTTGCTCTTCGAGCGACTCGCGTACGCCCATACGACGTCCATCAATCACCGGGCGGATACCGATTTTCGGTAAGCTGATTTTTTTCATGACAGATTCCTCACGTTATTCGGATAAATGTTCAGTTTGTCGCCGCTTGTGAACGGAAACGGGCAAAAATGAAGATGACGGCAAAGCACAATGCCGGAACCAGTTCGGCGGTCGGGATTTTGCCTGCGGCGTCGCTAACGAAGCCCATTACTGGCGTGACAATACCGCCGCCAATGATGGTCATGACGATAAAAGACGAGCCGTACTTAGTGTCCTGTCCCAGATTTTTGATACCCAGCGAGAAGATGGTCGGGTACTGGATTGACATAAATGCGCTACACAACGTCAGCGCCAGCAGGCCGATATGTCCGCCGCTAAAGGCGGAAATCAGACACAGGAGCATGGCAAACAGGGCGTAGGCGGCCAGCACTTTATGCGGCGCGAAGCGGCTGATAAGCCAGGTCCCGGTGAAACGGCCGATAAAGAAGCACACCATCGTGCCGGTCAGGTAGTTGGCGGCGAAACCGGGTGTCATTCCAGGGATCTCCTCAATGGCGTAGCGGATCAGATAGCTCCAGCAGGCGGTTTGCGCCCCCACGTAGCAGAACTGCGCCAGCACCGCCCAGCGCCAGTGGCGGATACGGATGAGTCGGGAGAGAGAAGATAAGAAAGAGCTTTGTTTAGCATCGCTATGATCGTCACTTTGCAGGGCCGGAAATTTGGTCAGCATAATCAGCAGCGCAACTACTAATACGATGGCGACGATAATCATGTATGGTGTTTGTACCGATAACACCAGGCTGTGTTTATAGGCGCTAAGCTGATCCGGCGTCATTTTATCAAGCGCTTCTTGCGATTGATGCGGCACGTTAGACAAAATAAGGCTTTGCCCAAACACAACGGCGATAATAGCGCCAAAGGAGTTAAAAGTTTGCGCCAGATTAAGCCGGAAATGTCCGCCGCTTTCTGGACCTAATACCGTAACAAAAGGGTTGGCTGCTGTTTCAAGGCAACCTAAACCGGCGGCGATGATAAACAGGCCAATTAAAAATAATGTGTAATTCATTATCTCGGCGGCAGGCCAGAATAATGCGGCGCCAACAGCATACAAAAAAAGCCCGGTGATAATCCCTGCTTTATAACTGAGTTTTTTCATCAAAATCCCAGCGGGGATTGGAATGACGAAATAACCGAAATAAAAGGCTGACTGAATAAGCCCAGCCTGAAAGTTAGTTAGCGTAAAAGCTTGTTGAAACTGCGGTAATAAAATGTCATTCAGATTATTGGCGACGGCCCACAGAAAAAATAGCGAGCAAAGTAAGGCGAATGGAATAATGTAGCGCTTGCTCTTGCTTTGCTCTGCATCCACAGCACGAAAACTCTGTGTTTGTATTGTTGTGTTTCCCATAGCATCCTCATCGGTTCAGAAGCTTTTGCGTGCGGTCGGTTCTGGTCACCAGACCGTAAAATTAGGTGAGTTCGCTTTTCTTACCGGTAATAAATTGGCGTCCGGAATGAACTCATGGATTCATTTTCAAATAAAAAAGGCCTTTTAATATGATGGCGGTCACATTTATACCTGAGAGCAGAGCGTTCTGTGATTATCATCACTTTAATTTTCATAAAAAAATGACCGTTTGAGATGTTTAATTAAAAAAACCACAGACTGAATGCCCGAATTAAATTATTGCCACGAAAACGGGCAGTAGTAACTTATTCTTCATTTTTGCCCGTTTTAAAAAATATTATTAAGAGCGGGCATTTATCGGCGAGAGAAACGGTAGTCGTCTGGTTTATCGTGGCGAATTAATTGATGTGAATCACAAAATATCGTTATTTAAATTCCCTTCTCTTTATTCAGTATGATGATAGTTGCTAACTATTCGATTATTTCAACAGGACAGCAGCGCGATGCGAAAGGCGGTTTTGTTGTCTCATTTTGAATCACAGAGAGAGGTAAATAATGGAACGAAATAGACTGGCGCGGCAGATTATTGATACCTGTCTGGAAATGACGCGGTTAGGGTTAAATCAGGGGACGGCAGGTAACGTGAGCGTACGTTATCAGGGCGGAATGCTGATTACGCCGACGGGGATCCCCTACGAGAAGCTGACAGAGTCGCACATTGTCTTTATTGATGCAGACGGTCAGCATGAGCAGGGCAAACTGCCTTCCAGCGAGTGGCGTTTTCATATGGCGGCATACCAGACGCGCCCTGACGCCAATGCCGTGGTACATAACCACGCTGTCCATTGTACGGCAGTCTCGATCCTGAATCGCCCGATTCCGGCGATTCACTACATGATTGCCGCCGCGGGGGGAAACTCTATTCCCTGCGCGCCCTACGCCACTTTTGGCACCCGCGAACTTTCTGACCATGTTGCCGTGGCGCTTAAAAATCGTAAAGCGACGCTGTTACAGCATCACGGGCTTATCGCTTGTGAAGAAAATTTAGACAAAGCGTTGTGGCTGGCGCATGAAGTGGAAGTGCTGGCGCAGCTCTATTTAAGTACGCTGGCCATTGTCGATCCGGTACCGGTACTGGATGACGAGGCGATCGCTATCGTACTGGAGAAATTTAAAACTTACGGATTACGTATTGAAGAGTGATGTCAGGAGACAGGCGATGGCGAACAGAATGATTCTGAATGAAACGGCATGGTTTGGCCGGGGAGCGGTGGACGCATTAACCGATGAGGTGACGCGCCGCGGTTATCATAAAGCGCTGATTGTTACCGATAAAACGCTGGTGCAATGCGGTGTGGTCGATAAAGTGACAAGCAGAATGGATGCCGCAGGGCTGGCGTGGGAGATCTATGCGGGCGTGATCCCTAATCCTACGATTTCCGTTGTCCAGGAAGGGCTTAAGGTCTTTACCCAAAGCGGCGCGGACTATCTCATCGCCATTGGCGGCGGTTCTCCGCAGGATACCTGCAAAGCGATCGGTATTATCAGTAACAATCCGGAATTTGCCGATGTGCGCAGTCTGGAAGGGCTATCGCCGACCCGTAAACCCAGCGTGCCGATTATGGCGATCCCGACAACGGCGGGAACCGCGGCGGAAGTCACTATCAATTATGTGATTACCGATGAAGAGAAACGGCGCAAATTCGTTTGTGTCGATCCACATGATATTCCGCAGGCGGCATTTATCGATGCCGATATGATGGACGGTATGCCGCCCGCGCTGAAAGCGGCAACGGGCGTGGATGCGCTAACCCATGCTATTGAAGGCTATATTACCCGGGCCGCATGGGCGCTGACGGATGCATTACATATCAAAGCCATTGAGATTATTGCTGGCGCGCTGCGCGGCGCCGTAGCCGGAGAAAAAGAGGCCGGTGAGGCGATGGCGCTGGGGCAATACGTTGCCGGGATGGGGTTTTCCAATGTGGGGCTGGGGCTGGTGCATGGGATGGCGCATCCGCTGGGCGCGTTTTACAACACGCCGCACGGCGTCGCGAATGCTATTTTGCTTCCGCACGTGATGCGTTTCAATGCCGGGTCTACCAACGAGAAATTCCGTGATATCGCCCGGGCGATGGGGGTGAAGGTAGAAGGATTGAGTCTTGAAGAGGCGCGTAATGCCGCAGTGGAAGCCGTATTTGCGTTAAATCGCGATGTGGGAATTCCGCTGCATTTGCGTGATGTCGGCGTTCGAAAAGAGGATATCCCGGCGCTGGCGCAGGCGGCGTTCGATGATGTCTGTACGGGCGGCAATCCGCGTGAAGCGAGTCTGGCGGACATTGTCGAACTGTATCATATCGCCTGGTAATTTTGCCGGATGGCGCTGCGCTTATCCGCTCTACATTTCGTGCAGTTCTGTAGGCCGGATAAGGCGTTCACGCCGCCATCCGGCAACAAAACTACCGTACCAGCCGTAGCTGCTGTAAGTTTCCGTCGATATGTAAATCGGTTTGCAGACGTGCAATATCGCGGCAGAGAAATGCCATTTCTTTATGCGTCTCAAGCTTTTTGCGCCACTTTTCCGGCACCTCGTCCAGATGGGCGTAAATTCCCTCCAGATTTTGAAACTGAATCAACAGCTGGGTCGCGCTTTTGGGGCCGATACCGGCAACGCCGGGGACTTTCGAACTGCTGATTCCTGCCAGACCCCAGTAATCCGGCAACTGCCGGGGAAGTACGCCAAACTCTTTTTCAATAAATGGCGCGTCCAGCCAGCGTTTCTGGAAGTAGTCGCGAATGCGCAATCCCGGAGAGAGCAACTGGCAATAGCCTTTATCGGTTGACACAATGGTTGCCTGGTGTCCGGCTTCGGTAACTTTTAGCGCCAGCGTCGCCGCCAGATCGTCCGCTTCGTTACCATCTGATGCCCAACAGCGTACGCCGCGCTGTTCAAATGCGGCGCGTAGGGCGGGCATTTCATTATGTAAATCGTCAGGCATCGGCGGACGTCCTGCTTTGTAGTCCGGCAAACGCTGATGACGCCAGCCGCTACTGCGCGCGTCGTCATCAAATACCGCTACGGCATGGGTTGGCTGGCTGTGAATAATCAATTGATCGAGCGCGTGTTGGCAGGTTTCCACACAGGGCGATCCCTGAACGGCGTGAATACGGCGAATCAAATTGAGCGCGTCGACGATAAGCAGATGAGCAGCCACGGTGTTCTCCCTTACAAACCTGCGCGTAGGGTAACATTCACGGCGGGGGGAGGCGAGCATTGCGAAATAGCACTATCCGTAGGCCTGACAAGCGAAGCGACATCAGGCAACAAAGCCGGATGGCGGCGAGCGCCTTATCCGGCCTACAGATCCTAAAATGTGCTGAGAATTAATCGCAGGTAACGATCTTCATCGCCAGGCCGCCGCGCGAAGTTTCGCGGTACTTAGCGTTCATGTCTTTACCGGTTTCGTACATGGTCTCAATCACTTTATCGAGGCATACACGCGGTTCGCTGGTACGGCGCAGCGCCATACGCGCGGCGTTGACCGCTTTGACTGAAGCAATTGCGTTACGCTCAATGCAGGGAACCTGGACCTGACCGGCAACCGGATCGCAAGTTAACCCCAGATTATGCTCCATGGCGATTTCTGCGGCGATACACACCTGCGCCGGACTACCGCCCAGCAGCTCGGCCAGACCCGCTGCCGCCATGGAACAGGCCACGCCGACCTCTCCCTGACAACCCACTTCGGCGCCGGAAATAGAGGCGTTCATCTTATACAGCGAGCCAATCGCGCTGGCGACCAGCATATAGCGAGCAAGTGAGTTAGCATTTACTTCGCGGATAAACTTGTCATAGTACGCCAGCACCGCCGGAACAATACCACATGCGCCGTTAGTCGGCGCAGTGACTACTCGTCCGCCTGCGGCATTCTCTTCGTTCACCGCCAGCGCGAACATATTGATCCAGTCGACGACCGCCATCGGATCGGTGGTGGTCTTATCCTGACTGACCAGCACCCGACGCAGCGCCGCCGCGCGACGCGGAACGCGCAGTTTGCCCGGCAATACGCCCTCGGTGGTGATACCGCGCTCAATACCGCTGCGCATTACCTCCCAGACCCTGGCGAAGTGCTGCTCCAGCGCTTCTTTACTGTGCAGGGCCAGTTCGTTTTGCATCATCAGACCGGAGAGCGACAGACCCGTCTCCTGGCAGTGGCGCTGTAAATCCGCGGCGGTTTTGTAAGGGTACGGCACGTTAACAGGTTCGCTATTCGTCAAACCAAAGTGCTCTTCATCGACGATAAAGCCGCCGCCAATGGAGTAGTAGGTTTGGCTGTAGAGCACCTTATCGCCCGCCAGCGCGGTAATACGCATCCCGTTTTCATGCAGAGACAGGTTGTCGGCGTGGAAATTCATGCACTTATCGACCGGAAATTCGACTTCATGCTGCCCATTGGCCAGTAGTAAACGCCCATGGGTGTTCACATCCTGGATAAAGGACGGAATGGCGTCGATATCGACGGTGTCCGGCAGATTCCCCGCCAGGCCCATAATAATGGCGATATCAGTGTGGTGGCCTTTACCCGTCAATGACAGAGAGCCGTAGACATCCACCACGACGCGGGTGACATCTGTAAGGATATGGCGGGCAATCAGATCATCCGTGAACTGCTTGCCTGCTTTCATTGGTCCGACGGTGTGAGAACTGGAAGGGCCAATGCCGATTTTAAAAATATCGAATACGCTAATCATAGGGCATCCATTGCGGTTGTATCATAGAGAAGCGCCGCGGTAAGCGGCGCTAAAGGACTTAGCTGAACAGTGAGTAGAAAATAGCGGAGATGGCAATCAGGCCCATAACCACAACGAATACGTTGCTGATATGACCGCTGTACTTACGCATTGCCGGTACTTTCTGGATGGCATACATCGGCATCAGGAACAGAATCATCGCGATGATCGGGCCGCCCAGGGTTTCAATCATGCCCAGGATGCTGGGGTTCAGCGTCGCCACAATCCAGGTGGTGACCAGCATGAACAGCGCGGTAATTTTATTCAGTTTGTTGATTTCGATGGATTTACCTTTACCACGCAGCGATTTAATCACCATCCCGTTAAAGCCTTCACGCGCGCCCAAGTAGTGGCCGAGGAAGGATTTGGTGATAGCAATCATCGCAATGATCGGCGCCATCCAGGCGATGATCGGCGCGTTAAAGTGGTTCGCCAGGTAAGACAGAATAGAGATGTTCTGCTCTTTTGCCGCCGCCAGATCTGCCGGCGTCAGGCTCAGCACGCAGCTGAAGACGAAGAACATCACGGTCAGCACCATCATGATGTGGGCGAAGGCCAGAATTTTAGAACATTTCTTCTCAGCGCCTTCACCGTACTCTTCACGCTTCGCAACCGCGAAGGAGGAGATGATCGGGGAGTGGTTGAAAGAGAAAACCATCACCGGAATCGCCAGCCACAGCGTCATCCACAGACCGTTACCGGTAGACGCGGCGGAATCAAAGGACAGCGTTTCCAGCGCCGCGCCGTTCCACTGCGGGATCAGGTACAAGGCCAGCAGCATCAGCGCAGCGACGAACGGGAATACCAGGATACTCATCGCCTTAACGATCATTTGCTCGCCGAAGCGCACGATGGTCATCATGCCAACAATCAGGATCAGGGAAAGAATCGCCCGCGGCGGCGGATTAATCGCTAACTGGTGGGTCAGGAAGCTTTCCACGGTATTAGTAATCGCCACGCTGTAAACCAGCAGGATGGGGTAAATCGCGAAGAAGTAGAGCAGGGTAATCAGTTTACCTGCGCCGATACCGAAGTGTTCCTCAACGACTTCAGTGATGTCTTCACCCGGGTTTTTACCGGACAGCACGAAGCGGGTTAAACCACGGTGTGCGAAAAAGGTCATCGGGAAAGCGAGAATCGCCATGATGATGAGCGGAATCATGCCGCCGACGCCTGCGTTGATCGGCAGGAACAGAACGCCCGCGCCGATTGCCGTGCCGTAAAGGCCCAGCATCCACATGGTATCCGTTTTGCGCCATGCGCTTCGAGAGTCAATCGAAGCAATAGTGCTGGTCTGAGTGGTTTCCATCTATTTCTCCTGGAGGATGCTAAAAATCAGGTTGCTGGTCTAATCCAATGAAAAAAGACCTGATCGTAAAATGAAATCTGCTTAGGGACGCTTTTTATATAATTTTTCGCCGTAATAATTTTCGGGCGGAAAGATACATTTAAGTGATGAATCTATCAGTGATCCCGATCTCAAATGCAATAATCCGCTTCTTACATGGATAAATTTGGACCATTAATCTATTAAAAAAACGTCATAACGAATTTCCGGGCGCGAAGGCTACCATTAACGATATAAGGCCGGAAAGATTGGGGCGCAAGATACGGAGGTTTGACTATAAAAATCAAGGTTTTTAGTGGATTCTGGCGAAGAATAAGAGTTTGAGCCGATAAATCACGGTAAGAGGAGTCAAGTAAACGTTTGCCTGGCAATCTATTTATGATGAATTATAAATGGTGTTTATAAAACAATGCGGTCTATGCCTCTGATGATCATCATAAAAAATGAAGGAATACGTGAATCGCCATACCGCAATGAAAGGAATGGGAGAAGCGCCCGGCTGCTGGCGGCAACCGGGCATAAGCGCTAAGCGCAGATCTCGTAACAGGGGATGTAGGCGGAACCTGGCAATTTCATACGATGCTGCGCGACGAATCCCTGCAGCAGATCGTCCATGCGACGCATCATCTCTCGATCGCCGTGGATTTTATACGGACCATTAGCTTCAATGGCGCGTATCCCGACCTCCTTCACGTTCCCCGCGACAATACCGGAGAAGGCGCGTCGCAGATCTGCCGCCAGAATCTCAACCGGCTGATCCGGGTACAGTTTCAGGTTGGCCATATTTTCATGCGACGGCTCAAACGGCACCTGAAGATCCGGTGCTATACGCATCGACCAGTTAAAACTATAGGCGTCGCCGGTATCGCGGCGATTCTCTTTCACTTGCGGCATCGCTTTCTTCATCAGTCGCGCTACCTCCGCCGCATCGTCAATAATGATGCGGTAATGACGGCGGGCCGCTTCGCCCAGCGTATGGGTAATAAACTCATCCAGCACGCGGAAGTAATCGGCGCTTTCTTTTGGTCCGGTCAGGATCAGCGGCAGCACCTGATTTTTATTGGCTGGATTCATCAGAATCCCCAGCAAATAAAGCAGCTCTTCCGCCGTACCCACGCCGCCCGGGAAGATGATGATACCGTGTGCGATACGGACGAACGCTTCCAGGCGTTTTTCGATATCCGGCATGATGATCAGTTCGTTCACCAGCGGGTTAGGCGGTTCAGCCGCAATAATGGAAGGTTCAGTCATGCCGATAAAACGGCTGTCTTTATAACGCTGTTGCGCGTGACCGACCGCCGCGCCCTTCATGGGGGCTTCCATCGCCCCAGGGCCGCAGCCGGTGCAGATGTTCAGCTCGCGTAATCCCAACTGTGTGCCGACGCGACGGGCATACAGGTACTCGTTTTCGTTAATTGAGTGGCCGCCCCAGCATACCACCATGTTTGGCGCTTCGCCGACGTGCAGCGCCCGGGCGTTGCGCAAAATGGAGAACACCAGATTGGTGATATGTGTTGAGCTTTCAAGATCCAGATGCTGGAAACGACCGGCATTGTGGATCTGCCCATTCACAAAGAGAATGTCGCGCAGCACCGCGAACAGGTTAGCCTGTAGCGCACGAATAATCCGCCCGTCAACAAAAGCGTCTTCAGGCGGATTAATCAATTCCAGCTTCACGCCGCGCTCGCGGCGCAGCACGTTAATATCGAAATTTTCAAAGCGGGACAGCAGCTCTTTGCTGTTGTCGGTCAGGCTGCCGGAGTTAAGAACGGCAAGTGAACAGTTACGAAACAGTTGATACAGGTCGCTACTGGCCGTGCGTTTCAGCATGTCCACTTCCAGTTGCGACAACATATCCATTGAGCCAAGCGGGCTAATATGTGTAATCAAGTAAACTCCTTATGGGACGCAACACGCCATTCCCTGTTGATTACAATAGCCCTGGCTGATGACCTTTCACAACCTTACATGCGCAATCCGGCACGCAAAATTGACAAAAAAATTACTGTCGCGCCAGCCTGCCTGTGGCGGGCACGAAATCGGTATTGCTGCGCCAGGGATTAATGTCCAGCCCGCCGCGGCGGGTATAGCGCGCATAAACGCTTAGCGTTTCCGGCTGGCAGAAGCGCAGAATGTCATTAAAAATACGCTCTACGCACTGCTCGTGAAATTCATTATGGTGACGGAAGGAGACCAGATAACGCAGCAGTTTTTCCCTGTCGATTTTGCGCCCGCGATACTGAATTTGTATTGAGCCCCAGTCCGGTTGGTGGGTGATCAGGCAGTTGGATTTCAGCAGATGACTGACCAGCGTCTCCTCTACTTGCTTCTCGCCGCTGACCGCATGTTGCAGATAGTCGGTAGTAAACTGGTAGTTGTCGATACTGATATCCTGATCGTCAATACAGGTGCCGTGGAAATGGGCGACAGGCTGTCCTTCCAGCTCATCAAGACGATGAAGCCTCACGCTAACGTTGCCCTGCGCGCAGGCGCGCAGATCGCGCTCCAGCGTCTGGCGCACCGTCTCCCAAGTGTCAAAGCGCGTCTGGTTAAAGCTGTTCAGATACAGTTTAAAGCTTTTGGATTCGATTAAATTAACGCTGGTGTAATCCAGTTCGACATGCCCGACGGCGACCTGCGGAAGACCACGGCTGTTAAGCCAGGAAAGTTCATACAACGTCCAGATATCCGCGCCGTGGAACGGCAAATTATCGGCTGTTAATCCGAGCGGGTCGCGATTCAAACTGCGCGGTACGCCCTGCAGCAGGCTGGCGTCATAATTGTCCCGGTAATCCGTTGATTTTCCGAGAGTCAGGCCATCGAGAGCCTGATGGTTTTCATAAGAAGACATGTTTCACCGTCATAAACCAGATACACTATGCGCCAAGTGTATCCTGGCTTTTATGAAGAGAGAAACTGGTGGACGAACTGACAGCGCAGGCATTGAAAGCCTTTACGACGCGTTACTGCGACGCGTGGCAAGAAAAACACGGTAGCTGGCCGTTGAGCGAAGAACTGTATGGCGTACCTTCTCCGTGCATTATTTCTTCAACCCGCGATGCCGTTTACTGGCAGCCGCAACCTTTTGAAGGCGAAGAAAATGTAAACGCGGTTGAACGCGCCTTCGATATTATGGTACAACCTGCGCTCCACGCGTTTTACACCACGCAGTTTGCTGGCGACATGCCCGCGCAGTTCGCGGATGAAAAGCTTACGCTACTGCAAACCTGGAGTCAGGATGACTTTCGGCGCGTGCAGGAAAATCTGATAGGCCACCTGGTCACGCAAAAGCGGCTCAAGCTTCCTCCCACGCTTTTTATTGCGACGCAGGAAAATGAGCTTGAGGTCATTTCGGTCTGTAATCTGTCCGGCGAGGTGATTAAAGAAACGCTGGGCACCCGCAATCGTACCGTTCTTGCCGCAACGCTTGCGGAATTCCTTACGCAACTTAATCCTCTTCTGTAATCGTTTGCCCTAACAGGTGTGAGAGATCTCTTACAAAGTCTGTAGGAGATCGCCAGGATATCAGCGGATACTGAGTCCCGTTTTCTTATGTAAGTCTATATAAAACAACCTGTTAAAATGTTTTTGCGCACTTTCATATGAAAATTTACTTAAGGTATTGTCTGTAGGTGTCTTGTAAGACAAGGTGAAACAGGCGATTCTATCTTCGTCGACAGGGAGTCGTACAACGAAGCGAACGTCAGGATGATGGCGCTTCAGCAGGACACGCCAGGATGGTGTTACAAGGAAAGGCTTCAGGATGAAGCAAAGTGGAAAGCGCAGGATGCGTTAAAGGACACCTCCAGGACGGAGAACGAGAGCCGATCAGGATGTTCGGCGGGTCTGGATGACCAGGGACGCTTCAGGAAGAAGCTATCACATCGGGCGATGTGCGCAGGATGCAAACGTTCAGGATGAACAGGCCGTAAGGTCACAGGAAAAGTTGTCACGGATGAGCAGGGAGCACGAAAAGTAGCTGGAATGCTGCGAAACGAACCGGGAGCACTGTTTATACAGTGCTCCCTTTTTTTTGTTATTCTTCGCGCCAGATTTTCATCATTGAGGTTTTTAACATGACGACTCATGACCGTGTGCGTCAGCAGTTACATGCGCTTGAAACGCTGCTGCGCGAGCATCGCCACTGGCGGCTGGATGCGCCGCAGGCGCACCTGTTTACCAGTACCCAACCATTTTTTATGGATACCATGGAACCGCTGGAATGGCTGCAATGGGTATTGATCCCACGTATGCATACCCTACTTGATAATGCGCAGCCGCTGCCCGAGGCGTTTGCCGTCGCCCCTTATTATGAAATGGCGCTGGCGGCGGATCATCCGCAGAGGGAGGCGATCCTGGCGGTTTTGCAGGATCTGGATGCGCTATTCGTCCGCGATAAATCCTGATGTTGGAGATCCTCTATCAAGACCAGTGGCTGGTTGCCGTGAATAAACCCGCAGGCTGGCTTGTTCACCGGAGCTGGCTGGATCGCGACGAAAAAGTCGTGGTCATGCAAACGGTGCGCGACCAAATCGGCCAGCATGTTTTTACCGCCCACCGTCTCGACAGACCCACGTCGGGCGTACTGTTAATGGGGCTGTCCAGCGAAGCGGGACGCCGTCTGGCGCAGCAGTTCGAGCAGCACCACATCCGTAAACGCTACCATGCCATTGTGCGCGGCTGGCTGATGGATGACGCAGTACTGGATTATCCGCTGGTGGAAGAGCGCGATAAAATTGCTGATAAATTCGCCCGCGAGGATAAAGCGCCCCAGCCGGCTGTAACGCAGTATCGCGGACTGGCGACGGTCGAAATGGCGGTGCCGACCGGACGTTATCCCACCACGCGTTATGGTCTGGTTGAGCTGGAACCAAAAACGGGACGCAAGCACCAGCTTCGTCGTCATCTGGCGCATCTGCGTCATCCTATCATCGGCGACAGCAAGCATGGCGATTTGCGACAAAACCGCAGCGCCGCAGAGCATTTTGCCTGTCGTCGCCTGATGCTTCATGCCAGTCGGCTTGAACTGACGCACCCCTTCACCGGACAGCCGTTGATGATTCAGGCCGGGTTGGATGAAACCTGGATGCAGGCGCTGACACAGTTTGGCTGGCGTGGACTTCTCCCTGACAATGAAAGGGTTGAGTTTACGGCGGCGTCCCGGCAGGATGAGACTCATCAGGCATAATTCAGGGAGATACGCATAATGGCGGAAATTGGTATTTTTGTCGGGACCATGTATGGCAACTCACTGCTGGTGGCGGAAGAAGCGGAAGCGATCCTCGCCAGACAGGGCCACAGCGCGACCGTGTTTGAAGATCCTGAACTGTCCGACTGGCAGCAATATCAGGATAAGGTTGCGCTGGTCGTTACCTCGACGACCGGGCAGGGCGATCTACCGGATAGCATTGCGCCGCTCTTTCACGGCATTAAAGATACAGTCGGTTTTCAACCAAACCTGCGTTACGGGGTGATTGCGCTAGGTGATAGCAGCTACCCCAATTTCTGTAATGGCGGCAAACAGTTTGATGCCCTGTTGCAGGAGCAAAGCGCGCAGCGGGTGGGGGAGATGTTATTCATTGACGCCAACGAACATCCGGAGCCGGAGAGCCAATCCAATCCCTGGGTTGAAAACTGGGGAACTTTACTTTCCTGAGGTAAATCCCTCCCCCCTACGGGAGGGTACCTTTTCGTTTGCTTGCGTTGCCAGTAAGCAAAATCACGACCTGTACACAGTGTAAAGTAACTGAATCGTGTTAGCTTTGGGCATATGCCCGCAAAAGCGGCAGTTTTTTACGGGCGTTTTCATGTAATCAAGCGACCTGTTTCACATTCTTCTCTTTTTATTCCTCCTGCGTCGACGCCTGACGCCTTCTGATTTCATTTCCGTGAAGTGGCTTCCACTGTCCTGGGCTTTTGCCATAAACAGGCGTAATTCATCGCCAAAATACTGTGTTGTTGCACGGTGAGTGTGTGTGGCGCGCTTTTTATACTTCTCCTGCCAGTGAATAAAAGCATGCAGCGTGCAAAGCAAACGACCTAATAAAAGCTGCAACAAGGAAACGTTATCTCTGATTCCCTACCGGTTGTGCAGTTCAGAGTGAGCGTAGCTAACGCGAAATTTCAGGAGTGCAACAATGAGTTCATTAAGTCACGCGGCGAGTAGTGCGGAGAAACGCACGAACGCCCGCTACTGGATAGTGGTGATGCTGTTTATCGTCACATCCTTCAACTACGGCGACCGCGCCACATTGTCCATTGCCGGCTCAGAAATGGCCAAAGATATCGGCCTTGATCCGGTAGGCATGGGCTATGTTTTTTCTGCTTTTTCATGGGCCTATGTTATCGGGCAGATCCCGGGCGGCTGGCTGCTGGACCGCTTTGGTTCCAAACGCGTCTATTTCTGGTCTATTTTCATTTGGTCAGTCTTCACCCTGTTGCAGGGTTTTGTCGATATCTTTAGTGGTTTCGGCATTATTGTCGCCCTCTTTACGCTTCGTTTCCTGGTTGGTCTGGCGGAATCGCCTTCTTTCCCGGGCAACAGTCGCATCGTTGCAGCCTGGTTCCCGGCGCAGGAGAGGGGAACGGCAGTGGCCATCTTTAACTCCGCGCAATACTTTGCCACGGTTATTTTCGCGCCGATTATGGGCTGGCTGACGCACGAAGTGGGCTGGTCGCATGTCTTCTTCTTTATGGGCGGGTTAGGGATCATCATCAGCTTTATCTGGTTGAAAGTTATCCATGAACCAAATAACCATCCGGGCGTAAATAAGAAAGAGTTGGAGTACATCGCAGAAGGCGGCGCGCTGATCAATATGGATCAGAAAGACACCAAAGCGAAAGTACCGTTTAGCGTCAAATGGGGCCAGATCAAACAGCTGCTGGGCTCTCGTATGATGATTGGCGTTTACATCGGTCAGTACTGTATTAACGCATTGACCTATTTCTTTATTACCTGGTTCCCGGTCTATTTGGTTCAGGCGCGCGGCATGTCGATTCTCAAAGCGGGCTTTGTCGCCTCGGTTCCTGCGGTCTGCGGCTTTATCGGCGGCGTGTTGGGCGGCATCATTTCCGACTGGTTGATGCGTCGTACTGGCTCCCTGAATATCGCGCGCAAGACGCCGATTGTGCTGGGGATGTTGCTGTCAATGGTTATGGTGTTCTGTAACTATGTGAACGTGGAATGGATGATCATCGGCTTTATGGCGTTGGCCTTCTTCGGTAAAGGTATCGGCGCGTTGGGCTGGGCAGTAATGGCGGATACCGCGCCGAAAGAGATCAGCGGTCTTTCCGGCGGCTTGTTTAATATGTTCGGCAATATCTCCGGTATTGTGACGCCAATCGCGATTGGTTACATCGTTGGCACCACCGGTTCCTTCAACGGCGCGTTGATCTATGTCGGCGTACATGCCCTGGTGGCCATCATCAGCTATCTGGTGCTGGTAGGCGATATTAAGCGTATTGAACTGAAACCTGTCGCAGGACAATTATCATGACAACGCAATCCAGTCCCGTTATTACGGACATGAAGGTCATTCCGGTTGCCGGACATGACAGTATGCTACTCAACATCGGCGGCGCGCATAACGCGTACTTCACCCGTAACATCGTCGTCCTCACCGATAACGCCGGGCATACTGGCGTCGGTGAGGCGCCGGGCGGAGAAGTGATTTATCAGACGCTGGTCGATGCTATTCCGATGGTATTAGGCCAGGAAGTCGCCCGCCTGAACAAAGTGGTGCAGCAGGTGCATAAAGGCAACCAGGCCGCTGATTTTGACACCTTTGGTAAAGGCGCATGGACGTTTGAACTGCGGGTTAACGCGGTGGCGGCTTTGGAAGCGGCGCTGCTTGATCTACTGGGACAGGCGCTTAATGTGCCGGTCTGTGAACTGTTAGGACCCGGTAAACAGCGCGATGCCGTCACCGTGTTGGGCTATCTCTTCTATATTGGCGATCGCACTAAAACCGATCTGCCGTATCTGGAAAGCACGCCGGGCAGTCATGAATGGTATCGCCTGCGCCATCAGGAAGCGCTGAACAGCGACGCGGTTGTGCGGCTGGCGGAAGCATCTCAGGATCGTTACGGCTTTAAAGATTTTAAACTCAAGGGCGGCGTGCTGCCGGGCGAACAAGAGATTGATACCGTTCGCGCGCTAAAAAAACGCTTCCCGGACGCGCGTATTACCGTGGATCCGAACGGCGCCTGGCTACTGGATGAAGCCATTGCGTTGTGCAAAGGGCTGAATGATGTACTGACCTACGCGGAAGATCCGTGCGGCGCGGAGCAAGGATTCTCTGGTCGTGAAGTCATGGCGGAGTTCCGCCGCGCGACAGGACTGCCGGTGGCGACCAATATGATTGCCACCAACTGGCGTGAAATGGGACACGCGGTGATGCTCAACGCGGTAGACATTCCTCTTGCCGACCCGCATTTCTGGACTCTCACCGGCGCCGTTCGCGTGGCGCAACTGTGCGATGACTGGGGGCTAACCTGGGGCTGCCATTCGAATAACCATTTTGATATTTCACTGGCGATGTTTACCCATGTCGGCGCGGCGGCGCCAGGCAAACCCACCGCTATTGATACGCACTGGATCTGGCAGGAGGGCGATTGCCGCCTGACTAAAAATCCGCTGGAAATTAAAAACGGCAAAATTGCCGTTCCGGATGCGCCAGGACTGGGCGTGGAGCTTGACTGGGAACAGGTGCGAAAAGCGCATGACGCGTATAAAACGCTGCCAGGCGGCGCGCGTAATGATGCAGGCCCGATGCAATACCTGATCCCCGGCTGGACTTTTGACCGCAAACGCCCTGTTTTTGGTCGTCACTAATTCTGAATAAGGACACAGTTATGAGTACTCAATTTACGACGCCTGTAGTGACTGAAATGCAGGTTATCCCGGTTGCGGGTCATGACAGTATGCTGATGAACCTGAGCGGCGCGCACGCCCCGTTCTTCACGCGCAACATCGTCATTATTAAAGATAACTCCGGCCATACCGGGGTCGGCGAGATTCCGGGCGGCGAAAAAATTCGCAAAACGCTGGAAGATGCGATCCCACTGGTGGTGGGAAAAACGCTGGGTGAATATAAAAATGTCCTGACCGCCGTTCGCAACCAGTTTGCCGATCGCGATGCGGGCGGACGCGGTTTACAAACGTTCGATCTCCGTACCACTATCCATGTGGTGACTGGTATTGAAGCGGCAATGCTTGATCTTTTGGGCCAACACCTGGGCGTCAACGTCGCTTCGCTGTTAGGCGACGGTCAGCAGCGCAGCGAAGTCGAAATGCTGGGTTATCTGTTCTTTGTCGGCAATCGCAAGGCCACGCCGCTGCCGTATCAGAGCCAGCCGGATGAGCAATGCGACTGGTATCGTCTGCGCCATGAAGAGGCGATGACGCCGGAAACGGTAGTACGTCTGGCGGAAGCCGCCTATGAAAAATACGGCTTCAACGACTTCAAACTGAAAGGCGGCGTGCTGGCGGGCGAAGAAGAGGCCGAGTCAATCGTGGCGCTGGCGAAACGTTTCCCACAAGCGCGCGTCACGCTCGATCCAAACGGTGCCTGGTCGCTGAACGAAGCGATCAGCATTGGTAAATACCTGAAAGGTTCTCTGGCCTATGCAGAAGATCCGTGCGGCGCGGAGCAGGGTTTTTCCGGACGTGAAGTGATGGCGGAATTCCGTCGCGCGACCGGATTACCGACGGCCACCAATATGATAGCGACCGATTGGCGTCAAATGGGGCATACGCTGTCGCTGCAATCTGTAGATATCCCGCTGGCGGACCCGCACTTCTGGACTATGCAAGGCTCTGTACGCGTGGCGCAAATGTGTCATGAGTTCGGTCTGACTTGGGGATCGCACTCTAACAACCACTTTGATATTTCGTTGGCGATGTTTACCCATGTTGCCGCGGCGGCGCCGGGCAAGATCACCGCGATCGATACCCACTGGATCTGGCAGGAAGGCAACCAACGTCTGACTAAAGAACCGTTTGAAATTAAAGGCGGCATGGTGCAAGTACCGACCAAACCGGGGCTGGGCGTTGAGCTCGATATGGATCAGGTGATGAAAGCGCATGAGCTTTATCAAAAGCATGGCTTAGGCGCGCGTGACGACGCGATGGGAATGCAGTACTTAATTCCTGGCTGGACGTTTGATAATAAGCGTCCTTGCATGGTGCGTTAAGTCAGAGCCGGTTCCGTAAGGAACCGGTCCTTCTCTGGGTGTATGCTTAACAGGATCAACATGCGTAAGGACGACTTATGAAAATAGTGATCGCACCAGACTCGTATAAGGAAAGTTTGAGTGCTCTTGAGGTAGCGACCGCCATTGAACAAGGATTTCGCGAGATCTGGCCTGACGCCGATTACCTGAAATTACCGCTGGCTGATGGCGGAGAAGGTACTGTCGAAGCGATGGTTGAAGCGACGGCGGGTCGAATCGTGCATGTTGAGGTCACCGGGCCGTTGGGGCATCGCGTCAATGCGTTTTATGGGCTTTCCGGCGATGCGCGTTCCGCGTTCATTGAAATGGCGGCCGCCAGTGGGCTGGAGCAGGTACCGCCCGCGCAACGCGATCCGTTGAAGACCACATCATGGGGAACCGGCGAGCTGATCCGTCATGCGCTGGATGCGGGCGTTGAGCATATCATTATTGGTATCGGCGGTAGCGCCACCAACGATGGCGGCGCGGGGATGGTGCAGGCGCTGGGGGCCAGGCTACGGGATGCGCAGGGCAATGATATTGTGCAAGGCGGCATTGGGCTGGAAACACTCGCCAGCATTGATATCAGCGGCCTGGATAAGCGTTTGTCGGCGTGTCATATAGAGGTCGCCTGCGATGTCACGAATCCCCTTACCGGCAAAGAGGGCGCGTCTGCGGTTTTTGGTCCGCAAAAAGGGGCGACGCCGGAAATGATTGAACGCCTGGATACGGCATTGACTCGCTATGCGCATTTGATTGCCCGCGATCTGCATGTCGATGTGTTGGATCTGGCAGGCGGCGGCGCGGCAGGCGGCATGGGGGCGGCGTTATACGCGTTTTGCGGCGCGCAGCTACGGCGTGGTATTGAGATTGTCACCGATGCGCTTCATCTGGAAGCGTGTCTTGCGGATGCTGATTTAGTCATCACCGGCGAGGGGCGCATCGACAGCCAGACCATTCACGGTAAAGTCCCTATTGGCGTGGCAAACATCGCCAAACGGTATAACAAGCCGGTAATTGGTATTGCGGGTAGCCTGACGGCGGATGTTGGCGTGGTTCATGAACATGGGCTTGATGCCGTTTTCAGCGTGATTTATACCATCTGTACGCTGGAGGACGCGCTGAAGAATGCGAGTGAAAACGTACGAATGACCGCGCGCAACGTGGCTGCAACGCTGAAAGCGGGGCAACAGTTACGCTGAGTTATAGGCCGGATAAGGCGGTCATGCCGCCATCCGGCGAATATCAGCCCAATATCTTCTTCGCTTCACGCGCGACATTATCCATCTCATCCAGCAGCTCCAGAAACTCAGGCTCCAGCTCCTCTTCGTGGACGCCGCTGCGAAGCTGTTGCTCAATAAGCTGGCAAAGGTTCTTCATCCGCGGTACGCCGCTATAGCCGCAGCTCCCGTGTAGCTTATGGATCAGATCGACCAGACCGTTGGGGTTTTCTCCCACCAGTTGTTCTTCAATTTTGTTGCGCACTTCCGGCAGAAAATCAATCAGCATTTGCAGCATATCCCGTGCCAGATCGGGCTTACCGGCAGCCTGGCGGAGCGCAAGCTGCCAGTCGAGCGTCGCATTCGGATTGAAGATAAACTCAGCCGGTTCCGGCGCCATCAGGCGCGCTGCTACGTTGGCGCCGGGTTTATAGCGCAGCAACAGATTATGCAACTTCTCTTCTTCTATCGGTTTAGCCAGATAGTCGTTCATGCCCGCGCTGAGCAACTTCTCTTTTTGCCCGGCCATCGCATGTGCCGTAACGGCAATAACCGGTGTTTGCTGCTGATGAGGAAGCTGGTGAATTAACTCGCAGGCGCGTATGCCGTCCATATCCGGCATCTGAATATCCATCAAAATCAGATCAAACTGCATTTGTTTCGCCCGATCCACCGCCTGATGTCCGCTATCACAAAGCTCTACGTGCTGGACTTTATCTTCCAGTAACGCGCCGATAAGCTTCAGATTAGCGGGATTATCATCAACCGCCATAACCGTCATGGTGATTTTACTGGTATCCATTAGCAGCGGTTCAGGATGGTGATTCAACTGGCAATATTCCGTCAGCGCTGGCAACAGGCGCGTTGACGTCAATGGTTTTAACAGACAGGCCGCCGCGCCTCCTTGTTTCAGCTTTTCGGCGTTAATTTGCGCATGGCAAGGTAGCGCCAGCAGTAGAAAGTCCGTCATTGACGCCGCTTTCGCCAGACGTTCATGCTGCATGGTGAGCGGCTCGCGGAAGGTCACCGGAACGCTCAAAATCATAATATCGTAGTGCGCTAACGGCAGCGCGGAGAAGGTCGGGCTGTAAACCACCTCCACCGGCGTGTCGCTCAGTAGATCCAGGGTACATTGCGCGGCGGTAGCATTCGGTTCGACATAAGCCAGCCGTTTTCCGGCCAGACATGCGGTCGACGGCCCGTCAATAATAACATTTGGGTTAAGATCAAGATTAATATGAAACCAGAAGGTCGAGCCGCGATTAGGCTGGCTGTGGAAAGAGATATCCCCGCCCATTTCGTTGACCAGCTTTTGCGTAATCACCAGCCCAAGCCCGGTGCCGCCGTGACGGCGAGAAATACTGGCATCGGCCTGGCGAAACGCCTGAAACAGTCGCGACTGGTCGCGTTCCGGAATGCCGATCCCCGTATCGCGGATCTGCACTTCAATCTGTACTTTGGTGTTACTGAGCGCCCGCTTTTCTACCAGAATGTCGATATTGCCACTCTCGGTGAACTTAATGGCATTGCCCACCAGATTGGTAATGACCTGTTGCAGGCGCAGCGGGTCGCCAATCACATTATCCGGGACGTCGTTTTTAATATTTAACGTCAACTCCAGCCCTTTATCATGCGACGAGTGGGCCAGCAGCGTAACCACTTCATCCAGCGTGTTGCGCAGTGGAAAAGGGATACTTTCCAGAATGAGCTTACCGGCTTCCAGCTTGGAGAAGTCGAGCACGTCATTAATGATCGCCAGCAGATTATTCGCGGAACGCTCAATGGTGTTCAGATGGTCGCGCTGGGTGGGATTCAGCTCCGTTTTTAATGTCAGGCGGGTAAAGCCAATGACGCCGTTTAGCGGCGTTCGCAGTTCGTGCGACATGTTCGCCAGGAACTCCGACTTAATACGCGCCGCTTCCTGGGCGCGCTTTTTCGCCAGATCCAGCTCAACGTTTTGGATTTCCATCTGCTCAAGGGTTTCACGCAGGTCCGAAGTGGCCTGATCGATATTATGCTGCATCTCTTCGTGATAGGCGGCGAGCGACATCGCCATGGAATTAATGCCGTTTTTCAGCATATCCAGTTCGCCCAGCATAAATCCTTCCACACGGCTATCCAGTTGTCCGCGGCGAATGCGGTCAACGGTATTCACCATGTTACGGATAGGCCCGGTGACATCGCGCATAAGCCGCCAGCCAAAGATCAGCGCAATGCCAATACAAAAAAGCATCATCACGCTGGAGATAAAAATCTCTTTGTATTGCTGTAGCCTTACCGACTTGAGATCCAGTTCAAGCGCCACATACCCCAGCATATTTTTGGTATTTTTCGCGTCGGCAATCGCTGACTCGTCCGGCGAATAGCTCTCCGAGATAATCGGGGTGCGCAGAATCATAATATCGCCGTGGCGATCGACGCTCAGACGACGTGGAAACGGCGCTCCGGCGGGAAGCTGCATCTGTGAGGGGTCCAGATGGAAATTAGACGTTACAAACAGGCGGTTATGATCGTCATAAACGGAAATCGCCCGCACAATATCAGAGTGTCTGCGGTGCAGGACGCTGATAAGTTGGCCGATAGACTCCCGGTTTTGTAAGTTCATACCATATTCGCTGGAGACGGCGAGCGGTTCAATAATACTGGCGCCGGCATCTTCCAGTTGACGCTGCAGGTCGTTATAGCGGTGCACTACAAAAAAGATACTGAGCAGCAAACCTATCAGGACGGTCGGGGCCAGGATCAGAATCATCATGCGTGCGCGCAGGCTGTAGTTGGTCATGGAGTTCCGTTATGGGACAATTAGGGTCACACTGTTAAATTGAGAAAAAGCTGGTCGATGGCGCAATTCTACTCTGCAAAACGGCGCGTGACGACGCGTCAGATCATAACCGTTAAAGTCAATGACCTCGATTCATTTGGTCAGGGCGTAGCCCGTCATAACGGAAAGGCGCTGTTTATCCCCGGTTTATTGCCTGAGGAAAGCGCAGAAGTCATTATTACAGAAGATAAAAAGCAATTTGCCCGCGCACGCGTTTCGCGTCGTTTGAATGATAGCCCGGAACGAGAAACGCCGCGCTGCCCGCATTTTGGCGTCTGCGGCGGTTGTCAGCAACAGCATATCAGCATCGCCCTGCAACAACGCAGCAAAAGCGCGGCGCTGGCGCGTTTGATGAAACACGAGGTGAATGACATCATCGCCGGCGCGCCCTGGGGTTATCGGCGTCGTGCGCGGTTAAGTCTGAATTGCCCGCCGGATAAACCGCTGCAAATGGGATTTCGCAAAGCGGGTTCCAGCGATATCGTCAATGTCGAACAGTGCCCCGTTTTGGCGCCCCAGCTTGAAGCATTGCTGCCCCGAATCAGGGCGTGTCTGGCGAGTTTACACGGCACCCGACATCTTGGGCATGTTGAGCTGGTACAGGCGGGAAGCGGTACGCTGATGATTCTGCGCCATACCGCGCCATTAAGTGCGGCGGATAAAGAAAAACTGGAACGCTTTTCGCATTCTGAGGGATTGTCTCTGTTTCTGGCGCCGTTTAGCGAGATACTGGAAACGGTATCTGGCGAGGCGCCCTGGTATGATTCGCACGGCTTACGTTTAGCCTTCAGTCCGCGAGACTTTATTCAGGTTAATGAGGTGGTAAACCAGCAAATGGTCGCCCGCGCGCTGGAGTGGCTTGATGTGCGCGCCGAGGATCGTGTCCTGGATCTGTTCTGCGGAATGGGGAATTTTACGCTGCCGCTGGCAACGCACGCGGCAAGCGTGGTAGGGGTTGAGGGCGTTCCGGCGCTGGTAGAAAAAGGCCGTGAAAACGCCATCCGCAATGGTTTACATAATGTGACATTCTTCCATGAGAACCTGGAGGAAGATGTCACGAAGCAGCCGTGGGCGAAAAACGGCTTTGACAAAGTCTTACTTGATCCTGCGCGTGCGGGGGCTACAGGAGTGATGCGACATATTATAAAATTAAAACCTATTCGCATTGTTTATGTATCCTGTAACCCGGCGACGCTGGCGCGCGATAGTGAAGCGCTAGTCAATGCGGGATATGAGGTTACGCGTTTAGCGATGCTCGACATGTTCCCGCACACAGGACATCTGGAATCAATGGTTCTGTTCGAGCGCATGTAATGATTACCGGCTTACCGACTTCGGTAGGCCTGGTCCCTTAAGGAGAGGACGATGGTCGCGGTAAGAAGTGCACATATTAATAAAGCTGGTGAATTTGATCCGAAGAAGTGGATCGCAAGCCTGGGAATTTCCAGCCAGCAGTCGTGTGAGCGCTTAGCCGAAACCTGGGCGTATTGCCTGCAACAGACACAAGGACATCCGGATGCGGATCTGTTGCTGTGGCGTGGCGTGGAGATGGTAGAAATTCTTTCCACGCTGAGTATGGATATCGACACGCTGCGGGCGGCGCTACTGTTCCCTCTGGCCGACGCCAACGTAGTCAGCGAAGATGTACTGCGCGAAAGCGTCGGCAAATCTATCGTGACCCTGATTCATGGCGTGCGCGATATGGCGGCGATCCGTCAGCTAAACGCCACTCATAACGACTCTGTTTCTTCGGAGCAGGTTGATAACGTCCGTCGAATGTTATTGGCGATGGTGGATGATTTCCGCTGCGTGGTCATCAAACTGGCCGAGCGAATCGCTCATTTGCGCGAAGTGAAAGAGGCGCCGGAAGATGAGCGCGTGCTGGCGGCGAAAGAATGTACCAACATCTATGCGCCGCTCGCTAATCGTCTGGGCATCGGGCAACTGAAGTGGGAACTGGAAGACTACTGTTTCCGCTACCTGCATCCGGCGGAATACAAACGCATCGCCAAACTGCTGCATGAGCGCCGTCTCGATCGCGAACATTACATCGAAGAGTTTGTTGGACATCTGCGCGCCGAAATGAAAAACGAGGGCGTGCAGGCGGAAGTCTACGGACGACCAAAACATATTTATAGCATCTGGCGCAAAATGCAGAAAAAGCATCTGGCGTTTGATGAACTCTTTGACGTGCGCGCCGTGCGTATTGTCGCTGAACGTCTGCAAGACTGCTACGCCGCGTTGGGGATAGTGCATACGCATTATCGTCACCTGCCGGATGAATTCGATGATTATGTCGCTAACCCGAAACCGAACGGTTACCAGTCTATCCACACCGTGGTCCTGGGGCCGGGCGGTAAAACCGTTGAGATCCAGATTCGTACCAAACAGATGCATGAAGACGCCGAACTGGGAGTGGCGGCGCACTGGAAGTATAAAGAAGGCGCCGCGTCCGGCGGCGTGCGTTCCGGCCATGAAGACAGAATTGCGTGGCTGCGTAAGCTGATCGCCTGGCAGGAAGAGATGGCCGACTCCGGCGAAATGCTGGATGAAGTGCGCAGCCAGGTGTTTGACGATCGGGTCTACGTTTTTACGCCAAAAGGCGACGTGGTTGACTTGCCTGCCGGATCTACGCCGCTCGATTTTGCTTACCACATCCACAGCGATGTCGGGCACCGCTGCATCGGCGCGAAAATTGGTGGGCGCATCGTACCGTTTACCTACCAGTTACAGATGGGCGATCAGGTTGAAATTATCACTCAGAAGCAGCCGAATCCCAGCCGCGACTGGCTGAATCCAAACCTGGGCTATGTGACGACCAGCCGCGGACGCTCGAAAATTCACGCCTGGTTCCGTAAACAGGACCGTGACAAAAATATCCTGGCTGGACGGCAGATCCTCGACGATGAGCTGGCGCATTTGGGGATAAGCCTGAAAGAGGCCGAGAAACATCTGCTGCCGCGCTACAACTTTAATGAGCTGGAAGAGTTGCTGGCGGCGATAGGCGGCGGTGATATCCGTCTTAATCAGATGGTGAATTTCCTGCAATCGCAGTTCAATAAGCCGAGTGCAGAGGAGCAGGATGCAGCGGCGCTGAAACAGCTTCAGCAAAAAACATACGCGCCGCAAAATCGTCGTAAAGACGACGGGCGCGTGGTGGTAGAAGGCGTGGGTAATTTGATGCACCACATTGCCCGCTGCTGCCAGCCGATTCCGGGGGATGAAATTGTCGGCTTCATTACTCAGGGGCGGGGGATTTCCGTGCACCGGGCCGATTGCGAACAGTTGGCGGAACTGCGCTCACATGCGCCGGAGCGGATCGTAGAGGCGGTATGGGGCGAAAGCTACTCGGCGGGATATTCGCTGGTGGTGCGCGTCCAGGCCAACGATCGCAGCGGTTTATTGCGTGATATCACCACCATTCTGGCTAACGAAAAAGTCAACGTGCTGGGCGTCGCCAGCCGCAGCGACATTAAGCAGCAGATCGCCACCATTGATATGACCATCGAGATCTACAACCTGCAGGTGCTGGGCCGCGTGCTCGGTAAGCTGAACCAGGTGCCGGATGTGATTGATGCCCGTCGTTTGCACGGGGGGTAAACCCCAGACAGTAATAATGTAGCGGCTTTGCTACTCGTTCAGCAAAGCCGCATTAACCAACCCCATAAGCATGAGATATGGGGTATGTTTTTGACGTACATTTCATTTCCGGTGTACTCTTATGTAAGATTTATACTTACAGTGGAGGCTGTTATGGCCAGAACAATGACCGTTGATCTTGGCGATGAACTGCGCGAGTTTATTGAATCGCTCATAGAATCAGGTGATTACAGAACACAAAGTGAAGTGATCAGAGAGTCTCTTCGTCTGCTGAGGGAAAAACAGGCCGAGTCACGACTTCAGGCGTTACGTGAACTTCTGGCTGAAGGTCTGAACAGCGGAGAGCCCCAGGCCTGGGAAAAGGACGCCTTTTTACGGAAGGTCAAAACAGGGATGATCAAACCCGATGAGAACGGTAAAATTAACGCCAAAGGCCAGTGAAGATCTGGAAAATATCTGGCATTACGGCTGGCTGTATTTTGGCGAAATACAGGCCGATCGATATATTAATCATCTATCAGAAATATTCAGCATTATGAGTGCCAATAACATTGGCACGCCTCGACCTGAACTGGGTGAATACATTTATGCCTTACCGTTTGAAAGGCATATTATCTATTTTATACAATCAGTTACGGAAGTTATCGTGATACGTATTCTGAGCCAGCATCAGGATGCTGGTAAGCATGTAAATTGGTTATAGCCTTTTTATCTAAAAAACAAGTGTGATAGAGCTGGGGGAATCAACAATATTACCAAGGAAAGTGACCTTTGCTGTGTTGCTACCCGCGGCTTGAGCGCCGGAGACAATTCCCATAACTAAAGATGCAGTTACTGCCAGTTTACAAAAATGAGATGACTTCATCGTGTTATCCTTAATTAACGTGTTTTATGGCAGCATTTTGTACGTGTATACCAAGGGATATGCGGCATAGAGCTATGCTGCGGGCTTTGGGTAAAAAATAGGTCATAATAAAAATATTATATTTCTACATTTTTATGAGTGTATTCTTAAGGGCTGAATGATCGTACAGGCTCATAAAATATTATATGTAATACTTTCAATATGTTTATTTTCATGTATGTTCCAGAAAAAACAAAAAAAGTGGTCTTTTTTGAATATTAAACTGGTGTGCATGCTACTCGTTTTTCCGTAAAAGTGAAATAATTTATTTTTTTTGAAAGAGAAGGCTCTTTGGGTGGGGTGCTTATAGCGTTTGCTTAATTGATGTTATTTATAATGCCTGGTGCAAATATCTGTTTTTTTTAATAAGTTAGTTATATGATTATTATATTGTTGTGTATCGATTAATAATTTTAAAATTATACGGGAGAGGTAGCGTTCAACACCTGTTAACAATATATTTTATTATATAGGCGTTGCCGTAGTGTCTCTGTGCGTGAATGGTTAAGAATAATACGTTACAATTGTCGCTAGTATTTACAACCGATTAAAAACCATGACAACTAACCATCAAATTGACCGTCTTCTCACCCTCATGCAGCGCTTGCGTGACCCGGAAAACGGCTGCCCGTGGGATAAAGAGCAGACCTTCGCCAGCATCGCGCCTTATACGCTGGAAGAAACCTATGAAGTACTGGATGCTATTGCGCGTGAGGATTTTGACGATTTGCGCGGCGAACTGGGCGACCTGTTGTTCCAGGTGGTGTTTTACGCGCAGATGGCGCAGGAAGAAGGCCGCTTCGATTTTAATGATATCTGCGCTGCCATCAGCGACAAGCTGGAGCGCCGCCATCCGCATGTTTTTGGCGAGATTTCCGCAGGTAATAGCGAAGAAGCATTAGTTCGCTGGGAGCAAATCAAAACGGAAGAGCGCGCGCAAAAAGCGCAGCATTCCGCGCTGGACGATATTCCGCGCAGTTTACCGGCCTTAATGCGCGCGCAAAAAATCCAGAAACGGTGCTCAAACGTGGGCTTTGACTGGACGACGCTGGGACCGGTCGTCGATAAGGTCTATGAAGAGATCGATGAGGTGATGTTCGAGGCGCGGCAGGCGGTTGTTGATCAGGCTAAACTGGAAGAGGAAATGGGCGATTTGCTCTTTGCCACGGTCAACATGGCGCGTCATTTAGGTACGAAAGCGGAGCTCGCTTTGCAAAAAGCGAACGATAAATTTGAACGTCGTTTTCGCGAAGTTGAACGTATTGTCGCAGCCAGAGGCCTGGAAATGACCGGGGTGGACCTGGAAACAATGGAAGAAGTTTGGCAGGAAGTAAAACGCCAGGAAATTGATCTCTAAAGGTTTTAGGCGGTCAAGAGCGATTTGTGTGATTTTTTAAATAACAAGCGCTTGATTTACGTCAAAAACATTTACCTCAAAGGGGCTATTTTCTCCCTCCCTGTGTGAATGTCAGCCTGACGAAGAGGAGGAATAATGAAAGTTTGTGGCGTAGGTCATGTTCGGGTATACTGCTTTCCCGTCCTGGTTATTCCATCGTCTTTTAAACCTAACTTCTCAGGTTCCGCATGACAACGAACTATATTTTTGTGACCGGCGGGGTCGTATCCTCTCTGGGTAAAGGCATTGCCGCAGCCTCCCTCGCAGCCATTCTGGAAGCCCGTGGTCTCAACGTGACCATCATGAAACTGGATCCGTACATCAACGTCGATCCGGGTACTATGAGCCCAATCCAACACGGGGAAGTGTTCGTTACTGAAGACGGCGCTGAAACCGACCTGGACCTGGGGCACTACGAGCGTTTCATCCGCACCAAGATGTCTCGCCGCAACAACTTCACGACTGGCCGCATCTACTCCGACGTTCTGCGTAAAGAACGCCGTGGCGACTATCTGGGCGCAACCGTACAGGTAATCCCTCACATCACTAACGCGATTAAAGAGCGCGTGCTGGAAGGTGGCGAAGGCCACGATGTGGTACTGGTGGAAATCGGCGGTACCGTCGGTGATATCGAATCGCTGCCGTTTCTTGAGGCGATTCGTCAATTGGCGGTAGATATCGGTCGTGAACACGCGCTGTTTATGCACCTGACGCTGGTACCTTACCTGGCGGCTGCGGGCGAAGTGAAAACTAAACCGACTCAGCACTCCGTGAAAGAGCTGCTGTCTATCGGTATTCAGCCCGATATTCTGATTTGTCGTTCCGATCGCGCGGTTCCTGCCAACGAGCGTGCAAAAATTGCATTGTTCTGTAATGTGCCGGAAAAAGCCGTTATTTCAATGAAAGATGTCGATTCCATTTATAAAATTCCAGGCCTGTTGAAATCTCAGGGGCTTGATGATTATATTTGTAAACGATTCAGCTTGAACTGTCCGGAAGCTAACCTGTCTGAATGGGAACAGGTCATTTACGAAGAAGCGAACCCGGCAGGCGAAGTGACTATCGGCATGGTCGGCAAATATATTGAACTGCCGGATGCCTATAAGTCGGTGATCGAAGCGCTGAAACACGGTGGTCTGAAAAACCGCGTTACCGTCAACATCAAATTGATCGATTCGCAAGATGTTGAAACGCGCGGCGTCGAAATTCTGAAAGATTTGGACGCTATCCTGATCCCCGGCGGCTTCGGCTATCGTGGCGTTGAAGGTAAAATCGCCACTGCGCGCTATGCGCGTGAAAACAATATTCCTTATCTGGGCATTTGCCTGGGGATGCAGGTTGCGTTGATTGAGTTCGCTCGTAACGTGGCCGGCATGGACAACGCCAACTCAACGGAATTTGTGCCAGACTGTAAGTACCCGGTTGTGGCGTTAATTACCGAGTGGCGCGATGAAGACGGTAACGTTGAAGTCCGTAGCGAGAAAAGCGATCTGGGCGGCACCATGCGCCTGGGCGCGCAGCAGTGCCAGCTTAGCGATGACAGTCTGGTACGTCAGTTGTACGGCGCGTCGACGATTGTTGAACGTCATCGCCATCGTTACGAAGTCAACAATATGTTGTTGAAACAAATTGAAGCAGCGGGTCTGCGTGTCGCAGGCCGTTCCGGTGATGATCAGTTAGTCGAGATCATTGAGGTACCGAATCATCCGTGGTTCGTGGCCTGTCAGTTCCATCCGGAATTTACTTCCACGCCGCGTGATGGACATCCGTTGTTCGCTGGCTTTGTTAAAGCCGCCAACGAGCATCAGAAACGTCAGGCGAAGTAAAAAAGTTAGAACGGCGGTGCACCCTCAGCGGTGCACCGTTTGTCTGAAGTTTTAGTTTAACTAGTGACTTGAGGAAAACCTAATGTCCAAAATCGTTAAAGTCATCGGTCGTGAAATCATCGACTCCCGTGGTAACCCGACTGTTGAAGCTGAAGTACACCTGGAAGGTGGTTTCGTAGGTATGGCGGCGGCTCCGTCAGGTGCTTCTACTGGTTCCCGCGAAGCGCTGGAACTGCGCGATGGCGACAAATCCCGTTTCCTGGGTAAAGGCGTAACCAAAGCTGTTGGCGCGGTTAACGGCCCGATTGCTCAGGCTATTCTTGGCAAAGACGCTAAAGACCAGGCTGGCATCGACAAAATCATGATCGACCTGGACGGTACTGAAAACAAATCTAACTTCGGTGCAAACGCCATTCTGGCTGTCTCTCTGGCTAACGCCAAAGCTGCTGCTGCCGCTAAAGGTATGCCGCTGTACGAGCACATTGCTGAACTGAACGGCACTCCGGGCAAATACTCCATGCCGGTTCCGATGATGAACATCATCAACGGCGGCGAGCACGCTGACAACAACGTCGACATCCAGGAATTCATGATCCAGCCGGTTGGCGCGAAAACGGTTAAAGAAGCCATCCGTATGGGTTCTGAAGTTTTCCATCACCTGGCAAAAGTGCTGAAAGGCAAAGGCATGAACACCGCTGTGGGTGACGAAGGCGGCTATGCGCCGAACCTGGGCTCCAACGCGGAAGCGCTGGCGGTAATCGCTGAAGCGGTTAAAGCGGCTGGTTACGAGCTGGGTAAAGACATCACCCTGGCGATGGACTGCGCAGCATCTGAATTCTACAAAGACGGTAAATACGTTCTGGCTGGCGAAGGCAACAAAGCGTTCACCTCCGAAGAATTCACCCACTTCCTGGAAGAACTGACCAAACAGTACCCGATCGTTTCCATCGAAGATGGTCTGGACGAGTCTGACTGGGACGGTTTTGCATACCAGACCAAAGTACTGGGCGACAAAATCCAGCTGGTTGGTGACGACCTGTTCGTAACCAACACCAAAATCCTGAAAGAAGGCATCGAGAAAGGCATCGCTAACTCCATCCTGATCAAATTCAACCAGATCGGTTCTCTGACCGAAACTCTGGCTGCAATCAAGATGGCGAAAGACGCTGGCTACACTGCTGTCATCTCTCACCGTTCTGGCGAAACTGAAGACGCTACCATCGCTGACCTGGCTGTTGGTACCGCAGCAGGCCAGATCAAAACCGGTTCTATGAGCCGTTCTGACCGTGTTGCTAAATACAACCAGCTGATTCGTATCGAAGAAGCTCTGGGCGAAAAAGCACCGTACAACGGTCGTAAAGAGATCAAAGGCCAGGCGTAATCCTGCTTTTACCTCTTAATGTAAAAACCCGCTTCGGCGGGTTTTTTTGTATCTGTTCAATAGCGCAGCCGCTGTGCATGACCGGGCAGACGAAATCTGCAATAATTAACGATTATCCCCTTAACAGAGAACGCTATGCAGTACCCGATTAACGAGATGTTCCAGACCCTACAAGGCGAGGGTTATTTTACCGGCGTCCCCGCTATTTTTATTCGTTTACAAGGATGTCCGGTCGGCTGTGCCTGGTGTGATACTAAGCATACCTGGGATAAACTGAGCGATCGGGAAGTGTCTCTGTTCAGCATTCTGGCAAAAACCAAAGAGAGTGACAAATGGGGTGCTGCGAGCAGTGAAGATCTGCTGGCGGTGATTAATCGTCAGGACTATACCGCGCGTCACGTTGTCATCACCGGTGGCGAACCCTGTATTCACGACCTCATGCCGCTCACCGATCTGCTTGAAAAGAGTGGTTTTAGTTGTCAGATTGAAACCAGCGGGACGCACGAAGTGCGCTGTACGCCTAACACCTGGGTAACGGTTTCACCAAAAGTGAATATGCGCGGAGGATATGACGTGCTTTCCCAGGCGCTGGAGCGCGCCAATGAAATCAAGCATCCCGTTGGGCGAGTTCGTGATATTGAGGCGCTGGATGAACTGTTAGCCACGTTGAGCGATGATAAACCGCGCGTGATTGCTTTGCAGCCCATTAGCCAGAAAGAAGACGCGACGCGTCTGTGTATTGAAACTTGTATTGCACGTAACTGGCGGCTGTCTATGCAAACGCATAAATATTTAAATATCGCCTGATGCATTACTAATCTTACAGACGGCCTGCCGATGCCGTCTGTGACTCATCCATTACCTTGCATTGTTTATTTTCTCTATGTGAATTTCGATGAGTGTATAAAAGCGCTGATAAATTTTTCCATAGCGATGCACGGATCACGCTATTTTGGTAAATTTAAAGAAAAAATCATTCTATGAACTTTTTTGCATCAAAATCAGCAAATTAGCTGTTCTTTAATAATTTAAATTGTTGCGATTATGTTGGTAGAATGTGGTGCTGATAAAAAGTAGTTTATAAACAATGATATCCGTTTAGTGTGTTCCCCGCGCCAGCGGGGATAAACCGCGTAATTGGTAGTTCATTAGCTCATTTCATATGTGTTCCCCGCGCCAGCGGGGATAAACCGGCATTGATGTAACACTCCTTAACTGCGGCGGCGTGTTCCCCGCGCCAGCGGGGATAAACCGGAACAGATCGCGCTCGGCGACGCGGCGGTTATGTGTTCCCCGCGCCAGCGGGGATAAACCGTGATTTTTTATTACCACGGTGTGCCTTTTGGAGTGTTCCCCGCGCCAGCGGGGATAAACCGATCGACGTGTACAAAAATGATGCAATTCGTTTGTGTTCCCCGCGCCAGCGGGGATAAACCGACATTATAGAACCGTCATCATTCATCTGAACCGTGTTCCCCGCGCCAGCGGGGATAAACCGCTATTAGCGCGGCTGGCACCCGTGCCGCGCTCGTGTTCCCCGCGCCAGCGGGGATAAACCGTTTGTTTAAATAACGGAGACATGACCAATGAAGTGTTCCCCGCGCCAGCGGGGATAAACCGCAAAATGCCTCGGGTAGGGTAATGGGGTGAGTGTGTTCCCCGCGCCAGCGGGGATAAACCGTCTCGCCGTTAATCGTTATGTCACCTGTACCGGTGTTCCCCGCGCCAGCGGGGATAAACCGGGCATGCGCGCGGAGGCATACGCGATGTTTAGGTGTTCCCCGCGCCAGCGGGGATAAACCGGGGAATAAGCACCCGGGCATTCCCGCAAAACCGTGTTCCCCGCGCCAGCGGGGATAAACCGGGAATGCGGCTTATGCTGGTGCAAGCCAAGTAGTGTTCCCCGCGCCAGCGGGGATAAACCGTTCTGGCAATGGTCTTATTTTTTGAGGTTTAGGTGTTCCCCGCGCCAGCGGGGATAAACCGATCTGTCGCCTGGCGAGTGCTCGACGCTCAATGTGTTCCCCGCGCCAGCGGGGATAAACCGTTTTCAGGTCTGCAGCGGAAGTCAGGGGAGAGGTGTTCCCCGCGCCAGCGGGGATAAACCGACGTCGAGATATATCAGTCTAAAAGAAATGTGGTGTTCCCCGCGCCAGCGGGGATAAACCGGCGAAATTCCCCAGATACCGCGCATCGGCACTGTGTTCCCCGCGTCAGCGGGGATAAACCGGACGAGTTCTGGAAATGGTTAGCTGATAAAGAGTGTTCCCCGCGCTAGCGGGGATAAACCGCCGGATGAAAACGCCTACCCGGAAGACTACGAGTGTTCCCCGCGCCAGCGGGGATAGCCGTTGCATAATCATAATCTGTGTACCAGTAATGGCTGCTACAAACCTGTAAAGTAAAAAGGCCGCGTTTTCCCGGGGAGGCTTTTATACAGGAGAAGGCCATGGCGTTAAGGATCAGGGTATTGCTCGAAAATCATAAGGGAGCTGGAGCGGATAAATCGTTGAAGGCCCGGCCAGGATTAAGCCTGTTGGTCGAGGATGAGTCTACGTCGATCTTGTTCGATACCGGCCCTGATGGCAGTTTTATGCAAAACGCGTCGGCGATGGGGATCGACCTGTCCGATGTGTCTGCTGTGGTGCTTTCGCATGGTCATTACGATCATTACGGCGGCGTGCCGTGGCTTCCTGATAACAGTCGAATCATCTGCCATCCCGATATTGCGCGCGAACGTTATGCGGCAATGACTTTTCTCGGTATTACCCGCAAAATAAAAAAATTGTCGCGTGAGGTGGACTATTCACGCTATCGAATGATGTACACGCGTGACCCCCTGCCGATTGGCGAAAACTTTATCTGGTCAGGGGAAATACCGGTGGTCGCGCCTGAAGCCTACGGCATTTTTGGCGGCCACGATGCGGAGCCGGACTCTATTTTGGATGAGGGCGTACTGATTTACCAATCGGCAAAAGGATTAGTCATCATTACGGGATGCGGGCATCGGGGGATCGCAAATATTGTCCGGCACTGTCAGAACATTACCGGTATAAAGCGGATTTACGCGCTTGTCGGCGGATTTCATCTCCGCTGCGCATCACCGTTCACGATGTGGCGAGTCAGGCGCTTTCTGCAAGAACAAAAACCTGAAAAACTATGCGGTTGTCACTGTACAGGGGCCTGGGGGCGGTTGTGGCTACCGGAAATAACCGCACCTGCAACCGGTGATGTGCTGCGCTTTTAACACCACGCGCTGGACAATGTTTTCACTGATAAAACGTCGTGTGAATAGGCTGGAATCAATTTGGCATCCAGCCCACGCGTTAATAAACCTTATTCGCCGCGATAGATGCAGCCGGCTGTACAGGTTTCTTTCACCATCACGGCGCTCAGTAGCGGCACGACGGGCTTAACCTGATCCCAAATCCATTTTGCCAGCACTTCGCTGGTGGGATTGGACAGCCCTGGAATATCATTCAGATAGTAGTGATCAAGACGATCGTAAGTAGGTTTAAACGCCGCTTTGAGATCCGCGAAATCCATAATCCAACCGGTATGTGGATCGACTTCACCGGTAATTTCGAGACGCACCATAAACGAGTGTCCGTGCAGGCGGCCGCACTTATGCCCTTCAGGCACGTGAGGCAGGCGGTGAGCGGCTTCAAAGGTGAAATCTTTATACAACGTGGTGGACATGATGAACTCTCAGGCAATAAAAAAACCGCCGTAGGGTACCGGAAAGCGCATTTTTTATCATTAACTAAAACCATTCTCCGCCTTGTGACGGGCAATTAATTTAAGAATTTCCAGAAAAATTAATAATTATCAATCAATTATAAAATCGATTTTGGCGTTAATAACGATAACTAAAACAGGTTAGTTCATTTGGTTATTTGTTATTTCCAACCCTTCTTTAATTGTTATTCCTCTCACCGTTAACCTTATCCTCAGTTTGGGATTTATCGCTTATACACTTCATCCTTCAAGCCGCATCTGTGTTGACTGCGTTTACTCACCCCAGTCACGTATTTATGTACGCTCCTGGGGCGCGCTCAGCTTACAGTCTGGGCTACAGCGAACTTGAATGCTTTTGTGTATAGATCCGCTTTGCTTACTGGAACATAACGACGCATGACGACACCGGCTCCACTGACTGGGTTGCTTCCGCTTAATCCGGAGCAACTGGCGCGCCTTCAGGCCGCGACAACCGACCTTACTCCCGAACAGCTTGCCTGGGTCTCCGGCTATTTTTGGGGCGTACTGAACCCGCGCTCAGGCACTGTTGCCGTCACGCCTGCTCCTGAGGGGAAGATGCCGGGGGTTACGCTTATCTCCGCTTCGCAAACCGGCAACGCGCGTCGTGTGGCGGAAGCGCTGCGTGATGATCTGCTGGCGGCCAACCTTAATGTGACACTGGTGAACGCCGGCGACTACAAATTCAAACAGATTGACAGTGAAAAACTGCTGGTGATAGTGACGTCCACCCAGGGAGAAGGCGAGCCGCCGGAAGAGGCCGTCGCGCTGCATAAGTTCCTGTTCTCGAAAAAAGCGCCGAAACTGGAAAACACCGCTTTTGCCGTGTTTAGCCTCGGCGACACCTCTTATGAATTTTTCTGCCAGTCCGGAAAAGATTTTGACAGCAAACTGGCGGAACTGGGCGGTGAACGTCTGCTCGACCGTGTCGATGCTGACGTTGAATATCAGGCCGCTGCCAGCGAATGGCGCGCCCGCGTGGTTGATGTTCTGAAGTCCCGCGCACCTGTCGCGGCACCTTCGCAATCCGTCGCTACTGGCGCGGTAAACGATATCCATACCAGCCCCTATACCAAAGACGCGCCGCTGACCGCGCCCCTCGCCGTGAATCAGAAAATCACCGGTCGCAACTCGGAAAAAGACGTTCGTCATATTGAGATTGATTTAGGCGACTCCGGTCTGCGTTACCAGCCGGGCGATGCGCTGGGCGTCTGGTATCAGAACGATCCGGATCTGGTGAAAGAGCTGGTTGAGTTGCTGTGGTTGAAAGGCGATGAGCCGGTGACGGTTGACGGTAAAACCCTGCCGCTCGCCGAAGCGCTGGAGTGGCACTTCGAGCTGACGGTGAATACCGCCAACATTGTTGAGAACTACGCGACCCTGACGCGCAGTGAGTCGCTGTTGCCGCTGGTGGGCGATAAAGCCCAGCTTCAACAGTATGCCGCCACCACGCCGATCGTTGATATGGTGCGTTTCTCTCCGGCGCAGCTGGATGCTCAGGCGCTAATCGACCTGCTGCGTCCGCTAACGCCGCGCCTCTACTCCATCGCCTCCGCACAGGCTGAAGTGGAGAGCGAAGTGCATATCACCGTTGGCGTGGTTCGTTATGACATTGAAGGCCGCGCCCGCGCCGGTGGCGCTTCCAGCTTCCTCGCTGACCGCGTGGAAGAAGAGGGCGAAGTTCGCGTCTTTATTGAGCATAACGATAACTTCCGCCTGCCTGCTAACCCACAGACGCCGGTCATTATGATTGGCCCTGGCACCGGCATCGCGCCGTTCCGCGCCTTTATGCAACAGCGTGCGGCGGAAGGGGCGGAAGGTAAGAACTGGTTGTTCTTCGGCAACCCGCACTTTACCGAAGATTTCCTCTATCAGGTGGAGTGGCAGCGCTACGTGAAAGAGGGGGTGTTAAGCCGTATCGATCTCGCCTGGTCACGCGATCAAAAAGAAAAAATTTACGTACAAGACAAGCTGCGTGAACAGGGCGCCGAGCTGTGGCGCTGGATCAATGATGGCGCGCATATTTATGTCTGCGGCGACGCCAGGCGCATGGCCGCAGATGTCGAAAAAGCATTGCTGGAAGTGATCGCTGAATTCGGTGGTATGGACCTCGAATCGGCAGATGAATATTTAAGTGAGCTGCGCGTAGAGCGCCGTTATCAGCGAGATGTCTACTAATGAGCGAAAAACATCCAGGCCCACTGGTGGTCGAAGGTAAACTGTCCGATGCCGAGCGCATGAAGCTGGAAAGCAACTACCTGCGCGGTACCATTGCGGAAGATCTGAACGACGGTCTCACCGGCGGTTTTAAAGGCGACAACTTCCTGCTAATACGCTTTCATGGCATGTATCAGCAGGATGACCGCGATATTCGCGCCGAGCGTGCGGC
This sequence comes from Salmonella sp. A1325, assembly GCF_056991255.1. NCBI lineage: Bacteria > Pseudomonadati > Pseudomonadota > Gammaproteobacteria > Enterobacterales > Enterobacteriaceae > Salmonella > Salmonella sp. A1325. The sequence continues at coordinate 226,096 of NZ_JAMLWO010000002.1, read as the reverse complement.
GCAGAAGCTGGAGCCGCGCCACGCCATGCTGCTGCGCTGCCGCCTGCCGGGCGGGGTGATTACTACGGCGCAATGGCAGGCGATCGATAAATTCGCGGCGGATAACACGATTTATGGCAGTATCCGTCTGACCAACCGCCAGACCTTCCAGTTCCATGGCATTCTGAAGAAGAACGTCAAGCCGGTGCACCAGATGCTGCATTCGGTCGGTCTGGACGCGCTGGCGACCGCCAACGACATGAACCGTAACGTGCTGTGCACCTCCAACCCGTACGAATCGCAGTTGCACGCGGAAGCCTACGAATGGGCGAAGAAGATCTCTGAACATCTGCTGCCGCGCACTCGCGCCTATGCGGAGATCTGGCTCGATCAGGAGAAGGTAGCGACCACCGATGAAGAGCCGATCCTCGGGCAGACCTATCTGCCGCGTAAGTTCAAAACCACGGTAGTGATCCCGCCACAAAACGATATCGATCTGCACGCCAACGACATGAACTTTGTGGCGATTGCCGAAAACGGCAAGCTGGTCGGCTTTAACCTGCTGGTGGGCGGCGGTCTGTCTATTGAGCATGGTAATAAGAAAACCTATGCCCGTACCGCGAGCGAGTTTGGCTATCTACCGCTGGAGCACACCCTGGCGGTGGCGGAAGCGGTAGTGACGACGCAGCGCGACTGGGGTAACCGTACCGACAGGAAAAACGCCAAAACCAAATACACCCTTGAGCGCGTGGGACTGGAGACGTTTAAAGCGGAAGTCGAGCGTCGCGCGGGGATCAAATTTGAGCCGATCCGCCCGTATGAGTTTACCGGTCGCGGCGATCGTATCGGTTGGGTGAAAGGGATCGACAACAACTGGCACCTGACGCTGTTTATTGAAAATGGTCGTATCCTGGATTATCCGGGGCGCCCGCTGAAAACCGGCCTGCTGGAGATCGCGAAGATTCATCAGGGCGAGTTCCGTATTACCGCTAACCAGAACCTGATTATTGCCAGCGTGCCGGAAAGCCAGAAAGTGAAAATCGAGACGCTGGCGCGCGACCACGGGTTGATGAATGCCGTGAGCGCGCAGCGTGAAAACTCAATGGCCTGTGTATCGTTCCCGACCTGCCCGCTGGCAATGGCGGAAGCCGAGCGTTTCCTGCCGTCGTTCACGGACAAAGTGGAGGCGATTCTGGAAAAACACGGCATTCCTGATGAGCATATCGTGATGCGCGTGACCGGCTGCCCGAACGGCTGTGGTCGCGCGATGCTGGCGGAAATTGGCTTAGTAGGGAAAGCGCCGGGTCGTTATAACCTGCATCTTGGTGGCAACCGTATTGGGACACGTATCCCACGGATGTATCAAGAAAATATCACCGAGCCGGATATTCTGGCTTCGCTGGATGAACTGATTGGGCGCTGGGCGAAAGAGCGTGAAGCGGGTGAAGGCTTCGGCGACTTTACGGTGCGTGCGGGCATCATTCGCCCGGTGCTCGATCCCGCGCGTGATTTCTGGGAATAACCTGAATTGCCGGATGGCGTCTGTGTAGGCCTGATAAGCGCAGCGCCATCAGGCAAGGCAAACAGTGAGGAACTTATGTCCCAACTCGATCTCAACGCATTGAATGAACTGCCAAAAGTCGATCGCGTACTGGCGTTGGCGGAAACCAACGCCCAACTGGAAACGCTAACTGCCGAAGAACGCGTGGTCTGGGCGCTGGAAAATCTGCCCGGCGAATACGTGCTCTCCTCAAGCTTTGGCATCCAGGCGGCGGTGAGCCTGCACCTGGTGAACCAGATTCGCCCGGATATCCCGGTGATCCTCACCGATACCGGCTATTTGTTCCCGGAAACCTATCAGTTTATTGATGAGTTAACGGACAAACTCAAACTCAACCTGAAAGTTTACCGCGCGGGCGAAAGTCCGGCCTGGCAGGAAGCGCGCTACGGCAAGCTGTGGGAGCAGGGCGTAGAAGGTATTGAGAAATACAATGACATCAACAAAGTCGAGCCGATGAACCGGGCGCTAAAAGAGCTGAAAGCGCAGACGTGGTTTGCGGGTCTGCGTCGCGAGCAGTCCGGCAGCCGCGCGCATTTACCTGTTCTCGCTATCCAGCGCGGCGTGTTTAAAGTGCTACCGATTATCGACTGGGATAACCGCACGGTTTACCAGTATCTGCAAAAGCATGGTCTGAAATACCATCCGCTGTGGGATCAGGGCTATCTGTCGGTGGGCGATACACATACTACCCGCAAGTGGGAGCCGGGCATGGCGGAAGAAGAGACACGCTTCTTCGGACTGAAACGTGAGTGCGGGCTGCATGAAGGGTAATTGTCCTTACGCGGTATGATTATACTTGCTGCTATGAAAAATCCGGCAGGCAGCCGGATTTTAAATTGGTTATATTACTGACTATCTTTATGTCAGTAATATATTGCGACTGCACCCATCTTTACCAATGTGCAAAGAACGTTCATGGGTTAGATATAGTTTTTCAAGAATTACATCAATAAACATTTTTTTTGCATGATAGTCGTTATAATCCTGATTAAGTTTTTTTAAAAAACCAGAATTTGTTGGTTTAAACTCTGCAAACGGTGAATAGCTGTGTAGTAAATAGGAGATGCACGGATGCATCATGCTAAAAGCGACTTCACCTTGTACCTCCTGATAACCTATTTTGCAAAACTGAGTCGTAGGCTCAAAGTTACCGGCATTAATACAGGCCAGCATCGATTTTTCATCTGCAGTAAGTAAGTCCTGCCATTCGACAAGCGGGTGGTCTGGAGCCTCTGCTGGACGCATCATCTCATAAACCGCCGTTTTGATTTGTGCATTGCCCGTCACTTCTTTTCGTAGAGTAGAAATCGACTCCTGAAGTAATTCTGGGTGCCAGGTCATCTTCGCACCAATTACCTCGCATATTTGTAAAAATAACTGTCTCTCCTCCCTACTCATAGATTCTATCACTGCATCATCTGATATATTGAGGATGTCCTTAATATTGCTTTGGCTGATCACCGTGTCGCCGACCATAAGTAAAAATTGTGTCTGAGAGGCATCCAACTTGATAGTAAACAGATCCTGATGAGCCGGGCAGGCCAGATGTTGTAGCCGTTTAAAGGCGTAAATTTTATTTATATCCTCTACGTTAACTTCCATCTCTCCAGGTTCACCACGGCCCTGACCGTGAATGATGGAGTGTAACACTTCCAGCGCATGGTCCTTTTTTTCCGCTCTAAAATGATCCTGGACTTTATCCCAGCTCCCCATATGGATTGCTTTTTCTTTATCTGCGCTTAACAGATGAGCAAGCCGACTTTCATTAAGCGTATAATTTTGATGATTACCGAAGCTTAAAGTGACTGGCATAATATTTTCCTTCAAATTTATATTATTTAATATCCGGAGTAAAATATATCGTTCAACTCCCTCTTTTTTATTAAACAGACAAGGTTTACTACAGGAGAGAATTTGAACGGCATTATCAATACAGCACATTTATGGTTGGTAATTCTTTGTGGTGACGATAATTCAGACAAAAGGTAGATGATTCGCCGCAAATGGTCGTTTTTTTAAATTTTGGTTTGTCATGAATGGTGTTGATGCTGAGAGATAAAGTATGATGAAATGAAGTAGTTAAATTTAATTAATTAAGGGTATTCATGGAAATGGATGTAGATAGAGAAGCTACAAAGATTTTGGTGAATCTAATGTAATAACTTCTCTATACAACGGAGTTAGAATAATACCCGTTATCCAACCAATCCAAAACGTTTACTATAATAGCTAGCTTCTCCGGCATCAGATACCAGCACAACCTGTCCGGAAGGGCGATGGTGGCGTTTTCTGAAACAGGCTAATGTTTCCTCATCTGGACATTGGAATGTACCAGAATTTTTTTGCCACCATGATTTTCGGACGGATAAGCGACTTTTTTCCCAGCAGAAATCTATTTCATCAACTAAAGGGCGTAGCTGTCCATCAATGTCTTTTCTCGCGAGATAAACATCAACACTCTCTTCACCCAGACGGGTAGAAAATTCTCTATCTTTATCCCATAAAAAGTCGCTGGCTTCTCGATCGTAACCGAGATCGTAACGTAATAAATTTTGCGCAGCCACTGAACGTTGGCTAAGGACTTTGCCAAAGGCAACGTCAGAGATCGTCTGCAAGCCTGCTGGCGCAGCAATTTTCTGCTCGTATACGCCGTCAACGAGTGCTCTGGCATTATCCGGCATACGGATCTCACCATGTTGACGCAGCAGCGCCTGGGTACGCCACAGGCAGGCATGATCGGTGTAAACAAAGCCGGTACCTTTTAGCTCTTGCCCCAACCAGCCCTCTTCTGCCTGCTCCTGCCAGTGAGGGGCCAGAATATGCAATATTGGTGGCTGGCGTTCATCCGGAAGCGTAGATTTTCGTTGCCCATGGGCATCGCGGATATGGCGTTGCAGGCGACCGGCGCGCTGGATCAATAAATCAATCGGCGCCAGATCGGTGATCATCCAGTCAAAGTCCAGATCGAGACTTTGTTCAACGACTTGTGTGGCGATTAATACCTTACCACGTCGTTCAGAAACGGGGGCATTGTTACCAAACCAGTTTAACGTTTTATTTTCAATAGCAATACGATCGATAAAAGCAAAACGGCTGTGGAAAAGCAAAAGATCCTGCTCTGGAACGATTCCCTCGTGTAGCAACTGCTGGTAAGTATCCAGCGCATCATCAACCGTGTTGCGGATCCAACAAATGCACTGTCCGGTTGCCACAACGCGATAAATAATGTCCAGTGCTTCCTGGCGCTGCTGTATCCAATTAACGGCTACAGTCCTTTGAACTTCGGGACGTGTGGCCAGTGGTTGCTCTAACAGACCGGAGGAAGTGAGGTGGCTTAACCATGGATAACCCGCGTTATCGCTACCACCAGCGCTCATAAATCCCGCGCCATCGCTAAACGCATTAAGTAATTTTTCCCGTAAAGCGGCGGGAAGAGTGGCGCTCAGAATAATAGCGCTACCGCCCTGGGCGGCATGGAAGCGCAATAAACCTTCCAGCAATTTAACCATATAACCATCATAGGCGTGCACTTCATCCAGCAGCAGGATTTTGTCGCGCATCCCTAGCAATCGGAGCGATTGATGGCGAAAAGGCATCACCGCCATTAAGAGTTGATCCAGCGTACCTACGCCGACTTCCGCCAGCAGCGCTTTTTTGCGTGAATCTGCAAACCAGGTATGGCACTCAGTAGTCGCGTTGCCATCATCACGGGCATAATCTTCAGCTATATTTTCTGTTGGCTGCCAGATGGATTGTCGGAAAGAGTCCGACATTTCTCGCCCACCGTGTGCCAGGATGAGCGATGGCCTGGACTCATCGGTAAATAGCGCATGATAAGCCGATGCCAGGCGCTGATACATGGCGTTTGCGGTGGCCATTGTCGGCAACCCAACGTAGAGACCGTGGCCTTTATTGGCTGACATTAAGCGGTGAGTCAGAATCAGCGCGGCCTCTGTTTTGCCTGCTCCGGTAACGTCTTCCAGGACAACCAGCTGTGCACCGGGTGCTGAAATATCCAGTTCGCTTGCTCGTTGTTGAAGAGGAGTGAGCGTCTGAATGAACGGAAATAATGCCCGGTGATCTTGATAATAGCTGTGCTGAGATAACGGCGGCATTCGGAGGATGGCCTGTTGGGCTTTTTCACAAGCGAGAGGCCAATAATCTTTCAATGGCATGGCGCTGCTGAGCAGTGGAAACTGGCTTTCATCCGAGCCCATCCAGTCGGCAAGGGTGACAAGCCCAGCGAAAAACCAACTGTGCTGTTTTAAACATTTTCTCCCTGCTTTGGTTTTCCACTCCTGAGGTAGAGTGAAAGGAAATAATTCACTTAATGCTTCCAGATAATGCGTTGCTGCGACAATGTCTTCATCGGTGAATGCCAGCGAGCTTCTGTTTTTCATGGTGTCCGGCGGGATGCCATGGTGCCCGGTGCTAATAAGCATCCAGCTATTTAAAGCGCTTTCAAACCTGGCGCGATTTTCTGGTTCAATACCTGCGATAATTTCATTACTGCCTGAACTCCACGCTTCAAATAATTTACCCCATAAATAGAAGCCTAAGGAATCATGTCTCTCAAACGCGGAAACACCGCTAACGGGAGAGACTAAGGGAGAGTCTGGGAATTCGGCGTATTTTTGAAATCCTCTGGCGAATTTTCCGATATCGTGGCTGGCAAGAAACCAGATTATCCAGTTTTCTGCATTTGTACCTGAGATATTACATTCCTTTAATATATTACATGAATTGAATATATTGTTTTTTATTATGTATTTCCCGCATGCAGCAACGTCCAGGCAATGGTATGCCAGTAAATGATAATTACAGGTTATGTTTTTTGTTGATTTATCAGTTTTCCCCCAATAGCAGAGGTAGTCCAGATATTCTATCTGTGTCATCTTTTTCCTGTAGCAGGGGGATTACAATGAAATCGATAATAAATTGGGATACGGGTAATTGGCCAGTTTTTTTGTCTGGATTAGGTTATCCCCGCTGGCGCGGGGAACGCTGCGCTATTAAGACTGTATCTACGGTTTATCCCATAATTTTAGGGAACGTATTAAAGATAACAGATAACTATAAAAAATACATAGTCTGGTTTAAGACTGTATCTACTTTTTATTTATATTTTCGTCTTCGAGAAAATGTAGTATAACTCCGATGACAGTATTTAAGAGATACCTCAGGACGGAACCTACCTATAGGTAGTTAATATTCCAAATTGGCTTAATAAATAGCCCTGCAGGAGTAAAGGTATGGATTTAACCAAAGAGAAATGGCTTCCCGTCATATTCTCAAACGGCGAAAAAACGAGAATATCATTACGCGATCTTCTGGATAACCGCATTCAGGATCTTGCATACCCCCGGCCCGATTTTCAGGGGGCTGCATGGCAAATGCTGATTGGTATTTTACAATGTACCGTCGCGCCGGAAGATAAAGAAGAATGGGCAGATATCTGGCATGAAAGTATCGAATTCGAACAATGGGAGAAGGCGTTAAATACGATTTCTCTGGCTCTACAGTTCGGCGAGCAAAAACCTTCCTTCCTGCAAAGTTTTGATCCTCTCGATAGTGAATATGGTTCTATTGCCGGGCTGCTGGTGGATGCGCCGGGCGGTAATGCGCTCAAGCTCAATAAAGATCATTTTGTAAAACGTGGCAACGTAGAACAAATATGTCCTCACTGCGCGGCGATAGCGCTATTTGCGATTCAAACCAATTCACCTGCCGGCGGGGCGGGTTACCGGGTAGGGATGCGCGGCGGTGGTCCGCTGACTACGCTGGTGGTACCGCAGGAAGAAGATAAATATCCACTATGGAAAAAACTTTGGCTTAACGTTTTGCCGCAGGAAGAGCCGCCGAATGTTACACAGCATCCACTCATTTTTCCCTGGCTTGCGCCGACGAAAACCAGCGAAAAAGCGGGGAATGTGGTCACACCGGATAATGCGCACCCCTTGCAAGCCTACTGGGGAATGCCGCGGCGCATAGAACTGGATTTCACCCACACTGTGGCAGGTATCTGCGATTTGTGCGGGGAGCATCACGAATCACTGCTACTGCAAATGCGTAGTAAAAATTATGGCGTTCAGTACGACAGTTGGCTACATCCTTTCTCCCCATATCGGCAGGCATTGAAAGATCCATCCGCACCCTGGCTGGCGTTTAAAGGGCAGCCGGGCGGGTTAAGTTATAAAGACTGGTTGGGGCTGATGCTCAATCGTGAGGATAAGTTCAACAAAATGCAGCCTGCAAAGGTCGTTCGTGCCGCTGGTCAGCGGAACAAAATGAGCCTGTGGTGCTTTGCCTGGGATATGGATAAGGCCAAGGTCCGCTGCTGGTATCAGCACCGTATTCCGCTCATTAGCGTTTCGCACGAAGAGCAATTTCTCGCTGTGCTTAACATTGTGCTGGTGCTGGCTAGTGAGTCGCTGTCGCTGTTACGGAACGCGTTAAAGAGCGCCAAATTCGATTGTCCGAAAGAAGCCAAAATGGATTTTAGTATGGTGGATATCGCCTTCTGGCAGGAAACCGAACCCGCTTTTCGGACGTTGCAAGAGGCGCTGGCTGTCGATCCGCTTCGGCAGGATACACAGACTCGTCACGCAGTAAGTCAGTGGGAGGCGGAATTAGCACACTATCTATTTCACGTTTTTGACCGTGATGCCCTGACCAACCCCGACTGCCCGGACGATATCCTGCAGCGCCAGCTGACGGCCCGACAGGATTTAGCCAGCAGCTATCGTAAACATAAAGCGCGCAAGGATGTGTTGGCGCTGGTCGAATAACAGAAGGAAGCCAAATATGCTGAATAGCAATACAGCAGTGTTATGCAGAATTCTCCACCCCGATGCGCAGAAGGCGCTACTTGACTGGTTTGCTACGCTGTCTGAGCGTTACGAGCGCAAGGATGGTAAACGAGTCAACGGTCGCGCCTGGCGGGCTGAGTTGAAAAGAATGGCGCCGCCATATGGCGTAATGATATGTGAAGGGCATGACGCTCTCCGCCAGGCTCTGCTTAAACATATGCGACTGCAACCTCTTGATGAGATGGCTCTGGCGCTGTTTGTCAGCGTCGCTGTGCATATTAAGAGCCATAAGGCGAATATTAGTTTCGCTGCACAATTAGGGGAAAAGCTTAAAGGTTCCACGTCGTGCGTTTCTGGTCTGCGTTTTGAACGTTTGCAAAAAGCGTCCGACCCGGAAACATTTTGCCAGTTGTTGATTCAGGCAGTGAAGATTCGCGGTACGGAGGGGGTGAATGTTCTTTCACTTGCCGATGGCATTTTCCTGTGGATGGAAGAGTGGCAACGACGCGAAAACCATCAGCCGGAATTCCGTAACCCCTTTGAACGAAATCGCATCCGTTGGGCGAACGAATATCTTTCCACGTCGCGTGGCAAATAATCATTTTTAGAAGGATTTGATAATGACAACTTTTATTCAACTGCATTTATTGACTGCTTATGCGCCCGCTAACCTGAATCGTGATGAGTCTGGCAGACCGAAGACTGCGTTTATGGGAGGAGTTGAGCGTTTACGCGTATCGTCGCAAAGTCTGAAGCGTGCCTGGCGGGTGTCGGAAACTTTTGAAGCGGCAATGGATGGTTTTATGGGTAAGCGTACTCGTCGAATTGGCGTGGATTATGTTTATCGTCCGATGAAAGATGCCGGAATTGAAGAAAAAATTGCTAAGAGTTCGTCTGAGTTAATCGCTAAGCAATTTGGCAAGCTTAAAAGTGATAAAGATGCGAAACCGGAAAAAAATCTCGAAATTGAGCAGATCGTTCACGTCAGTAACCATGAAATTAGTTTGATTAAGCAACTGGTTGATACGCTAATTGCCGACAAACGCGAACCTAACGATGAAGAAGTGGAGTTGTTGCGCAAAGAGCAGCGTAGCGTAGATATGGCGCTGTTTGGCCGTATGCTGGCGTCATCGCCTGAGTTCAACGTCGAGGCTGCTTGTCAGGTATCCCATGCGTTGGGCGTAAGTGCCGTGACCGTTGAGTCTGATTTTTTCACCGCCGTTGACGATCTGAATAATAAAGAGGAAGACGCAGGTTCCGGGCATATGGGCGAGCAGGGTTTTGCCTCGGCGCTTTTCTATACCTATGTCTGTATCAGCCGCGATCTGCTGGTGGAAAACTTGGGTGGTAACGAAGAACTGGCGAAGCGTACTATCGCGGCACTCACTGAAACAGCGTTAACCGTCTCGCCAACCGGTAAACAAAACAGCTTCGCTTCTCGTGCCTATGCCACCTATGCGTTGGCCGAAGTCGGGCAAAAACAACCGCGTTCTCTGGCGGCGGCATTTTTCCAGCCGGTACGCGATACCGATCAAATTCCTGCGGCAATAACCCGTTTAAAACAGCAGCGCGCCAGCTTCGATAGCGTATACGGAAACTGTGCAGACGATTATCGCGAGTTGAACGTTCAGGAAGGTACGGGATCTCTGGCGGAATTACTGGCCTTTGTTAGCCAGTAAGGATGAATAATGAAGGAATATCTGGTTTTTCAGCTCTATGCGCCGCTGGCGTCGTGGGGGGAAGAAGCGTCTGGCGAGATTCGCCACTCAGCTACGGTTCCCACGCGCTCTGCGCTATTGGGTCTGCTTGCCGCAGCGTTAGGAATTCGTCGCGACGAAGAAGCGCGGCTGAATAACTTTAACCGGCACTATCATCTGGCGGTGCACGCGTTGGCTTCACAAGATCGCTGGTTGCGGGATTATCACACGGTTAGCGCGCCGCGAGAAAACAAAAAATATCGTTATTACACGCGCCGGGATGAACTGACTCTCGCGCCGGATGAAGTGGGAACGCTTATCTCGCAGCGAGAGTATCGCTGCGACGGCTACTGGCATGTGGCAATAAGTGCCACGCCTGATGCACCACATTCGCTTAGCAAATTGCGAGAGGCGCTGCTGACACCGCATTTTCCGCTCTATCTGGGGAGAAAATCCTGCCCGCTGGCGTTACCGTTAGCGGCGCGTTTAATGACCGGCACCTTAAAAGAGGTATTCACCCATGCTGTGGAGGAGATTTCCGCAGCGGAATTAAGTGGATTTACCCTGCGTGAGGGTATTTGTTATTGGGATGATCCTGATGAGGAGAGTCTGGTCTGGCAACAAAAGCAGCATAGCAATAACCAGCCAGTTAGCCGCCAACGCTGGCAGTTTGGCGGCTACACCCGCTTCAATGGGCCGTTGCAGGAGAGAACATAATGTATCTTTCTCGTATTCAACTCCGGTTTAATAATTTGCGACCGGAGATGTTGGCAAAGTGGAATTCAGCCAGGCCTTATGCCGGCCACCAGTGGTTATGGCAGCTCTTTCCGGAACAGGAATTGCGTCAGTTTCTGTTTCGCGAAGAGGCGCATGGCGGCTTTTTTATGCTCTCGGCAATACCGCCGTTATTGCAGCACTCCCTGTTTCTTATTGAAACCAAACCATTTAATCCGCAACTGACAAATGGTCTTGAGCTTGATTTTCAACTACGAGCTAACCCGGTGATAACCCGCAACGGTAAGCGCAGTGACGTGATGATGAACGCGAAACATCAGGCGAAGGCGAATGGTGTGGAGAAAGAACGGTGGTGGGAGCTTCAACAGCAGGCCGCGCAGGCGTGGCTGGAACAACAAGGGCAGCAGCATGGTTTCCGGCTGATTGCACCGGAACCTGATGATTTCGCTATGTGGGCTGGTGACGAGTACAGTGAATTGCAGGCGCATTGTGGATGCGTGCAAGCGTATCAGCAGCATCGTTTTGTCCGTAAAGACCAGCAAAAACCGATCACTTTCAGTAGCGTTGATTTTAGCGGTGCGCTCTGTATCACCGATGCAGCACTGTTTAAACAGGCTTTATTTTCCGGATTAGGTAAAAGTAAAGCGCTGGGCTGCGGAATGCTGATGGTAAAAAGGAAACGCTGATGAGCTGGCTGCCGCTGAATCCCATCCCGTTGAAAGACCGTGTTTCGATGATATTTCTCCAGTACGGACAAATAGATGTGATCGACGGTGCGTTTGTGCTTATCGATAAAACGGGTGTACGTACCCATATTCCTGTTGGATCGGTGGCCTGCATCATGCTGGAACCGGGGACGCGGGTTTCCCATGCCGCCGTGCGACTTGTGGCAACGGTGGGTACGTTACTGGTGTGGGTGGGGGAAGCGGGCGTACGCGTTTACGCTTCGGGGCAACCTGGTGGTGCCCGTTCCGACAAATTGCTTTATCAGGCGAAACTTGCACTGGATGAAGATTTGCGGCTGAAGGTCGTGCGTAAAATGTTTGAATTACGTTTTGGCGAACCCGCGCCGAGCCGTCGTTCTGTAGATCAATTGCGTGGTATTGAGGGGAGCCGTGTGCGGGCAACCTATGCACTACTTGCTAAACAGTATGGCGTGAAATGGCAGGGACGTCGCTACGATCCGAAAGACTGGGAGAAAGGCGATGTCATTAATCAGTGTATCAGCTCGGCAACCTCCTGCCTCTATGGCGTAACGGAGGCGGCAATACTGGCTGCCGGATATGCGCCCGCGATTGGATTTGTGCACACCGGCAAGCCGCTTTCTTTTGTCTATGATATTGCCGATATCATTAAATTTGAGACCGTTGTACCGAAAGCATTTGAAATTGCGCGACGTAATCCTGCCGAGCCCGATCGTGATGTCCGTATTGCCTGCCGGGATATCTTCCGCAGTGGAAAAACATTGGCGAAATTGATTCCTCTTATTGAAGATGTTCTCGCGGCAGGGGAAATTCAACCGCCGTTACCTCCTGAAGATTCACAACCCATAGCGATCCCTCTTCCTGTTGCGTTGGGAGATTCCGGTCATCGGAGTACCTAACGATGAGTATGCTGGTTGTCGTTACCGAAAATGTTCCTCCTCGTCTGCGGGGGAGGCTGGCCGTCTGGTTACTGGAAATTCGAGCTGGTGTGTATGTTGGTGATGTTTCCGCAAAGATCCGCGAGATGATATGGCAACAGGTTTCCGTTCTGGCAGATGAGGGAAATGTTGTTATGGCGTGGGCGACAAATACAGAATCAGGTTTTGAGTTTCAGACTTTTGGTGTAAATCGACGTATTCCGGTAGATCTTGATGGACTGCGATTGGTGTCGTTTCTACCTGTTGAAAATCAATAAGTTAGAGATCTTTAAAAATTAGGAAAAGTTGGTGGGTTTTTTGTGCGCTAAAAAAGTATTTAAATTCAATTGGGTAGATTTAGAGTGTTCCCCGCGCCAGCGGGGATAAACCGGACGCGTTAACTGACCTGCGTGATGCCGTCGAGTGTTCCCCGCGCCAGCGGGGATAAACCGTATGATTTTACAGAACCACCGAACTGATTAGCGTGTTCCCCGCGCCAGCGGGGATAAACCGCAAACATTTGCGGCGAAGCGGTAACGACTCCCGTGTTCCCCGCGCCAGCGGGGATAAACCGTGTTTTTATCGTTAACCCCAACTCCGCCGCATGTGTTCCCCGCGCCAGCGGGGATAAACCGCCGCGGCATTAACGTTCTGCCGACTGACGGTGGTGTTCCCCGCGCCAGCGGGGATAAACCATATTCGAATCAAAGGCAGGTCGAATAAACGGCGTGTTCCCCGCGCCAGCGGGGATAAACCGACTGGCTAATCACGGTTAACGCCGTGCCGGTGGTGTTCCCCGCGCCAGCGGGGATAAACCGATTGACTTGAATAGTATCAAACATGGATTAACGTGTTCCCCGCGCCAGCGGGGATAAACCGCCGATCTCGACTGTGCAGCCTGGATTTTTGAAGTGTTCCCCGCGCCAGCGGGGATAAACCGTATTTTAGGCGTTATTAACTTACCAAACGTTGGTGTTCCCCGCGCCAGCGGGGATAAACCGCAGGGTGACAATCCGTTTGTGCTTTTCAATATGTGTTCCCCGCGCCAGCGGGGATAAACCGGCAGGGTAAGACCCTGCCATTATTTTTTACCAGTGTTCCCCGCGCCAGCGGGGATAAACCGATCACAACTGGAGCGAGAGTTACGCACAGACGGTGTTCCCCGCGCCAGCGGGGATAAACCGTTATATGCACGTTTCCTGCCTAATAAATGGATGTGTTCCCCGCGCCAGCGGGGATAAACCGGGCTTTCGCCATTCCCCTTAATTCGTCTGAATGTGTTCCCCGCGCCAGCGGGGATAAACCGCTGTATTACAGAAGGGATAAACACCTCTCAGAGTGTTCCCCGCGCCAGCGGGGATAAACCGGGCGCTACAGTCTGAATGATCTCCACGCCTCCGTGTTCCCCGCGCCAGCGGGGATAAACCGTGGATATTCATTGAGCGCTGGAAATTCAAAAAGTGTTCCCCGCGCCAGCGGGGATAAACCGATTTTTACAGCAACTGGGATCGTAAATTCATCGTGTTCCCCGCGCCAGCGGGGATAAACCGCAGGGAAGAGACGATGGCGGAGGCGCAGAAATGTGTTCCCCGCGCCAGCGGGGATAAACCGAACAGCTGGACAACGCGCTGGATGCGTTCAGCGTGTTCCCCGCGCCAGCGGGGATAAACCGCAACTGGGGAATTTGCTGAACTCGGCAGAAACGTGTTCCCCGCGCCAGCGGGGATAAACCGAAGACAACTCCTGTCTTTCCATCACTCGAAGCGTGTTCCCCGCGCCAGCGGGGATAAACCGAGGGGCGTTCCGCAGTCGGCAAGGGCTGAAAAATGTTCCCCGCGTCAGCGGGGATAAACACGTTTCACCAGCATATCAGGACGTTTTTTCCGCCTTCGCCAGCTCTTTTACCAACGGCAGCATTATCCGCACTACATCGCGGCTACGGCGCTCAATCCGCCCTGGCAGCGCCTTGTCAATATGCTGTTGATTATCAAGCCGTACGTCGTGCCAGCTATTGCCGTTCGGGAAGGATGCATTTTTCACGCGTTGCTGGTATCCGTCTTTTTTACCCAGATTCCAGTTCGTCGCCTCAACAGAAAGCACCGATATTCCCGCTTTATCGAAAACCTCCGCATCATTACAGCAACCCGTTCCTTTGGGGTAGGATGGATTGCGTCCCGGATTGGTGTTGGCGGCGATACCATAACGGCGCGCAATCGCTAATGCCCGATCGCGGGTCAGTGTACGCACCGCTTCCGGCGTATTTTTCCCGCTATTAAAATAGAGCTTGTCGCCAACAATCAGGTTATCGAGATTAATGACCAGCAGCGTATTTTTCTTCTCAGCGTCACTCATTCGTTTGAGTAAATTTTCCGCGCCTAGCTTTCCCTCTTCTTCCCCGCTGGTGGCGATAAAACGAATCCCATAATGGGTCGGTATATCTTTCAGGTGCGCCGCCAGTTCCAGCATAACGCCTAATCCCGCGGCATTATCATCCATTCCCTGTAACGTTAAACCGCCCAGATTGGCATCGACATCAGCGTCGCTCTGCGGAGCGTAGGTATCCAGATGCGCCATAATGATGATCTGTTGCGGCACGCGCCCTTCATGGGCGGCGATGACCGTACTGCCCGTCACGTTATGCCAGTTTTTGCGATTATCCTTCGTGGTATAAATAAATCGGCTATTAAACGTTCGAATATCGCTTTGGTATCCCATCTGGGTAAATTGTTGGCGTAAATAATCGGCAGATAACATCTCGGCGGGGGAGCCCGTCATTCTCCCGGGAAAAAAGGTGGCGATATGTCGTGCCTGAGTATTCGCTATTTCACCAGGCCCTGGTGATGCTGCTTGTGCAGGAAGGATAAAGCCTACGCCGAGCGCCAGAATGACGGCAAAGCGGCGCGTTGCGGAAAACATAATGAGTCCTTAAATACAGAACAAAATTTTACGTGGCTAGTATGAAACCGCGATCGTGTTAATACAATTTCATTTGCTCCTAAATGCTGGCAATCCGGTACGTTAAGCATTTTTTGATATTGGTTTTTGGGCCGCGTTATTCCTTTGAGGAACTACTCATTCCAATTCGTCATTTCATTCACTCTCCTGCGCTCCCTATAGTCGTGTAATCGAAATGTTTAGCAAAAAACGGTATTGCAAAGGAACGGTTATGGATCAAAAACGACTCACCCACCTGCGGCAACTGGAGGCGGAAAGTATCCACATTATCCGTGAAGTGGCAGCGGAATTCGCTAATCCGGTCATGCTGTACTCCATTGGTAAAGACTCCAGCGTCATGCTGCATTTGGCGCGTAAGGCGTTTTATCCGGGTACGTTACCGTTCCCGCTATTGCACGTTGATACCGGTTGGAAATTCCGTGAGATGTACGCCTTTCGCGATCGTACCGCCAACGCATACGGCTGCGAATTGCTGGTACATAAAAATCCGGAAGGCGTGGCGATGGGCATCAATCCGTTCGTTCACGGTAGCGCTAAACACACCGACATTATGAAAACCGAAGGGTTAAAGCAGGCGCTGAATAAGTACGGTTTTGATGCCGCGTTCGGCGGCGCACGGCGCGATGAGGAAAAATCCCGCGCGAAAGAACGTATTTACTCCTTTCGTGACCGTTTCCATCGCTGGGACCCGAAAAATCAGCGGCCAGAGTTGTGGCGTAACTATAACGGTCAGATTAATAAAGGAGAAAGTATACGCGTCTTCCCGCTCTCCAACTGGACAGAGCAGGATATCTGGCAATACATCTGGCTGGAAAACATCGACATCGTGCCGCTGTATTTGGCTGCTGAACGCCCGGTTCTGGAACGTGACGGCATGTTGATGATGGTGGATGACGATCGTATCGATCTCCAGCCTGGCGAAGTCATCAAAAAAAGGATGGTGCGCTTCCGTACACTTGGCTGTTGGCCGCTCACCGGGGCGGTGGAATCCCACGCGCAAACGCTGCCGGAAATTATCGAAGAGATGCTGGTTTCTACCACCAGCGAGCGCCAGGGGAGGATGATTGACCGCGATCAGGCGGGGTCGATGGAGCTTAAAAAACGTCAGGGGTATTTCTAAGGAGCCGCCATGAACACCATACTTGCACAACAAATCGCCAATGAAGGCGGCGTCGAAGCCTGGATGATTGCCCAACAACACAAAAGCCTGCTGCGTTTTTTAACCTGTGGCAGCGTTGATGACGGTAAAAGTACGTTGATAGGTCGTTTGCTGCACGATACCCTGCAAATTTATGAAGATCAGCTCTCTTCTCTGCATAATGACAGTAAACGTCATGGCACGCAGGGAGAAAAACTCGATCTGGCGCTGCTGGTAGATGGGCTGCAGGCCGAGCGTGAGCAGGGCATTACTATTGACGTCGCGTACCGCTATTTCTCCACGGAAAAACGAAAATTTATTATCGCCGACACGCCGGGCCATGAACAATATACCCGGAATATGGCGACCGGAGCGTCCACCTGCGATCTGGCGATCCTACTGATCGACGCGCGTAAAGGCGTGCTGGATCAGACGCGTCGCCATAGCTTTATCTCCACTCTGTTGGGGATCAAACACCTGGTGGTGGCAATCAACAAAATGGATCTCGTTGACTACCGCGAAGAGACCTTCGCTCGTATTCGCGAAGATTACCTGACTTTTGCTGAACAGTTGCCAGGCGATCTGGACATTCGCTTTGTCCCGCTTTCGGCGCTGGAAGGGGATAATGTCGCCGCGCAGAGCGCCAATATGCGCTGGTACAGCGGTCCGACGCTGCTGGAAGTCCTGGAAACGGTAGACATACAGCGTGCGGTAGACCGTCAGCCGATGCGCTTTCCGGTACAGTACGTCAATCGCCCGAATCTTGATTTTCGGGGGTATGCCGGCACTCTGGCGTCTGGTAGCGTCAAAGTCGGAGAGCGCATTAAAGTGCTGCCGTCTGGCGTGGAATCCAGCGTGGCGCGTATCGTCACTTTTGATGGCGATAAAGAAGAAGCCTATGCGGGCGAAGCCATTACCCTGGTACTCAACGACGACATTGATATTAGCCGCGGCGATCTGCTGCTGGCGGCAAACGAGACGCTGGCACCTGCGCGGCACGCCGCGATCGATGTGGTATGGATGGCGGAACAGCCGCTGGCACCGGGCCAAAGCTACGACGTTAAACTTGCGGGTAAGAAAACCCGCGCGCGTATCGAGGCTATTCGCTATCAGATTGATATCAACAATCTGACCCAACGAGACGTCGAGAGCCTGCCGTTAAACGGTATTGGTCTGGTAGAGATGACATTCGATGAGCCGCTCGCGCTGGATATTTATCAGCAAAATCCGGTGACGGGCGGGCTGATTTTTATCGACCGACTTTCTAACGTCACCGTGGGCGCTGGCATGGTGCGGGAACTGGATGAACGCGGAGCGACGCCGCCCGTGGAATACAGTGCGTTTGAGCTGGAGCTGAATGCGCTGGTACGCCGTCATTTTCCGCACTGGGACGCCCGCGATTTGCTGGGAGATAAACATGGCGCTGCATGATGAGAACGTGGTCTGGCACTCTCATCCCGTTACTGTCGCCGCCCGTGAACAGCTCCACGGCCACCGTGGCGTGGTGCTGTGGTTTACCGGGCTCTCCGGTTCGGGAAAATCAACGGTGGCCGGCGCGCTGGAAGAGGCGTTACATCAGCGTGGCGTCAGTACCTACCTGTTGGATGGCGATAATGTGCGCCACGGTTTGTGCCGTGATTTAGGCTTTAGCGATGCCGATCGCCAGGAGAATATCCGGCGGGTAGGCGAAGTGGCCAGTCTGATGGCGGACGCTGGCCTGATTGTTTTGACGGCATTTATTTCTCCGCACCGCGCCGAGCGGCAACTGGTAAAAGAGCGCGTCGGCCACGATCGTTTTATCGAGATTTATGTTAATACGCCGCTGGCTATCTGTGAACAGCGCGATCCTAAAGGGTTGTATAAAAAAGCGCGCGCGGGCGAGTTGCGTAACTTTACCGGCATCGACGCCATTTACGAAGCGCCTGACTCGCCCCAGGTTCATCTTAATGGTGAACAATTAGTAACAAATTTGGTTTCCCAATTATTAGACCTGCTGAGACGGCGCGATATTATCAGATCCTGAGACACCACCGGGCTTGTATGCCCGGTATGGTCAAGGTTACAGGATTTAATATGCGTAATAGCCATAACATTACTTTCACAAGGTCAGACGCCTTCATGGTCGACGATGACGCCACCAGTGCATTTCCGGGGGCGGTGGTCGGCTTTGTGTCATGGCTGCTGGCGTTGGGGATCCCTTTTCTGCTTTATGGTCCTAACACGCTGTTTTTTTTCCTCTATACCTGGCCCTTTTTCCTCGCGTTAATGCCGGTATCGGTGATTATCGGCATTGCGTTGCATCTGCTGGTAAAGGGCAAAATACTTTTTAGCATTATGTTTACTCTACTGGCCGTAGGCGCGCTGTTCGGCGCGTTATTTATATGGCTATTAGGGTAGACGGGTTATCAGTGCGCCTCCGGTCATAATTCAAACCGTAACCAACAATGAGATTATGTTCTCCTTACTCGGGTATACGTAACATCCGGCAAATGTGGTACATTTGCCGGCGTTGTCGCGGCAATCCCGTCCTGAATGTGGAGTCACAGAGGACGTTATGGGATGATGATGCCGTTTTTCAGGGGGCAGGATGGGTAAACTAACGCTGCTGTTGCTGGCTTTACTGGTCTGGCTACAGTACTCGCTGTGGTTCGGTAAGAACGGCATACATGACTATAGCCGCGTCAACGATGATGTGGTCGCGCAGCAGGCGACAAACGCCAAACTTAAAGCGCGTAACGATCAGCTTTTTGCCGAAATTGACGATCTCAATGGCGGCCAGGAAGCGATTGAGGAGCGCGCGCGCAACGAACTTAGCATGACCAAACCGGGCGAAACCTTCTATCGTCTGGTGCCTGACGCCTCAAAACGCGCGGCAACGGCGGGGCAAACTCATCGATAAACCATCCAGGGATTTAACATGGCAGCCACTTTATTGGACGTTTGCGCCGTGGTGCCGGCGGCCGGATTTGGCCGCCGAATGCAAACAGAATGTCCTAAGCAGTATCTCTCAATCGGTAATAAAACCATTCTGGAGCACTCAGTTCATGCGCTGCTGGCGCATCCTCGGGTGACACGCGTTGTTATTGCTATCAGTCCTGGCGATCATCGCTTTGCCCAACTTCCGCTGGCGAATCATCCGCAAATCACCGTTGTGGATGGCGGCAACGAACGCGCTGATTCCGTTTTGGCCGGGTTACAGGCCGTTGCAAAGGCGCAGTGGGTGCTGGTGCACGACGCGGCAAGACCCTGTTTGCATCAGGATGACCTTGCGCGGTTGCTGGCTATCAGCGAAAACAGCCGGGTCGGCGGTATCCTCGCCAGTCCGGTGCGCGACACCATGAAACGCGGCGAACCAGGGAAAAACGCTATTGCCCATACCGTAGAGCGCGCCGATTTATGGCACGCGCTCACCCCGCAGTTTTTCCCCCGCGAGCTCTTGCACGATTGTCTGACGCGTGCGCTGAATGAAGGCGCGACCATCACCGACGAGGCGTCAGCGCTGGAGTATTGTGGTTTTCATCCGGCGCTGGTAGAAGGTCGCGCGGATAACATCAAGGTCACCCGTCCGGAAGATCTGGCGCTGGCGGAATTTTATCTGACCCGAACCATCCACCAGGAGAAAGCATAATGCGAATTGGACACGGTTTTGACGTACACGCGTTTGGCGGAGAAGGGCCGATTATTATTGGCGGCGTGCGTATCCCTTATGAAAAAGGGCTATTGGCGCATTCCGATGGCGATGTGGCGTTACATGCGCTGACCGATGCGCTGCTGGGCGCAGCGGCGCTTGGCGATATCGGCAAGCTCTTCCCGGATACCGATCCGGCATTTAAGGGAGCGGATAGCCGCGAACTACTGCGTGAAGCCTGGCGTCGTATTCAGGCGAAGGGGTACACCCTCGGTAACGTAGATGTCACCATTATTGCGCAGGCGCCGAAAATGTTGCCGCATATTCCGCAAATGCGCGTCTTTATCGCCGAAGATCTCGGCTGCCATATGGATGAGGTTAACGTGAAGGCGACGACGACGGAAAAGCTCGGATTTACCGGACGCGGAGAAGGCATTGCCTGCGAAGCGGTCGCGTTGCTGATGAAGGCGGCGAAATGACAGAGTTTGACAATCTCACCTGGCTGCACGGAAAACCACAAGGTAGCGGATTGCTGAAAGCGAATCCGGAAGATTTTGTGGTGGTTGAAGATTTAGGCTTTAGGCCGGATGGTGAAGGTGAGCACATTCTGCTGCGTATTTTGAAAAACGGTTGCAATACCCGTTTTGTCGCTGACGCGCTGGCGAAATTCCTGAAAATTCACGCTCGCGAAGTGAGCTTTGCCGGGCAAAAAGATAAACACGCCGTTACCGAGCAGTGGCTGTGCGCGCGCGTGCCGGGGAAAGAGATGCCCGATTTCAGCGCCTTTCAGCTGGAAGGTTGTAAAGTGCTGGAATACGCGCGTCACAAGCGTAAGCTGCGTTTAGGCGCGCTGAAAGGCAATGCCTTTACGCTGGTGTTGCGTGAAATAAGCGATCGCCGCGATGTCGAAACACGATTGCAGGCGATTCGCGATGGCGGCGTGCCGAACTATTTCGGCGCACAGCGATTCGGCATTGGCGGCAGCAACTTGCAGGGCGCGCTGCGCTGGGCGCAAAGTAACGCGCCGGTGCGCGATCGCAATAAACGCAGTTTTTGGTTGTCGGCGGCACGTAGCGCGTTGTTTAATCAAATTGTTCACCAGCGGCTGAAGAAACCAGACTTTAATCAAGTTGTTGACGGCGATGCGCTACAATTAGCGGGGCGTGGAAGCTGGTTCGTCGCGACATCTGAAGAACTGCCTGAATTGCAGCGCCGGGTAGACGAAAAAGAGCTGATGATTACAGCATCGTTGCCGGGCAGCGGAGAGTGGGGAACACAGCGTGCGGCGCTGGCGTTTGAGCAAGATGCCATTGCCCAGGAAACGGTGTTGCAATCGCTGTTGCTGCGCGAAAAAGTAGAGGCGTCGCGCAGAGCGATGCTGCTTTATCCGCAACAATTAAGCTGGAACTGGTGGGATGACGTTACCGTCGAGTTACGTTTCTGGCTGCCCGCAGGCAGTTTTGCCACCAGCGTAGTAAGGGAACTGATCAACACAATGGGTGATTATGCGCATATTGCTGAGTAACGATGACGGGGTTCACGCGCCCGGTATACAAACGCTGGCGAAAGCGCTGCGTGAGTTTGCTGATGTACAGGTCGTAGCCCCGGATCGTAACCGCAGCGGCGCGTCTAATTCCCTCACGCTGGAATCTTCGCTTCGTACTTTTACCTTTGATAATGGCGATATCGCCGTACAGATGGGGACGCCGACCGATTGCGTCTATCTGGGCGTTAATGCCTTAATGCGTCCGCGTCCGGATATTGTCGTTTCCGGTATTAACGCGGGTCCGAATCTGGGCGATGATGTGATCTATTCCGGTACAGTCGCCGCGGCGATGGAAGGTCGTCATCTCGGCTTTCCGGCATTAGCGGTCTCCCTTAACGGCTATCAGCATTATGATACGGCTGCAGCCGTGACTTGCGCGCTTTTGCGAGGGTTAAGCCGGGAGCCGTTGCGTACCGGGCGTATTCTCAACGTGAATGTCCCGGATCTACCGTTAGCGCAGGTTAAAGGCATCCGCGTGACTCGCTGTGGTAGCCGCCATCCAGCGGATAAAGTAATCCCGCAGGAAGATCCGCGCGGTAATACATTGTACTGGATTGGCCCGCCGGGCGATAAATACGATGCCGGGCCGGATACCGATTTCGCGGCGGTGGATGAAGGCTACGTCTCCGTCACGCCGTTGCATGTGGATTTAACCGCGCACAGCGCGCATGATGTGGTTTCAGACTGGTTAGACAGCGTGGGAGTTGGCACGCAATGGTAAGTGGACGTGTACAGGCTCTTCTTGAACAATTGCGCGCGCAGGGCATCAGAGATGAGCAGGTGCTTAATGCGCTTGCTGCAGTGCCGCGCGAGAAATTTATTGATGAAGCGTTTGAACATAAGGCCTGGGAAAATATCGCTTTGCCGATAGGCCAGGGTCAGACGATTTCGCAGCCCTATATGGTGGCGCGAATGACGGAACTGCTCGAACTGACGCCGCAATCCAGGGTGCTGGAAATTGGCACCGGTTCCGGCTATCAGACGGCGATTCTGGCGCATCTGGTACATCACGTTTGCTCCGTTGAGCGGATTAAGGGGCTGCAATGGCAGGCGCGTCGCCGCCTGAAGCAGCTCGATTTACATAATGTTTCTACCCGTCATGGCGATGGCTGGCAAGGCTGGCAGGCGCGTGCGCCGTTTGACGCTATCATTGTGACGGCTGCGCCGCCGGAAATTCCTACCGCGCTCATGGCACAGTTGGATGAAGGCGGCATTCTTGTTCTGCCCGTGGGCGATGAGCAGCAGTTTTTGAAACGCGTGCGTCGCCGGGGCGGCGAATTTATTATCGATACCGTGGAGGCCGTTCGCTTCGTCCCGTTAGTCAAGGGAGAGCTGGCCTAGTTTGCCCTGCAAACACCCACTCTTACGCCTGATGAAGCCGAAACGAATACCTGGAGTTTTCCTGGTTATTCCCGGTGGGTTAAGCGTATCGTGAACACATTTTCCCGTGTTCACTTAATGCGTTGCACGGTTCTTACGTCACTGGTTGTTAACCAAATTTTTTCCTGGGGGATAAATGAGCGCGGGAAGCCCAAAATTCACCGTTAGTCGCATTGCGGCACTATCACTGGTTTCACTATGGCTGGCAGGTTGTACCAGTTCGTCAAACCCTCCGGCGCCGGTTACGTCTGTGGACAGTGGTTCGTCATCAAATACCAATTCCGGGATGTTGATCACACCGCCGCCAAAAATGGGCGCGACGACGCAACAAACGCCGCAACAAGCGCCGCAAATTCAACCCGTTCAGCGTCCTGTAACGCAGCCCATTCAAACTCAACCGGTCGCGGAACAGCCCGTGCAGATGGAAAATGGGCGAATCGTATATAATCGCCAGTATGGGAATATTCCGAAAGGTAGCTATACGGGTGGCAGTACTTACACCGTGAAAAAGGGTGATACGCTTTTTTACATCGCCTGGATTACCGGGAACGATTTCCGCGATCTGGCCCAGAGAAACAGTATTTCTGCCCCGTATAGCCTGAATGTAGGGCAAACTTTGCAAGTTGGTAACGCATCCGGTACGCCAATTACTGGTGGAAATGCGATCACCCAGGCGGATGCAGCACAGCAAGGAGTTGTGACCAGGTCTGCACAAAATTCCACCGTTGCAGTTGCGTCTCAACCAACAATTACGTATTCTGAGGGCTCAGGTGAACAAAGTGCTAACAAAATGTTGCCAAACAACAAGCCTGCTGGGACGGTTGTCACAGCGCCTGTAACGGCACCAACGGTAAGCACGACCGAACCAAATGCAAGCAGTACGTCAACCAGCGCGCCGATTTCCGCATGGCGCTGGCCGACGGATGGCAAAGTGATCGAAAACTTTGGTGCTTCCGAAGGGGGCAATAAAGGGATCGACATTGCAGGCAGTAAGGGACAGGCTATCGTCGCAACCGCTGATGGGCGCGTCGTATATGCCGGTAACGCACTGCGTGGTTACGGTAATCTTATTATCATCAAACATAACGATGATTACCTGAGTGCCTACGCCCATAATGATACGATGCTGGTCCGGGAACAACAGGAAGTTAAGGCGGGGCAAAAAATCGCTACTATGGGTAGCACCGGCACCAGCTCTACACGCTTGCATTTTGAAATTCGTTACAAGGGGAAATCCGTAAACCCGCTGCGTTATTTACCGCAGCGATAAAGCGGCGGAACCAGGCTTTGACTTGCTAGTTCCGTCAAGGGATCACGGGTAGGAGCCACCTTATGAGTCAGAATACGCTGAAAGTTCATGATTTAAATGAAGACGCGGAATTTGATGAGAACGGAGTAGAGGCTTTTGACGAAAAAGCCTTGAGTGAAGAGGAACCCAGTGATAACGACCTGGCTGAAGAAGAGCTGTTATCGCAAGGGGCCACACAGCGTGTGTTGGACGCGACTCAGCTTTACCTTGGTGAGATTGGGTATTCACCACTGTTAACAGCCGAAGAAGAAGTCTATTTTGCGCGTCGCGCACTGCGTGGGGATGTCGCTTCTCGCCGTCGCATGATTGAGAGTAACCTGCGTCTGGTGGTAAAAATTGCCCGCCGTTATGGCAATCGTGGACTGGCGTTGCTGGACCTGATTGAAGAGGGCAACCTGGGGCTTATCCGTGCAGTCGAGAAGTTTGACCCGGAACGCGGGTTCCGCTTCTCAACATACGCAACCTGGTGGATTCGCCAGACAATCGAACGGGCGATTATGAACCAAACCCGTACGATTCGCTTGCCGATTCACATTGTTAAAGAGCTGAACGTATACCTGCGCACCGCACGTGAGTTGTCGCATAAACTGGACCACGAACCGAGTGCGGAAGAAATTGCAGAGCAACTGGATAAACCGGTTGATGACGTCAGCCGTATGCTTCGTCTCAACGAGCGCATTACCTCGGTAGACACCCCGCTGGGTGGTGATTCCGAAAAAGCGTTGCTGGACATCCTGGCCGATGAAAAAGAGAACGGTCCGGAAGACACCACGCAAGATGACGATATGAAACAGAGCATCGTCAAATGGTTGTTCGAACTGAACGCCAAACAGCGTGAAGTGCTGGCGCGCCGTTTCGGTCTGCTGGGATATGAGGCTGCGACACTGGAAGATGTAGGCCGTGAAATCGGTCTTACGCGTGAACGTGTTCGTCAGATTCAGGTTGAAGGCCTGCGCCGTCTGCGCGAAATTCTGCAGACGCAGGGGCTGAATATCGAAGCGCTGTTCCGCGAGTAAGTACCCTTGTCAAAAAAAGGCCAGTCTGTCGACTGGCCTTTTTTTTACCGTTTGTCTTCTGCCAGCAGCGGCGGGATACTCGGCACCATTGGCGCGTCATCAATATCTTTTTGCGTCATGCGAAACGCTTGTGGATAGTGTTCGCGGCTGGTACGGCGTAACGGTTCGGTATCGCGCCAGGTATACAGACAATGCTGACACTGATATACCGTCCAGACTCCTTTTACCGGCGAAGTCGCCATGAGTTCAATATGTGCATCGGCACAGCGTGG
Source organism: Salmonella sp. A1325 (assembly GCF_056991255.1). Taxonomy (NCBI): domain Bacteria; kingdom Pseudomonadati; phylum Pseudomonadota; class Gammaproteobacteria; order Enterobacterales; family Enterobacteriaceae; genus Salmonella; species Salmonella sp. A1325. The sequence goes on along the minus strand of NZ_JAMLWO010000002.1, from coordinate 200,450 downwards.
ACAAATCATCGGTTACTCCTTATTTACGGTTTGCCAGCATGGCGGTCAGCTTTTCAGCCCAGGCTTTAGTTTCCGGTAAATCAACAACCGGCTGGCTATAGTGACCACGGTTATCTGGCGCAACCGGCGTGGTGGCGTCAATGATCAGCTTGTCGGTAATCCCCGCCGGGCTTGAGCCCGGGTCCAGTTCCAGGACGGACATATTCGGTAGCTGTACCAGATCGCCTGCCGGATTCACTTTCGACGACAACGCCCACATCACCTGTGGCAGATTGAATGGATCGACATCTTCATCGACCATGATCACCATCTTCACATATCCCAGACCATGCGGCGTCGTCATCGCTCGCAGGCCCACCGCACGGGCAAAGCCGCCGTAGCGTTTTTTGGTCGAGATGATGGCCAGCAGGCCGTGGGTGTACATGGCGTTTACCGCCTGCACTTCCGGAAATTCGGCTTTCAACTGTTGATACAGTGGCACGCAGGTCGCCGGCCCCATCAGGTAGTCGATTTCCGTCCACGGCATACCCAAATAGAGCGATTCAAAAATGGGTTTGCTGCGGTAAGAGACCTTATCGATACGCACCACGGTCATGTTGCGACCGCCGGAATAGTGGCCGGTAAATTCGCCGAACGGTCCTTCAATTTCACGTTTACGGCTTTCGATGACCCCTTCAAGAATGACTTCAGATCCCCACGGCACATCAAAACCGGTCAACGGCGCGGTGGCGATAGGATAGGGGCTTTCACGCAGCGCGCCTGCCATTTCATACTCTGACTGATCGTATTTCAGCGGCGTTGCGCCCATCAGGGTAATGATCGGATCGTTACCCAACGTGATCGCAATCGGCAGATCTTCCCCGCGCTCTTCAGCTTTGTGCAGGTGCAATGCGATATCATGCATCGGCACTGGTTGCAGACCCAGCTTACGCTTGCCTTTAACTTCCATACGGTAGATGCCGACATTCTGCTTGCCGAAGTTATCGGGATCGAGCGGATCGCGTGATACCACACAGGCTTTATCCAGATAGAATCCGCCGTCGCCGTCGTTCAGACGAAACAGCGGCAGGATATCAAACAGGTTGATCGCGTCGCCGTCGACGGTATTTTCCGCCCAGCCCGGATTCGCCCGTCGTTCCGGCGCTACCGGAAAATTGTCCCAGCGGCGAATAAATTCATCGATCTGTTTTTTAACCGGCGTGTTAGGCGGCAAACCCAGTGAGATGGCATGGTTCTGCCAGGAACCGATGGTATTCATCGCCACGCGGGCGTCGGTAAAACCACGAATATTGTCAAACCACAGCGCGGGCGCGCCATCGCCGATGCGTCCCGTTGCGTTGGCAGCGGCGGCGAGATCCGGCTCCGCATTCACTTCCTCGCTGATTTTCAGCAGTTGTCCCTGCTGATCCAGCGCATGTAAAAAACTGCGCAAATCATCAAATGCCATTATCCATTCTCCTGTGAAAAATTTGCTGCCTGTCGCAGTCCTTGCCAGCGACGCGCGCGCGTATGCTCCAGACCAAACTGGTCGAGAACGCGCGCTACGATGTGCTGGATAATATCGTCAACGGTTTGCGGCAGGTTGTAGAACGCGGGCATGGGCGGCACTATCGCCACCCCCATACGAGAAAGCGCAAGCATGTTTTCCAGATGAATCGTGCTGAGCGGCATTTCCCGCGGTACAAGCACCAGCTTGCGACCCTCTTTCAACACGACATCGGCAGCGCGTCCCACCAGCCCCTCGGCATAGCCGGCGCGAACCCCCGCCAGTGTTTTCATACTGCAGGGGATAATAATCATGCCGTCGGTACGAAATGAGCCGGAGGAAATGGTCGCCGCCTGATCGGCCGGGCTATGACAATAATCTGCCAGGGCGGCTACCTCAGCGGGCGTGTAGGGCGTCTCCAGTTCAATAGTGGTTTTCGCCCACTTTGACATTACCAGATGCGTTTCAACATCAGGTATCGCCCGCAATGCCTGGAGTAGCTCGACGCCAAGCGGCGCGCCGGTCGCACCGGTCATCCCCACAATCAATCTCATTTCTTACCTCAAATATCGTTCGTATACGAACATTTTGATCAAAATACGCCCACTCGGCCTTTGCGACAAGATCGCTCCCGACGCCTGCGCACGTTTAGCTAAAGCATTCGTCATTAAAAAACCGTGCATAAGTCGTTATGATAGAAAAAGTTAATTTATCCGGAGCGCTCATGGAGTTACGAAACACCGCGTTTCATCTGTTACGCCAACTTTTTCAGCAACATACCGCACGCTGGCAGCATGAGCTACCGGAGCTCACCAAACCTCAATATGCGGTGATGCGCGTTATTGCTGAACATCCGGGTATTGAACAGGTCGATCTGACCGAAGCGGCGGTCAGCACTAAAGCGACGCTGGCGGAGATGTTAAGCCGGATGGAAAATCGTGGGCTGGTAAAGCGAGAAAACGATCCGCTGGATAAACGTCGGCGTTTTGTCTATCTCACCGTTCAGGGCCAAACGTTGCTCGCCGCCGCGATACCACTGGGGGATCGCGTTGACGATGAGTTTTTGGGGCGACTGAGCGCTGAAGAACGCGAACAGTTTACGCAACTGGTACGCAAGATGATGACGTAAGCGGCTTGCGCCGCTTCGCTATTTTTTGGCCATCAGCAGTGAGATATCCACTTTGGCCAGCGCCCGAATTGCGCTTTCCGGCAGGCCGTCATCGGTGACGATTTGGTTGAATTCCGCCAGCGGTAACGCCAGCCACGTCGCGACCTGGCCGTATTTGGTCGCGTCGCACACCAGAATTTTTTGGCGGCTGGCGCTGGCGACGGCCCGTTTCACCGTGACTTTATCTTCTGCCGGCGTTGAAATACCGCGCACGCTCCAGGAAGAGGCGGAAATAAAGGCCTGGTCAATCATCAGCCCGCGCAAAAGCGTCGCCGCGGCTTCACCGACGCACGACCGGTTTTCCCGGCATACCGCCCCGCCAGTGTGAATAATTGTGCAACCGCTGTTGTCCATCAGGTAATCGGCGATAACGAAATCATTGGTCACCACCGTAAGTTTATTCATCGTAACCAGCTGCCTGGCAATCGCCAGCGTGGTAGTACCTGCATCAAGGTAGATACAGCTTTCTGGCTGTACCAGGCTGGCGGCCAGTTTGCCAATCGCCGCTTTCTGCGGCGTCGCCAGTTCGGTTTTGATCTGATGCGAGGGTTCGTGCGCCACGCGAGTCGATGATTGCACGCCGCCAGAGACCTGGATTACCGCGCCTTGCTGCTCCAGTTTTTGTAAATCACGGCGGATAGTCATGTGGGATACATGCATGCGCTCGGTCAGTTCAGCGATACTGACGATGCCTTTCTCCGCCACCATATCAAGAATGATTTGTCGACGCTCAGTAGGTATCAACGTCTGCTCCTTTCTTTAGTCCTGTCGCGATTTTACGCGATTTCTCGTCACAGCGTGTGAAGTTCTATGAGGATTGCCTTCACAAAAAATAACACATTTTGTTATTTTTTGTGAAACAACTCACCGCAATTGTTTACAAAAACGCCTATATTCACATAACAAAACATAATATCACGTAAATTAACATGGAGTGATAATGACAACAGGAACTGATTTTCATGTCGGCATTGTGGGGCTTGGCTCAATGGGAATGGGCGCTGCGCGTTCATGCCTGCGCGCCGGACTTTCCACATGGGGGGCCGATCTTAACCCGCAAGCGTGCGCGAATCTTCTTGCTGAAGGGGCTTGTGGGGCTGCCGCCAGCGCCAGGGAGTTCGCCGGCGTCGTGGATGCGTTAGTCATTCTGGTCGTCAATGCCGCCCAGGTCAGACAGGTGTTATTCGGTGAGGATGGCGTCGCCCATCTGATGAAACCCGGAAGCGCGGTGATGGTTTCGTCTACGATCTCAAGCGCCGACGCGCAAGAGATCGCCGCGGCGTTGACGGCATTGAATCTTAACATGCTGGATGCGCCGGTTTCCGGCGGCGCGGTAAAAGCGGCGCAGGGCGAAATGACGGTGATGGCCTCCGGAAGCGAGGCGGCGTTTACCCGCCTGAAGCCTGTGCTGGACGCCGTTGCCAGCAACGTTTATCGCATCAGCGATACGCCGGGCGCAGGCTCAACTGTCAAAATCATTCATCAGCTGCTGGCTGGCGTGCATATTGCGGCGGCGGCCGAAGCGATGGCGCTGGCCGCGCGGGCCGGTATTCCTCTGGACGTGATGTATGACGTCGTGATCCATGCCGCCGGCAACTCCTGGATGTTCGAAAACCGTATGCAGCATGTCGTTGACGGCGACTATACCCCGCGTTCGGCCGTCGACATTTTTGTCAAAGATTTGGGGCTGGTTGCCGACACGGCGAAAGCGCTGCGCTTCCCCTTACCGCTGGCCTCTACGGCGTTAAATATGTTCACCAGCGCCAGTAACGCCGGTTATGGCAAAGAGGATGACAGCGCTGTGATCAAAATTTTCTCAGGGATTACTCTGCCTGGCGTCACGCCTGAGGAGCCGTCATGTTAAAAATTGGCGTCATTGCCGATGATTTTACCGGCGCGACCGACATCGCCAGTTTTCTGGTCGAAAACGGGATGCCGACAGTGCAGATCAATGATGTCCCAACCGGGACGCAACCGGAAGGGTGCGACGCGGTGGTTATCAGCCTGAAAACCCGCTCATGCCCGGCGCAAGAGGCGATAAAACAATCGCTGGCGGCGCTGGTATGGCTGAAAAAACAGGGCTGCCAGCAAGTCTATTTCAAATATTGCTCGACTTTCGATAGTACCGCCGAAGGCAATATCGGCCCGGTCACCGATGCGCTGATGGTGGCGCTGGATACCTCATTTACCGTGATTTCTCCCGCGCTGCCGGTTAACGGACGCACGGTTTATCAGGGCTATCTGTTTGTCATGAACCACTTGCTGGCGGAGTCCGGTATGCGCCACCACCCTATCAATCCGATGACCGACAGCTACCTGCCGCGTTTGATGGAAGCGCAGGCACAAGGGCGCTGCGGCGTTATTCCGACTCAGACGCTTGATGAAGGCGTTGCCGCGACCCGTACGGCGCTGTCGCGTTTACAGCAGGAAGGGTATCGCTACGCAGTACTTGACGCGCTCAATGAGCGGCATCTGGAAATCCAGGGCGAGGTTTTGCGTGATGCCCCGTTAGTGACCGGCGGTTCCGGGCTGGCAATGGGGTTGGCGCGTCAGTGGGCGAAGCACGGCGTTTCTCAGGCCCGTTCCGCAGGCTATCCGCTGAGCGGTCGCGCGGTGGTGCTTTCCGGTTCCTGTTCACAAATGACGAATCAGCAGGTGGCCTTCTATCGACAACATGCTCCCACACGCGACGTTGACGTGGCGCGCTGCCTGTCATCCGAGACGCGCGAGGCCTACGCCGAAGCGCTGGCGCAGTGGGTGCTCAGTCAGGACAGCGAACTGGCGCCAATGATTAGCGCCACCGCCTCCACGCAGGCGCTGGCCGCCATCCAGCAGCAATATGGCGCTACTGAAGCCAGCCATGCGGTAGAGGCGCTCTTTTCCCTGCTGGCCGCTCGCTTAGCGGAAGGCGGTATCACCCGGTTTATCGTGGCGGGCGGCGAAACCTCGGGCGTGGTGACGCAAAGCCTCGGTATTACCGGTTTTCACATCGGACCGTGCATTTCACCCGGCGTGCCGTGGGTCAACGCGCTCCATGCGCCAGTCTCGCTGGCGCTAAAGTCAGGCAATTTTGGCGATGAATCCTTTTTCATCCGCGCTCAAAGGGAGTTTCAGGTATGACGACACTGGCAAAAGAAGAGCACGCTTTGCGAGAAGAGATGGTCAGGATAGCCGCCTCGTTTTTCCAGCGCGGCTATGCTACCGGCTCGGCAGGCAACCTCTCGCTGTTACTGCCGGACGGCAATATTCTGGCGACGCCCACCGGTTCGTGTCTGGGTAATCTCGACCCGCAGCGGCTATCCAAAGTGGACCCGCAGGGCGAATGGCTCAGTGGCGATAAACCGTCTAAAGAGGTGCGTTTTCATCTGGCGTTGTATCGCAATAACCCTTGCTGCAAGGCAGTGGTTCATCTGCACAGCACCTGGTCAACGGCGCTTTCCTGTCTCGAAGGACTGGACCCGCAAAATGTGATTCGCCCGTTTACCCCCTATGTGGTGATGCGGATGGGAGACATTCCGCTGGTTCCCTACTATCGCCCGGGGGATGACCGAATTGCTCGCGATTTGGCTGCGCTGGCGGCCCGGCATCAGGCCTTTTTACTGGCTAATCATGGGCCGGTCGTGTGCGGGGAGAATTTGCAGGAAGCCGCTAATAATACCGAGGAGCTGGAAGAGACGGCAAAGCTGATTTTTATCCTTGGCGAACGCCCGATTCGTTATTTAACCACCGAAGAAATTGCGCAGTTAAGGAGATAACCCGATGCCGCGTTTTGCCGCCAATTTGTCGATGATGTTTACCGAAGTGCCGTTTATCGAGCGTTTTGCCGCTGCTGCCGAAGCCGGTTTTCAGGCCGTTGAGTTTCTGTTCCCCTACGGCTTTGCCGCCAGCGAGATTAAAGCCCAGCTATCGCGTCATGATCTGACGCTGGCGCTGTTTAATACTTCGGCGGGTGATACCGCGGCGGGCGAGTGGGGACGTGCCGCGCTACCGGGGCGCGAACACGACGCGCGCGCCGATATTGATCTGGCTCTGGAATACGCTCTGGCGCTGGAATGTGAGCAGGTTCACATCATGGCGGGCGTCGTGCCGGATGGCGCTGATGGCGCACGTTATCGCGCCACGTTTATCGATAATTTGCGTTATGCCGCCGACCGGTTTGCCGCCCACGATAAACGTATTTTGATCGAAGCGCTGAGTCCCGGCGTTAAACCCGGCTACCTCTTTTCCAGCCAATATCAGGCGCTGGGCATCGCAGAAGAGGTTGACCGTCCGAATGTGTTCATCCAGCTCGACACTTTCCATGCGCAAAAAGTGGATGGCAATTTGAGTCACCTGATTCGCGAGTATGCGGGCCGCTATGCCCATGTACAAATCGCTTCGCTACCGGACAGACATGAACCGGATGATGGCGAGATCAACTACCCGTGGCTGTTCCGGCTGTTCGATGACGTAGGTTATCGCGGCTGGATAGGCTGCGAATACCAACCACGGAATACCACTCAGGACGGGCTTGGCTGGTTTAACGCCTGGCGCTAACCCTGAACTACCCTACACAACAATAAAGAGGACATCCGGATGCAGATTATCATTACCGGCGGGGGCGGCTTTTTAGGCCAGAAACTCGCAAGCGCCTTATTAAACTCATCGCTGGCGTTTAACGAACTGCTTCTTGTTGATTTAAAAATGCCTGCGCGGTTATCAGACTCCCCACGTTTACGCTGTCTGGAGGCTGACTTAACCCAGCCGGGCGTGCTGGAGAATGTGATTACCGCTAATACCTCTGTTGTTTATCATCTCGCTGCGATTGTCAGCAGCCATGCGGAAGACGATTTCGATCTGGGATGGAAAGTTAACCTGGATCTTACCCGCCAGTTACTTGAGGCGTGTCGTCGGCAACCGCAGAAAATTCGTTTTGTCTTCTCCAGCTCGCTTGCCGTTTATGGCGGTACGCTGCCGGAATGCGTCACCGATACCACCGCGCTCACGCCGCGCTCGTCTTATGGCGCGCAGAAGGCCGCCTGTGAACTGTTGGTCAACGACTATACCCGCAAAGGCTATGTGGATGGGCTGGCGCTGCGTTTGCCGACGATCTGTGTTCGCCCGGGTAAACCAAACCGCGCCGCCTCTTCTTTTGTCAGCGCGATTATTCGTGAACCGTTGCAGGGCGAGACGACCGTCTGCCCGGTATCGGAAAGTTTGCGGCTGTGGATTTCCAGCCCGGCGACGGTGATCCATAACCTGTCGCTGGCCGCAACGTTACCCGCGCCTGGCGAGGCGAGCAGCATCAACTTACCGGGGATCAGCGTAACCGTGGGCGAGATGCTGGAAACGTTGCGTCAGGCGGGCGGTCAGGCGGCGCGCGATCGGGTTACGCATCAGCGCGACGAAGGCGTCGAGAAAATTGTCGCCTCCTGGCCGGGACGTATCGATAACCAGCATGCGCTGGCGTTAGGTTTTGTCGCCGATAAACGCTTCGATGACATTATCGAACGCTTTCGACAAGATGATATGGAGGGGAGGTCATGACAAGTTTACCGACCCCAATTATCGGCCTGATCGTTGCCGTTTTCGTTCTGGTATGGCTGGTGTTACGCACTCGTGTTCATGCGCTGATCGCGATGCTGGCGGCGGCCTGTATCGCCGGTCTGTTGGGGGGAATGGGCATTGATAAAACGCTCTCTGTCATCACCAGCGGATTCGGTACGACGCTGGGCAGCATTGGTCTGGTAATTGGTCTCGGCGTAATGATGGGGCGCTTGCTGGAGGTTTCCGGCGCGGCGGAGCGTATCGCCTGGAGCTTTATCAAATGGTTGGGGAAACGTCGTGAAGAGTGGGCGCTGGCGATCACGGGTTATATTGTCAGCATCCCCATTTTCGTCGATTCCGCTTTTGTCATTCTTTATCCGGTGGCGAAAGCGCTGGCGAAAAGCGGTAAACGTTCGCTACTGACGCTGGGCGTCGCGCTGGCGGGCGGGCTGGTGGTCACTCACCATACGGTACCTCCGACGCCCGGTCCGCTGGGGGTAGCCGGGATTTTTAACGTCGACATCGGCGCAATGTTATTGACCGGGATGGCGCTGGCGGTGCCCTGTGTGATCGGCATTGTGCTCTATGCGCAGTGGCTGGATAAACGCTACCCTGATTTCGTGCCGCGCACGCTGAACGCCGATGAAGTCAATGCCGCGCTGGAGCAGTACAATAAAGAGAAAGAGCAAAAGGATCTGCCGAGTTTGACGCTCTCTCTGTTGCCTATTGTGGTGCCGATCGTGCTGATCTTCCTGAAGGCTATCTGTTCCACCCTCGCTACCATAGAAGGATGGTCCGGCCTGGCGACGCATCCGGTGGTACAGGCAATCAACTTTGTGGGAAGCCCAGTGATCGCGTTGGCCATCAGCGTTCTGCTGGCGGTGTATACGCTGGTGCCGCGCATGGATAAACATACCACCGCAGAGCGTCTGGAAGAGGGCTTGCAAAGCGCCGGGATTATCTTACTGGTCACGGGCGCTGGCGGCGCGTTGGGCGCGATCCTGCGCGACAGCGGCGCGGGGCAACAGCTGGCGGAGCAGGTTGCCAACCTGCCGATCTCGCCGATCCTGATCCCGTTTATCGTGGCGACGCTGGTACGCCTGATTCAGGGATCGGGGACGGTGGCGATGATCACTGCCGCCTCGATTTCCGCGCCGATCCTGGCGCAGATCCCCGGCATCAATATGTTGCTTGCCGCTCAGGCCGCAACGATGGGGTCGCTGTTCTTCGGCTACTTCAACGATAGCCTGTTCTGGGTGGTTAACCGCATGATGGGCGTCTCTGATGTCAAACAGCAGATGGTGGTTTGGTCTGTACCGACGACCATTGCCTGGGCGATTGGCGGCACCGGCGTGGCGCTGATTAACCTGCTGTTTGGTTCCGGCGGCAGTTGGCTCGATCCGTTACTGCCGATTGTCGTTCTGGCGGCAATTATGCTGTGGGTGCGTTGGCAGGCGCAGGGGATCAAAGACAAGCTGGTAGTTAAGGATTAAGACGGTATTATCCGTCCGGGAGCGCAATGCTCCCGGACTGGCTACAATGATGGGGCGTGCTCCCCGCAATCCCATTGCGAACGTAAAAAATCAATAAATGTGCGTACTTTTGTCGATACATGGCGGGCGTCCGGATAAACGGCATAAATGCCCTGACGGGGAAAATGATAGTCGGGTAACAGGTGAATTAACGTTCCATCCTCCAGTGCGGTGTTGACTAACCATTGCGGCAGTAATGCGACGCCGCTTCCCGCGAGAGCGAAGCCCATCAGCGAGCGCGCGCTGTCGACAGAAATTTTGCCGGCTTTGCTTATCTCCAGACGTGAGTGTTGGCCATGATTATTCGTTACTGTCCACCGTAGCGGCGTAGGTAATCGCTCATGAATAATCCATTGCGCCTGGGCCAACGACTCCAGTGACGACACAGGGTGGCGGGCGAGCCACTGCGGCGCGGCGACCGGCAGAATGGTAAAGCGGGATATCAGCGCGGCGCGATAGCGGGAGTCCGCCAGCGAGCCAAGCCGAATCGCCACATCAAAGCGCTCGGCAATTAAATCGGCATGATGTGATGAGGACATATGTCGAATACGGAGATCGGGATGGCGCTGACTAAACTGCGCCAGTACCGGAATGACCACCTGTTCGCCAAACTCGGGCGTAGTGGTAATACGTAACTCGCCGCCCAGCCCACTATGGCTGGCACGCACTTCATCCTGCAAATTTTTCGCGGCATTGAGTAAATTCACGCCTTTTTGGTAAAAGAGGACGCCGGCGTCTGTGAGCGTCAGTCGTCGGGTGGAACGTAGCAGTAACGTTACGCCAAGCTCTTTTTCAAGCTGCCGAATATTAAAACTCACTACCGCTTTTGTTTGGCCCGATGCGGCGGCAGCGGCCGTGAAGCTGCCGCTATCTACCACGGCGATAAACAGCGACATACGCTGCAAATTGAGCATGGCGAGCTCCTTTACTGTCAAAATTATTTTGACAGTATATCGTTGAAGCGCGGACTTATCTGGCTTTCTCCGGACGGCTACATTAGCGCCTCTGACGGAGGATGCATAATGACGTATCGCAGTAAAGTGGCAGTGGTTTACCTGCTCGGCTTCTTTCTTGATCTGATTAATCTGTTTATTGCCAGCGTGGCTTTTCCTGCGATGTCCGTGGATCTGCATACGTCCATATCGGCGCTGGCATGGGTGAGTAACGGTTATATCGCAGGATTAACGCTGATCGTTCCGTTTAGCGCGTTTCTTTCACGTTATCTCGGCGCACGACGGTTGATCATATTTTCGCTCATCCTGTTTAGCGTTGCCGCCGCTGCCGCAGGTTTTGCCGATTCCTTACACAGCCTTGTTTTCTGGCGTATTGTGCAGGGGGCGGGCGGTGGCTTATTGATCCCGGTTGGTCAGGCGTTAACCTGGCAACAGTTTAAACCGCATGAACGCGCTGGCGTGTCATCGGTTGTCATGATGGTGGCGCTACTGGCGCCGGCATGTTCGCCTGCGATTGGCGGGCTGCTGGTGGAAACGTGCGGCTGGCGCTGGATATTCTTTGCCACGCTGCCGGTGGCCGTTCTCACTTTATTGCTCGCTTATCGTTGGCTGAACGCCGCGTCGACGACAATGGCGTCAGCAAGATTGCTCCATCTGCCGTTGTTGACGGACAGGCTGCTGCGTTTTGCCATGATCGTCTATCTGTGCGTACCGGGTATGTTCATTGGTATCAGCGTGGTCGGGATGTTTTATCTACAGAACGTCGCGCAGCTATCGCCTGCGGCGGCGGGGTCGCTGATGCTTCCCTGGTCGATCGCTTCATTTGTCGCCATTATGCTTACCGGACGTTACTTCAATCGGCTTGGGCCGCGTCCGCTGATTATCGTCGGCTGTCTTCTTCAGGCCGCAGGGATACTGCTTTTAACTAACGTTACGCCTGCGACATCGCACCGTGTACTGATGATGATATTCGCCTTAATGGGCGCTGGCGGCAGTTTGTGCAGCAGTACCGCGCAGAGTGGCGCTTTCCTGACTATTGCTCGCCGGGACATGCCTGACGCCAGCGCGCTATGGAATCTTAATCGTCAGATCAGCTTTTTCCTTGGCGCGACGCTGTTGACGCTGCTGTTAAACGTGCTCCAGCGCGTTATGTCGCTTGAGGTTGCTTATCGCTGGACCTTTATTGCCGCCGCCGGTATCACCCTGCTGCCCCTTATTTACGCTGTCTGTCTGAACAATAGACAGGCGCTTCTGTGCCTGAAAAAGGAAAGATCATGAATCCATATAAAGATGAAATTATTCACGCCCATGCGGCGATTGAGAACTGGCTTAGTAAGGGGATGGGTAGCCTGGAGGCGTTGATAGCGCGTTTCGCTGCTGATTTTACGATGATAACGCCAGGCGGTGTTTGTCTGGATTATCCGGCGCTGGGCGCTTTTTTCCAGGCGCAGCGCGCGTGTCGCCCGGGGCTGGTTATCGTGGTTGAGCACATTGACCTTGTGGCGGAGTGGCCGGAAGGCGCCGCGCTGCGTTATCGTGAGCGCCAGCAACTGCCGGGCCAGGCCGAGACGGTACGCTGGTCGACGGTCATTTTAAAAAGGGAAAGAGGACGGATAGTCTGGCGTCATTTACACGAAACGACAGTCACAGCCTGAAAAGCCTGTTCCGGCGCGCAGACCCGATAGCGCCGCGCTATCGGGTCTGACACGTTTACACCAGACTTTTCAGCCGATAGATCCACTCCAGCGCCTGGCGTGGCGTCAGGGAGTCCGGATCGAGATTCTCCAGCGCTTCAACGGCGGGCGATGTCTCTTCCGGGGCGGCAAGCAACGACATTTGCGTGCCGTCCACCTGCGTTGCCGCCGCATTGGGCGAGATGCTCTCCAGCTCGCGGAGTTTTTGGCGCGCGCGTTTGATGACTTCTTTAGGGACGCCCGCAAGCGCCGCGACCGCCAGGCCATAGCTCTTACTTGCCGCGCCGTCCTGCACGCTGTGCATAAACGCGATAGTATCGCCGTGTTCCAGCGCATCCAGGTGGACGTTCGCCACGCCTTCCATTTTCTCCGGTAATTGGGTCAGCTCGAAGTAGTGGGTAGCGAACAGCGTTAACGCTTTAATCTTATTCGCGAGATTCTCCGCGCAGGCCCAGGCCAACGACAGCCCGTCATACGTGGAGGTACCGCGCCCGATTTCATCCATCAATACCAGACTGTTTTCCGTCGCATTATGCAAAATGTTCGCGGTTTCGGTCATCTCCACCATAAAGGTCGAACGCCCGGAGGCCAGGTCGTCCGCTGCGCCGACGCGGGTAAAAATACGGTCGATGGGGCCGATTTCCACGTTTTGCGCCGGAACGTAACTGCCGATATAGGCCAGCAGGGCGATCAATGCCGTTTGTCGCATATAGGTACTTTTACCGCCCATATTGGGGCCGGTAATGATCAACATCCGGCGCTGCGGCGACAGATTGAGCGGGTTAGCGATAAACGGCTCATTCAGTACCTGTTCAACCACCGGGTGGCGACCTTCGGTAATACGGATACCGGGTTTATCGGTAAATGTCGGGCAGGTGTAATTCAGCGTCCAGGCGCGTTCGGCCAGGTTAACCAGCACATCCAGTTCCGCCAGCGCGTTGGCGCTCTGCTGTAAATCGGCCAGATGTGGCAACAGCAGATCAAACAATTCGTCATATAGCTGTTTTTCCAGCGCCAGCGCTTTGCCTTTCGAGGTCAGAACTTTATCTTCGTACTCTTTAAGCTCAGGAATAATGTAGCGTTCGGCATTTTTCAGCGTCTGGCGACGCACATAATTGATGGGCGCCAGATGGCTTTGACCACGGCTAATCTGAATGTAATAACCATGTACCGCGTTATAGCCGACTTTCAGTGTATCCAGCCCGGTACGCTCACGTTCGCGAATTTCCAGACGATCGAGATAATCGGTGGCGCCGTCCGCCAGCGCGCGCCATTCGTCCAGCTCTTCATGGTAGCCGGGCGCAATAACGCCGCCGTCGCGGACCAGTACCGGCGGCGCGTCAATAATGGCGCGTTCCAGGAGGTCGCGCAGCTCGGCGAAATCGCCCATTTTTTTACGCAACGCCTGTACCGGCGCGCTGTCAACGGTTTCAAGCTGAGCGTGCAATTCCGGCAACTGCTGGAAGGCGTGACGCATTCGGGCGAGATCGCGCGGACGCGCGGTGCGCAGCGCCAGACGCGCAAGGATACGCTCCAAATCGCCGACCTGACGCAGCACCGGTTGCAGTTCGCTGACGGTGTCCTGCAAGGCGCCGATGGTCTGCTGGCGTTCACGCAATATGTCGGTATTTCGTACCGGCATATGCAGCCAGCGTTTAAGCATTCGGCTACCCATTGGCGTCACGGTACAGTCAAGCACCGCGGCGAGGGTATTTTCGACACCACCGGCCAGGTTTTGGGTAATTTCCAGATTGCGGCGGGTCGCGGCATCCATAATGATGCTGTCCTGCTGGCGTTCCATCGTAATGGAACGAATATGCGGCAGGGAGGTGCGCTGGGTATCTTTTGCGTACTGTAACAGGCAGCCTGCCGCACATAATCCACGCGAGGCATTTTCGACGCCGAAACCGACCAGATCCCGCGTACCGAATTGCAGATTTAACTGCTGGCGGGCGGTATCAATCTCAAACTCCCACAACGGGCGACGGCGCAGACCCCGGCGTCCCTCTATTAACGCCATTTCAGCAAAATCTTCGGCATACAACAGTTCGGCGGGATTGGTGCGCTGCAGCTCTGCGGCCATCGTTTCACGGTCGGCGGGTTCGCTCAGACGAAAGCGCCCGGAGCTGATATCCAGCGTGGCGTAACCGTAGCCTTTACCATCCTGCCAGATAGCCGCCAGCAGGTTATCCTGACGCTCCTGTAACAGGGCTTCATCGCTGATGGTGCCAGGCGTAACGATACGCACGACCTTACGTTCAACAGGACCTTTGCTGGTGGCCGGATCGCCAATCTGTTCGCAAATAGCGACGGATTCGCCCTGATTGACCAGTTTCGCGAGGTAGTTTTCTACGGCGTGGTGCGGGATACCCGCCATAGGGATAGGTTCGCCAGCCGATGCGCCGCGTTTGGTCAGCGAAATATCGAGCAGCTGCGACGCACGCTTTGCGTCGTCATAAAACAGCTCGTAAAAGTCTCCCATACGATAAAAGAGTAGGATCTCCGGATGCTGGGCTTTCAGCTTGAGATACTGCTGCATCATCGGGGTGTGGTTGGAGAAGTCCTTATCAAATGACTCATTCATATTGATTTTACTCGTTTTTTATTCTTTCAAGTGCTCATGTGGCCCCGGGTAAAACCCTTATAAACTCACATAAACCCATAAATTTGTAGCTCACCTGTAGCCTAAAATGTGACAGGTTACATTCTCATCATTCCTGGACTACAACAGGGGTGATACTTTGAAAACAACTCTCAGCCAGCCTTTCATTATCAACAAGTTAAGTATCAATGTTAAGTCTGCACTCAGTCGCTCTGGAAAAATCGTTTTCGAAGCTAACCCAGCTCAAAAACTCTACATTGTTTTCGATGACCACAGAGAAGCTCCTGTTAGTTTCGGGGGTAAAAGCCAGTTTGACGAAAAAGACCTACGTAATCCAGCGAAGAGTAGCCTCGTCAGATCGTAATGTCAGTGAGGGTAGGAAGCCAAGTTCTGTCTTGAAAGTAAAAGTTGGAAATGTGTTCGATTTTCCAAATATTGACGAAACAAGGCAAGTAACCAGGCAATTAGTTCAGACCGTGCTCGCAACAAAGAGAAATTCCAACAAAATTAAGAGGGAAACGGATGCTTCCAAACTCAAAATGAGACTGTAATTAAAATTGTGTAATTGCCTGATTTTGATATGTTCGACTCAACATCAAAAGCTGGTTGCTTTATGGACGAAAAACAGTTGCAGGCTCTGGCTAATGCACTGGCCAAAATCTCAAAATACCTGAAGATCTCAGCCCGTTCGATCGTCTGCTGAAGAAAAACCAGACCCGCATTTCCGGCATAGATAATCAACATGTTATTAAAAAGCGTACGGTGTTTCCGACGGACGAGTCAGTGAAAAAGGTCGTGTGACTGGCAATTCAGGCCGACATCCGAAAATGGACAATGTCGCTAAGGGACTGGCTCATGACAACGAGTCGCTTTATTATCACGCTCGGGTTCGGTAGCCGCCTGGACGTTCACTTCCGAGAAAGGCATTTACACCGAATGGTGTATAAGCTCGTGGTTGGTCTTCGGTGAGAGGCAGGATGTCTCTCATTAATCTCCGGGAGCGTACAATAGTTGCTCCGGCAGCCTGAAGGATGAAGTGTATATAACCTAAAACATAACGGATATAGCTTCCTTACTCAACCTGACGTAATACGCCGACAGTAAAATCAGGGATACCATACCATCATGGAAAGTCGTCAATACACCCGGCATCTTTCGCTTTCGGAGCTGAAATGGTTTGCTATCGGGATCGGTTTTTTTATTCTCAGCATAGCAACAGCCACTGTGAATTATCGGCTTTCCGGTATATCGCTACTGGTGGGCCTGTTGTTTATCATCTGGAAATTCAGCGTCACAGTTATGTTTCTGTTTACGCCACGCAGGATGACGTTAACCGAAACCGCGTTGCAGGCCGGGCATCGTGTTATCCATTACGATGCGCTTGAATCAATGCGTCTGCTCCACCAATCCGACAAACTCATCTTGCGCCACAGTGGCGGCAAGAAGTACGTCATCTACCTTGATTTCTGGAACGATGGCAACGGAATTTACGACCGACTGGCTGCTGAACTTGTCCGGCGACACGGTTCTGCGCTGGGGGCGCGCCTCGCCGCCGATGGACGTCTTAAATTCGGCAAAGTGACCGCGCTGGCGGATCGGCTTGAACACAAAAACCGGGCGGTGCCGTATGCGCAGATCGCCAGTATTCGCACCCAGCGCGAGGAGGGTGCTGGCAGTTCAATGAGCTATCTGATGATTAGCACCGCTACGGGCCGGATCTGCAAAATCGACCGCTCCACTATCGTCAATGAGCCGCTGCTGCTCAACTTTCTTTCCCAGCGTTTACCCGCCTGACGACATTTTTATACAAGGATGAATCAATGGAACTGTACGTATCAAAAACCAGCCAGCAAAACATGCCTGTGGAGTTCAATATCTATTATTCCAGATCTAAAACGTTGGTTGGTATTGTGTTCTGGATTTGTATGATGGGAGTTTTTATTGCGCTGGCGGTGAGTATGGCCACCGATCCCGAGGAGCCCAAAACTGGCGGTGCCGTCTTTATGGGGCTTATTTGTTGCGGCAGTCTGTTATTTATTGTGCGCCTGGCTCGCACATTTTTAAGCGCGGCAAAGCCGGCAGTCACCATCAGTCGTGAAGGTATTCGCTTCTGTAATGGCAAATTCGCGGCCTGGACAAATATCGCCGAAAACACCTGGCATTCACAGAGCATTAACTTCATCCCGGCCGCCGCCGGTATTAAGATTGTGTTGCATGAAGGCAAGCCGATCCATTTCGCCACCACGGTTATTGCGCTTTCTTCCGATAGGTATCTTGAGATGTGCGATCTTTACTCTTCTCAGGTGATCGAGTAACTACCTGCGTCGGATTACGGCTTCGTTTTTTTGGCCTGCGATCTTAATGCTGAAATGGGCAGAAAAACGCGAAATTTAGACGCTATTACGAATGGGCAATGGTACTTATTGAAGGCTATATCATTGCCCATAATTCAGGGAGGGTTGATATTATATAATTCTATTTCCAGATTACTTTATTTTAAAAAAAGACAGATTGCCTGAACAGAAAGAACCGGTGTCAATGTAGATTTGATTGGCGAATGTTGTTGTGTAGTCAACAATCATATGGCCGAAGATAAAAGTATCCGCACCGCGTATTGGATGGATATTCCCCTGTAACGAACCAAGCAGACGATCGCGTGACCATAGAACGCTATCAATATCAACTTGCTTCCCATAATCGTAGCTGTCATCTGGATAATCGGCATGGGCAATCACGTACTTCTTTGAGGACGTTTCAACCTCTATGATGTGAGGACGCTGCTTAAAAGTTAGTAATAGCTCAGTGGCTTCTTGCCTGTCTTTTTCGGTGACCGAGTCGTACCAGTAACCACCGTTTACATACCAGAAATTGCCATCCTGTGTTTCAAAAGCGTCAAGCGCCATAGCTTCATGATTACCCACTACAGAAATAAACCATGGGGTATTTAACAGTCTTAGTGTTTCAAGGTTTTCTTTTCCTCGATCAATGTTATCTCCAGTGGAGATCAAGAGATCGGTATCAGGAGAGAAATGTAATTGAGCCAGTCTGGTTAACAATAAGGAGTAACATCCATGAATATCACCAACGACCCAAATGTGGCGATAGAGATCGCTGTTGATGTCAACATAACGGATTAATTCCATGATGTTCCTATAGCACAACTTTGGAGGCTGGTATTATAACAAAGAAGTAGGGTGATATTAATTTTTATTCTTTAAAATACACAGTTATTAAAATAACCTACAAGCTAGAAATCAACAGATAATATATATTTTATGAATCGGTTAATTAAAGTAGACGATGTGCTTGAAAGATGCACGATTTCTCGCGCAACACTTTACTGATTAATTGCAAAGGCATACTTTCTCGCTCAGCGGCACGACGGATACGCAGGCACTGCCGGGGCTGATTAGCCAGACTCACTGTAAAATCAGGGAAGCCTCGGCTGACGGCGCTTATGACACGCGCTATTGCCATTATGTGTTATTGAGGAAAAAAATCAGGCCGCTAATCCCGCCACGAAGCGGTGCGCGATACTGGCCGGACAAGTAGTACCATGAGCGTAACCACGCGGTGGCGAATCAACATCGGAGCGGCAGCAATGAGGTCTGGAAAAGAAAGTGGGCTATCACCGTCGTTCAGTAGTGGAAACAGCGATGTTTCGTATTAAAACCTTGCTGGGCGGCTATCTGAGTCTGCGGAACTATGACGCGCAGGTGGGTGAAGCGATGGCGATGCTCAAGGCGCTGAACTGGATGACGTTGTTGGCAATGCCGACCAGCGTCAGGCTCGTATAACGAGTGCTCCGGTGGGAGTCCTGTATCCTTATCGTTGGCCGATTCTGAATTATTCAACAAAGCCTCATGTTGTCATAACCTACCAGATGCAGATAAAGCAGCATAAAGCGTTTTAAACGACAGCAACAAGGAAAGGGGTTGATCGTTTAATGGTACTGCGCCAAATAACAAAATTCATAGTAATTAACTCCTGATTAATTCGACATATTTTTCATTAATCATAAAGCCATTTCCCAGCTTTCGCTGATTCAGAAAACATTCTGATTGTTAAAGGCTTACGAGTTCGTTCTACATCTTCCCGTTTTAATTTAAACCATCGTGTAAGCAGTGGAGTATTCTCCCAGGGAAAATAACACGACCATTTAACTTGTGATAAATCTACATTAAATTTTTTTTCAAATTTATCCAAAGCTTCATGCAGGTCATCGCCTGGAGCTTCAAATAAATCAGAATCAAGTTCTAAAGGGATTTCTTTCCAATTGCTGTCTAAATATCCGGGAATCTCTTCACGGAAGAGTGCTAACACCTCTTGCTGAATTGTGTCCATCAAAAGGATGTCCATTGTATACGATCTTTAGGGCGTGCTATTAGGTTGTATTTTGCCTGAGTTCTCCTTGATACCTGGTAAATTGAATTCACAAGACCAACCCAACCTAACCATGGAACATATCGTGCTATGACTGCGGCAAGATTATTTGTTTTTCGCATTCTTATACCAACGGGTGTAGGAACTCTAATACCAAAAGGAGTTCGTGCATTTCGTAAAAGCATTCTCCCATACCTGGAGATAACACTTGTCCCTTTGATTGCCTCTCCCGGTTTCGTTCTGGTTTTTAACCACGGTTGCCCGGCGAGGATAGCAGCACCTGACTCAATGCTAACCCCAAGTTCATCACAAAATTGCTCAAGGAAAATTACATCAAATAGTTCACCTGCTGACAGGTTCGATTGTCCGTGGTAGAAGTAGGTTCCGTTTAGTTCTTCTGTCGTATCCATTCAATCACCTTATAGACTGTTTGCCATTCATTCCAGACATCGGGACGTTTCTGCCGCTATACTAGCTTGGTCGTCAATACGTTGTCACGGGTAAAAAGAACGTTATCCGCGAAAAGTGGATGGGGTATCGTAAGAATGCCAACATGTGGGGCAAGAGGGGGATGTTAGTTTACCGCGATATACGAGATGATAGTTTGTCAGTATAAGTTTCGGCTATTTCTCAAGTCTGGGAGGCCGTTCTTTATCGCAAATAAAAAAAGCAGCAGCGAGGTGCTGCTGTATCAAAAAGCAGATTGATAAATGCAACGTAAGAGACAAATGGCCAACCGTAAAAGTGACCATAGCTATAATAATTATATTGATATTAAGTGGCAATGCAAAATATGGTCTTAATTATATCATGATGAGTTCAGCCAACGGTGATATGGCCTTATAAGGCTTGCAGTCTTTCATGGGCAATAAGTAACGTCTGATATATGCTTAAATTCTTGCTTCCGGGTTCAAGTAGAACTTTTTTAAATTCGGTCATGAGTTGCTCTTCATCTTCTTTCGAACGCATGTATTGTGGATGTTCCTGGAAGAAGGTGAGCGCCTGTTCTTTGGTTTGTTTATATTTTTCACAAAAAATGCTTGAGCTGATTGCGCTATTTTTTGATGCGGAATTATCAGCGTTCTGGTTTGATAATGATTTATTCTTCGCAAGGTCTGACGGCACATACGGAAGAGACTGACACTCATCAATACTATTTGCGTTGGCCAGTTGCTCTTTCTGAGCGCCAGGTTGCTGTACCGGTTTGCTCACGGAGGAAGGGAGGGGCACCTGGGCACAGCCAATCAGTAAAAAGACAGGAAGGCAGCTATAAAATTTTTTCATATTAACTCCAACTACAGAAGAATGAGGCGCCATGTTTTTACACAACCGTCAGAACGTTATCTGACAATAGTTATAAGGGGGCGAATGCGTTTCAGGAATGCTAGCAAAAAAAACTCCTGATATAAATAATTAATTCTCCATCCCGATGACAATATCTGAATTTTTGCTGCTGTAGAACAATAAGCCAGAATTTATATTCTATGAGCTGATTTTCTATTTAAAATCAGCAAGCGCTGTGCAAGTTGGCTAATTTAATTAGCGGGTGGCATCAGTTTCATAATGATTGCATCAGGATTTTGCCACCAGCTCCCGGTATTGTTTACATATTAAAATGATTTTTAACTGGTGCTGACAACTATGCTAAATACGCAGGAAGTACTTAAAGAAGGAGAGAAGCGGAAAATCCGCAGCCCGGAAGCATGGTTTATACAGACGTGTTCCGCGCAAAAGCTGCATATGTCATTTTCTGAAGGCCGACACAATGAAAACTGCCTGATTCAGGAAGGCGCGCTGCTTTTTTGCGAGCAGGCCGTTGTCGCACCAGTATCAGGAGACCTGGTTTTTCAACCGTTAAAAATTGAAGTACTCAGCAAATTACTGGCATTTATCGATGGCGCAGGATTAGTGGACACGACATATGCTGAATCCGATAAATGGGTTTTGCTGAGTCCTGAGTTTCGCGCTATTTGGCAAGATCGTAAACGCTGCGAGTACTGGTTTTTGCAGCAAATTATTACGCCTTCTCCGGCCTTCAATAAGGTACTGGCGCTGTTACGAAAAAGCGAGAGTTACTGGTTAGTTGGCTATTTACTTGCTCAGTCAACCAGCGGCAACACGATGAGAATGCTGGGAGAAGACTATGGCGTTTCTTATACCCATTTTCGTCGTTTGTGCAGCAGAGCGTTGGGCGGAAAAGCGAAGAGTGAATTACGAAACTGGCGTATGGCGCAATCGCTGCTGAATAGTGTAGAAGGCCACGAGAACATCACCCAATTAGCCGTTAATCATGGTTACTCATCGCCTTCACATTTTTCTAGTGAGATCAAAGAGCTGATCGGCGTTTCGCCGCGGAAATTATCAAATATTATTCAATTGGCAGACAAATGAAGACACATATTCTTTTGGCCAGAGTGCTGGCATGTGCCGCGCTTGTTCTGGTTGCACCTGGTTATTCTAGTGAAAAAATACCTGTAACGGGAAGTGGGTTTGTTGCGAAAGACGATAGCCTGCGGACATTTTTCGATGCCATGGCGCTACAGCTAAAGGAGCCTGTCATTGTTAGCAAAATGGCGGCACGAAAAAAAATTACGGGCAACTTTGAGTTTCACGATCCTAACGCATTACTGGAGAAGCTTTCCCTACAACTGGGGCTGATTTGGTATTTCGATGGGCAGGCTATCTATATTTATGATGCCAGTGAAATGCGCAATGCCGTGGTTTCTTTACGCAACGTCTCACTCAATGAGTTCAACAATTTTCTAAAACGCTCAGGTTTATATAACAAAAATTACCCGCTACGTGGCGATAACCGTAAAGGAACATTCTATGTTTCAGGGCCACCCGTCTATGTTGATATGGTGGTCAACGCCGCCACCATGATGGACAAGCAAAACGATGGTATTGAGCTGGGACGCCAGAAAATAGGGGTGATGCGTCTGAACAATACCTTCGTGGGCGATCGTACCTACAATCTGCGCGATCAGAAAATGGTTATCCCCGGTATTGCCACGGCCATTGAAAGGTTATTGCAGGGAGAAGAGCAACCCTTAGGTAATATTGTCAGTAGCGAACCCCCGGCGATGCCAGCGTTTTCAGCGAATGGAGAAAAAGGTAAAGCAGCAAATTATGCCGGTGGCATGAGTCTGCAGGAAGCCTTAAAGCAAAATGCCGCGGCGGGCAATATTAAAATCGTGGCCTATCCGGATACCAACAGTTTGTTAGTAAAGGGAACGGCTGAGCAGGTGCATTTTATCGAAATGCTGGTTAAAGCGCTGGATGTCGCCAAACGTCACGTAGAATTATCCCTGTGGATTGTCGATCTTAATAAAAGCGATCTGGAGCGTTTGGGCACTTCATGGAGCGGCAGCATTACTATTGGGGACAAACTTGGCGTGTCATTAAACCAGTCTTCAATAAGTACCCTCGATGGCAGTCGATTCATCGCCGCGGTAAATGCGTTAGAAGAGAAGAAACAGGCGACGGTGGTTTCGCGCCCGGTATTACTGACTCAGGAAAATGTTCCCGCTATTTTTGATAACAACAGAACGTTTTACACCAAGCTGATTGGGGAACGTAATGTGGCGCTTGAGCATGTAACATACGGAACAATGATCCGAGTGCTACCCCGTTTTTCCGCAGATGGTCAGATAGAAATGTCGCTGGACATTGAAGATGGCAACGATAAGACGCCGCAATCCGATACTACCACCTCCGTAGATGCGTTACCCGAAGTCGGGCGAACGTTAATTAGCACTATTGCGAGAGTTCCGCACGGAAAAAGTTTGCTGGTCGGGGGTTATACACGGGATGCAAATACCGATACTGTCCAAAGTATTCCGTTTTTAGGCAAATTACCGCTTATTGGTAGCCTGTTCCGTTATTCCAGTAAGAATAAAAGTAATGTTGTTCGTGTATTCATGATTGAACCAAAAGAAATTGTCGACCCGTTAACGCCGGATGCCAGCGAATCGGTAAACAATATTCTGAAGCAAAGCGGTGCCTGGAGTGGGGACGATAAGTTACAGAAATGGGTTCGTGTTTATCTGGATAGAGGTCAGGAGGCAATTAAATGATTCCTGGCTCAACCTCCGGTATTTCATTTTCCAGAATATTGTCCCGGCAGACATCTCATCAGGATGCAACCCAGCATACTGATGCGCAACAGGCGGAAATACAACAGGCCGCAGAGGATTCGTCTCCAGGGGCGGAAGTACAAAAATTTGTCCAGTCGACGGACGAAATGTCAGCGGCGCTGGCGCAATTTCGTAACCGTCGCGATTATGAAAAAAAATCCAGTAATTTATCTAACAGTTTTGAACGCGTGCTGGAGGATGAGGCTTTACCGAAGGCGAAGCAAATATTAAAGCTAATTAGCGTACATGGCGGCGCGTTAGAAGATTTTTTACGTCAGGCGCGTAGCTTATTTCCTGACCCCAGTGATTTAGTCCTTGTGTTACGCGAATTGCTTCGTCGTAAAGATCTGGAAGAGATCGTGCGGAAAAAGCTGGAGTCGTTACTTAAGCACGTTGAAGAGCAAACCGATCCGAAGACCCTCAAGGCAGGGATTAATTGTGCGTTGAAGGCCCGGCTTTTTGGGAAAACATTATCGTTAAAACCAGGCTTATTGCGCGCCAGCTATCGGCAATTTATCCAGAGTGAATCACATGAAGTGGAGATTTACTCTGACTGGATAGCCAGTTATGGCTATCAACGTCGACTGGTGGTACTGGATTTTATTGAGGGTTCGCTATTAACCGATATTGACGCGAATGACGCCAGCTGTTCGCGTCTGGAGTTTGGTCAGCTTTTACGACGCCTGACGCAACTCAAAATGTTGCGCTCCGCTGATCTACTGTTTGTGAGTACATTGTTGTCGTATTCGTTTACCAAAGCGTTTAATGCGGAGGAGTCGTCGTGGCTACTACTGATGCTTTCGCTATTGCAACAGCCACATGAAGTGGATTCGCTGTTAGCCGATATTATAGGTTTGAATGCGTTATTGCTTAGTCATAAAGAACATGCATCCTTTTTGCAGATATTTTATCAAGTATGTAAAGCCATACCCTCTTCACTCTTTTATGAAGAATATTGGCAGGAAGAATTGTTAATGGCGTTACGTAGTATGACCGATATTGCCTACAAGCATGAAATGGCAGAACAGCGTCGTACTATTGAAAAGCTGTCTTAATTTAATATTAACAGGATACCTATAGTGCTGCTTTCTCTACTTAACAGTGCTCGTTTACGACCTGAATTACTGATTCTGGTACTAATGGTGATGATCATTTCTATGTTCGTCATTCCATTACCTACCTATCTGGTTGATTTCCTGATCGCACTGAATATCGTACTGGCGATATTGGTGTTTATGGGGTCGTTCTACATTGACAGAATCCTCAGTTTTTCAACGTTTCCTGCGGTACTGTTAATTACCACGCTCTTTCGTCTGGCATTATCGATCAGTACCAGCCGTCTTATCTTGATTGAAGCCGATGCCGGTGAAATTATCGCCACGTTCGGGCAATTCGTTATTGGCGATAGCCTGGCGGTGGGTTTTGTTGTCTTCTCTATTGTCACCGTGGTCCAGTTTATCGTTATTACCAAAGGTTCAGAACGCGTCGCGGAAGTCGCGGCCCGATTTTCTCTGGATGGTATGCCCGGTAAACAGATGAGTATTGATGCCGATTTGAAGGCCGGTATTATTGATGCGGATGCTGCGCGCGAACGGCGAAGTGTACTGGAAAGGGAAAGCCAGCTTTACGGTTCCTTTGACGGTGCGATGAAGTTTATCAAAGGTGACGCTATTGCCGGCATCATTATTATCTTTGTGAACTTTATTGGCGGTATTTCGGTGGGGATGACCCGCCATGGTATGGATTTGTCCTCCGCTCTGTCTACTTATACCATGCTGACCATTGGTGATGGTCTTGTCGCCCAGATCCCCGCATTGTTGATTGCGATTAGTGCCGGTTTTATCGTGACTCGCGTAAATGGCGATAGCGATAATATGGGGCGGAATATCATGACGCAGCTGTTGAACAACCCATTTGTATTGGTTGTTACGGCTATTTTGACCATTTCAATGGGAACTCTGCCGGGATTCCCGCTGCCGGTATTTGTTATTTTATCGGTGGTTTTAAGCGTACTCTTCTATTTTAAATTCCGTGAAGCAAAACGTAGCGCCGCCAAACCTAAAACCAGCAAAGGCGAGCAGCCGCTCAGTATTGAGGAAAAAGAAGGGTCGTCGTTGGGACTGATTGGCGATCTCGATAAAGTCTCTACAGAGACCGTACCGTTGATATTACTTGTGCCGAAGAGCCGGCGTGAAGATCTGGAAAAAGCTCAACTTGCGGAGCGTCTACGTAGTCAGTTCTTTATTGATTATGGCGTGCGCCTGCCGGAAGTATTGTTACGCGATGGCGAGGGTCTGGACGATAACAGCATCGTATTGTTGATTAATGAGATCCGTGTTGAACAATTTACGGTCTATTTTGATTTGATGCGAGTGGTAAATTATTCCGATGAAGTTGTTTCCTTTGGCATTAATCCAACAATCCATCAGCAAGGTAGCAGTCAGTATTTCTGGGTAACGCATGAAGAGGGGGAGAAACTCCGGGAGCTTGGCTATGTGTTGCGGAACGCGCTTGATGAGCTTTACCACTGTCTGGCGGTGACGCTGGCGCGCAACGTCAATGAATATTTCGGTATTCAGGAAACAAAACATATGCTGGACCAACTGGAAGCGAAATTCCCTGATTTACTTAAAGAAGTGCTCAGACATGCCACGGTACAACGTATATCTGAAGTTTTGCAGCGTTTGTTAAGCGAACGTGTTTCCGTGCGTAATATGAAATTAATTATGGAAGCGCTCGCATTGTGGGCGCCAAGAGAAAAAGATGTCATTAACCTTGTGGAGCATATTCGTGGAGCAATGGCGCGTTATATTTGTCATAAATTCGCCAATGGCGGCGAATTACGAGCAGTAATGGTATCTGCTGAAGTTGAGGATGTTATTCGCAAAGGGATCCGTCAGACCTCTGGCAGTACCTTCCTCAGCCTTGACCCGGAAGCCTCCGCTAATTTGATGGATCTCATTACACTTAAGTTGGATGATTTATTGATTGCACATAAAGATCTTGTCCTCCTTACGTCTGTCGATGTCCGTCGATTTATTAAGAAAATGATTGAAGGTCGTTTTCCGGATCTGGAGGTTTTATCTTTCGGTGAGATAGCAGATAGCAAGTCAGTGAATGTTATAAAAACAATATAAGGGCTTAATTAAGGAAAAGATCTATGCAACATTTGGATATCGCTGAATTAGTTCGTTCCGCACTGGAAGTAAGTGGTTGCGATCCTTCACTCATCGGAGGAATAGATAGCCATTCAACAATTGTTCTGGATTTATTTGCATTGCCAAGTATCTGTATCAGCGTCAAGGACGATGATGTATGGATCTGGGCGCAATTGGGTGCTGACAGCATGGTGGTATTACAACAGCGGGCTTATGAAATCTTAATGACCATAATGGAAGGATGCCATTTTGCCCGCGGCGGGCAATTACTACTGGGGGAGCAGAATGGGGAGCTAACGCTTAAAGCCTTAGTGCATCCGGATTTTTTATCTGACGGTGAAAAGTTCTCTACTGCCTTGAATGGGTTTTACAACTATCTGGAAGTTTTTAGTCGGTCGCTAATGAGATGAAAACACCTCGTTTACTGCAATATCTGGCCTACCCACAAAAAATAACCGGCCCAATTATTGAGGCGGAATTGCGCGATGTGGCCATTGGCGAACTGTGTGAAATACGCCGTGGCTGGCACCAAAAACAGGTTGTTGCACGTGCGCAGGTGGTTGGCTTACAGCGGGAACGCACCGTGCTGAGCCTTATCGGCAATGCCCAGGGGCTGAGCCGCGATGTCGTGCTTTATCCCACTGGACGTGCGTTATCGGCGTGGGTGGGATACTCGGTATTAGGCGCGGTGTTGGATCCGACGGGGAAAATCGTTGAGCGTTTTACCCCTGAAGTGGCGCCGATTAGCGAAGAACGCGTTATTGATGTCGCACCGCCTTCTTACGCTTCGCGCGTTGGCGTCCGTGAACCGCTGATTACCGGTGTGCGCGCGATTGACGGGTTATTGACCTGTGGCGTAGGCCAGCGAATGGGCATTTTTGCCTCCGCAGGATGCGGTAAGACCATGCTGATGCATATGCTGATCGAGCAAACGGAGGCGGATGTCTTTGTTATTGGTCTTATCGGTGAACGAGGCCGTGAGGTCACTGAATTCGTGGATATGTTGCGCGCTTCGCATAAGAAAGAAAAATGCGTGCTGGTTTTTGCCACTTCCGATTTCCCCTCGGTCGATCGCTGCAATGCGGCGCAACTGGCGACAACCGTAGCGGAATATTTTCGCGACCAGGGAAAACGGGTCGTGCTTTTTATCGATTCCATGACCCGTTATGCGCGTGCTTTGCGAGACGTGGCACTGGCGTCGGGAGAGCGTCCGGCCCGTCGAGGTTATCCCGCCTCCGTATTCGATAATTTGCCCCGCTTGCTGGAACGCCCCGGTGCGACCAGCGAGGGAAGCATTACTGCCTTTTATACGGTACTGCTGGAAAGCGAGGAAGAGGCGGACCCGATGGCGGATGAAATTCGCTCTATCCTTGACGGTCACCTGTATCTGAGCAGAAAGCTGGCCGGGCAGGGACATTACCCGGCAATCGATGTACTGAAAAGCGTAAGCCGCGTTTTTGGACAAGTCACGACGCCGACACATGCTGAACAGGCATCTGCCGTGCGTAAATTAATGACGCGTCTGGAAGAGCTCCAGCTTTTCATTGACCTGGGAGAATATCGTCCTGGCGAAAATATCGATAACGATCGGGCGATGCAGATGCGGGATAGCCTGAAAGCCTGGTTATGCCAGCCGGTAGCGCAGTATTCATCCTTTGATGACACGTTGAGCGGTATGAATGCATTCGCTGACCAGAATTAAAGTATTGCAGCGGCGCTGTACGGTATTTCATTCACAGTGTGAGTCGATATTACTTCGCTATCAGGATGAGGACCGCGGGCTGCAGGCCGAGGAGGAGGCGATCCTTGAACAAATAGCGGGTCTGAAATTGTTATTAGATACGCTGCGTGCAGAAAACAGACAGCTCAGTCGTGAGGAAATTTATACGTTATTACGTAAGCAGTCTATTGTTCGCCGGCAGATAAAAGATTTAGAACTCCAGATTATACAAATTCAGGAAAAACGGAGCGAGCTGGAAAAGAAAAGGGAAGAGTTTCAGAAAAAAAGTAAATATTGGTTGCGCAAAGAAGGGAACTATCAACGCTGGATAATCCGTCAGAAAAGACACTATATCCAGCGAGAGATACAGCAGGAAGAGGCCGAGTCAGAGGAGATAATTTAATGGGCGATGTGTCAGCTGTCAGTTCATCCGGGAACATTTTACTGCCGCAGCAGGATGAGGTTGGCGGTTTATCAGAAGCATTAAAAAAAGCGGTGGAAAAACATAAGACAGAATATTCCGGTGATAAAAAAGATCGCGACTATGGTGATGCTTTCGTAATGCATAAAGAAACGGCTTTACCGGTATTACTGGCGGCATGGCGACATGGCGCGCCAGCGAAATCAGAACATCACAATGGCAACGTTTCTGGTCTGCATCATAACGGAAAAGGCGAACTCAGGATTGCTGAAAAACTGTTGAAAGTCACTGCTGAAAAATCTGTCGGTTTGATTTCTGCGGAGGCCAAAGTAGATAAATCCGCAGCGTTGCTATCGTCTAAAAATAGGCCGTTAGAAAGCGTAAGCGGTAAAAAATTATCTGCTGATTTAAAAGCCGTGGAATCCGCTAGTGAAGTAGCCGATAACGCCACGGGAATCTCTGACGATAATATCAAGGCATTGCCTGGAGATAATAAAGCCATCGCGGGCGAAGGCGTTCGTAAAGAGGGCGCGCCGCTGGCGCGGGATGTCGCACCTGCCCGAATGGCCGCAGCCAACACCGGTAAGCCTGACGATAAAGATCATAAAAAGGTTAAAGATGTTTCTCAGCTTCCGCTGCAACCAACCACTATCGCCGATCTTAGCCAATTAACCGGCGGCGATGAAAAAATGCCTTTAGCGGCGCAATCAAAGCCGATGATGACTATTTTTCCCACTGCCGATGGCGTGAAAGGAGAGGATAGCTCGCTGACTTACCGTTTTCAGCGCTGGGGAAATGACTATTCCGTCAATATTCAGGCGCGGCAAGCAGGGGAGTTTTCGTTAATACCGTCAAATACGCAGGTTGAACATCGTTTGCATGATCAATGGCAAAACGGTAATCCCCAGCGCTGGCACCTGACGCGAGACGATCAACAAAATCCGCAGCAGCAACAGCACAGACAGCAATCTGGCGAGGAGGATGACGCCTGATGTCATTGCGTGTGAGACAGATTGATCGTCGCGAATGGCTATTGGCGCAAACCGCGACAGAATGCCAGCGCCATGGCCGGGAAGCGACGCTGGAATATCCGACGCGACAGGGAATGTGGGTTCGGTTGAGCGATGCAGAAAAACGGTGGTCGGCCTGGATTAAACCTGGGGACTGGCTTGAGCATGTCTCTCCCGCTCTGGCGGGGGCGGCGGTTTCTGCTGGCGCTGAGCACCTGGTCGTTCCCTGGCTTGCTGCGACAGAGCGACCGTTTGAGTTGCCCGTGCCGCATTTGTCCTGTCGGCGTTTATGCGTAGAGAACCCCGTGCCGGGAAGCGCGCTGCCGGAAGGGAAATTGTTGCACATTATGAGCGATCGGGGCGGCCTGTGGTTTGAGCATCTTCCTGAACTGCCTGCAGTCGGGGGCGGCAGGCCGAAAATGCTGCGTTGGCCGTTGCGCTTTGTAATCGGTAGCAGTGATACGCAGTGTTCGTTGCTGGGCCGAATCGGGATCGGAGATGTACTCCTGATTCGTACTTCCCGTGCGGAAGTTTCTTGCTACGCGAAAAAGTTAGGTCATTTCAACCGTGTTGAAGGGGGAATTATTGTGGAAACGTTAGATATTCAACATATCGAAGAAGAAAATAATACAACTGAAACTGCAGAAACTCTGCCTGGCTTGAACCAATTGCCCGTCAAACTGGAATTTGTTTTGTATCGTAAGAACGTTACCCTCGCCGAACTCGAAGCCATGGGGCAGCAACAGCTATTATCACTGCCGACCAATGCTGAACTTAACGTTGAAATTATGGCGAATGGTGTTTTGCTGGGTAATGGCGAACTGGTACAGATGAATGACACCTTAGGCGTTGAGATCCATGAATGGCTGAGCGAGTCTGGTAATGGGGAATGATATCTCATTAATTGCCTTACTGGCATTTTCCACCCTGTTGCCATTTATTATTGCGTCAGGAACCTGTTTCGTTAAATTTTCTATTGTATTTGTCATGGTGCGTAACGCCCTGGGATTGCAGCAGATACCTTCAAATATGACGCTTAACGGCGTCGCATTGCTGCTTTCTATGTTTGTTATGTGGCCCATAATGCATGATGCCTACGTCTATTTTGAGGACGAAGATGTCACCTTTAATGATATTTCGTCATTAAGTAAACACGTTGATGAAGGTCTGGATGGTTATCGCGATTATCTGATCAAATATTCAGATCGCGAGTTAGTTCAGTTTTTTGAAAACGCGCAACTGAAGCGTCAGTATGGAGAAGAGACCGAGACGGTAAAGCGTGACAAAGATGAAATTGAAAAACCTTCAATATTTGCGTTATTACCTGCTTATGCGCTGAGCGAAATAAAAAGCGCGTTTAAAATTGGTTTTTATCTTTATTTGCCCTTTGTCGTCGTCGACCTGGTGGTATCCAGCGTGCTACTGGCGCTGGGGATGATGATGATGAGTCCGGTGACGATATCTACACCTATTAAGCTGGTGCTTTTTGTCGCGCTTGATGGCTGGACCTTACTGTCTAAGGGATTGATATTACAGTATATGGACATTGCAACATGACATCATTACGAGACGGGATAGTTAAATGGATGATTTAGTGTTTGCAGGTAATAAGGCGCTCTATCTTGTTTTGATCCTGTCAGGGTGGCCGACGATTGTCGCAACGATTATCGGCCTCCTGGTAGGGTTATTCCAGACGGTAACGCAATTACAGGAACAGACGCTGCCTTTTGGCATTAAATTACTTGGCGTGTGTTTGTGCTTGTTTTTACTGTCTGGCTGGTATGGCGAAGTTTTACTCTCTTACGGGCGTCAGGTGATATTCCTGGCGTTGGCTAAGGGGTAAAAAATGTTTTACGCGTTGTACTTTGAAATTCATCACCTGGTTGCGTCTGCGGCACTAGGGTTTGCTCGCGTGGCGCCGATTTTTTTCTTCCTGCCGTTTTTGAATAGCGGGGTATTAAGCGGCGCGCCGAGAAACGCCATTATCATCCTGGTGGCATTGGGAGTATGGCCGCATGCATTGAACGAGGCGCCGCCGTTTTTATCGGTGGCGATGATCCCGTTAGTTCTGCAAGAAGCGGCGGTAGGCGTCATGCTGGGCTGTTTGCTGTCATGGCCTTTTTGGGTTATGCATGCGCTGGGTTGTATTATCGATAACCAGCGAGGGGCAACGCTAAGTAGCAGTATCGATCCGGCAAACGGTATTGATACCTCGGAAATGGCTAATTTCCTGAATATGTTTGCCGCTGTCGTTTATTTACAAAACGGCGGCTTGGTCACGATGGTTGACGTGTTAAATAAAAGCTATCAGCTATGCGATCCGATGAACGAGTGCACGCCTTCATTACCGCCGCTATTAACGTTTATTAATCAGGTGGCTCAAAACGCCTTGGTTCTGGCCAGTCCGGTGGTATTAGTGCTGTTGCTGTCAGAAGTATTCCTGGGTTTATTGTCGCGCTTTGCTCCGCAAATGAACGCCTTTGCGATTTCACTGACGGTAAAAAGCGGCATTGCCGTTTTAATTATGCTGCTTTATTTCTCTCCGGTACTACCGGACAATGTACTGCGACTCTCTTTCCAGGCCACAGGATTAAGCAGTTGGTTTTACGAGCGAGGGGCGACGCATGTCCTCGAATAAAACAGAAAAACCGACTAAAAAACGGCTGGAAGACTCCGCTAAAAAAGGCCAGTCATTTAAAAGTAAAGATCTCATTATCGCCTGCCTGACGCTGGGAGGAATTGCCTATCTGGTGTCGTATGGCTCATTTAATGAGTTTATGGGGATAATTAAGATCATTATTGCGGATAATTTTGATCAGAGCATGGCTGATTACAGTTTGGCCGTTTTTGGGATAGGGTTAAAATATCTGATTCCATTTATGCTGCTCTGCTTAGTGTGTTCCGCATTACCGGCGCTATTACAGGCCGGTTTTGTGCTGGCGACAGAAGCATTAAAACCTAATTTATCGGCGTTAAACCCGGTAGAAGGGGCGAAAAAACTTTTTAGTATGCGCACGGTTAAAGATACGGTCAAAACCCTACTGTATCTATCATCCTTTGTGGTGGCCGCCATCATTTGCTGGAAGAAATATAAGGTTGAAATCTTTTCTCAGTTAAATGGCAATGTTGTGGATATCGCCGTCATTTGGCGTGAACTTCTCCTCGCGCTGGTATTAACTTGCCTTGCTTGCGCATTGATTGTCTTATTATTGGATGCTATTGCGGAATATTTCCTGACCATGAAAGACATGAAAATGGATAAGGAAGAAGTGAAGCGTGAAATGAAGGAGCAGGAAGGGAACCCAGAGGTTAAATCTAAAAGACGTGAAGTTCATATGGAAATTCTGTCTGAACAGGTGAAATCCGATATTGAAAACTCACGCCTGATTGTTGCCAACCCCACGCATATTACGATCGGGATTTATTTTAAACCCGAACTGATGCCGATTCCGATGATCTCAGTGTATGAAACGAATCAGCGCGCGCTGGCCGTCCGCGCCTATGCGGAGAAGGTTGGCGTACCTGTGATCGTCGATATCAAACTGGCGCGCAGTCTTTTCAAAACCCATCGCCGTTATGATCTGGTGAGTCTGGAAGAAATTGATGAAGTTTTACGTCTTCTGGTTTGGCTGGAAGAGGTAGAAAACGCGGGCAAAGACGTTATTCAGCCACAAGAAAACGAGGTACGGCATTGAGCCGCGTAAAGCAGTAGCGATGTATTCATTGGGCGTTTTTTGAATGTTCACTAACCACCGTCGGGGTTTAATAACTGCATCAGATAAACGCAGTCGTTAAGTTCTACAAAGTCGGTGACAGATAACAGGAGTAAGTAATGGATTATCAAAATAATGTCAGCGAAGAACGTGTTGCGGAAATGATTTGGGATGCCGTTAGTGAAGGCGCCACGCTAAAAGACGTTCATGGGATCCCTCAAGATATGATGGACGGTTTATATGCTCATGCTTATGAGTTTTATAACCAGGGACGACTGGATGAAGCTGAGACGTTCTTTCGTTTCTTATGCATTTATGATTTTTACAATCCCGATTACACCATGGGACTGGCGGCGGTATGCCAACTGAAAAAACAATTTCAGAAAGCATGTGACCTTTATGCAGTAGCGTTTACGTTACTTAAAAATGATTATCGCCCCGTCTTTTTTACCGGGCAATGTCAATTATTAATGCGTAAGGCAGCAAAAGCCAGACAGTGTTTTGAACTTGTCAATGAACGTACTGAAGATGAGTCTCTGCGGGCAAAAGCGTTGGTCTATCTGGAGGCGCTAAAAACGGCGGAGACAGAGCAGCACAGTGAACAAGAAAAGGAATAATTATGGTAAATGACGCAAGTAGCATTAGCCGTAGCGGATATACCCAAAATCCGCGCCTCGCTGAGGCGGCTTTTGAAGGCGTTCGTAAGAACACGGACTTTTTAAAAGCGGCGGATAAAGCTTTTAAAGATGTGGTGGCAACGAAAGCGGGCGACCTTAAAGCCGGAACAAAGTCCGGCGAGAGCGCTATTAATACGGTGGGTCTAAAGCCGCCTACGGACGCCGCCCGGGAAAAACTCTCCAGCGAAGGGCAATTGACATTACTGCTTGGCAAGTTAATGACCCTACTGGGCGATGTTTCGCTGTCTCAACTGGAGTCTCGTCTGGCGGTATGGCAGGCGATGATTGAGTCACAAAAAGAGATGGGGATTCAGGTATCGAAAGAATTCCAGATGGCTCTGGGAGAGGCTCAGGAGGCGACGGATCTCTATGAGGCCAGCATCAAAAAGACGGATACCGCCAAGAGTGTTTATGACGCTGCGGCCAAAAAACTGACGCAGGCGCAAAATAAATTGCAATCGCTGGACCCGGCTGACCCCGGCTATGCACAAGCTGAAGCCGCGGTAGAACAGGCCGGAAAAGAAGCGACAGAGGCGAAAGAGGCCTTAGATAAGGCCACGGATGCGACGGTTAAAGCAGGCACAGACGCCAAAGCGAAAGCCGAGAAAGCGGATAACATTCTGACCAAATTCCAGGGAACGGCTAATGCCGCCTCTCAGAATCAGGTTTCCCAGGGGGAGCAGGATAATCTGTCAAATGTCGCCCGCCTCACAATGCTCATGGCCATGTTTATTGAGATTGTGGGCAAAAATACGGAAGAAAGCCTGCAAAACGATCTTGCGCTTTTCAACGCCTTGCAGGAAGGGCGTCAGGCGGAGATGGAAAAGAAATCGGCTGAATTCCAGGAAGAGACGCGCAAAGCCGAGGAAACGAACCGCATTATGGGATGTATCGGGAAAGTCCTCGGCGCGCTGCTAACCATTGTCAGCGTTGTGGCCGCTGTTTTTACCGGTGGGGCGAGTCTGGCGCTGGCTGCGGTGGGACTTGCGGTAATGGTGGCCGATGAAATTGTGAAGGCGGCGACGGGGGTGTCGTTTATTCAGCAGGCGCTAAACCCGATTATGGAGCATGTGCTGAAGCCGTTAATGGAGCTGATTGGCAAGGCGATTACCAAAGCGCTGGAAGGATTAGGCGTCGATAAGAAAACGGCAGAGATGGCAGGCAGCATTGTTGGTGCGATTGTTGCCGCTATTGCGATGGTAGCGGTCATTGTGGTGGTCGCAGTTGTCGGGAAAGGCGCGGCGGCGAAACTGGGTAACGCGCTGAGCAAAATGATGGGCGAAACGATTAAGAAGTTGGTGCCTAACGTGCTGAAACAGTTGGCACAAAACGGCAGCAAACTCTTTACCCAAGGGATGCAACGTATTACTAGCGGCCTGGGTAATGTGGGTAGCAAGATGGGCCTGCAAACGAATGCCTTAAGTAAAGAGCTGGTAGGTAATACCCTAAATAAAGTGGCGTTGGGCATGGAAGTCACGAATACCGCAGCCCAGTCAGCCGGTGGTGTTGCCGAGGGCGTATTTATTAAAAATGCCAGCGAGGCGCTTGCTGATTTTATGCTCGCCCGTTTTGCCATGGATCAGATTCAGCAGTGGCTTAAACAATCCGTAGAAATATTTGGTGAAAACCAGAAGGTAACGGCGGAACTGCAAAAAGCCATGTCTTCTGCGGTACAGCAAAATGCGGATGCTTCGCGTTTTATTCTGCGCCAGAGTCGCGCATAAAAACTGCCAAAATAAAGGGAGAAAAATATGTTAATTAGTAATGTGGGAATAAATCCCGCCGCTTATTTAAATAATCATTCTGTTGAGAATAGTTCACAGACAGCTTCGCAATCCGTTAGCGCTAAAGATATTCTGAATAGTATTGGTATTAGCAGCAGTAAAGTCAGTGACCTGGGGTTGAGTCCTACACTGAGCGCGCCTGCGCCAGGGGTATTAACGCAAACCCCCGGAACGATCACGTCCTTTTTAAAAGCCAGTATTCAAAATACCGACATGAATCAGGATTTGAATGCCCTGGCAAATAATGTCACGACTAAAGCGAATGAGGTTGTGCAAACCCAGTTACGCGAGCAGCAGGCAGAAGTCGGAAAGTTTTTTGATATTAGCGGAATGTCTTCCAGTGCCGTTGCGCTGTTGGCTGCCGCGAATACGTTAATGCTGACGTTGAACCAGGCTGATAGCAAACTGTCTGGTAAGTTGTCATTAGTCAGTTTTGATGCAGCTAAAACGACGGCAAGCTCCATGATGCGCGAAGGGATGAATGCGTTGTCCGGTAGTATTTCCCAGAGCGCGCTTCAGTTGGGGATCACTGGCGTGGGCGCCAAACTGGAATATAAGGGGCTGCAGAATGAAAGAGGCGCGCTTAAACATAATGCCGCGAAGATCGATAAACTGACCACTGAAAGCCACAGTATTAAAAACGTGCTGAACGGGCAGAATAGCGTCAAACTCGGTGCTGAAGGCGTCGATTCTCTGAAATCGTTAAATATGAAGAAAACCGGTACCGATGCGACGAAAAATCTTAATGATGCGACGCTTAAATCTAATGCCGGAACCAGCGCCACGGAAAGTCTGGGTATTAAAGACAGTAATAAACAAATCTCCCCTGAACATCAGGCTATTCTGTCGAAACGTCTTGAGTCTGTCGAATCCGATATTCGTCTTGAGCAGAATACCATGGATATGACCCGAATCGATGCGCGCAAGATGCAGATGACGGGCGATCTGATTATGAAGAACTCGGTCACGGTCGGTGGTATTGCAGGGGCGTCCGGGCAGTACGCCGCTACTCAGGAACGTTCCGAGCAGCAAATTAGCCAGGTGAATAACCGGGTTGCCAGCACTGCATCGGACGAAGCCCGTGAAAGTTCACGTAAATCGACCAGCCTGATTCAGGAAATGCTGAAAACAATGGAGAGCATTAACCAGTCGAAAGCATCCGCACTCGCTGCTATCGCAGGCAATATTCGCGCTTAATCTGAAAGGTCATCTATACGCCATCATGGGGGTGATTTAATCGCGCTCCTGATGGCGAACTGGGGATATTATGCTTAATATTCAAAATTATTCCGCTTCTCCTCATCCGGGGATCGTTGCCGAACGGCCGCAGACTCCCTCGGCGAGCGAGCACGTCGAGACTGCCGTGGTACCGTCTACCACAGAACATCGCGGTACAGATATCATTTCATTATCGCAGGCGGCTACTAAAATCCAGCAGGCACAGCAGACGCTGCAGTCAACGCCACCGATCTCTGAAGAGAATAATGACGAGCGCACGCTGGCGCGCCAGCAGTTGACCAGCAGCCTGAATGCGCTGGCGAAGTCTGGCGTGTCATTATCCGCAGAACAAAATGAGAACCTGCGGAGCGCGTTTTCTGCGCCGACGTCGGCCTTATTTAGCGCTTCGCCTATGGCGCAGCCGAGAACAACCATTTCTGATGCTGAGATTTGGGATATGGTTTCCCAAAATATATCGGCGATCGGTGACAGCTATCTGGGCGTTTATGAAAACGTTGTCGCAGTCTATACCGATTTTTATCAGGCCTTCAGTGACATTCTGTCCAAAATGGGAGGCTGGTTATTACCAGGTAAGGACGGTAATACCGTTAAGCTAGATGTTACCTCACTCAAAAATGATTTAAACAGTTTAGTCAGTAAATATAATCAAATAAACAGTAATACCGTTTTATTTCCAGCGCAGTCAGGCAGCGGCGTTAAAGTAGCTACTGAAGCGGAAGCGAGACAGTGGCTCAGTGAATTGAATTTGCCGAATAGCTGCCTGAAATCTTATGGATCCGGTTATGTCGTCACCGTTGATCTGACGCCATTACAAAAAATGGTTCAGGATATTGGTGGTTTAGGCGCGCCGGGAAAAGATTCAAAACTCGAAATGGATAACGCCAAATATCAAGCCTGGCAGTCGGGTTTTAAAGCGCAGGAAGAAAATATGAAAACCACATTACAGACGCTGACGCAAAAATATAGTAATGCCAATTCATTATACGACAACCTGGTAAAAGTGCTGAGCAGTACGATAAGTAGCAGCCTGGAAACCGCCAAAAGCTTCCTGCAAGGATAACAGAAGAGGATATTAATAATGGTTACAAGTGTAAGGATTCAGCCTCCCGTCATAATGCCAGGTATGCAGACCGAGATCAAAACACAGGCCACGAATCTTGCGGCGAATCTTTCCGCAGTCAGGGAAAGTGCCACAGCGACGCTGTCAGGGGAAATTAAAGGCCCGCAACTGGAAGATTTTCCCGCGCTGACCAAACAGGCGAGTCTGGATGCATTGTTTAAATGCGGGAAAGACGCCGAGGCGTTAAAAGAAGTTTTTACTAATTCAAATAATGTCGCCAGTAAGAAAGCGATAATGGAGTTTGCCGGGCTCTTTCGTTCAGCGCTCAACGCCACCAGTGATTTTCCTGAGGCGAAGACGCTACTAATGAAGGTGGGGGCAGAGTATACCGCGCAAATCATAAAAGATGGCCTGAAAGAAAAGTCAGCTTTTGGGCCATGGATGCCAGAAACAAAGAAAGCGGAAGCGAAGCTGGAAAACCTGGAAAAGCAGCTGTTAGATATCATCAAAAATAACACTGGCGGTGAATTAAGTAAATTATCGACGCATTTTGTTATGCAGGAGGTGATGCCCTATATTGCCAGCTGCATTGAACATAACTTTGGCTGTACGTTGGATCCGTTAACCCGCAGCAATCTTACGCAGCTTGTTGACAAAGCGGCGGCGAAGGCGGTTGAGGCGCTTGATATGTGCCACCAAAAATTAACGCAAGAGCAGGGTACCAGCGTAGGACGGGAAGCCCGGCACCTTGAAATGCAAACGTTGATACCCCTGCTGCTACGTAATGTTTTTGCACAAATTCCTGCAGATAAACTGCCCGACCCTAAAATTCCGGAACCTGCGGCTGGACCAGTACCTGATGGTGGGAAAAAAGCAGAACCTACGGGTATTAATATCAATATTAATATTGATAGCAGTAACCATAGCGTGGATAACAGTAAGCATATTAACAATAGCCGAAGCCATGTCGATAATAGCCAGCGCCATATCGATAATAGCAACCATGATAATAGCCGGAAGACGATTGATAATAGCCGAACATTTATTGATAACAGCCAACGCCATGGCGAGTCACACCATTCGACTAACAGCAGTAACGTAAGCCATAGTCATTCGCGTGTGGATTCGACTACGCATCAAACGGAGACGGCACACAGCGCCAACACAGGGGCAATTGACCATGGCATCGCAGGTAAAATTGACATCACGGCTCATGCGACGGCAGAGGCTGTGACCAACGCTTCTTCCGAAAGTAAAAATGGAAAGGTGGTCACGTCAGAAAAGGGCACTACGGGTGAAACACCCTCTTTTGATGAAGTTGATGGCGTAACCAGCAAGAACATTATCGGCAAGCCGGTACAGGCCACGGTGCACGGCGTTGATGATAATAAACAGCAAAGCCAGACGGCAGAGATTGTGAATGTGAAGCCGCTTGCCGGTCAACTGGCTGGCGTCGAGAATGTTAAAATCGATACCTTACAATCAGACTCGACGGTAATTACAGGTAATAAAGCTGGTACGACCGATAATGATAATAGCCAGACAGATAAGACTGGCCCATTTTCTGGTTTGAAGTTTAAGCAAAATAGTTTCCTCTCAACGGTACCGAGCGTTACGAATATGCATTCAATGCATTTCAACGCCCGTGAGGCGTTTTTGGGTGTGATACGTAAAGCGCTGGAGCCGGATACCTCCACACCGTTTCCTGTACGCAGAGCGTTTGACGGCTTGCGTGCGGAAATATTACCCAATGACACGATAAAGAGTGCAGCGTTGAAAGCGCAATGTAGCGATATTGACAAGCACCCAGAATTGAAAGCGAAAATGGATACGCTCAAAGAGGTCATTACTCATCATCCACAAAAAGAAAAACTGGCTGAGATTGCACTGCAGTTTGCCAGAGAGGCGGGGTTGACCAGGCAAAAAGGGGAAACTGACTATGTGTTAAGTAATGTGCTGGACGGCCTTATCGGAGACGGTAGCTGGCGAGCTGGCCCGGCTTACGAGTCATACCTGAATAAACCTGGCGTGGATCGGGTTATTACTACCGTTGATGGCTTGCACATGCAGCGTTAATTAACCGGGAAAGATGCGATGAATATGGATATTGAAGCAAGAGTCAAAAAAGTGATCACCTCCTGTATTGCCGTTGATGTTGATAGTATCAATGGTCAGACCCATCTGGTTGAGGATCTTTACGCTGACTCATTGGATTTAATTGATATTGTATTTGGTCTTAGTGAGGAGTTTGACATTAGTTGTAATGAAAACGATCTTCCGGATATGACGACCTTTGCGGATATATGCCGTGTTGTTAAAAAAAGTCTTGAGTCCAGGGTGTAGTATTTTTCTCTCGCTCGACAACAATTGAACAAGATTAATTGTTATGAAAATCATCACACACGTAGTACCCGGTTCAGGTATGGCTGCAATATATGATGATATTGCTGACAGTCCGCGTTTTGTTATTAAAGGCAAGTTACGTCATGTTGAAAATGATCCGAAGGAGCTGCTGATATGTGTTCCGATGCGTAGTGAATGGCTATTCTACTGGATTAAAGGAGAGAAATATTGCGCCCGGCGATGGGCGCGAAAAAGTATCAAGTCATTGTGTAACCAGATTAAATTTGAAGAAGCAATCTTATAAAAGATATAATTCAAGAGGAAAGTAAATTGCAAGCACACCAGGATATTATCGCTAATATTGGTGAAAAATTGGGTTTACCGCTCACTTTTGACGACAACAATCAGTGCTTATTACTACTCGATAGCGATATTTTTACGTCTATTGAAGCTAAAGATGATATCTGGTTATTGAACGGTATGATTATACCGTTATCGCCTTTTTGTGGCGATTCTATCTGGCGGCAGATTATGGTGATTAATGGTGAACTGGCTGCGAATAATGAAGGTACGTTAGCGTATATTGATGCCGCAGAGACGTTGTTGTTTATACATGCAATTACCGATCTGACAAATACTTACCATATTATATCGCAGCTTGAGTCATTTGTGAATCAGCAGGAAGCGCTCAAAAACATACTGCAGGAATATGCTAAAGTATGAGGAGAGAAAATTGAATAATTTAACGTTGTCTTCGTTTTCAAAAGTTGGTGTGTCGAATGATGCCCGACTTTATATTGCTAAGGAAAATACTGATAAGGCATATGTTGCGCCTGAAAAATTTTCGTCAAAAGTATTAACCTGGCTTGGAAAAATGCCGTTATTTAAAAACACTGAAGTGGTGCAAAAACATACGGAAAATATCAGAGTACAGGATCAAAAGATTTTACAGACATTTCTCCAGGCACTAACGGAAAAATATGGGGAAACAGCGGTTAATGACGCACTGTTAATGTCCCGTATAAATATGAACAAACCCCTTACCCAACGTTTAGCAGTGCAGATCACGGAGTGTGTAAAAGCTGCTGACGAAGGGTTTATAAACCTTATTAAGAGAAAGGATAATGTTGGTGTCCGGAATGCCGCTTTAGTCATAAAAGGCGGCGATACAAAAGTGGCAGAAAAAAATAACGATATTGGAGCAGAAAGTAAGCAACCTTTACTCGATATCGCGCTAAAGGGACTTAAACGAACATTACCGCAACTGGAACAAATGGATGGAAATAGCCTGCGAGAAAACTTCCAGGAGATGGCTTCAGGTAACGGCCCGCTACGTTCATTAATGACGAATTTACAGAATTTAAATAAAATTCCAGAGGCTAAACAACTTAATGATTATGTTACAACGTTAACAAATATTCAGGTAGGTGTAGCCCGGTTCTCACAATGGGGAACCTGTGGGGGAGAGGTTGAGAGGTGGATTGATAAAGCCTCTACTCATGAATTAACCCAGGCTGTAAAAAAAATTCACGTTATTGCTAAAGAACTGAAAAACGTTACAGCTGAACTTGAGAAAATAGAAGCCGGCGCGTCAATGCCACAGACGATGAGCGGACCGACACTGGGCCTGGCACGGTTTGCGGTCAGCAGCATTCCAATTAATCAGCAAACCCAGGTGAAACTGAGCGATGGAATGCCTGTGCCAGTGAATACGTTAACTTTTGACGGTAAGCCTGTGGCATTAGCCGGTTCGTACCCAAAAAATACGCCGGACGCGCTGGAAGCGCATATGAAAATGCTTCTTGAAAAAGAATGCTCGTGCCTGGTGGTGTTAACGTCGGAAGATCAGATGCAGGCAAAACAATTACCAGCCTATTTCAGAGGGAGCTACACCTTTGGCGAGGTGCATACCAACAGCCAAAAAGTGAGCTCAGCCAGTCAGGGAGGAGCGATAGACCAATACAATATGCACCTGTCCTGCGGGGAAAAGCAGTATACAATCCCGGTATTGCATGTGAAAAATTGGCCAGATCACCAGCCGTTACCGTCTACTGATCAGTTAGAATACCTGGCGGATAGGGTGAAAAATAGTAACCAAAATGGCGCGCCGGGGCGTAGTTCATCAGATAAGCATTTACCGATGATTCATTGTCTGGGTGGAGTGGGGAGAACCGGAACGATGGCGGCGGCTCTTGTACTTAAGGATAATCCTCATAGTAATCTGGAGCAGGTACGTGCAGATTTCCGGGATTCACGGAACAATAGAATGCTGGAAGACGCCTCACAGTTTGTACAACTAAAAGCAATGCAAGCCCAGTTGCTTATGACGACGGCAAGCTGATAAAAATATAGCTTACTTTTAGAACTATCTGAAAGTAAGCTATTTCTGTATAATTATTTGTTTACCGCGATAGAAAGTCTTTTGTTTTTCTCTTCTGCTGACATCCCTTTTAATTTTCTGTAATTCTCCCAAATTTTTTTAGCATAACGTTTCCTTATATCCGATCGTTTCGGTGACGTCCCGGCATTATAAGCGCCAACGGCCTCCCAGCTATAACCGTAGATTTTCATCATATCTGATAAAATGGATGCGCCCACAATGACAGAAATGCAGGGGTCCTGTAACAACTGTTTTTCACTAATCCCCATTTTTTTCAGCCTTTTCATATGGAAGCTGTTAATTTGCATCAGGCCAAGATCGGTTGAACCATCTCGGTTATGACCAATGGCGCCAGGTTTCATGGCTGATTCCTGCTGGGCGATAGCGTAAAGTAGTTCGGATTCAATATTGAACATTTTTTCAGCCTGAAGCCAGCAATCAGCCCATGCCGTATTTATGCTAAGCAACCAGATTACGATGATAAAAAAATAATGCATATCTCCTCTCTCAGATTTTACCGTAATTTAATCAAGCGGGGATCCTGTTTCCATCTTTTGAACCAAATATTGTCTTCGTTTTTAAATTTATTCCACATTTTTTCGGCAATAGCTTCGCCGTGGGCTACCAGCACTAACGGTAATAATCCCGGATTATTATCAATACGCTGTTCACTTTCCAGAAATTCTCTTATCGTCGGTAAGGCACGCTCACTATTCTGACAGTATTCAGCATAAAGAAGATTAACAGCAATAAGCCCTGTTATTTCCTGCGTGGATATTTCTTTAGTTAATTTTCGTGCCAGTTCATGTTTACCTTTAAGCGAAAGGAACATAACCTGCATACTTAATAATATTGGATTATCCTGCAGGTGTTGTGAGCGTAATTCATCGCCTAAACGTATAGCATCATCAATACCGGTATGATAATAGGTAATCCATAGCTTAGTGATCCCTGCGGCTGCGCGCGTTGGGTCCAATTTTAAACACTCGTTAATCGTTTGTAAGGCCTCCTCCAACTGACCAGCCATGAAGAGATTCCAGCCATAATAATATTTAATATCTGCAGAGATGGGCGAAAGTAAGTTAGCTTGTTTGAATAGCAAACTCCCGACGATGTATTCTGAATGAATCGTATTAATTAGCCCCAGTAATCCTAACGCTTGTGGATTATTGTGGTCCAGCTCTGTTGCCTTAATCGCATGTTCTTTAGCTTTGATCATGGCGTTTTGTTTATCAAAAATCCCCATTTGCGCCATGCTGAGGTAGCATTCTGCCAGCGCACAGTAAGGCGCAATGCTGTTTGGCGACATGTTAACGCATTGAGTCAGCAATTTAAGCGCTTGCTGTAAGCTATAGGGGGTATATTGATTTAACTCATGCTTACCGCGTAAGTAAACCATCGTACTGTCAATCGAATTTAGCTCGCTAATCTGCTTTGTGTCCCAGCGAAGCCCGGGAATACATCTGAGCAAAAGATTCGCAATTTTGTTTTGCAAGAGAGAAGCGGGTTGGTGTTCTATCAACTTAATGCTTTCCTGGTGCAGCAGGTGATAACCTTTAACCC
The DNA here is from genome assembly GCF_056991255.1 of Salmonella sp. A1325. Classification (NCBI taxonomy): domain Bacteria; kingdom Pseudomonadati; phylum Pseudomonadota; class Gammaproteobacteria; order Enterobacterales; family Enterobacteriaceae; genus Salmonella; species Salmonella sp. A1325. The sequence goes on along the minus strand of NZ_JAMLWO010000002.1, from coordinate 155,902 downwards.
GAACTATCTCGATCTGTACAATATTATCATTACCATCGGGTATCATCTGCCCGGAGATATAATAATCGGGGCGTAATTGATCCATGAGCTCAAGAATATCCTTAACACTGCGGCAGTTCTTCGTAATGGTTACCGGCAGCACGCTCAGGCCAAAGGGCGCATACTGCGATAATCCCTTCACGATAGAGTAATGCAGACTCTCGGATTGAACCTGATCCTGCATCTGAAAAGGAAGTATCGCTAATGTATGAGTCGTAGGTTGCGGCGCTGGCGGAGACACCACTACGACCGGACGATTAAACCGATAGCCCTGTCCGTACAGTGTTTCAATGTAACGATGCTCTTTATCTTCCGACAGAATACGTCGTAAGGCATAAATACAGCGGGTAAGAGATTCTTCGTTAACTTCCGCGTCGCCCCATACCTGGTCCAGTAAGGTGTTTTTACTCACAATCTCGCCGGCGGCTTCGAGCAGGATGACCAGAACGGCATATTCTTTTGGCGGAATATTGACTTTCTTTTCTGAGCGTAGCAGGGAGCCGTCCATGTTGAGTATGAAATCATCAAAGACGAATTTTTTATTAGATACAGGAACAGGATTAAAATGTGGCATGATAATAGTGTATTCTCTTACAGGGTGAAAAGTTATAATAGTTAATACAAGTCGTTAGGATAGAATCTACGGTTTCAGTAATTCTGCTATTAGTACTAACGGTCAGGTTGAGCTTTTATTATGAGCTTAATGTCATATTCTACGGGCTCGGGTTTATATGTTTTTAACATTTGATTATTTAGCTTATGTCTGTGCTTTAAATAACTGACATGTTGGTAATAATATTGTTATAACTAACCGTGATTATCGAATGGACGCTGCCGTATATCCTGGTGCAGAGAGGGGCAGCGCCGGGCATCTAAATATTTACATATTTAACTTGGCCTCATTGCTATAGAGATTAGTTTTGTAGCTATCTTACTGCATTTTTTTGGGGTGTAAATGCTGCTTATTATATCTTCATGGTTAATGGTCTGATAATTACACCATCAGAACTATTTTTCTCGAAGGTTTCCACTAAATGACCATTCGTTGAAAGTTTAAGAGTGTAATTTGTCTTAGATGTCAAAATATAAATGAAAGACCATTTTTAATGGTGCGCTTATTTTTATATTTTTTTGCAAAATAATGATATCGTCTTTTCTTTACTCCCTTCAGCTATAAAGTCAAAAGGCAGGAGGGTTATGAGCAGTATCATCCTCAGGCTGTCCCCCAGGCATTATATCGATATCAGGAGGAAGAGAAGAGGTATGCCAGGCAGAAGCTAACAAGCGTGACTGTTTCGGTGTAGACCGTTCAGGCAAATAGTTCCCAGAGGGAACGGATGATGTATAAATATGAATAAAATGCCGGCCTTAATCCACAGGGTTAAAGCCGGAAGGAGATAGTGTCATCTGGATGGATTGTTACGCTGTGAATAAGGCAATATCGATTTACCAGTCATCATAGCGATGACAAGTTCACAAAAATCGTGTTATATAATCAGCCTTACTTTAAATTACCAGAGATATCAGTATAAGCTGTCTTCCTGACAGAACAATGATATTGAATAGCCTCCCATCCTGATATAGCGTGTTAATGCGCAGTCTGAATTTTAAATTATTACAATTTTAATAAAAATCTTTACTTGAGTGACAGATACAAAAAATGTTAATGGTTCGCCATTTTTATGAATGTCGATGGCGTAGTTTTAAAATATTTTTTGAAACATTGAATGAAGTAGGACGTGCTGTCATAACCACATTTTAATGCTACAGCATTAACATTATGGTTGCCTATGCGTAAAAGTTTTGCTGCCTGATTCATTCTTGCCGATAAGTAGATGTCGCTAAAGCTGGTACCTTCTTCTGCAAGTTTCCGTTTGAGCGTTGACGTACTCATAAATATATGATCGGCAACATCCGTAAGCTTCCACTGTCTACTGGGTGACGAAGATATAATGTTGTAAACGCGCTCCTTTAACGTTATCTGAGCTGAGCTAAGGATGATCTCATAACTCTCCGGGAGTCGGAGAAAAGCAGTAAGCAGGAACAGCAGAAAATAAGGAATTAACTCTTCATTTTCAATACAACTTTTGTTGTTACAGTTACTGCAACCTTTGCTTGTATCCTTCGTACAGGAGAACGCCGTTTTCAGATGTTCAAATACCTCTCTTCTGGCAGGAAAGTCAGGCGTATAGAAGATTTTCTGCGCTTTCTCTGTGGGTACCGCCATTTTGGTTTGCTGCTCGTTTGGGATAAGTGCATAGAGAGCGCCAAGTCGTTGCGTCGGTATCTCGAGTATATCGAAATCCATGTGGCCATTGACCTCTTCAAGCGTCACGCTAACTACCTGCTCTTTTTTGAGCACCAACATCCCAGGTTCGTCACAGTAAATCGTATCATGATTATTGCTAATCGTCAGTTTACCGCTCCGAAAGCAAACTAAAGTGAAACTGCTTACATAAAGATTTTTGATGGTGACCTGCTGAGCCTGACTTTTAATTTGCTGCTGGGTATTTGTCAAAAGTGATTTTAATTTCTGTAAGTTATCTGCGGCAGGACGCTGATGACTATTACTTACAAAGGTTACATTTTCCATATTATCCCTTTGTTGATGTTATTTTAATGTTCCTTACTGGTATCCTACTGAAAAAATCTGAGTTGTAAATGCTCTTTATTAGCGTGTGTTGGCAATGGTCTGATTGTTACACCAAAAGAACCCAAATTTGGGTAATTTATCTACAGTAGTTTAAGCCCCAATGGGGATGATGGTTCTTTTAATATGTGTTGAGACGCATTATACAGAATAAATTGATTTTATTTCTCACTTTTCATTCTATTTTCATCAGGAATCCCTGTGTCCTGTGCGGTACTCTGCTGCTATCGAGAACGACAGACATCGCTAACAGTATATATGGAAACATCAAAAGAGAAGACGATAACAAGCCCAGGGCCATACATAGTTCGATTACTTAACAGCTCACTGAACGGCTGTGAGTTTCCATTGCTGACAGGCCGAACACTCTTTGTGGTAGGTCAGAGTGATGCGCTCACTGCTTCAGGCCAACTCCCTGATATACCTGCCGATAGCTTTTTTATCCCGCTGGACCATGGCGGAGTAAATTTTGAAATCCAGGTGGATACGGATGCGACCGAAATTATACTCCATGAGCTGAAAGAAGGAAATTCTGAATCTCGTTCGGTGCAATTAAATACACCAATACAGGTCGGTGAATTGCTTATCCTGATTCGCCCGGAAAGCGAGCCGTGGGTGCCCGAGCAGCCTGAGAAGTTAGAAACGTCTGCAAAAAAGAACGAGCCGCGTTTTAAAAACGGAATTGTAGCAGCACTGGCCGGGTTTTTTATATTGGGAATTGGGACGGTGGGGACGTTATGGTTACTTAACTCGCCGCAGCGGCAGGCCGCAGAGCTCGATTCGTTATTGGGGCAGGAGAAGGAGCGCTTTCAGGTGTTGCCAGGACGGGACAAAATGCTCTATGTCGCTGCGCAAAATGAAAGAGATACGCTGTGGGCTCGTCAGGTTTTAGCGAGGGGCGATTATGATAAAAATGCGCGAGTGATTAACGAAAACGAAGAAAATAAGCGTATCTCTACCTGGCTGGATACCTATTATCCGCAGCTGGCTTATTATCGGCTTCATTTCGATGAGCCGCGTAAACCCGTTTTCTGGCTAAGCCGCCAGCGAAACACGATGAGCAAGAAAGAGCTCGAGGTGTTAAGTCAAAAGCTGAGAGCGCTAATGCCCTACGCGGATTCGGTCAACATCACGTTGATGGACGATGTTACCGCAGCAGGCCAGGCGGAAGCGGGGCTAAAACAGCAGGCGTTACCTTATTCCCGCAGGAATCATAAGGGGGGCGTAACGTTTGTTATTCAGGGGGCGCTCGATGATGTAGAAATACTCAGAGCTCGTCAATTTGTCGATAGCTATTACCGCACATGGGGAGGACGCTATGTGCAGTTTGCGATCGAATTAAAAGATGACTGGCTCAAGGGACGCTCATTTCAGTACGGGGCGGAAGGTTATATCAAAATGAGCCCAGGCCATTGGTATTTCCCAAGCCCACTTTAATTTAACGCAAATAAGGAAGTCATTATGCCAACACCTTGGTCAGGCTATCTGGATGAAGTTTCAGCAAAATTTGATACAGGCGTTGATAATCTACAAACGCAGGTAACAGAGGCGCTGGATAAATTAGCAGCAAAACCCTCCGATCCGGCGCTACTGGCGGCGTATCAGAGTAAGCTCTCGGAATATAACTTGTACCGTAACGCGCAATCGAACACGGTAAAAGTCTTTAAGGATATTGATGCTGCCATTATTCAGAACTTCCGTTAATCAGTTATAAGGTGGATTATGTCGATTGCAACTATTGTCCCTGAGAATGCCGTTATAGGGCAGGCGGTCAATATCAGGTCTATGGAAACGGACATTGTCTCGCTGGATGACCGGCTACTCCAGGCTTTTTCTGGTTCGGCGATTGCCACGGCTGTGGATAAACAGACGATTACCAACAGGATTGAGGACCCTAATCTGGTGACGGATCCTAAAGAGCTGGCTATTTCGCAAGAGATGATTTCAGATTATAACCTGTATGTTTCTATGGTAAGTACCCTTACTCGTAAAGGAGTCGGGGCTGTTGAAACGCTATTACGCTCATGATTCGTCGATATCTATATACCTTTCTGCTGGTAATGACCCTTGCCGGCTGTAAGGATAAGGATCTTTTAAAAGGACTGGACCAGGAACAGGCTAATGAGGTCATTGCCGTTCTGCAAATGCACAATATAGAGGCGAATAAAATTGATAGCGGAAAATTGGGCTATAGCATTACCGTTGCTGAGCCTGATTTTACCGCTGCGGTGTACTGGATTAAAACTTATCAGCTTCCTCCCCGGCCACGGGTGGAAATAGCGCAGATGTTCCCGGCGGATTCGCTGGTATCCTCTCCGCGAGCTGAAAAGGCCAGGTTATATTCGGCTATTGAACAGCGACTGGAACAGTCATTACAGACGATGGAGGGCGTGCTCTCCGCCAGGGTCCATATTAGTTATGATATTGATGCTGGTGAAAATGGCCGTCCGCCAAAACCTGTTCATCTGTCGGCATTAGCCGTATATGAACGAGGTTCGCCGCTTGCGCATCAGATCAGCGATATCAAGCGTTTCTTAAAGAATAGTTTTGCCGATGTGGATTATGACAACATTTCTGTTGTGTTGTCAGAACGTTCTGATGCCCAATTACAGGCTCCCGGCACACCAGTAAAACGTAATTCTTTTGCAACCAGTTGGATTGTGTTGATTATTTTGTTATCCGTGATGTCAGCAGGCTTTGGCGTCTGGTATTACAAAAACCATTATGCCCGCAATAAGAAAGGCATAACGGCTGATGATAAGGCGAAATCGTCAAATGAATAGGCAGCCATTACCCATTATCTGGCAAAGAATCATTTTTGATCCGTTATCGTATATCCATCCTCAGCGGTTGCAGATAGCGCCGGAAATGATTGTCAGACCCGCCGCCAGGGCGGCGGCAAATGAGTTAATACTGGCGGCATGGCGGCTTAAGAACGGAGAAAAGGAGTGTATTCAAAACTCACTGACGCAGCTGTGGCTGCGTCAGTGGCGCCGACTGCCGCAAGTAGCGTATTTACTCGGTTGCCATAAACTGAGAGCCGATCTGGCAAGGCAGGGAGCCTTGCTTGGCCTGCCGGATTGGGCGCAAGCATTTTTGGCAATGCATCAGGGAACAAGTTTATCTGTCTGCAATAAGGCGCCGAATCACCGGTTTTTACTTAGCGTCGGGTATGCACAGTTAAATGCCCTGAATGAATTTTTACCTGAATCTTTAGCACAGCGTTTTCCTTTGCTTTTTCCTCCATTTATTGAGGAGGCATCGAAGCAGGATGCTGTAGAAATGTCAATTTTGCTACTGGCCTTACAATATGCTCAAAAATATCCCAATTCCGTCCCCGCTTTCGCCTGTTGAGGGGATACTGATAAAGCGTAAAACGCTGGAACGTTATTTCTCTATTGAAAGATTAGAACAGCAGGCGCATCAACGGGCTAAGCGTATTTTGCGAGAGGCGGAAGAAGAGGCAAAGACCTTGCGGATGTACGCCTATCAGGAAGGTTACGAGCAGGGAATGATAGACGCGTTACAGCAGGTCGCCGCTTATCTTACTGATAATCAGACAATGGCCTGGAAGTGGATGGAAAAAATACAGATTTATGCCCGCGAGTTATTTTCAGCTGCAGTCGACCATCCCGAAACGCTTTTAACCGTCCTGGATGAGTGGCTGAGGGATTTCGATAAGCCTGAGGGGCAACTTTTTTTAACACTACCAGTTAATGCGAAAAAAGATCACCAAAAACTGATGGTGTTGCTTATGGAGAACTGGCCTGGCACTTTTAATCTTAAATATCATCAGGAACAGCGCTTTATCATGAGTTGCGGCGATCAGATCGCAGAATTTTCACCTGAACAATTTGTTGAAACGGCAGTAGGCGTCATTAAGCATCATCTTGATGAACTTCCACAAGACTGCCGGACGATTTCTGATAACGCCATTAACGCACTTATTGATGAATGGAAGACAAAAACGCAAGCATTGTAAAATGGAGGTTATAAGGTGATACCGGGTACGATTCCGACTTCTTATTTGGTCCCGACAGCGGACACTGAAGCGACGGGTGTGGTTTCGTTGAGTGCCAGGGCCGCTATGCTGAATAATGTGGATAGCGCGCCTTTAAGCAATGGCGGCGACGTTGATCTTTATGATGCATTCTACCAACGACTTTTGGCGCTCCCTGAGTCAGCCTCTTCTGAAACGCTTAAAGATAGCATTTATCAAGAGATGAATGCCTTCAAAGATCCTAAAAGTGGTGATTCGGCTTTTGTTTCTTTTGAGCAGCAAACGGCTATGCTACAAAACATGTTAGCAAAAGTTGAACCGGGCACCCATTTATATGAGGCTTTAAACGGGGTATTAGTTGGTACAATGAATGCACAGTCACAAATGACCTCCTGGATGCAGGAGATTATTTTATCGGGCGGGGAAAACAAAGAGGCAATTGACTGGTGAACCCCCATTGCTGGCGATTTGTGATAAGGTATGGTGTATATATCAGCAAGTAATGCACCATGCCAGTGTATCTATCTTATTGATGTATATGGATTATTAAGGTCTCTGCCAGGCGTTTTATTCTGAAAGGATTATATTAATATTGTAAGCTTCCATTACAAAATTGTGCATAAAGTTTGTAAGAGTATCTTTTTGTGACAAAATGAACGCGCGTTGGAATGTAATTATTGGCTATAATAATAAAAAAATCGGATTTAAATCATCACTGTGAGTTTTAATTATTTGTTTATAAGAATATAACGATTTTGAGTTCCTTATAGCACACAGGATAAAATATGGTATTGCCTTCAATGAATAAATCAGTTGAGGCCATTAGCAATAATCACCTTCAACAGCCGAACAAATTTCCATTAATAAATGGATTAGCTGACGTAAGAGACTATTATGTCGCAAACTGCTTATTGTTTAAACTTAATAAAGGCAGTTTGCGAATTGAAAACGAATTTGGGGAGTTCATCGAACAATCTGCGCCGTGTTTATTTTTATTGGAAAAAGATCAAACAATCACGCTTAGTATGAGCGAAATAGAAGGGCATATTGATTTTTCTTCACTGGAAGTTTCCTATGACTTAATGCAAAAATTCTACAAAGTTTTTTACAGTACAAGAAACTACAATGATCGAGAGCTATCATTAAAAACGAAACCAAAGTATTTTTTTCATGCGGACTTGTTGCCAGGGATGAGTGATACTTTTGACTCTATTTTGCATGGTGTGGCATGTCCACGGGTTTGTAGTAATGTGAGTATTGATGATCATGATTATTCATATTTCTCATTGATGTATCTTATATCGGCATTTGTACGTAAGCCCGGTGGGTTTGATTTCCTTGAGCGAGCAATAAAAATTACGACAAAAGAGAAAGTTTATAACATTATTATCAGCGATCTCACCCGCAAATGGTCACAGGCTGAGGTGGCAGGAAAGCTGTTTATGAGCGTATCAAGTCTGAAGCGAAAACTGGCCGCTGAAGAGGTGAGTTTTAGCAAAATATACCTGGATGCTCGTATGAATCAGGCTATAAAATTATTACGTATGGGGGCTGGAAATATTTCACAAGTCGCGACGATGTGTGGCTATGATACGCCTTCTTATTTTATCGCTATTTTTAAACGGCATTTTAAGATTACACCGCTTAGCTTTATGCGTACGATGAACCATTGATTTGTGAAATTATTTTAAACGTTACTATCTGTTTGCGTTACAGATACCAAATATTTTTTTAATCGTAGTGTATATTTCAGTATCGCTACACCAGTGATATATAGTTAATGAAAGGGAATCGAAAGCGTTCATTGTCAGACATACATGGCCACCAGGCGTCGGGCAATCGTTGTACTCTAAGAGATTACAGTAAAGTAAAACAGCAAATTTAATCATTATCAGATTTGTAAAAGGAATTCATTTCGGTAACGACATTGCGCATGTAATAACGTATCTGGTCTTATTACCTTTGTAGTAAGAAGGCGTTATCTACTTGCGCAGTAGTCGCCCAGGAAGAAAAATTATTACCGAAGCTGTAGTCAGTTTTCAAAAAAGGATAAATAAATGAGAAATGTAATTATATACGGTATTAACTGGACTAATTGTTATGCCCTTCAGTCTATTTTTAAGCAAAAATATCCGGAAAAGTGCGTTAAAACGTGTAACTCATTAACCGCACTTTTGCATTCTCTATCCGATATGCCGGACGCCGGGCTGATTTTAGCTTTGAACCCGCATGAGCATGTTTATCTTTTTCATGCGTTGCAGGCGCGGTTGCAGAACCGTAAAGTTTTGGTAGTGGCAGATCGCTTGTATTATATCGATCGCTGTGTGCTGCAATATTTTGGCGTTATGGATTATGTTTTAAAAGACGAACTATCCTGCGCTATCCGCTCGGATCGAGAGAAGCTCCGTCTTCCGGAAGCCTGGCTGCGTTTCTGCCACAGGCCACAAAAGAAAACCGTGGCTGCTACGTATGCTTTTAATGTCGGCGAGACGCCGGAAGAGGTATTGTTTAATATCAATCAATACGCCTGGTGGAATCTACCTCCCGGCGTCACTCAGGCGAAATATGCGCTGCTGATATTATTATCCTCCGGACATCCAGCAATTGAACTGGCGAAAAAATTTGGTCTGGGAACAAAAACCGTCAGTATTTATCGTAAGAAGGTTATGTATCGTTTGGGGATGGACTCTTCACCGCTATCGCTGTTCCGGGGACTGAAACTAGACGCGCATTTACAGCGCACTGCTTTTGCACATAACCCTGGTGTACTTGACGATAATTGCGCGTTACCGATTGCGGTAGGAATGAATTAAAATATTTTTTATCATTTATGACCATGTGTTGAGCTTTTATTATAAAAAAGATTTTTTGAGTAGTAATTCTTATATATAATCATCTGGAGGTGATTGGTTGCCTGGCTCAATCATTGAGGCATATTTTTGCGGGCAATATATTGAATCTGAAAAGTTAAAGATGATATTTTCGGTGCAGGAGCTATCATGTGGAGGGAAAAGTATGCTAAGTCCTACGGCTCGTAATATGGGGGCGAGTTTATCGCCTCAGCCTGACGTCAGCGGGGAGCTAAACACCGAAGCATTGACCTGTATTGTTGAGCGTCTGGAAAGTGAAATTATAGATGGCAGCTGGATTCATATCAGTTACGAGGAAACCGATCTCGAAATGATGCCTTTTCTTGTTGCACAGGCCAATAAGAAGTATCCAGAGTTAAATCTTAAATTTGTTATGTCAGTCCATGAGCTTGTTTCCTCTATAAAGGAGACCAGAATGGAAGGCGTTGAATCTGCCCGATTTCTCGTAAATATGGGAAGTTCAGGTATCCATATTTCAGTCGTCGATTTTAGAGTTATGGACGGAAAGACATCGGTGATTTTGTTCGAACCAGCAGCGTGTAGCGCTTTTGGACCTGCTTTACTGGCGTTGAGGACCAAAGCAGCTCTTGAACGTGAACAACTGCCTGATTGTTATTTTGCTATGGTCGAGCTGGACATTCAACGAAGCTCTTCTGAATGCGGTATTTTTAGCCTGGCGCTCGCCAAAAAACTTCAGCTTGAATTTATGAACTTAGTAAAAATTCATGAAGATAATATTTGTGAACGTCTGTGTGGTGAAGAACCTTTTCTCCCGTCCGATAAAGCAGACCGCTATCTGCCGGTGAGTTTTTACAAACATACTCAAGGCGTACAACGATTAAATGAATATGTGCAGGCCAATCCGGCGGCGGGAAGCAGTATAGTAAACAAAAAGAATGAAACGCTTTATGAGCGATTCGATAACAATGCCGTTATGCTAAACGATAAAAAACTCTCTATATCCGCTCATAAAAAAAGGATAGCTGAATATAAGTCTTTGCTTAAACCGTAATGAAATTATGAGGTTACCTGCCAGAGGAAATCCTTCCAGCGCCATAAAACTACTCTATATTATGACCGTATGTTTCCTGAATAGCAGGCAAAAAAGTGTTAACCTTGCGCCTCTGGTACGATTTCATTACGCCTGTCGCGCCATGTTGCGTAAATAAATGCCGCAATAAACACGATGGCAAATAATACCACGATGGTCGGCGCTGGCGCGCTATCAAGATAAAAAGACAGATAGACGCCCGCAAAAGCGGTAATAACTGACAGACTCACCGCTAATCCCAGCGCGCGCGCAAAGCGTCGCGTCAGCAAAATGGCAATTGCGCCGGGGGCGATAAGCAGTGAGATCGACAGAATAATGCCCACCGATTTCAGCGTGGCGACGATAGTCAGCGCAATCATACATAGCAGGCCATAATGCAGTAGCGTGGTATTCAGCCCGCTGGCTTTCGCCTGGTGCGGGTCAAAAGCGTGTAGCAGGAGATCTTTCCATTTCAGCCCTATGATTAACGCAATACCCAGTGCAATAACCGACGTTTGTACGATATCCCCCAGCGATACGCCCAGCATATCCCCAAACAGGATGTGATCCAGATGCACTTCCGATTGAATAGAAACATAGAGCACCAGACCTGCGCCAAACATCCCGGAAAAGACGATGCCCATCACCGTATCACGTTTGATGCGGCTGTTATCGTCCAGATAGCCGGTCGCGATAGCGCAAAATAATCCGGCAATGAAAGCGCCAATCGCCAGGGGGATCCCCACAATATATGCCAGCACGACCCCGGGGAATACCGCATGACTCATTGCGTCGCCCATTAACGCCCAGCCTTTTAACACTAAAAACACGGACAGCAAGGCGCAGGGAATCGCCACAATGACCGAAACCATAAGGGCGTTCACCATAAAATCAAACTGAAAGGGTTCCAGTAACGTTGTTAAGAACATGTCGGCTCCTTCTGCAGGCGGGCGCGTCGACGGTTAGCTAACAGACCGTGTTTCGGGGCGAAAATAAAGGCCGTGATGAACAGTAAGGTTTGCATGACGACAATAATTCCGCCAGTGGCGCCATCCAGCCAGTAGCTAAGCCATGCGCCCAGAAAACTGGTCAGGCTGCCAATCACGACGGCAATCATGAGCAGACGTGGAAAACGGTCGGTGAGTAACCAGGCCGTCGCGCCCGGCGTGACGACGAGACAGATCACCAGGAACGCCCCAACGGTTTGCAGGGCCGCTACGGTAGAGACGGACAATAGAGTGAAAAACAACAGCTTTAGTCGACCCGGATTAAGCCCGATAGAACGCGCATGGGTCTCATCGAAAAAGACGACCATCAGATCTTTCCACTTTAACAGCAGAATCGTCAGCGAGACTGCGCCGATAATCGCCAGTTGCGCAATATCCGCTGGCGCGATCGCCAGCACGTTGCCGAGAATAATCGTCTGGATATTCACCGACATCGGATTGAGCGACACCATAAAAAGGCCGACGCCAAAAAAAGAGGAGAAGATAAGCCCGATAATCGCGTCTTCTTTCAGGCGTGAGCGTTGGTTAAGAAAGAGCATACTGCCTGCCGCCAGTCCGCCGGAAAGAAACGCGCCGAGCGAGAAGGGCAGCCCTAACATCCAGGCGCCAGCGACGCCAGGCACAATAGAGTGAGATAGCGCATCGCCAATGAGCGACCAGCCTTTGAGCATCAAATAGCAGGAGAGAAACGCGCACAGACCGCCCACCATCGCGGAGACCCACATCGCGTTGAGCATATACTGGTAGCCAAACGGCTCAACAAGCCAGTTCATGACGATTTTCCTCCGCTGGCCACGCGCCGGGAAATAAAGGGGCGCTCGTCATCGGTGATGATGTGCTCTTCACCTCCGCTTAGCGCGATATGACGTAGAACGCCGCTAAACGCCTGTTCCAGATTCGCGGCGGTAAACGTGGTTTCGGTAGGGCCGCTGGCCAGTACGGTTCCTTTAATCATTACCGTATAGTCGCAAAACTCGGTGACGGAGCCGAGATTATGCGTTGAGACCAGCATCGTGCGGCCTTCATCGCGCAGTTCCCGCAGTAGATCGATGATTCGCGCTTCGGTTTTTACATCTACGCCGGTAAAAGGTTCATCCAGCAGGATTACCTGTCCATCCTGAGCGATGGCCCTGGCAAGAAACACACGTTTTTTCTGCCCGCCGGACAGCTCGCCAATCTGCCTGTGACGATACTCCTGCATATCCACCCGCGCCAGCGCGGCGTCAACACAGGCGTGATCATGCGCAGTGGGGCGGCGTAGCCAGCCCATATGGCCGTAGCGTCCCATCATCACCACATCTTCTACCAGCACCGGAAATGACCAGTCCACTTCTTCCGATTGCGGAACATAAGCAATGAGGTTTTTTTTCAGCGCCTTGTTGACTGACTGTTGCAGGATAGTGATATCGCCCTGCGCAAGATGCACAAAGCCCATTAACGCTTTAAATAACGTAGACTTACCGGAACCATTTACGCCTACCAGCGCGGCGATTGAACCGCCAGGCACCTGAAAAGTGGCGTCCCGTAGGGCGGTATGACCGTTGCGATACGTCACCGTGACTTGATCAACGGTAATCGCAGATTCACTCATTGTTGACTCCTCAGTCCGTCGTTAATGCCGTTGACGATGGTTTCGGTCGTGACGCGCAGCAGATCCAGATAGGTTGGCACAGGGCCGTCAGCGGCGCTCAGAGAATCGACATACAGCACGCCGCCATAATGCGCGCCGGATTCACGCGCGACCTGACGGGCCGGTTTATCGGAAACCGTACTCTCGCTAAAGATGGCGGGAATATGGTGCTTTTTAATGGTATCAATCACTTTACGCACCTGTTTTGGCGTCCCCTGTTGATCGGCGTTAATTGGCCAGAGATAAAGCTCTTTCATGTCGTTATCGCGCGCCAGGTAAGAGAACGCGCCTTCACTGGTGACCAGCCAGCGCTGATCGGCGGGAATTTTTTCCAGCTCGGCACGCAACGGATCGGCCATCTGGCGAATTTTCGCTTTATAGCGTTCGGCGTTTTGCTTATAGATCTGCGCATTATCCGGATCGTACTTCACCAGGGCGTCGCGAATGTTATCGACATAAATCAGCGCGTTTTCTGCCGACATCCAGGCGTGCGGGTTCGGTTTACCGTTATACGGGCCTTCGGTAATGCCCATCGGTTTGACGCCGGTGGAGACGACGACTTCCGGTACGCCGGAAAGGTGCTGATAAAAGCGGGCGAACCATCGCTCCAGGTTCAGACCATTCGCGAGGATAAGCTGTGCCCCCTGCGCTCGTTTAATATCGCCGGGCGTTGGCTGATACTCATGGATTTCAGCGCCGGGCTTGGTAATTGAGCTGACTTCCGCTGCGTCGCCCGCCACGTTTTTCGCCATGTCGGCAATAACGGTAAACGTGGTGATGACTTTAAATTTCTCTTTTGCATAGGCTGGCGATAGCGCGAGTATCGCGACAATACCGGCAATCAGGAGTGTTTTCAGACGATGTAGATTCGTCATAGTATCCCTCGCAACAATGTGGTTAATTAATCATCGAATATAGCATTTGCTATGTTATATAGCACAAGGTATGAATAAATGAAAATAATTCTTATTTGCGTAATGGCGACGATATGCAGTGATAGTGCTAAAGAGGGATAAGGTGTAAAATAAATACAACTTAATATTCGGAGAGAGCACGATGCCTGGTAAACGTATCGCTCGTGAAAAACTGACGATCAAAAAAATGATCGCGCTGTATGAAAGCCAGTGCCCACAGGCGTCAGCGGTGCAGGGGCATTACGACGCGCTGTTCGCCTACGCGCAAAAACGTCTTGATAAGTGCGTATTTGGCGAGGAAAAACCCGCCTGTAAGCAGTGCCCGGTGCACTGCTATCAGCCGGCTAAACGCGAGGAGATGAAGCAGATTATGCGTTGGGCAGGTCCGCGAATGCTTTGGCGACACCCTGTCCTGACCGTGCGGCACCTTATCGACGATAAGCGCCCCGTTCCGGAATTGCCGGAAAAATATCAGCGCAAGAAGTGAAGGGGAAGCGCCAGGCCTACGACGCGCATCATCTCCAGGCCGGATCAGATCCGGCAACCCGTTACGCTAACGCGTCTTTATCAATACCCAATCGCTTCATACGCGACAGCAGGGTGGTTCGTTTAAGCCCCAGACGCTGCGCCGCGCCTTTTGGTCCAGCCACTACGCCATTGGTCTCTTTCAGCACGCGTATAATAAGCTGATATTCATCTTCGCCTTCTTTGGCGCTTTCAGTCGCAACAGGCGAGGTATCGGGCGTTACGGCGGTAATATCCGGCAGCGACAGTTGTAGCACATTGCCGCGCGTCAGCAGCACGGCGCGCTCGACGACATTCTCCAGCTCGCGAACGTTCCCCGGCCATTCCATGCTGCTGAGCGTGCGCAGCGTTTCGGCGGGAATGCTGTCGATATTACGCCCCATTCGGCGGGCGATTTTGAAGGTGAACGCTTTGACCAGTAGTGGTATATCTTCCGGACGTTCGCGTAACGGAGGAAGCTGGATCGGAAAAACATTCAGCCGATAGTAGAGATCGTTACGGAATTCGCGATCGGCGACCATTTTTTTCAGATCGCGGTTAGTCGCGGCGATCAGCCGCACGTCGGTCTGGATCAGTTTATTGCTGCCGAGACGTTCAAACTCTTGCTCCTGAAGGACACGCAGCAGCTTAGGCTGTAGCTCCAGCGGCATGTCGCCCACTTCATCCAGAAACAGCGAGCTTTTATCCGCCAGCTCGAAACGGCCAATCCGCTGCGCGCTGGCGCCGGTAAACGCGCCGCGCTCATGACCAAACAAATCGCTTTCCAGCAGCCCCGCCGGCATCGCGGCGCAGTTCATCTTTACCATCCTGCGCCCGCTACGTCCGCTCAGGTTGTGAATGGCGCGGGCAATCAACTCTTTACCGGTTCCCGTTTCGCCCAGAATTAGCACGGTACTGTCGCTCTGCGCCACCATCTCAACCTGCTTTAGCACGTTGTACATCGCTTCGCTGCGCCCGATGATCTCGCCAAACTCGCTGTCGACGTTATTAAGCTGCTCCGTGAGCGCCAGGTTTTCGTCGACCAGGCGTTCCTTCAGACGGTGGATTTCCTGATAGGCCAGCGCATTATCCACGGCAATGGCTACCCGTTCGGCAATCTGACGCAGCAGCTTGAGGTTGGCGGTGGTAAACACTTTTTCTTCGCACTGGGCCAGTTTGAGCACGCCAAGCATCGTCTTGCCGGACATCAACGGCAGCAGGCAAAGCGTCTGGATCTGATTGCCCCAGGTATCGAACAGCATGCGTTCGTAGGGGGCAAGCGGATCGCGTTCGTTGAGGTTGATAAGCAGCATCTCTTTACTTTTAAAGACGCGCTCCGTGAGCGTGCCGGCTTCGTCGACTTCGCTCTGTTCGTGCGCCGGATGATGCTCATCAAGGTAGTGGGTGGAGTAGATATTCAGCTTATTTTTGCGATGGCTGCGCAACACGATGCTGATCGCGTCGATATTGAAATAGTGGTGGATCTCTTTTGCGACTTCGCTTACCAGTTCATCAATATCCAGACGCGACAGGACGGCGTTGGTGATTGCAACCAGAATACGGAAGTTATCGCGTTCGCGGCACAACAGATCATAATCGACGTTATTGTTTACCCGGTTTTGAATTTGCTCGGCGACCACGCCGACAATTTGGGTAAACGTATGCAGGCGGTCATATTCCTTTTCACTCCAGGGGCGATCTTCCTGACGGATGAATTCGCAGCCGCCGAAAATACGGCCCTCCGCGGCTAAAGGAAGCAGACAATAATGACCAAATTCAGGGTAGAGGCCGCTCGCGGCAAGCTGCGGCCAGGTTTCGGTAAACTCATGGAAATTACAGTGCAATGCATCGGGGCGAGAAAGGATACGACGTACCGGGCCGTGCGCCAGTACGGTTTCATCTTCATATTCAACAGGACGGCCATTTTCTCGCGTCGCATAATATTGTGCGCGTTGCGACTGCGCCTGCCATAGCACAATGCCGGCGCTGTCGGCGAGCGCTGAACGCTTTACCAGTTGCGAAAGCGCTTCACTGAGCGACGCCAAATCGGGCTGCTGCAATAAGGTACGAGTGATATCGAACAAGCCTTGCTGTCCAAGATCGCTCATGGGTGTATACGACATGTTGCTTTTCCAGGAAAATACCGCAAAACGGTGCGAAAACGGTAAATGAATTATAGGTATAAGTCGTAAGTTATTGCCGGATGGCTGACCGCAAACTCGCTGGTCACACACTCCGTAGGCCTGATAAGCAAAGCGCCATCAGGCGTTCATGCAGCGTTAATGCCGGATGTCGACGCAAATGCGTCTTATCCGGCCTACAGTATGCTGCCAACAGGCTGCTAGCATATACGAGGTAATGGTTCGGCGTGTGGCAAATCAAGGGTTCGCTTCACGCCATAGAGTCCGGCTAAGCGAACGCCTTTGCGTTCCACGACTTCGCCAATCAGCGCCGCATCACGTCCCAGCGGATGCGCGCGTAATGCCGCCAACGCCCGATCTGCGGCCTGCCGTTCAACGGCAATCACCAGTTTTCCTTCGTTGGCAAAGTTCAGGGCATCCAGCCCCAACAGCTCGCAGACGCCGCGCACGGCAGGTTTGAGCGGCAGTGCGGATTCGGACAATTCAATACCGTAACCGCAGGACGCCGCAAACTCATGGGCGACCGCATTCACGCCGCCGCGCGTGGCGTCACGCAATGCCTTCACTCCGTCAATATGACGCAGCGTCTGAATAAGCGGCGTTAATACTGCGCAGTCGCTCGCCAGCTCGCCATCCAGTCCCAGTTGCTCACGCAGGTTGAGGATAGTGGCGCCGTGATCGCCAAGCGTACCGCTGACTAACAGCACATCGCCAACGTTCAGCGTTTGCGCGCCCCAGTGAATATCGGCGGGAATCGCCCCCATGCCGGCAGTGTTGATAAACAATTTATCCGCCGCGCCGCGCTGCACAACTTTGGTGTCGCCGGTTACAATGGCGATACCCGCTTCCCGCGCGGTCGCCGCCATGCTATTGACCACGCTTTTTAACGTCTCCATCGGCAGTCCTTCTTCAAGGATAAAGCCGCAGGAGAGATAGCGGGGGATCGCGCCGCTCACCGCAACGTCGTTCGCCGTACCGCAAATCGCCAGTTTGCCGATATTGCCGCCGGGGAAAAAGAGCGGATCGATCACATAGCTATCGGTAGAAAACGCCAGACGGTCGCCCTCCGCCGTCAGCTGCGCCAGCTCCAGACGCGCCTGATCTTCTTGTTCCGCCAGCCACGGGTTGGCAAAGGCCTCCATAAACAGGCTATTAATCAACTGTTGCATAGCCTGGCCGCCGCTGCCGTGGGCGAGTTGTATATTGTTCAAACTTCACACTCCTGCTGACGATACTGATACCAGGCGGCGCATGCGCCTTCGGAAGAGACCATCAGCGCGCCGAACGCGGTCTCTGGATTACATGTTTTACCAAATAGCGGGCACTGATGCGGCTTGCATCTGCCGGTCAGCACTTCGCCGCAGCGGGCGCGCGGATCGTCATAGACCTGCTGCGGCGCTGGGCGGAAATGCGCTTCGGCGTCAAAGCGCTGATACTCTGGCGTCAGGTGGACGCCGGAGGATTCAATCACGCCCAGACCGCGCCACTCGCTATCGCCATTAACGCAGAACACATCGGCGATGGCCTGCTGCGCCAGCATGTTTCCGGCATCCGGCACCACGCGACGGTATTGGTTTTCAACCTGGCTTAGGGCCGCTATTTTCTGCTCAACCAGCATGACCACGCCTTGCAGTAGATCAAGCGGTTCGAATCCAGCCACCACCAGCGGGCGATTAAAATCGGCGGCGATAAACTGGTACGCCTCGGTGCCGATGACCATGCTGACGTGGCCTGGCGCAAGAAAGGCGTCAATGCCGTTGTCCGGCTGCTCCAGTAAGCTACGCAGCGTCGGGATCAGCGTAATGTGCTGGCAGAAAAAGTAGAAGTTTCGCACGTCACGCTGTTTTGCCTGCTGTAGCGTGATGGCGGTGGTCGGCATGGTGGTTTCAAAGCCCAGCCCGAAAAATACCACTTTGCGGGTCGGGTTATCCTGCGCCAGCTTCAGCGCGTCCATCGGAGAATAAACAATACGCACATCCGCGCCGCGCGCTTTAGCCTGCAACAGAGAACCCTGTTTCCCCGGCACGCGCATGGCATCGCCAAAGGTGCAGAAAATCACCTCCGGATGACTGGCGATTTCCACGCAACTGTCGATACGTCCCATCGGCAGCACGCAGACCGGACAACCGGGGCCGTGAATAAACTCCACGTTTTCGGGCAGTAACTGATCGAGACCAAATTTAAAAATCGCGTGGGTATGACCCCCGCAGACTTCCATAATGCGCAACGGACGTTCGGCAGTGTAAGGAAGAAGGGCGGCGCGTTCACGCAGGTGTTCAATGAGCTGCATCACCTGTTCCGGCGCACGGTACTCGTCAACAAAACGCATTATCTCTCCTCACCATACAGCAGTGCGCCGACGTCCGGCTCAACATCAAACATATTTTGTAGCGCGTCGAGCGTGTCGCGCGCTTCCGCTTCGTTAATGACGCTCATGGCGAATCCGACATGAACCAGCACCCACTGACCCAGACGCGGCTGACCGTTTTCATCACAACTGCCGACTAATGTGAGATCGACGTCGCGCTGAATGCCGCAGACGTCAACTTTTGCCTGATTGCCGTCAATGGCGCGGATTTGACCCGGCACGCCTATGCACATCGCTGCGCCTCCAGCCAGGCCAGCCACTGATCCATGCCTTCGCCGCTGGTGGCGGAAATCAGGATAATTTCAATCTCCGGGTTCACTTCACGCGCGCTGGCGATGCACTTCTCAACGTCAAAATTGAGGTAGGGCAGCAGATCGACTTTATTGAGCAGCATGAGCGACGCAGCGGCAAACATATGGGGATATTTCAGCGGCTTATCTTCACCTTCGGTCACGGAAAGCACTGCGACTTTATGCTTTTCGCCCAGATCGAAGCTGGCCGGGCAGACAAGATTACCGACGTTTTCGATAAACAGAATACCGTGGTCATCCAGCGGCAGGCGCGGCGCGGCGTCGGCGATCATTTGCGCGTCAAGATGGCAGCCTTTACCGGTGTTGACCTGAATGGCGGGCGTGCCGGTAGCGCGGATGCGGGCGGCGTCGTTCACTGTCTGCTGGTCGCCTTCAATCACCGCGCACGGTACACGGTCTTTCAATTTCATTAGCGTTTCAGTCAGCAGGGTGGTTTTACCTGACCCGGGGCTGGACACCAGGTTGAGCACCAGTTGCTGGCGGGCGGCGAAACGGGCGCGGTTGCGCTCAGCCAGACGATTATTTTTGTCCAGCACGTCGATTTCAACCTCCAGCATCCGCCGCTGACTCATACCAGGCGCGTGAGTTCCGGCTTCGCCGTGGCCGTAATGCAGATCGCCTTCTGCGGTCTGACTTGGGGTAAAGTCAGGCGTTTTAATGCCGGTAATATTCAGCGCCGGGCGAGCCGCTGGGGCAAAGGGCGCGCTACGAAACGCTGAGTGCGGATTATGTTCATCGCCTTCTATATAAAGGTTGCCTTCAGCGCAACCGCAAGTCGTACACATCGCTTACTCCTGATCTTTTTCTTGTTACAGGCTTTCTGCCGGATGGCGACGCGAGCGTCTATCCGGCATTAATCTTCAGTTTCATCAATCTCTATGCGCCGAATTTGTAAGCCGTCATCGGCCACAATTCGCAGCGTATCGCTATGACATTGCGGACAACGACGTACACGGTGGGTTAACAACGTGACATATTGTTGACAATGCTCACACCAGCATTCGGCTTCCTGTTCTTCGAGGTGCAGTTTACAACCTTCTGCTATCGTGCCGCGGCATACCAGATCAAAACAAAAGGAAAGAGCGCTGGTTTCCACGCAAGAAAATGCGCCAATTTTGATCCAGACGGCTGTCACACGTTTTGCACCGTATGCTGAAGCCTGTTGTTCAATCAATTCCAGTGCCCGTTGGCAGAGGGTGATTTCGTGCATATCGCCTCCCGTAGTGGTTGCCCCTGTAAAGCAATATTTATGCCAATATTTTTATCCCCTGGCAGGTTAATGTCGACGATGACGAAATGACATGTCGTCACCGCGTCGAAACGGCAGTAACTGCGCTCGTCTGCCATTAAAAACAACAAGTTAAAAATTGGCATGGAAAATGCTTAACGCAGGCATCTCTGTTAAATGGGTAACCTGACATGACTATTTGGGAAATAAGCGAAAAGGCCGATTACATCGCGCAGCGGCATCGTCGCCTACAGGACCAGTGGCATATTTACTGCAACTCGCTGGTTCAGGGGATCACCCTCTCGAAAGCGCGCCTGCATCACGCAATGAGCTGCGCGCCGGAAAGGGATCTTTGCTTTGTCCTGTTTGAGCACTTTCGTATTTACGTCGCGTTGGCGGATGGTTTTAACAGCCACACCATTGAGTACTACGTTGAAACCAAAGATGGCGAAGATAAGCAATTGATTGCACAGGCGCAGCTCGATATCGATGGCAAGGTTGATGAACGGGTTAACAACCGCGATCGCGAGCAGGTGCTGGAGCACTATCTGGAAAAAATCGCCAGCGTTTACGACAGCCTCTATACCGCTGTAGAAACCAACTCGCCGGTTAATTTGCGTCAATTGGTAAAGGGAAACAGCCCGGCGGTATAAGCCTGAGGTGTTGCCCGCTTTGATTCTCGATATGGCGTTGCGCCATGTCATGAATGTTTTGGGGATGGGCGTGTCGATAAGTGTCGAAAATGACATTTCAACGGCATGTTTTCGTCAAAAATGACAATCACCTGAGGAATGCCTGGTGAATCGTTTTGTAATTGCTGACTCCACTCTCTGTATCGGCTGCCACACCTGTGAGGCCGCCTGTTCAGAGACGCATCGCCAGCATGGCCTGCAGTCAATGCCGCGCCTGAAAGTGATGCTGAATGAAAAAGAATCTGCGCCGCAGCTTTGTCACCACTGTGAAGATGCGCCATGCGCCACGGTATGCCCGGTTAACGCGATTAATCGCGTTGACGGCGCTGTCCAGCTTAATGAAAGCCTGTGCGTGAGCTGCAAACTGTGCGGTATTGCCTGTCCGTTTGGCGCTATTGAGTTTTCCGGCAGCCGTCCGCTGCATATTCCGGCGAACGCCAATACGCCGAAAGCGCCGCCCGCGCCGCCAGCGCCTGCGCGCGTCAGTACGTTGCTCGACTGGGTGCCGGGCGTACGCGCTATCGCGGTGAAATGCGACCTGTGCAGCTTTGACGAGCAAGGCCCGGCCTGTGTGCGGATGTGCCCGACTAAAGCGCTACACCTGGTGGATAACACGGATATCGCCCGCGCCAGCAAACGTAAACGTGAGCTGACATTTAATACCGATTTTGGCGATCTCACCTTGTTTCAGCAGGCTCAGAGTGGGGATGCATAATGAGTTCACTTTCACTGATTACTAGCGGCGTCGCGTGGTTTGCCGCCGCCGCCGTTCTGGCGTTTCTGTTTTCGTTTCATAAAGCGCTGAGCGGCTGGATTGCCGGTATCGGCGGCGCGGTCGGCAGCCTGTGTACGGCAGGCGCGGGGTTCACCGCGCTGACCAGCGCCGTTACGGTGAGCGGCGTGATGCCGTTTACCGGTCACATGCTGCAAATTACGCCGCTGAATGCTATCTGGCTGATTACGCTCGGGCTGTGCGGCCTGTTCGTCAGCCTGTTCAATATCGACTGGCATCGCCATCCACAGGTAAAAGCCAACGGACTGTTGATCAACCTGCTGATGGCGGCAGCCGTCTGCGCCGTGGTCGCCAGTAACCTGGGGACGATGGTGGTGATGGCGGAAATCATGGCGCTCTGCGCCGTGTTCCTCACCGGCGGTAGCAAAGAGGGCAAACTGTGGTTTGCGCTGGGCCGTCTCGGTACGCTGCTGCTGGCAATCGCCTGCTGGCTGGTGTGGCAGCGCTACGGCACGCTGGATCTGGGGCTGCTTGATCAACGCGCTCAGCAACTGCCGCTGGGCTCCGATATCTGGCTGCTCGGCGTTATCGGTTTTGGTCTGCTGGCCGGGATTATCCCGCTACACGGTTGGGTGCCGCAGGCGCACGCCAACGCCAGCGCTCCCGCCGCCGCGCTGTTCTCGACCGTGGTGATGAAAATCGGGCTGCTGGGCATTCTCACGCTATCTCTGCTTGGCGGCAATGCGCCGCTGTGGTGGGGCGTGGCGCTGTTGGTGCTTGGGATGATCACCGCCTTTGTCGGTGGTCTGTACGCGCTGATGGAGCATAACATTCAGCGCCTGCTGGCCTATCACACGCTGGAAAATATCGGCATCATTTTGCTCGGTCTGGGCGCAGGCGTTACCGGGATTGCTCTCAATCAGCCGGTACTGATCGCGCTGGGTCTGACCGGCGGGCTCTATCACCTGCTGAACCATAGCCTGTTCAAAAGCGTGCTGTTTCTGGGCGCGGGCAGCATCTGGTTCCGTACCGGTCATCGCGATATCGAAAAACTGGGCGGTATTGGTAAACGGATGCCGGTTATTTCTATCGCCATGCTGGTCGGTCTGATGGCGATGGCTGCGTTGCCGCCGCTGAACGGCTTTGCCGGCGAGTGGGTGATTTACCAGTCCTTCTTCAAACTGGGCAACAGCGGCGCGTTTGTTGGTCGTCTGTTAGGACCGCTGCTGGCGGTTGGCCTGGCGATTACCGGCGCGCTGGCGGTGATGTGTATGGCGAAAGTTTACGGCGTGACGTTCCTTGGCGCGCCGCGCACGAAGGAAGCTGAAAATGCCAGCTGCGCGCCGATCCTGATGGGCGTCAGCGTGGTGGCATTGGCGATTTGCTGTGTACTGGGCGGGGTTGCCGCGCCGTGGCTGCTGCCGATGATTTCCACTGCGGTACCGTTGCCGCTGGAAACCGCGCACACCACCGTATCGCAGCCGATGATCACGCTGCTGTTGGTCGCCTGTCCGCTACTGCCGTTCATCATTATGGCGATGTTCAAAGGCAACCGTCTGCCGTCGCGTTCTCGCGGCGCGGCCTGGGTGTGCGGCTACGATCATGAGCAGTCGATGGTGATTACCGCGCACGGTTTTGCCATGCCGGTGAAAGAGGCCTTTGCCCCGGTACTTAAACTGCGTAAATGGCTTAACCCGGTATCGCTGGTGCCGGGCTGGCAGAACGCGGCGGCCGCGGTGCTGTTCCGTCGTCTGGCGCTGATTGAGCTGGCGGTGCTGGTGGTGATTGTGGTTTCACGAGGAGCCTGAAAATGAGTGTGTTTTATCCGTTAATTCAGGCGCTGGTGCTATTTGCCGTTGCGCCATTGCTGTCCGGTATTACTCGCGTGGCGCGCGCCCGTCTACACAATCGCCGTGGGCCGGGCGTGTTGCAGGAGTACCGCGACATTATCAAACTGCTCGGTCGTCAGAGTATTGCGCCCGCTGATTCTGGCTGGGTTTTTCGCCTGACGCCGTTTGTGATGGTCGGCGTGATGCTGACTATCGCCACCGCGCTGCCGGTTGTCACCGTTGGATCTCCGTTGCCGCAACTGGGTGATTTAATCACCCTGATTTACCTGTTCGCCATCGCGCGCTTCTTCTTCTCTATTGCAGGCCTGGATACCGGCAGTCCGTTCACCGCGATCGGCGCCAGCCGTGAAGCGATGCTCGGCGTGCTGGTGGAGCCGATTCTGCTGCTGGGTCTGTGGGTCGCCGCGCAGGTGGCGGGTTCAACTCATATCAGCAATATCGCCGACACCATTTATCACTGGCCTGTCGCGCGCAGTATTCCGCTGATTCTGGCGCTGTGCGCCTGCGCCTTCGCCACCTTTATCGAAATGGGCAAGCTGCCGTTCGACCTGGCGGAAGCGGAGCAGGAGTTGCAGGAAGGGCCGTTGACCGAATACAGCGGTAGCGGCTTTGCGGTGCTGAAATGGGGCATCAGCCTTAAGCAACTGGTGGTGCTGCAAATGTTCGTCGGCGTGTTTCTGCCGTGGGGACAGATGGAAACCTTCAGCTCAGGCGGACTGTTGCTGGCGCTGGTGATTGCCATCGTCAAGCTGATTGTCGGCGTACTGGTGATCGCCCTGTTTGAAAACAGCATGGCGCGACTGCGTTTTTGCGCCACTTCACGCGTGACCTGGGCCGGTTTTGGGTTTGCGTTTTTAGCCTTCGTCTCCTTGCTGGCGGCGTGATTTAAGAGAGTTTGAGCATGTCTGAAGAAAAATTAGGTCAACAATACCTTGCGGCGCTGCACCAGGCGTTTCCGGGCGTCGTGCTGGACGAAGCCTGGCAGACCAAAGATCAGCTGACTATTACGGTAAAAGTGAACTATCTGCCGGAAGTGGTGGAGTTTCTTTACTACCAGCAGGGTGGGTGGTTGTCGGTGCTGTTCGGTAATGACGAACGCCAGTTGTGCGGCCACTATGCCGTTTATTACGTGCTGTCGATGGAGCAGGGCACGAAGTGCTGGATTACCGTCCGCGTTGAAGTGGATGCCAATAAGCTGGAATTCCCATCCGTTACGCCGCGTGTGCCGGCTGCCGTGTGGGGTGAGCGCGAAGTACGCGACATGTACGGTTTAATCCCGGTCGGTCTGCCGGACGAGCGCCGTCTGGTGCTGCCGGACGACTGGCCGGATGAGCTCTATCCGCTGCGTAAAGACAGTATGGATTATCGTCAGCGCCCGGCACCGACCACCGATGAGGAAACCTACGAGTTCATTAACGAGCTGGGTGACAAGAAAAATAACGTGGTGCCGATTGGCCCGCTGCACGTGACCTCCGATGAGCCCGGTCACTTCCGTCTGTTTGTTGACGGCGAGAACATCATCGACGCCGACTACCGTCTGTTCTATGTCCACCGCGGCATGGAAAAACTGGCGGAAACCCGCATGGGTTATAACGAAGTCACCTTCCTGTCGGATCGCGTGTGTGGTATCTGCGGCTTCGCCCACAGCACCGCCTACACCACTTCCGTGGAAAACGCGATGGGCATTCAGGTGCCGGAACGTGCGCAGATGATCCGCGCTATTCTGCTGGAAGTGGAACGCCTGCACTCGCATCTGCTCAACCTCGGCCTGGCCTGCCACTTTACCGGCTTTGACTCCGGCTTTATGCAGTTCTTCCGCGTGCGTGAAACCTCCATGAAGATGGCGGAGATACTGACCGGGGCGCGCAAAACTTACGGACTGAACCTGATCGGCGGGATTCGCCGCGATCTGCTCAAAGAGGACATGATCCAGACCCGTCAACTGGCGCAGCAGATGCGTCGTGACGTGCAGGAGCTGGTGGACATGCTGCTGAGCACGCCGAATATGGAACAGCGTACCGTGGGTATCGGTCGTCTGGACCCGGAAATTGCCCGCGACTTCAGTAATGTCGGCCCGATGGTGCGCGCCAGCGGCCACGCCCGCGACACCCGCGCCGACCACCCGTTTGTCGGTTACGGTCTGCTGCCGATGGAAGTACATAGCGAGCAGGGTTGCGATGTGATTTCTCGTCTGAAAGTCCGTATCAACGAAGTTTATACCGCGCTGAACATGATCGATTTCGGTCTGGATAATCTACCGGGTGGCCCGCTGATGGTGGAAGGCTTTACCTATATTCCGCACCGTTTTGCGCTCGGCTTCGCTGAAGCGCCGCGTGGTGACGATATCCACTGGAGCATGACCGGCGACAACCAGAAGCTGTACCGCTGGCGCTGCCGTGCGGCGACCTACGCCAACTGGCCGACGCTGCGCTATATGCTGCGCGGCAACACCGTCTCCGACGCGCCGCTGATTATCGGCAGCCTCGACCCTTGCTACTCCTGTACCGACCGGATGACCGTGGTCGATGTGCGTAAGAAGAAGAGCAAAGTCGTGCCGTACAAAGAACTTGAGCGCTACAGCATTGAGCGTAAAAACTCGCCGCTGAAATAAGGAATCGCCATGTTTACCTTTATCAAAAAAGTTATCAAAACCGGCACGGCGACCTCGTCTTATCCGCTGGAGCCGATTGCGGTTGATAAAAACTTCCGCGGCAAGCCGGAACATAATCCGCAGCAGTGCATCGGCTGCGCCGCCTGCGTTAATGCCTGCCCGTCGAACGCGCTGACGGTGGAAACCGATCTTGCGACCAATGAGCTGGCGTGGCAGTTCAATCTTGGCCGTTGTATCTTCTGCGGTCGCTGCGAAGAGGTGTGCCCGACGGCGGCGATTAAACTGTCGCAAGAATACGAACTGGCGGTGTGGAAGAAAGAAGATTTCCTGCAACAGTCCCGCTTTGCGCTGTGCAACTGCCGCGTGTGCAATCGTCCTTTCGCGGTACAGAAAGAGATTGACTACGCCATTGCGCTGCTTGCGCACAACGGCGACAGCCGCGCGGAAAACCACCGCGAAAGCTTTGAG
Organism: Salmonella sp. A1325; assembly: GCF_056991255.1. Lineage (NCBI taxonomy): Bacteria > Pseudomonadati > Pseudomonadota > Gammaproteobacteria > Enterobacterales > Enterobacteriaceae > Salmonella > Salmonella sp. A1325. Next base: position 128,856 of record NZ_JAMLWO010000002.1, on the reverse strand, counting down.
ACCTGCCCGGACTGTAAGCGTCAGAAATGCCTGGTGCCGTCCGACCGTATTGAACTGACTCGCCATATGAAAGAGGTCAGCTAATGAGCAATTTATTAGGCCCGCGTGACGCCAACGGCATTCCGGTACCGATGACGGTGGATGAATCCATCGCCAGCATGAAAGCGTCTCTACTGAAAAATATTAAGCGTTCGGCATACGTTTACCGCGTGGACTGCGGCGGCTGTAACGGCTGTGAAATCGAAATCTTTGCGACGCTGTCGCCGCTGTTTGATGCCGAGCGTTTCGGCATCAAAGTAGTACCGTCGCCGCGTCATGCCGATATTCTGCTGTTTACCGGCGCGGTGACCCGCGCCATGCGCTCTCCGGCGCTGCGCGCCTGGCAGTCGGCGCCGGACCCGAAAATCTGTATCTCTTACGGCGCCTGCGGCAACAGCGGCGGTATTTTCCACGATCTCTACTGCGTCTGGGGCGGTACCGACAAAATCGTCCCGGTAGATGTCTACATTCCAGGCTGCCCGCCAACGCCTGCCGCCACGCTGTATGGCTTTGCGATGGCGCTTGGCCTGCTGGAGCAGAAAATCCACGCCCGCGCGCCGGGTGAGCTGGACGATCAGCCCGCAGAGATCCTGCATCCGGATATGGTGCAGCCGCTGCGCGTGAAGGTGGATCGCGCGGCGCGCCGGCTGGCGGGGTATCGCTATGGTCGTCAGATCGCTGATGATTACCTGACACAATTGGGGCAGGGCGAGCAGCAAGTGGCGCGTTGGCTGGAAGCGGAAAACGATCCGCGTTTAACCGAAATTGTCACCCATCTCAATCATGTTGTTGAAGAGGCGCGTATCCGATGAGCGAACAGGTGGTGTTCAGTCAACTGAGCCGTAAGTTTATTGATGAGAACGATGCGACGCCTGCCGAGGCGCAGCAGGTTGTCTATTACAGCCTGGCGATTGGTCACCACCTGGGGGTTATCGATTGTCTGGAGGCCGCGCTCACCTGCCCATGGGATGAGTATCTGGCGTGGATCGCCACCCTGGAAGCCGGTAGCGATGCCCGGCGTAAAATGGAAGGCGTGCCGAAGTATGGCGAGATCGTTATCGATTTCAACCATGTGCAAATGCTGGCGCGCGCGTTTGATGATGCACGCGCCGCGCAGACCCCGCAGCAGCAAGAATGGAGCAAACTGATGCTCAGTATGCTGCATGACATTCATCAGGAAAGCGCCATCTACCTGATGGTGAGGAGGCTTCGTGACTGACGTTTTACTCTGTGTCGGCAACAGCATGATGGGCGACGACGGCGCAGGCCCGTTACTGGCGGAAATGTGCGCAGCGCAGCCGAAGGGCAACTGGGTTGTCATCGACGGCGGCAGCGCGCCGGAAAACGACATTGTGGCGATTCGCGAACTGCGCCCGCAGCGTCTGTTGATTGTCGACGCCACCGACATGGGACTTAATCCGGGCGAGATCCGCATTATCGATCCGGATGATATCGCCGAAATGTTTATGATGACCACCCACAATATGCCGCTCAACTACCTTATCGATCAGCTGAAAGAGGATGTCGGCGAGGTGATTTTTGTTGGTATCCAGCCGGATATCGTCGGGTTTTATTATCCAATGACTCAACCGATTAAGGACGCGGTAAATATCGTCTATCAGCGCCTGGAAGGCTGGCAGGGAAACGGTGGATTTGCCGCGCTGGAAGCGCCGGAGGCGTAAAATGCGCACATATTTAGGGAGAATTTGTGTTACCCGGCAAAGGTTGTAAGAAGGACGTGAAGATTATCGTATGGAGCGGACTGCTATTTTTCTGCATCGCCGCGCGCGCACTGGCCACCGATTTTGTCGGTTACCTGCCGATGAGCGACGGTGAATATGCGCAAAAGCGTGCGCTGAAGCCGCTGTTGACCCTGCCTTATTCTGTATCGCCCGACCAGACCTGGCATTTTCGCCAGGTCGGAGTCAGTGGAGTGACGCTATTGCCGGAGCCGAAAAAAGATAACGAATGGCGGATTAGCGGAAAAGACAGCGCCGGTAATTCGTGGGTTGTCCCGGTGAGAATGCTGATTAATTTGGCGGGTAATGCGCAATTTTATCGCGCTGACCTCGATCGTAACGGCATTCAGGATCTGGTTATCTGGTTGGGCAATCCTGGGTTGGGCCTGGCGCCGAGCGCGCAATATATCATTTTCACCTTTCTCAATAATGGCCGCCCCTGCGTCTTTGAACCGTGGGGGTTTTATACCGCGACCGATACTGGCGTCGATGATTTGCTTGATTTACAGGGCAATGGGCGCACGCAACTGTTGGATATGCAGTTTGACTCAGGCTACTGGATAACCAATTTATATCAGGTGAAGGACGCCCGCTGGCAGCGCGTACACGGCTGGTTTGGCCGGTTGAGTTATCCGGCGCTGACCCGTTTTAATCACTATCCTGGCCGTAAATTAATTATCAAACCTATTGCCGGAAGGAATCCGCAAACGGACGATCTTTCCCTTACGCAGCGCTGTTTAATACGCGGTAACGTATTGCCAGGCGTTAATCAGGATTGATGCCAGTTGCGGTGCAGAGTTGGCTGGCTATCACTGCAAATTTTGACCACCACTGGCGACATTACGTGTCATCGACACTTGTGACGATGACACGTAAATGCTCACGAAAATAGAAATAATATTCTTAAATAACAATGAAATAAAAATTGGCACGATTCGTGTATATATCGGCACATCATCTGTTATTGCTGGAGAATTTGATGAACCGTTTCATCATTGCAGACGCGAGTAAGTGCATTGGTTGCCGTACCTGTGAAGTGGCTTGCGTCGTATCCCATCAGGAAAATCAGGATTGCGCATCGCTGACCCCTGAAACCTTTTTACCTCGTATCCATGTCATCAAAGGCGTGAATGTTTCCACGGCAACGCTATGTCGCCAGTGTGAAGACGCGCCGTGCGCCAACGTTTGCCCGAATGGCGCCATCAGCCGTGACAAAGGCTTTGTTCATGTGATGCAGGAACGCTGCATTGGCTGTAAAACTTGCGTAGTAGCATGTCCTTATGGCGCCATGGAAGTGGTGGTACGTCCGGTGGTTCGCAATAGCGGCGCGGGGCTGAACGTGCGTGCCGAAAAAGCCGAAGCCAACAAGTGCGATCTGTGTCACCACCGTGAAGCCGGTCCGGCCTGTATGGCCGCTTGCCCAACGCACGCCCTCATCTGCGTTGACCGCAATAAGCTCGAACAGCTAAGCGCGGAAAAACGCCGTCGTGCGGCGCTGGATTCAACGGCATCGCTGCTTTTCTGATTTCTGCGATTGCGCGTAGAATACGCCACAAAGCATTGCCGGATGGCGGCATCAATGCCTTCTCCGGTCTACGGTCCGTGCGGTTGTAGGCCTGATAAGCGTCGCGCCATCAGGCATCTGGGTTCGATGATGGCGGGAAAATAAGATGGCGATAGACACACCTTCCGGCGTACAGCTACGCATTCGGGGCAAAGTACAGGGCGTCGGTTTTCGTCCTTTTGTCTGGCAGCTGGCGCAGCAGTTGCAATTACACGGCGACGTGTGTAATGACGGCGACGGCGTCGTCGTTCGGCTGCTGGAAGAGCCGTCGCAATTTATTGCCGCGCTCTATCAGGATTGCCCGCCGCTGGCGCGCATTGACAGCGTTGAACACGCGTCGTTGATATGGGAGCGCGCACCGACGGATTTCGCCATTCGTCAGAGCGCAGGCGGTGCGATGAACACGCAAATCGTGCCGGATGCGGCGACCTGCCCGGCATGTCTTGCCGAGATGAATACCCCGGGCGAGCGGCGCTACCGTTATCCTTTCATCAATTGCACCCACTGCGGACCACGCTTCACCATTATTCGCGCTATGCCCTATGACCGGCCATTTACGGTGATGGCGGCGTTTCCCTTGTGTCCGGAATGCGACAGCGAATACCGCGATCCGTACGATCGCCGTTTTCATGCCCAGCCTGTTGCCTGTCCGTCATGCGGGCCGCATCTTGAGTGGCGGAGCCAACATGAACGAGCGGAAAAAGAGGCGGCTTTGCAGGCGGCAGTCGCCCAACTGAACGCCGGAGGCATTATTGCCGTTAAAGGGCTGGGTGGTTTTCATCTGGCCTGCGATGCGCGCAACGATAACGCAGTGGCGATGCTGCGGGCGCGTAAACATCGCCCGGCGAAACCATTGGCGGTGATGTTGCCCAAGGCGCAAACGCTGCCGAGCGCGGCGCGTTCGCTGCTGACCACGCCAGCGGCCCCGATTGTACTGGTGGATAAGCAGTATGTACCTTCGCTGAGTGAGGGCATCGCGCCAGGGCTTACGGAGGTGGGCGTGATGCTGCCAGCCAACCCATTGCAACATCTCTTGTTGCAGGCGCTCAATTACCCGCTGGTGATGACATCCGGCAACCTGAGCGGCAAACCGCCCGCCATCACCAACGAACAGGCGCTGGACGATTTACACGATATTGCCGATGGTTTTCTGTTGCACAATCGCGACATTGTACAGCGCATGGACGACTCTGTTGTGCGCGACAGCGGCGAAATGCTGCGTCGTTCGCGGGGATACGTGCCGGACGCGATTGCGTTGCCGCCCGGATTTCGCGATGTGCCGCCGATACTTTGTCTGGGCGCGGATCTGAAAAACACGTTCTGTCTGGTACGCGGCGAACAGGCGGTTGTCAGCCAACATTTGGGCGATCTCAGCGATGACGGTATCCAGGCGCAGTGGCGCGAGGCATTGCGTCTGATCCAGTCAATCTACGATTTTACCCCAGAGCGTATCGTCTGTGATGCGCATCCGGGCTATGTTTCCAGTCAGTGGGCCAGTGAGATGCGTCTACCGACAGAGACGGTGTTACACCATCATGCCCATGCGGCGGCTTGCCTGGCCGAGCATGGTTGGCCGCTGGACGGCGGAGAGGTGATTGCCCTGACGGTAGACGGTATCGGCATGGGTAAGAATGGTGCGCTATGGGGCGGAGAATGTTTGCGGGTCAATTATCGCGAATGCGAACATTTAGGTGGTTTACCCGCCGTGGCGCTGCCGGGAGGCGATCTGGCTGCCAAACAGCCGTGGCGTAATCTGTTAGCGCAGTGCCTGCGCTTTGTGCCGGACTGGCAGGATTACCCGGAGACAGCGGGGCTGCAACAGCAAAACTGGAGTGTCCTGGCGCGTGCCATTGAGCGCGGCGTCAATGCCCCGTTGGCCTCTTCCTGCGGGAGGTTGTTTGACGCGGTGGCTGCCGCGCTTCGCTGCGCGCCAGCATCGCTTAGCTATGAGGGCGAGGCCGCCTGCGCACTGGAGGCGCTGGCCTCTCAATGCGCTAACGTTGAGCATCCGGTAACGATGCCGCTTAACGGCGCTCAACTGGACGTCGCTGTTTTCTGGCGGCAATGGTTGAACTGGCAGGCCACGCCCGCGCAACGCGCCTGGGCTTTTCATGATGCGCTGGCGTGCGGGTTTGCCACGCTAATGCGCCAGCAGGCTACGGCGCGGGGGATAACCACTCTGGTCTTCAGCGGCGGGGTGATACACAACCGCTTACTGCGCGCGCGTCTTGCCTTTTATCTTTCTGATTTTAAATTGTTATTTCCGCAGCGGTTACCAGCGGGCGACGGCGGGCTGTCGTTTGGACAGGGCGTGATTGCCGCAGCGCGAGCATTAAGGGAAGTGTAGGGCACCGGATGGCGGCTGCGCCTTATCTGGCCTGTAAACAGATGCTCACTCGTAGGCCGGATAAGACGCGAAGCGGCGCCATCCGGCATCACAGGCTTATACGGACAACGTTTTCAGCAGTGCAAAGGCCTCTTTCATGCGGTCTTCACTCATCACAAAGGCGCGTAGCTGGCCTTCTCCACTCATGCCTTTGGCAATCATACCGTCAGATTCTGCGGTAATCTGCCAGCTTAAATCGCGGCGCTGAGTTTCTCCCGCCAGATGCAGCGGCAGTTCCGGCGTTTTGACTTTGACCAGCATCGCCGGTAGCTTCAGCGGCGCGTTGCCGCCGAGCAGATTTTTCGCCAGGTACATCGCGCTTAACTGGATCGGTTGCAGGAAGGGCAGCACCTGACCATTGATTTCCGCGCAATCGCCGATCGCATAAATATCCGGGTGACTGGTCTGTAGATAGCTATCCACGCAGACGCCGCGGTTGACGACTACCCCGGCGCGGCGCGCCAGAGCGGTTTCCGGGCGTAAGCCGGTGGCGGCAATCACCGCATCGACCTCAATACTACGCTGGCTTGCCAGTGTAGCGCGGATACCGGCTTCGGTTTTCTCCAGTTTTTGCAACTGCGATTTCAGCAGCAGATGCACCCCCATATCGGTCAGGTGATGCTGTAAGCGGCTGCTCACTTCCGGTGGCATCAGTGAGGCGAGAAGGCTGGCGGCGTTATCCATCAGCGTTACCGTTTTCCCGGCGCGGCAGAAATCCATCGCTAATTCACTGCCAATGAGACCGCCGCCGACAATCAGCACTCGCTGCGCCTCGCGCAGTTGTGTCTCACAGGCGCGGTACTCCTGCTGGCTATTCAAAGTAAGCATTAACTCACGTCCTGCAATCGGCGGCACAAAGGCTGTCGCCCCGGTCGCCAGTACCAGCTTGTCGTACTGCCACTGCTTATCCTGACTTTTCACCACATGGGCATCGGCATCAATGTCAGCAACCCAGGTATGCGGGAACAGTCGCAGATTAAACTGTTCAGCAAATTCCCCCGCTAACTGGCGGGTGAGATCATCGGCGCGCTGCGACTGGCTGATAACGTGGCTGAGATCGGGCTTGTTGTACTCATCCATACTGTCCGCCGCAATCAGGGTTAACGGCACATGCGCATCTTGTTTACGGATATTTTTGACGAGCTGGCGGGCGGCGAAGCCCGACCCAATAATGATGATCCCCCGACTCATTTTGCCTCCATCGCCAGTACGTCGAACACGTCTTTACCTAATGAACATTCCGGGCACAGGAAGTTATCCGGCACGTCGCTCCACGGCGTACCCGGCGCGACATCCTGCAACGGCTCGCCCAGCGCAGGGTCGTAAATCCACTGGCATACGCTGCATTGCATTTTAGGGCCGAGGTCTGCGGCGGCGTAGGTTGTGGTTTCTTCGACTGGCGCGGTTTTCTGTGTGGTTTCCGGCAGCGGAGCAAGCGCCCACTGACGCGCGATGTCGCGACCGTGCTGACGGCACAGCTCCAGCGCATCCAGATCCGGACGCCATTTTGCTTTCAGACTCAGGGACATTTCAAAACCGGCATCCTGTAAGCGCGTGGACAGTCGATCCACCGCGCCGCCGCTCCAGCCATGAGAACCGAAGGCGCTGGCGCGTTTGTTGCGAAAGCGCAGGCCGGTCATCTCTTCCACCAGACCAGCGATTTTCGGCATCATCACGTTGTTCATGGTAGAAGTGCCGACCAGCACGCCTTTCGAACGGAAGACGTTGGTCAATATTTCATTTTTATCGCTGCGGGCGACGTTAAAGATTTTGACCGCCACGTTGGGGTCCACTTCATTGATACCCTGTGCGATGGCATCCGCCATCATGCGAGTATTGTTCGACATGGTATCGTAGAAAATAGTGATACGATCTTCCTGATAATCTGCCGCCCATTTCAGATACAGTTCCACGATTTGCGTTGGGTTGTCGCGCCATACCACGCCGTGTGAGGTGGCAATCATATCCACCGGCAGGTTGAAGCCGAGGATTTCGGTAATTTTTGGCGTTACCAGACGGCTGAACGGCGTCAGGATATTGGCGTAGTAGCGCTGGCATTGTTCAAACAGTTCGGTTTGGTCCACTTCATCATTGAACAGGCGCTCGTCGCAATAGTGCTGACCAAAGGCGTCGTTGCTGAATAACACCGCGTCGCCGGTCATATAGGTCATCATGCTGTCCGGCCAGTGCAGCATCGGCGTTTCCACGAAGATCAACTGCTTGCCGTTGCCGATATCCAGCGTATCGCCGGTTTTCACCACCTTAAAATTCCATTCCGGGTGATGGTGATGGCCGTTGATAGAGTCAATGGCGTTGGCGGTACAGTAGATAGGCGTGTCCGGGATCTGCGCCATCAGTTCGGTCAGCGCGCCTGCATGGTCTTCTTCGGCATGGTTAATGATGATGTAGTCGATGTCCGCGAGGTCGATTTCACTGCGCAGATTTTGCACAAACTCACGGCTAAACTTATGATCGACGGTATCGATCAGCACATTCTTTTCTTCACGAATGAGATAGCTGTTATAGCTGCTGCCGCGCAGAGTTTTGTATTCAGTGCCGTGAAAATCACGTACTTCCCAGTCGCGCTGACCAACCCAATGAATATTATTTTTAACCAGAATAGACATAACCACCTCAATTCATTCAACGTTTGCAAAAAGTTGTTTTGCTTATAGCAGGTAGTGTGCCAACTTTACATCTTATTGATTTATATGAAGTTATAATAAGTTTGTATTTTTGATATAGTCAAAAAGACTATAAATGATGCTGTCAATATGACACTATAGATTGTCAAAATGACAATGAGGTAACCATGAGTTTTTCCGTGGAGGTATTGGCGGGCATCGCCATTGAGTTACAACGCGGTATTGGGCATCAGGATCGTTTTCAGCGGCTGATTACTACGCTGCGTCAGGTGCTGGCGTGCGACGCCTCGGCGCTGTTGCGTTATGAATCACGACAATTTATTCCACTGGCGATTGATGGCCTGGCGCAGGACGTCCTCGGCAGACGTTTTACCCTGGAAGGGCATCCGCGCCTGGAAGCCATCGCCCGCGCGGGGGACGTGGTGCGTTTTCCGGCTGATAGCGATTTACCCGATCCGTATGACGGGTTAATTCCCGGACAGGAAAGCCTGAAAGTCCACGCCTGTGTTGGTCTGCCGCTGTTTGCCGGACAGAACCTCATCGGTGCGCTGACCCTTGATGCTATGACGCCGGAGCAGTTCGAGGTATTTAGCGATGAAGAACTACGGCTTGTCGCCGCGCTGGCCGCCGGGGCATTGAGTAATGCGCTGTTAATTGAACAACTGGAAAGCCAGAACATGCTGCCGGGGTCGTCAGGCGTGTTTGAACCGATAAAAGAGACGCACATGATCGGCCTGTCGCCTGCGATGACGCAGTTGAAAAAAGAGATCGAGATTGTGGCGGGCTCCGATCTTAACGTGCTGATCGGCGGTGAAACGGGGACCGGTAAAGAGCTGGTGGCGAAAGCTATTCACCAGGGCTCCCCCAGAGCGGTCAATCCGCTGGTCTATCTCAACTGCGCCGCGCTGCCGGAAAGCGTGGCGGAGAGCGAGTTGTTTGGTCATGTAAAAGGGGCTTTTACCGGGGCTATCAGTAATCGTAGCGGTAAGTTCGAAATGGCAGATAACGGTACGCTGTTTCTGGATGAGATTGGCGAACTGTCGCTGGCGCTACAGGCCAAGCTACTTCGCGTGTTGCAGTATGGCGATATTCAGCGCGTCGGCGACGATCGTAGCCTGCGCGTGGATGTGCGGGTGTTGGCGGCGACCAACCGTGACCTGCGTGAAGAGGTGCTGGCGGGGCGTTTTCGCGCCGATCTGTTCCATCGCCTGAGCGTTTTTCCGCTCTTTGTGCCGCCGCTGCGCGAGCGTGGCGATGATGTGGTGCTGCTGGCGGGCTATTTTTGCGAGCAGTGCCGACTGCGGCTGGGGCTGTCCCGCGTGGTGCTGAGTCCCGACGCGCGCCGCCATTTGCTCAACTATGGCTGGCCGGGCAACGTCCGGGAGCTGGAACATGCCATTCACCGTGCGGTTGTGCTGGCGAGAGCGACTCGGGCAGGGGATGAGGTGATACTGGAGGCGCAGCATTTTGCCTTGTCAGAGGACGTTTTACCCGCGCCGCCTGCGGAAAGCTTTCTGGCGCTGCCAACCTGCCGCAATTTGCGCGAATCGACGGAGAACTTCCAGCGAGAGATGATTCGCCAGGCGCTGGCGCAAAATAATCATAACTGGGCGGCCAGCGCGCGGGCGCTGGAAACCGACGTCGCCAACCTGCATCGGCTGGCGAAGCGTCTGGGACTGAAGGATTAGATAATCCCCGCCTGGTAGAAATCCTGTAGGTTAATGGCGCCGGTGAGTTTGCCGTTTTCATCGACCACTGGCGCGGCGGTAATTTTGCGCTTCATCAGGAGCTCTTTGGCGTCAATGGCGCGGCTTTGCGCCTGGAGCGTAATACCGTTGGGTGTCATGGCTTCGCTTACCGGCGTGGTGAGCGCGCCGCCGCCCACCAGCCAGCGACGCAGGTCGCCGTCGGTAAAGACGCCTTTCACAACATGTTGCTCATCGCAAACCGCCACCAGCCCCAGCCCGGTACGGCTAAGCTCCAGCATGGCATCCATCACGCTGGTGGCGAGCATCACCTGCGGTATTGCATCGCCCTGGCGCATCAGGTGATGCACATTATTGAGCAAACGCGCGCCCAGTGCGCCAGCCGGATGCGAACGGGCGAAATCTTCTTCGTTAAAACCGCGCGCCTGCATGACTGCCATCGCCAGCGCATCGCCCATCATCAGCGTATTGACGGTACTGGACGTCGGTGCCAGATGCATCGGGCAGGCTTCACGCTCGACGGAAATATCCAGAACGGCATTTGCCGCTCGCCCCAGCGGAGAGTGAGGTTTACCGGTCATCGCCAGCAGCGCGACGGATTTATCTTCCAGACGCGGGATGATGAGGTCGAGTTCTTTTGCGCCGCCGGAATAGGAGATAAATAACATCACGTCGCGGCTTTCAATCATCCCCAGATCGCCATGCAGTGCTTCCGCCGGATGAACAAAAAAAGCGGGAGTACCGGTACTGGCAAGCGTCGCGGCGATTTTTTTACCAATATGGCCTGACTTACCAATGCCGGAAACGATCACTTTGCCTTCACAGTGAATAATGATATTGGCGGCGCGGACAAAATCATCGCCCAGACGCTCCGGCAGACGGCTGGCTTCTTGTAGCTCCAGCATTAAGGTCTGACGGCCCGCGTTTAGTAGTGCATCACTCATTGCTTTCTCCGGTTATGATTACTTCAATCCCTTTTGCTTCCAGCGCCTGACGAAATGCCGGATCGATACCCGCGTCCGTGATCAGTTTGTCGACGGTTTCCAGACTGCACACCACATTGGGGCTTTTACGACCAAATTTTGAGGAGTCCGCCATCAGAATCACCTCGCGTGCTGCATTGCACATTGCGTTACTGACGGTGTAAACCTCATTGAACGTGGTCACACCGACGTTCAGGTCAATACCGTCAGTTCCCATGAAAAGTTTATCAAAGCTGAATTGCTCAAAGGCGTTTTCCGCCAGTTGACCGTGAAACGACGCCGATTTTTTACGGAAGGTGCCGCCGGGCATCAGGATAGTTTGTTCGTTGTCCAGTTCCGATAGCGCGTTAACAATATGGAGGCTGTTGGTCATCACCGTGATGTTGCTAAAACGCGAAAGCAACGGCACCATCTGTAACACGGTACTTCCGGCGTCCAGAATAATGGAATCGCCATCATGGATATATTTCACAGCGGCTGCGGCTATCAGCGCTTTTTTGTGGGTGTTGATAAGCGTTTTGTGATCAATAGGCGGATCGGACTCTTCTTTATTCAACACCACGCCGCCATAGGTGCGGATGACGGTTCCGGCATTTTCCAGAATGACCAGATCTTTACGGATAGTGGTGCCTGTCGTGTCAAAGTACTGGGCCAGTTCTTCAACCGAGCATTTTCCCTGTTTTTGCAGGTGCTCCAGAATCGCGGCCTGACGCTGACGAGGTTTCATAGGCGTGATTACCCTGACTTATGTATTTACCCGTCATACTTCACGCTGCATGTGCGTTGGCTTTCCTCGCTTACCCCGGTCACGTACTGATGTACGCTCCTGGGATTCACTGCGTCGCCGCCTTCCTGCAACTCGAATTATTTAGGGTATTGGTTGCAAAATGATAATTTCGCAAGCTATACGCATTCACAACGAAATTACCCATGTTTCAGTTTAAGCGCCAATGATAGTGCATTCTGCGCGAGCGAATCATGGGGAAAGATCACATCAGGCTGTAATTCATGCAAATGTTTTCCTTGCATTGCGGCAATTTTAACCGGTCTGGCGAATACCGTAAGGCCTTTCATCAATAAAGTGTCCGCCACCCGCTGCTGTTCGTCCAGCGCCACGGCAACCACCACCCGGGGCTTAAAACGCCCGCCGGAGCGCCCGACGCCGACCCGTCCCTGCTGGCTAAGTTTATCGAAGGCCCGATTAAAGCGGGAAATCTGCCAGCCGCCCAGCGCCAGTTGCGCACACCAGGCGATAACGGCGACGGTAATCAGAGTGGAAACCATAATGTGCTCCTGTTGTTTTGCCTGATGGCGGCGTAACCGTCTTATCCGGCCTACGGCGCCATCCGGCAATTCACGGTCAGAACATCACTTGACCGCCGGTTACGTTGATCGACTGCCCGGTGCAATAAGACGCTTTCGGGCTGGCATAAAATAACAGCATGTTCAGCACATCCTGATAATCACACCCGCGTTTGAGTGGTACCTTATCAATGTAATACTGCTCCACCTCGTCGGGCTTAATGCCCAGTTTAGTAGCGTATTGCGGCAGCAGTGACTGGAACATTGGCGATTTCAACAGGTTGCCGAGCATCAACGAGTGTACGGTAATGCCGTATTCCGCCAGATCCAGCGCCAGAGACTGGGTTAACCCCACGCCGCCGAATTTCGCCGCGCTGTAGCCGGAGTTGTGTTTACTGCCCACTTTGCCGGATTTAGAGTTAATCTGAATAATGCGCCCCTGAATGCCGTCGCGGATCATCAGGCGGGAAAACTCCCGGGCGCAGAGGAAATAGCCCACCAGATTCACCTGTAGCGAGCGGTCAAAATCGCCCAACTGGAAATCGCTGATAAACGCCGCTTTGGCGATACCCGCGCTGTAAACCAGCAGATCGACGCGCCCGAAAATCTCGTCTACGCCGCGGGACAGCGCCAGCACGCTCTGCTCGCTGGTAGCGTCAGCGCCAAAACCGTACGCCATACCTTCGCCAAAATCGGCGTTAATTTCCTGGGCGACATTCGCGGCTTTATCGCTTTGAATATCAACGACCGCCACGCGGTATCCTTCTTCTGCAAGCCCACGGCAAAGGAATGCCCCCAGGGTCTGGCCTCCGCCAATGACAACGGCAACTTGATTCATGTTTTTTCTCCTTAAGCGACAAACGTCAAAATACAGCCCGGCGCGATATCGTCCGGTACAGGCCCCGCAACGTGTACGGTGCCGGGAAATTCTGCTTCGCGCAGACCATCGAAGCGCAAAGTGATATGCCCCAGTTCACGCAGGTTTTGCTCGGCTACGCTGCCGACCGCCGTGACCGGATAGCAATGTTGGCCCAATTCACACCGCGCGCCAGGCTGCAGCGCGCCGGTCAGTTCGCCATGACAATGGATGAAGCAAAATTCTTCGATATCCGCCGGCGCGCCTTCCCGAAACGTAATCAGCATCTGTTCGCCGAGCGCCTCCATCGCGCTCTGGCCGATACGGGTGATAGTGGTTTGATAAATCACGCTCATGTCTGAACCTCTTATTGATAGATAAAGCCGGAAACAAACCAGGCGATAAGTACCGTGGGCGCGCCAGTCAGGAAGCGTCCGACCAGCACGGAAGGTACGCCGACGCGAACGGTGTCTTGCTTCGCTTCCGCCAGCGACAGGCCGACCGGGATAAAGTCGCAGGCCGCCTGCGCGTTAATCGCGAACAGGGCGGGAAGCGCCAGATGCGGGGGGATATTGCCCAGGCCTATCTGAACGCCGATCAGGACGCCAATGACCTGAGCGATAACCGCGCCAGGGCCGAGAAAGGGCGACAGCAGCGGGAAAGAGCAGATCAATGCCAGCGTCACCAGCCCCAGTGGATGGCTGGCTAATGGCGCCAGGCCGTGGGCGATCCAGTCGCCAAGACCTGAGGCCATAATGATGCCGATCAGCGCCGAAACGAACGCCATAAACGGCAGGATTGTTTTCAGAACCGTATCAATGGTGTCGCGACCGGACTGGAACAGTACCGCCACGGCGGAGCCCATTCCCATACCGACTTTTGCCAGCAGCCCATCGCTCTGCTCGGTGATTTTTTTGCTGGTGTCGTAGTCACGTCCTAATGTCGTTTTGGCAGGCTGAGGACTGGCAGGCGTTTCGCCGACAAGAGTAATGTTTTCTTCTTTTACGCCGGAGACATAAATATCCTCAACAATATACTGCGCCAGTGGGCCGGACTTACCCGTCGAGTGAATATTAATGGTTGGAATCCGGCGTTTCGGATAGATACCGCAGCGCAGCGTACCGCCACAGTCGATAATGGCCGCGCCGATCTCCGCTTCCGGCGGTTCGCCTTCTTTAAAGCCGTCCACCGCTTGCCAGCCTGTTAGTTGCGCCAGTTTGTCGACGATCGCCGGGCGCGTACCGGCTGTGATATAGACGATCTTTTTGCCTGGCGTAACGTCCAGTTCAAGCGGGCCGCCCCAGCCGCCGGCGCCTTTCTCAATACGAACCCGTGTCATGATACCGCTCCTGTCAGATGAACTTTCTGCTCAAGTTGAATCCCCATTTTTTTCTCAAAAATAGCGGTGGTGAGATCGGTTACCCAACCGCGGAAGAAGTTCGTCACCAGACCTACCAGCAGATAGCTCACTGCGAGCGGGCCGAGAGGAAGCCCTAACGTGGTGAGTCCGCTGGCAATACCCAGATAAACAAACAGTTCGCCGGGATTGATATGCGGAAACAGACCGTTCATGGAGTGACAGCTATAGGAGGCCGCCGCGTAATAGCTCGGCTTGTACTTCTCCGGCATAAAGCGTCCCAGACTCAGGGTCATCGGATTACAAAAAACAAATGTCCCGATACACGGTAAAAGCAGGTAACGAGATAGCGGATTTCCGGCGCAACGTTGGGCAAAACGCTCAATACGCTGCTGGCCGATAAAATTGATGAGCGCATTCATGATAACCAGCAGGCTTATCAGTAGCGGAAGAATACCTGTCACCATACCGGTAAACACCTCTCCGCCTTTCTGGAATAACCCGATGAACCACTCCGCACCATGTGTAATGGTTTCGATCATTGTTCTCTCCTGTAGGGTTTTTAGTTTTCTTGCTAATTTCCTGTTCATTGTAATCATGTTGAAAGATGCAAAAGTGTTATTTTGATCGCAAAATAAAAGAAAAATATTTTAACTTGAAAGTTTATGGGGTGGGGGAGCAGATACAAACTGAAAAGAGGAGAAAGGTGATTTATTCTCTTGTGCCGCTTCCTTGTGCGGCGAGGGATGCTTTACCATACTTCTCCCTGGATGAATTTGTTTAATGGATGTCTCATGTTCAAGCGTCGTTATGTAGCGTTACTTCCACTTTGCGTATTGCTTGCTGCCTGTAGCAGCAAGCCAAAATCTTCCGAGACTCAAGCGACGACGGGCACGCCTTCCGGCGGCTTCCTGCTTGAGCCGCAGCATAACGTCATGCAAATGGGCGGCGACTTCGCCAACAACCCTAATGCGCAGCAGTTCATTGATAAAATGGTCAGTAAACACGGTTTTGACCGTCAGCAACTGCAGGAGATCCTCTCGCAGTCTAAAAGACTGGATTACGTTCTGCGTCTGATGGACAGACAAGCGCCGACCACTCAGCCGCCCGCCGGACCAAATGGCGCCTGGCTGCGCTACCGCAAACAATTTATTACGCCGGATAACGTGCAAAACGGCGTTGTGTTCTGGAATCAGTATGAAGACGCGCTGAACCGCGCCTGGCAGGTATACGGCGTACCGCCGGAAATCATCGTGGGGATTATCGGCGTGGAAACCCGCTGGGGACGTATCATGGGGAAAACGCGGATTCTGGACGCGCTGGCGACGCTGTCATTTAACTATCCGCGCCGGGCGGAATATTTCTCCGGCGAGCTGGAAACCTTCCTGCTCATGGCGCGCGATGAGCAAGACGATCCGCTCAATCTGAAAGGTTCCTTTGCGGGCGCGATGGGCTACGGCCAGTTTATGCCGTCTTCCTATAAAGAATATGCGGTCGATTTCAATGGCGACAATCACATCAACCTTTGGGACCCGGTTGATGCCATCGGCAGCGTGGCGAACTACTTCAAGGCGCATGGTTGGGTGAAAGGCGATACGGTTGCGGTGCCAGCGAATGGTCAGGCGCCGGGACTGGCGAATGGTTTCAAAACAAAATATAGCCTCTCTCAGCTTGCCGCCGCAGGCTTAACGCCGCAGCAATCGTTGGGCAATCATCAGGAAGCCAGCCTGCTGCGTCTGGATATCGGTACAGGCTACCAGTACTGGTACGGCCTGCCGAACTTCTACACCATTACCCGATATAACCACAGCACGCATTATGCGATGGCGGTTTGGCAACTGGGCCAGGCGGTAGCGCTGGCGCGGGTGCGCTAATTTACGCTTAGGGAGGGGAGCACCCCCTCCGCTATTATTATGGCTTTTTGGGCTGATTCTCTGCCTGCAAGTGGGATATCTTCTTTGATAGTGCCAGACTATATCCCAGACATCCCAGGCCTAAGATAATTTGACCGCCATCATACGTTTCAAAATAGCCTGACGACAATATATTCAGTACTCCCATTCCTAATGAACATACTCCACCCACAATTAACCACAGCCGGAGTTGACAGGTTTGTTTCAGTTTGTGCTGTGTACTTTCCGTTTTTTTGAGTGACATCCTTGCTTTCTCTCTGTGCGTGTAAATTTAGCAACATGGTACTGCTATTTAGTCATGTGCTACCTCTTTCATTCTGCATAAATAACCTGCTGGCATTTTTTCGGAATCCGACTCGTAAAATCGACTGCTCGTCCCCATCTCTGGTGAGAAAGTGCTATCTTGTGCGGCAGGATTTCTAACTGACAGAGGTCATGATGACTGACAGTGAACTGATGCGGCTTAGCGAGCAGGTTGGGCTGGCGTTAAAAGCGCGCAGGGCGACCGTAACGACAGCAGAGTCCTGTACCGGCGGCTGGCTGGCGAAAGCCATTACCGACATCGCCGGAAGCTCCGCCTGGTTTGAACGCGGCTTTGTCACCTATAGTAATGAAGCCAAAGCGCAGATGATTGGCGTGCGTGAAGAGACTCTGGCGCAGCATGGCGCGGTCAGCGAACCCGTAGTGGTCGAAATGGCGATCGGGGCGTTGAAGGCCGCTCGCGCCGATTTTGCTGTCGCTATTAGCGGAATTGCCGGGCCGGATGGCGGCAGTGAAGAAAAGCCGGTTGGTACGGTGTGGTTTGCTTTCGCCAGCGTCAGTGGAGAAGGGATTACGCGTCGGGAATGCTTCAGCGGCGACCGTGAATCGGTGCGTCGACAGGCGACGACGTACGCGCTACAAACCCTGTGGCAACAATTTCTACAAAACACTTGATACTGTATGAGCATACAGTATAATTGCTTCAACAGTACGAATTCACTATCCGGTTCAATACCAAGTTGCATGACAGGAGTAATAATGGCTATCGACGAAAACAAACAGAAAGCGTTGGCGGCAGCACTGGGCCAAATTGAAAAGCAATTTGGTAAAGGCTCCATCATGCGTCTGGGTGAAGACCGTTCTATGGATGTGGAAACTATCTCCACCGGTTCGCTTTCACTGGATATCGCACTCGGTGCGGGCGGTCTGCCGATGGGGCGTATCGTCGAAATTTACGGGCCGGAATCTTCCGGTAAAACGACCCTGACGCTGCAGGTGATTGCCGCTGCGCAGCGTGAAGGTAAAACCTGTGCGTTTATCGATGCGGAACACGCGCTTGACCCTGTTTACGCACGCAAGCTGGGCGTCGATATCGATAACCTGCTCTGCTCTCAGCCGGATACCGGCGAGCAGGCGCTGGAAATCTGTGACGCGCTGGCGCGTTCAGGCGCGGTGGACGTCATTGTGGTCGATTCCGTAGCGGCGCTAACGCCGAAAGCGGAAATCGAAGGCGAAATCGGCGACTCTCACATGGGCCTCGCGGCGCGTATGATGAGCCAGGCGATGCGTAAGCTGGCGGGGAACCTGAAACAGTCCAACACGCTGTTGATTTTCATCAACCAGATCCGTATGAAGATTGGCGTGATGTTCGGTAACCCGGAAACCACCACCGGCGGTAACGCGCTGAAATTCTACGCCTCTGTTCGTCTTGATATCCGTCGTATTGGCGCGGTGAAAGAGGGCGATAATGTCGTGGGTAGCGAAACGCGGGTAAAAGTGGTGAAAAACAAAATCGCCGCGCCGTTTAAGCAGGCCGAGTTCCAGATCCTCTACGGCGAAGGCATCAACTTCTATGGTGAGCTGGTTGACCTGGGCGTGAAAGAGAAGCTGATCGAGAAAGCGGGCGCATGGTACAGCTACAACGGCGAGAAGATTGGCCAGGGTAAAGCGAACGCGACTACCTGGCTGAAAGAGAACCCGGCGACAGCGAAAGAGATCGAGAAAAGGGTTCGTGAATTACTGTTGAGTAATCAGAATGCCACGCCCGATTTCGCCGTTGACGATAGCGAAGGCGTTGCAGAAACCAACGAAGATTTTTAATCATCAGGTGATGGTGGGTCGGACAAAACGAAGCCGCCATTCAGCAAAACGTTAAATTACCATCAAGGGCTGCATTTATGCGGCCCTTTTGGCATTTCTCCCTGTTAAGGTTTTTTATGAGTGAACCCACATCGCGCCGTCCCGCTTATGCTCGTCTCCTTGATCGTGCGGTACGTATTCTTGCTGTCCGCGATCACAGCGAGCAGGAATTACGGCGTAAACTCTCCGCGCCGGTGATGGGCAAAAATGGGCCGGAAGAGATTGATGCGACGGCAGACGATTATGAACGCGTGATCGCCTGGTGCCACGAACATCGCTATCTTGATGACGAGCGCTTCGTGATGCGCTTTATCG
This sequence comes from Salmonella sp. A1325, assembly GCF_056991255.1. Taxonomy (NCBI): domain Bacteria; kingdom Pseudomonadati; phylum Pseudomonadota; class Gammaproteobacteria; order Enterobacterales; family Enterobacteriaceae; genus Salmonella; species Salmonella sp. A1325. Next base: position 109,930 of record NZ_JAMLWO010000002.1, on the reverse strand, counting down.
CCAGTCGTAGCCGCAAAGGCTATGGCCCGGCGCGTATTCGCCAGGAGTTGAATCAGAAAGGCATTTCCCGTGAATCGACTGAAAAAGCGATGCGAGAATGTGAAATTGACTGGAGTGAAATGGCACGTGAACAGGCCGTTCGCAAATATGGCGAGCCGCTCCCTTCAAACTTTTCAGAAAAGGTTAAGGTACAGCGCTTTTTGCTCTATCGCGGGTATCTGATGGACGATATCCAGCAAATATGGCGAAATTTTGCAGATTGAGCGCATACGGGATTTTACTTCCCGGTAAAGAAAACTTATCTTATTCCCACTTTTTCCGTCTGGACGCGGGTTGCTTAACGGCGAACAGCGTCTGCGACGAATATTCCTTAAATACACAAAATCATTCAAGCCGCATCAAAGCGGCAAGTGAGCCTCGGGAACGCGTGACCGGGAAACTCGCAGCCAACGCAGAGGCGGCCTGAAGGATGAAGTGTAGCTTGATTTCAGGATAATTATGAGCAAGAGCACCGCTGAGATCCGTCAGGCGTTTCTCGACTTTTTCCATAGTAAAGGGCATCAGGTAGTTGCCAGCAGTTCCCTGGTGCCTAACAATGACCCCACTCTGTTGTTTACCAATGCCGGGATGAACCAGTTCAAGGATGTTTTCCTTGGGCTCGATAAACGTAATTATTCCCGTGCAACCACTTCCCAGCGTTGCGTACGCGCGGGGGGTAAACACAACGATCTGGAAAACGTCGGATACACTGCACGTCACCATACTTTCTTCGAAATGCTGGGCAACTTCAGCTTCGGCGATTACTTCAAACACGACGCCATTCAGTTCGCATGGGAATTACTGACCGGTGAAAACTGGTTTGCTCTGCCAAAAGAGCGTTTATGGGTCACCGTTTATGAAACCGACGACGAAGCCTATGAGATCTGGGAAAAAGAAGTCGGCATCCCGCGCGAGCGTATCATCCGTATCGGCGACAATAAAGGCGCGCCATACGCATCGGATAACTTCTGGCAGATGGGGGATACCGGTCCCTGCGGTCCGTGCACCGAAATCTTCTACGATCATGGCGACCACATCTGGGGCGGCCCTCCGGGAAGCCCGGAAGAAGACGGCGATCGCTATATTGAGATCTGGAACATCGTCTTTATGCAGTTCAACCGTCAGGCTGACGGGACTATGGAACCATTGCCGAAACCGTCTGTAGATACCGGTATGGGGCTGGAGCGTATTGCCGCGGTACTGCAACACGTTAACTCTAACTATGATATCGACCTGTTCCGCACGTTGATTGAAGCGGTAGCGAAAGTCACCGGCGCCACCGATCTGGGTAATAAATCGCTGCGCGTTATCGCCGACCACATCCGTTCCTGCGCATTCCTGGTTGCCGATGGCGTGCTGCCGTCGAATGAAAACCGTGGCTATGTGCTGCGTCGCATTATTCGTCGCGCGGTTCGTCACGGCAACATGCTGGGCGCGAAAGAGACCTTCTTCTACAAGCTGGTTGGGCCGCTGATTGAGGTAATGGGCTCCGCAGGCGAAGAGTTGAAACGTCAGCAGGCGCAGGTCGAGCAGGTTCTGAAAACGGAAGAAGAGCAGTTCGCCCGTACGCTGGAGCGCGGTCTGGCGCTGCTGGATGAAGAACTGGCGAAATTGCAGGGCGACACCCTGGACGGTGAAACTGCTTTCCGTCTGTATGATACTTATGGTTTCCCGGTCGATCTAACGGCGGACGTCTGCCGTGAGCGCAACATAAAAGTCGACGAAGCCGGTTTTGAAGCCGCTATGGAAGAGCAACGCCGTCGTGCGCGCGAAGCTAGCGGTTTTGGCGCGGACTACAACGCGATGATCCGCGTTGATAGCGCTTCTGAATTTAAAGGTTATGACCATCTGGAACTGAACGGCAAAGTGACTGCGCTGTTTGTCGATGGTAAAGCGGTTGAAGCGATTAACGCGGGACAGGAAGCAGTTGTCGTGCTGGATCAGACCCCATTCTATGCGGAATCAGGCGGTCAGGTTGGCGATAAAGGCGAGCTGAAAGGCGCTGGATTTACTTTCGCTGTGGACGACACGCAAAAATATGGTCAGGCGATTGGTCACCTCGGCAAATTGTCTGCGGGCGCTCTGAAAGTGGGCGATGCGGTACAGGCTGACGTAGATGAAGCGCGCCGCGCACGTATCCGTCTGAACCACTCCGCCACGCACCTGATGCACGCGGCGTTGCGCCAGGTGCTTGGGACACACGTTGCGCAGAAAGGTTCGCTGGTTAGCGATAAAGTGCTGCGCTTCGACTTCTCGCACAATGAAGCGATGAAGCCGTCGGAGATTCGTCAGGTTGAAGATTTGGTGAATGCGCAAATTCGCCGCAACCTGCCGATTGAAACGAACATCATGGATCTCGACGCGGCGAAGGCGAAAGGCGCCATGGCGCTGTTTGGCGAGAAATATGACGAACGTGTACGCGTTCTGAGCATGGGCGATTTCTCTACCGAACTGTGCGGCGGTACTCACGCCAGTCGTACCGGTGATATCGGTCTATTCCGTATTATCTCTGAGTCCGGCACCGCAGCGGGCATTCGTCGTATTGAGGCGGTAACCGGTGAAGGCGCTATGGCCACCGTTCATGCGCAAAGCGATCGCTTAAACGATATTGCGCATCTGCTGAAGGGCGACAGCCAGAATCTGGGCGACAAAGTGCGCGCCGTGCTGGAACGTACACGTCAGCTGGAAAAAGAGTTGCAGCAGTTGAAGGACCAGGCCGCAGCGCAGGAGAGTGCAAATCTTTCCAGTAAAGCGGTCGATCTCAACGGCGTGAAGCTCCTGGTCAGCGAGCTTACTGGTATTGAGCCGAAAATGCTGCGAACCATGGTTGATGATCTGAAAAATCAACTGGGGTCTACCGTTATCGTACTGGCAACGGTTGTTGAAGGTAAGGTTTCTCTGATTGCGGGCGTGTCGAAGGATGTGACCGACCGGGTTAAAGCAGGGGAATTGATTGGTATGGTCGCTCAGCAGGTGGGCGGTAAGGGTGGCGGTCGTCCGGACATGGCGCAAGCCGGTGGTACGGATGCGGCAGCTCTGCCTGCAGCGTTAGCCAGTGTACAAGGCTGGGTCAGCGCAAAATTGCAATAATTATAAGCGTTCGTTGGCGCCGCAGCCCATGCTGCGGCGTTTACTTCAACGCTATCGACAACGATAAAGTCAGGTTGAAGTTTTGTATATCGGCTAAACTTAGGTTTAACAGAATGTAATGCCATGACTGCTTACACCTAAGGTGTTTGTCATCGCTTACTTTTTGGCGTTATATGATGGATAATGCCGGGATACAGAGAGACCCGACTCTTTTAATCTTTCAAGGAGCAAAGAATGCTGATTCTGACTCGTCGAGTTGGTGAGACCCTCATGATTGGCGATGAGGTCACCGTGACAGTTTTAGGGGTGAAGGGCAACCAGGTGCGTATTGGCGTGAACGCCCCGAAAGAAGTTTCTGTCCATCGTGAAGAGATCTACCAGCGTATCCAGGCTGAAAAATCCCAGCAGTCCAGTTACTAAGGTTTTCGCGTCTCACTTTTCGGGTGAGACGCAGCCTCTCTTCTCGCTCGCCCGCGTTGTCCCTTCATGACTTTTTTCAACCTCATTGTTGATATGGTGCGCTTTTGGCGGCCAGCGTGTCATCAAATTATCTGTTGATAAAACACTCTTTTTGGCTTTTTTACAGACTAATTGAGCGTGAAGTGTGCAAACGATAAAAGCTCTGGAAAAATTGTTTGACTTATAAGTCCCAGAAAGTAATATGTGCGCCACGCAGCGACGATGAGCAGAACAAGTTCTTCGAAGCACTCGTAAGAGGCGTGTGGTGAGGTGGCCGAGAGGCTGAAGGCGCTCCCCTGCTAAGGGAGTATGCGGTCAAAAGCTGCATCCGGGGTTCGAATCCCCGCCTCACCGCCATTTGCATCCGTAGCTCAGCTGGATAGAGTACTCGGCTACGAACCGAGCGGTCGGAGGTTCGAATCCTCCCGGATGCACCATCTCTTACTTGATACGGCTTTCACCGCGGTATCAATATCGGCAGTAAAGCAAGTTTTCCGATGCATCCGTAGCTCAGCTGGATAGAGTACTCGGCTACGAACCGAGCGGTCGGAGGTTCGAATCCTCCCGGATGCACC
>NZ_JAMLWO010000002.1:0-105667 GCF_056991255.1 Salmonella sp. A1325 | reverse complement strand
ATATTCTCCGTACTTTCAGCGATGAAGATGCAGATAAGATAGCGGTAATCACCGCTGGCATCAGAAGGATAACGTTGCGTCAGCAACGGCCCATAAGGCGAATAACCTCCCGGATACGTCACTGCCCTGCAATCGCTTTTCCCCTTATCCTGAACACACCTCTTCATCTCTATTAGCGACAAAATCAACCAATTGCGATAAAGTACTGTCTGGTTATTCGGTTTGCGAGAACACGATGTACGCACGTTATGCTGGTTTGATTTTTGATATGGACGGTACTCTCCTGGATACCGAACCCACGCATCGCAAAGCGTGGCGTGAGGTTTTGGGGCGCTATGGTCTTCGTTTTGATGAACAGGCAATGGTCGCGCTTAACGGTTCGCCAACCTGGCTTATCGCCCAGTCAATCATTGAGCTTAACCATGCCGATCTTGATCCCCTGTCACTGGCGCGTGAGAAAACCGACGCGGTAAAAAGCATCCTGCTGGACTGCGTAGAACCACTGCCGCTGGTTGAGGTGGTTAAAGCGTGGCATGGGCGGCGCCCCATGTCGGTCGGTACCGGTAGCGAAAGCGCTATCGCGGAAGCCTTGTTAGCGCATCTGGGGCTGCGTCGTTATTTTGATGCGGTTGTGGCGGCAGATCACGTACAGCATCACAAACCTGCGCCTGACACCTTCCTATTGTGCGCCCAGCGGATGGGCGTCATGCCGACGCAGTGCGTGGTATTTGAAGATGCCGATTTTGGTTTACAGGCGGCGCGGGCGGCGGGAATGGATGCCGTGGATGTTCGACTATTGTGAGTGACGGACTGTCGCTCCTGTCTCTGTTTGCCAGTAGTTTTCTCAGCGCGACGCTGTTACCCGGTAATTCTGAGGTGGTTTTGGTTGCTATGCTGGTCTCCGGCGTCAGTCATCCTTGGGTCTTAGTCTTAACAGCAACAATGGGTAATAGCCTTGGAGGGGTAACTAACGTTATTCTTGGGCGTTTCTTTCCGCTGCGCAAAACGTCGCGCTGGCAGGAAAAAGCGACTGGCTGGCTAAAGCGTTATGGCGCAGCCACACTATTATTAAGCTGGATGCCGGTCATCGGTGATTTGTTGTGCCTGTTAGCGGGATGGATGCGCATCCCGTGGGGGCGGACGATCTTTTTTTTGTGTCTTGGTAAGGCGCTGCGCTATGTTGCGCTCGCAGCGGCGACGGTTCAGGGCATGATGTGGTGGTAATAATTGTAGGTTTGGCATGTATGGCCGCCATTACAGTTATGCTTATTAAAACGATTTGGACAGGCGGGAGGTCAATTTGATCCCGGACGTATCACAGGCTCTGGCCTGGCTGGAAAAACATCCTCAGGCGTTAAAGGGGATACAGCGCGGGTTAGAGCGCGAAACGCTGCGTGTCAATGCTGATGGCACGCTGGCGACAACAGGTCATCCTGAAGCGTTAGGTTCAGCGCTGACCCATAAATGGATTACCACGGATTTTGCGGAAGCCCTACTGGAGTTTATTACGCCAGTCGATGGCGATATCCAGCATATGCTCACTTTTATGCGCGATCTCCATCGGTATACGGCCAGGAAACTGGGCGATGAGCGGATGTGGCCATTAAGTATGCCCTGCTATATTGCGGAAGGGCAGGACATAGAGCTGGCGCAGTACGGCACATCCAATACCGGGCGCTTTAAAACGCTCTATCGCGAAGGGCTGAAAAATCGTTATGGCGCTTTGATGCAAACCATCTCCGGCGTACATTACAATTTTTCATTACCGATGGCGTTCTGGCAGGCGAAATGCGGCGTTACGGAAGGCGAAGCGGCAAAAGAAAAAATTTCTGCCGGCTATTTTCGTCTGATTCGCAACTATTACCGTTTTGGCTGGGTCATCCCCTATCTGTTTGGCGCGTCTCCGGCCATTTGTTCCTCTTTCCTGCAAGGGAAGCCAACCACATTACCGTTTGAAAAAACGGACTGCGGTATGTACTACCTGCCGTATGCGACGTCGCTGCGTTTGAGTGATTTGGGCTATACCAATAAGTCGCAAAGCAATCTCGGAATTACGTTTAACGATTTGCATGAGTATGTGGCAGGTCTGAAGCGGGCGATTAAAACCCCTTCCGAGGAGTACGCGCGGATTGGTGTGGAAAAAGACGGTAAGCGGCTACAGATTAACAGCAACGTTCTGCAAATTGAAAATGAGCTGTACGCGCCCATTCGTCCCAAGCGCGTGACGCGCAGCGGCGAATCGCCTTCTGACGCGCTTCTGCGTGGTGGTATTGAGTATATTGAAGTTCGTTCTCTCGATATTAACCCGTTCTCACCGATCGGCGTAGACGAGCAACAGGTGCGCTTCCTCGATCTGTTTATGGTCTGGTGCGTATTGGCCGATGCGCCGGAAATGAGTAGCGATGAGCTGTTATGTACGCGTACTAACTGGAATCGCGTTATTCTGGAAGGGCGTAAGCCGGGCCTGACGTTAGGCATTGGCTGTGAAACTGCGCAATTCCCGCTGCCCAAAGTAGGAAAAGATCTCTTCCGCGATCTGAAACGCGTGGCGCAAACGCTGGACAGTATCCACGGGGGAGAGGAGTATCAAAAGGTGTGTGACGAGTTGGTCGCCTGCTTTGATAATCCTGAACTGACATTCTCCGCCCGGATCCTACGGTCTATGATTGATGAAGGCATTGGCGGCACCGGGAAAGCGTTCGGTGAGGCTTACCGTAATCTGTTACGCGAAGAGCCGCTGGAGATTTTACAGGAAGAAGAGTTTATTGCTGAACGTGACGCTTCAGTACGTCGTCAGCAGGAGATTGAGGCGGCGGATACCGAGCCGTTTGCCGCGTGGCTTGCGAAACACGCCTGACCCAAAAGAAAAAGGCCACTCACGGAGTGGCCAAAATTTCATCGCTGAAAACAGGGATGATGATAACAAATGCGCGTCTTTCATATACTCAGACTCGCCCCGGAACAAAGAGTTCAGTTTATTTTTAAAAAATTATCGGAGGTGACTAAATGCCATTATTAGATAGCTTCGCAGTCGATCATACCCGGATGCAAGCGCCGGCGGTCCGGGTTGCAAAAACGATGAACACCCCGCATGGCGACGCAATCACCGTGTTTGATCTGCGTTTTTGCATTCCGAACAAAGAAGTGATGCCGGAAAAAGGGATTCATACGCTTGAGCATCTGTTTGCTGGCTTTATGCGCGACCACCTCAACGGTAACGGCGTTGAGATTATCGATATCTCGCCGATGGGCTGCCGCACCGGCTTTTACATGAGCCTGATTGGCACGCCGGACGAGCAGCGTGTTGCCGACGCCTGGAAAGCGGCGATGGCGGATGTGCTGAAAGTGCAGGATCAAAACCAGATCCCGGAGCTGAACGTTTACCAGTGCGGTACGTATCAGATGCACTCGCTCAGTGAAGCGCAGGACATTGCCCGTCATATTCTGGAGCGTGATGTGCGCGTGAACAGCAATAAAGAGCTGGCGCTGCCGAAAGAAAAGCTGCAGGAACTGCATATTTAGTCTTATTGGTAAGCGTTTCCAGTATTTAAATTAACCCCGGTTTATGGCCGGGGTTTTTTATTGCTTAATATAATTTACGTTTATTATATTTGCGGCGAGAATACATTTTAAATTAAGTAATGCCTGGCCTGTTAAATAATAAAATGTGATCTGGCAAACAGAAAAGGCGGATAACTCACGATGCCAGAGTGTATTGATCACATAAACTAAAAATCATAAATAATTAATAGAAAAACATAATGGAATGCGCCAGATATCCAGGTAATAACAAGACTCTACTAATAGCCGGTCGATGGGGTTTTTAGCAAATCTTATCTGGTATACATCAAACTTAAGGGATAAAAAATGAAGGCTAAATATTTGGCGCTGATGATCGGTGCTTGCTTTTCTCATAACCTTTGGGCAGCGAATAATATCACTATTGAGCAGCGTCTGGCTGAACTGGAACAACGTGTTGTTAATGCTGAAAAACGGGCATCCGATGCCGAGGCGCAAATTCGCTCGTTGAAACAGCAGCAGGTCGCCGCTACGCCGACGGTGAATGTCCAGTCTGCCGAGCCCATTGCAGCAGGTAAAACGCCGCCGAAGCTGACCTTATCCGGATTCAGCGATATTAAGTTCTATGGCGATGTCGAATTTAATATGGATGCGGCAAGCCGTTCCGGTAGCCTGACCTCGATGAGAACGTCAGCAAATAAAGATTGGGCATCAGGAACCAATGAATGCTGGGATATTAACGGGCGCCTGTTGCTGGGCTTTGATGGCTACCAGCGGCTGGACAATGGTAATTTTGCCGGATTCTCTGTACAGCCTCTGGCGGACCTGACCGGAAAAATGAACCTTGATGATGCCGTTTTCTTCTTTGGTCGTGAGAATGACTGGAAAATTAAGGTTGGTCGTTTTGAAGCCTACGATATGTTCCCGCTGAATCAGGATACATTTATTGAATATTCGGGGAATACAGCGAACGATCTTTACAGTGACGGTTACGGCTATATCTATATGATGAAAGAAGGACGGGGACGTAGCGACAGTGGGGGTAACTTCCTGCTGAGTAAAACCATCGACAACTGGTATTTCGAAGTTAACACATTGCTGGAAAATGGCAGTACGTTATATACCGAGAAGCAGTACCATGGAATGGATTTAACCAACGATAAAAATGTGGCTTACGTCCGTCCGGTTATCGCCTGGCAAAACGGGCGTTTTTCAACGGCGATAGCGATGGAAAGTAACGTCGTTAACAACGCCTATGGCTATTATGAGAATGGGAAGTGGATCGATCAGTCAGATCGTACGGGCTATGGTTTTACCATGACCTGGAATGGTCAAAAAACTGACCCGGAAGATGGCGCAGTGATTAACCTGAATACCGCCTATATGGATGCGACCGATGAGACAGATTTTACCGCTGGAGTGAATGCGCTGTGGCATCGATTTGAACTGGGTTATATCTATGCGCATAACAAAATCGAAGCCTTCAATGCTACCAATATCGATGCCGTTTGTGAGGACGATTGCTGGATCACCGATCCCGGCAATTATGACATTCACACTATTCATGCCTCATATTTATTCCCCAACGTGATGGATATGAAAAACTTTAACATCTACCTCGGTGCCTATGCTTCATGGGTAGAGGCCAATCCGAATAATGGCGATAACAGTGAAGATGCGCGTTACGGCGGGCGTCTGAGATTCAAATATTTCTTCTGATTGTTGGTCTACTAAAAAAGGGATCCGCAGATCCCTTTTATCAGATAGTTAGTGCGCGCCGCCACCGCCGCCGCCCGCACCGAAGGGCGGTTTGGCGAACCACACCAGGCCGAGCAGCACCAGGAAGATCCCCGCCGACATCCAGAAGATTTCGTTGGCGGAAATAATCAGCCCCTGATTCGTGATTTGCTGGGCTATCCAGCCTGACGCCTGTTGGTGCGTCATCCCTAAGCCTTCCAGTTTATCGTACATAGCCTGAGCGTTTGGATTATACGCCGTAATCGACTCCGTGAGCTGAGCATGGTGTAGCGACTCACGATCGGTCCACATAGTGGTGGTAATCGAGGTGCCGATGGAGCCCGCCAGCGTTCGCGTGAAGTTCGACAGGCTTGATGCCGCCGCCAGCCGTTCGGGCGGTAGCCCGGAGAGCGTAATGGTGGTCAGCGGCATAAAGAAGCAGGCGACGGCAAATCCCTGAATAAACTGCGGCCATGCGGAAGCGCCGAAATCCATACCCGGTTCGAACGTCCAGGCGCGCCAGTAAAAACAGACGGCGTACATAATGAAGCTGAACGTGACCAGCCTGCGCATATCCAGTTTATGCGCGAAGCGTCCGATAATCGGCGACAAAATTACCGGAATAATGCCGACTGGCGCCGACGCCAGACCTGCCCACGTTGCGGTATAGCCGTACACCTCTTGCAAAAGCTGCGGCAGTAGAACAATGGCGCCGAAATAGAGCATATAGGCAAGGCTGATGCACAAGCAGCCAATAGTGAAGTTACGCGATTTAAAAAGAGAAAGATCGACGATAGGGTGATCGTCGGTCAGTTCCCAGACGATCAGGAAACTGATGGCGATGACGGCGACCACGGTCAGAATGATAATTTCCTGCGAGGAGAACCAGTCCAGCTCTTTACCGCGGTCGAGCATAATTTGCAGGCTGCCGATGCCAATCACCAGTAGCGCCAGACCGACGGCGTCAATACGTCGCCGTTCGGTATGCGTTTCACGTCCGCGCAGCGTGTGTAACGTCATCAGGACGACGGCGATGCCAATCGGCACGTTGATGAAGAAAATCCATCCCCAGTGGTAATTATCACTGATGTAGCCCCCCAGAATCGGGCCGCAAATCGGCGCGACAATGACGGTCATTGACCAGAGCGCCAGCGCAATGGAGCGCTTTGCAGGCGGATAGTTATTCAGCAACAGGCTTTGCGAGAGCGGAATCAGCGGCCCGGCGACCACGCCCTGCACCACGCGGAAGAAGATCAGCATATTCAGGCTGCTGGATACGCCACAGGCCCAGGAGGCCGCGGCAAAGGCGACCGTCGACCACATGAACAGTTTGACTTCGCCAAAACGTTTCGCCAGCCAGCCGGTTAAGGGAATCGAGATAGCGTTCGCCACCCCGAAAGAGGTGATAACCCATGTCCCCTGGCTTAGGGAAGAACCCAGGTTCCCGGCGATGGTCGGAATCGCCACGTTGGCAATGGTGGAGTCCAGCACCTGCATGAATGTCGCCAGCGACAGCGCGATCGTCATGATGACGAGCTGCGCGCCCTCCAGCGGTTTTTGCTGTTGCATCACACGCACCTCAGGATTAACCCGCGTTAGCCTGTACGATGTCGTCGATCAGTTTATTGACCGGCGCGAGATTAATTTCGCGTGCGTTACTTTCGGCAACCGGCGTCGTTCGTACCTGGCTGGCCAGTACCTGACCGTCGCGATTAGCGGTATCCACGGTGACCAGCGTCGATAAACCAATACGCAGCGGATGTTGTTCTAACTGGCGGGCGTCCAGTTCGACGCGTACCGGCAGACGTTGAACCACTTTAATCCAGTTACCCGTCGCATTTTGCGCGGGCAGCAGGGAGAAGGCGCTGCCTGTCCCCATATCCAGACCGACGACTTTACCGGTGTATTTTACGTCGTCGCCATAAATGTCAGTAATAATCGTCACTGGCTGCCCAATGCGCATATTCGCTAATTGGGTCTCTTTAAAGTTAGCGTCCACCCACAGATCGGTTGCAGGCACCACGGCCATCAGCGGCGTGGTGGGGCTGATTTGCGCGCCAGGCTGGACGGCGCGGCGGGAGACATAACCGGTCATTGGGCTGACGATGCGGGTACGCTCCAGCGCCAGCCAGGCGTTACGCACTTCGGTCGCCGCTTGTTGAACCGCGGGCTGATCTTCCAGTTTACTGTTGAGTATCATTGCCTGGTTGGCATTGTACTGTTGAATGGCGACATCCAGCTGTGCCTGCGCGCTGGCGACGGCATCGCGGGCGTGTTGCAGCTCTTCACGGCCAATAAGATTGGCGTTACCCAGCGGCACACGACGGTTAAGGTCGCTTTGCGCTTGCGCCAGGGCGGTTTTTTGCACGTCGATATTCGCCTGCAACTGCTTGCTGTTAATCATCAACTGGTGCGTCTGACGCACGCTGGAGGCCAGCGCCGTTTTAGCTTTTTCAAACGCTTGTTTGGCGTCAGTCTGATCGAGCGTGACCAGAACATCGCCCTCTTTTACAAAGTCGGTGTTATCAGCCCAGACTTTCGTCACGCTACCTGACACCTGCGCCATGATTTGAACCTGGTTCCCTGCCACGTAAGCATCATCTGTCTCTTCAATATGACGCAATACTAAAAACCAATAAATTCCATATGCCACGGCAATAATAACAAAGAGCAAGGTAAGAAGTAGCAGCGCTGTTTTGCGTTTGCCTTTCTTCTTAGCCGGTTGCTGCGGGGTTTGGATCTCCGCATTTGCGCTCATGTTGTTCTCCACGATCTTATTATTCACATCGGCTGAGCCGACCTGTTGTCAGAAAGGCCAGCAGTAATGCGTGCCGGCCTGTCCGCTTTCCTGTTATTAATCTGGATTTTTGAGCGGGTCGGCGCTTTAGCGCAGCGCCTCAAGAACAGTGCCTTCCTGCTCCATTTGATCAAGACGCGTCAGGAGTTTACGAGTGATGTGCTCAAGTTGATCTTTTTCGGCTGTGCTAAGTGATGACCAGAGTTGATGCAGACAATGATGCTGAGGTGGAAGCACTTCTTGCAAAAATGCCTGGCCTTTCTCCGTTAATTGCAGATGCAGGCAACGGCGGTCGTTATCGCTCTCACGACGCTCAATCCAGCCGCGTTTTTCCAGCTCATCTGCAATGCGTGTCGCATTGGTGCGAGATGAACCCAGCGCGCAGCTTAATTCAGACGGCTGAATACTGTGGTTTTCCTGAGACTCCAGCGTAATCAACGCCATAAACAACGTCTCGTTAATCCCTTGAGCCTTCAGCATTTTATTGCGGTTTTCCAGGAGCTTGCCTTGCATGTGCATACAAAGACGAGTCAAAAGAATTTCCTGGTAAGGAAAGTCTTCGTGACGGCTGGCGCGAAATTTTAGCATTTGTTCAATGGGCGTAAACGAACTATCCATTTGGGCATGACCTCATTAATTTCAGCCGATATAGTAACGACAGTGACAAATAAAGTAAATGTATTATTAATACAAAATCATTCTTTCAGGCTATAAAGCAACCAATGATACGCAGACTGAGACGCCAGCGGGAACATTGGGCCCGGTAAAGCGCCGCCTGCGGCAAATCCAGGAATGACGAGAAAAGCGTGAGTGCCTGCATGAAAAAATCAGGAGAGAACGATAAGCGGGAGGGGCGAAAGCCGGGTAAACGGCCTTACAACCCGATGCAAAAGCCACCGGAATATCACGGATAGCTATCGGTGAACGACCTTCGAATCCTTGAACGGGCGCTATTGGCCTGGGAGCAGATGGGGATGCAGGGCTTTCCATAGAATTATATTATTCTTCACCGGTATAAAAATAACCATGATAAATGAATAGCATAACCTTAACAGACTGGGGAGCTCCTTAACACCCTAAGGAGCTTAAACAAAGGTAAACGCTCACTATCCGCTTAATTTACGGCTTCCTGTCGGTGAAAACCTCGCCACCAGACCAGTAAATTAAGTAAGGCTACCGTGACACCCGCCAGACAAACGCCGGCCCAGCCGGCATGTTGCCAGGCGGAGGCGGAAATCAGCGACCCTGCAGCGCCACCGATAAAGTAGCTGGTCATATAGCCGGCGGTGAGCCGGTTACGCGCATCCGGATGCAAACGATAGATGACCGTCTGATTGGTGATATGTACCCCCTGAACGGTGAGGTCCAGTACCAGAATGCCAATAATCAGCGCCAGTACCGAGGTGTGCCCAAGCCAGATAGCCAGCCAGGAGAGTAACAGCAGCAGTAAGCCGAACGTGGTGGTGAGGTGAGATTTACCTTTATCGGCAAATCCGCCAGCCGGACGCGCGCCTAAAGCGCCGGCGGCCCCCGCCAGGCCAAACAGGCCAATCATCCCCTCGGAATAGCTAAACGGCGGCGCGGCGAGCAAAAAGGCCATTGACGTCCAGAGGATGCTGAAATTAGCAAAGGTCAGGCAGCCCAGCATTGCGCGGGTACGTAGCAGCTTATCGTGAATAAACAGGCTGAATACAGAACCCAACAGTTGCGGGTAGTTAAGATGGGTGTCGGATTTGAGCTTTGGCAGTCCGCGCCACAACGCGACGGCCATCAGCGCCATCAGCGCCGACGCTACCCAAAATACGGTGCGCCAACCGCCGAGGTTTGCCAGCAGTCCGGCGACCGTTCGCGCCAGCAGGATCCCCAGCAACAGGCCGCTCATAATGGTGCCGACCACTTTACCGCGGGTGGCGGGCGTCGCAAGCGTGGCGGCCAGCGGAACCAGAATCTGCGCCACCACGGAGAACAGTCCGGTTAAGGCCGTTCCGAGTATCATCATGCTAAGCGACTGACTGCTGGCGGTGATTAGCATTCCGCCAGCCGCCAGCAACGTCATGGAGACAATCAGCGTTCGGCGTTCAAACATGTCGCCAAGCGGCACCAGAAACAATAGGCCAGCGGCATAGCCCAACTGCGCGGCGGTAACGATAAACCCTGCGGAGCTGGCGGAAAGCGAAAAGTGATGCGCGATGGTATCAAGCAGCGGCTGGGCGTAGTAGTTGCTGGCGACCGCCAGACCCGTGGCCACAGACATTAAAACGATCAGCGCCGGGCTAAGCCCATGAGTGGGTTTCGTCATGATGGTAATCGTGATTCAGATAATTATTTCCTGGGAAAACAATCATAGCGGATGTTGATGAATAAAGGGGAACGGTGACGTGATGAATCGTGCGCTTTGAGGAGAGATTGCGTTGGCCGGATAGCAGCGCATGAACTGCGCCTTATCCGGCATAAAAAACGATCTTATTTCTGCGCGGCCAGCGCTTCTTTCACCCAGCCGTCAAACTGCTGCTGGTGGGCGTTGATCCAGCCGTCCACATGGCCCTGAACATCGGCTTCAGACGATTTACCGGCATGCATCATGGCGTTCTGCGCGTTGATATCCGCCAGCGGCAGCTTCATGATGGCGAACAGTTTCGCCGCCGCCGGGTTTTTCTCCGCCCATGCCTTATTGGCGACAATATGCATGGTATTAACCGGGAACCCATAGTTCGCGCCGTTCGGCAGTTTAGTATCAATATTTTTCTGTTCGCCCGGCAGGGAGGAGAACGGCACCTGTAGCCAGACGACATCTTTACCCGGCTTCATTACGTCGCTCACCCAGTACGGGGTCCAGGTGTAATACAGCACCGGCTTGCCTTCTTTAAAACGGGTAATGGTATCAGCCATCATCGCCGCATAGTTACCGTGGCTGACCTCAACGGTTTTTTGCAGATCAAACGCTTTATTCTGGTGATTGATCACGGCTTCGCAGCCCCAGCCCGGCGAGCAGCCCATCATGTCCGCTTTTCCGTCGCCATTGGTGTCGAAGATTTTGGCGATTTTCGGATCTTTTAGCTGAGCGATATTGGTGATGTTGTACTGCTCGGCGGTTTTTTTATCGATCAGATAGCCCTGCGCAGCGCCGGAGACGAAGACACCCTCGCGGTAAAACTTGTTGTCTCCGCCTGCTGCGGCATACATATCATCATGCAGCGGCTGCCAGTTCACGGCGGTAAACGTCGCATCGCCAGAGGCGATGGAGGTATAGCCTACGTTGTAATCGACTTCACTCGGCTTATTTACGGTATAACCCAACTTTTCCAGCGCCCGGCTGACCAGTAACGTCTGGAAGGACTCTTCAGAAATCGTGCTTTGGATAGGTTGGACGGTAATGCCTTTGCCAGGCAGGTCGGCAGCGAAAGCGCTGGCGGTGACAAGGGTGGCAAACGCTGAGGCAAATATCACAGTATGTCGCATCGTTGTTCCTTTAATTATGGTAGGGAGTTGTAAGCCCGGTAAGCGCAGCGTCACCGGGCGTCAGGAGAGTTACTTAACGAAAGGGCGGGTGATTAGCCCAACAGGACCGGTGGTATACCAGCGACGGTTACCGCGGCTACGCGAGTCGCGCCCGACGGCCTGCGTCAGACGGTCCAGAATAATGGCGAGAATCACAATGCCGACGCCGCCCACGGTTGCCAGCCCCATATCAAGACGACCAATGCCGCGTAGTACCATCTGGCCAAGCCCACCGACCGCAATCATCGAGGCGATGACGACCATCGAGAGAGCCAGCATCAGCGTCTGATTAACACCTGCCATAATGGTGGGCATCGCCAGCGGTAGCTGCACTTTGAACAACATTTGGCGCGGGCTGGCGCCGAACGAGCGCGACGCTTCAATTAAGTCGGCAGGCACCTGGTTAATGCCCAGGATCGTCAGGCGTATAATCGGCGGTAGAGCAAAAATAATCGTCACCACCACGCCCGGCACGTTACCGATGCCGAATAACATGACAATCGGCACCAGATAGACAAACGCGGGCGTGGTCTGCATCGCATCCAGCAGCGGACGAACTATTTTGGCCGCACGCGGGCTGCGCGCCAGCCAGATTCCCATCGGTAATCCGATCACGACGCAGAACAACAGGGCGGTCAGCACCAGCGCCAGGGTAATCATCGCCTGCGACCAGGCGCCGATCGCGCCGATAGCGATCAGCGATATCAGCGTTGCGATCCCCATGCCCACGCCGGAAACCTGCCAGGCAATCAGCGCAAAGAGAATAATCGCCACAGGGGCGGGCATTCCCAGCAGCAGTTGCTGAAAGCCGTTAAGGATGTAATCCACCGGCACACGAATCCCCTGAAAAAGGGGACGGAAATGGGTGACGACCCAGTCGATTCCCTCTGTGACCCAGCTATCCAGCGGGATCAGCGTCTTATGGAACGGGTCCAGAAGAGAAAAGTGTTCAGGGGCTGGCGCGGGCGCGCTGTTCAACCAGTCGGTATTGCCGCCGTCCGTGGCTACGCCTGCCGGTGTTCCCCAGGCATCAGCCGTTTGCGTCGTAGTATCGGCCACCTGTGCGGTATCCCACGGATTCGTTTGATCAGCCATTGTTACCCCCCTCGCGATCTAAAGCCTGTAGCAACATACGTTTTGAAATAATGCCAACATACTGGTGTTCTTCATCGACAACCGGCACCGCGCAGGGCGCCTGACCGACGTGAGAGAGCAACTCGCTGAGTGGGGTTTGCGCATCAACGACTAAAGGGTCGTCGATAAGCGCCGCTTCAATCCCTTGCGCCTGGCTTAATGCCGCTTTTAATGAGTCGATGGACACGACGCCCACGAATTTATTGCCACGCTCAATGACGTAACCATATTCACGGTCTTCATCCTGTAATAATTTCAGTGCCGAACGGGGACCGAAACCTGGCGTTTTACGAATTAAGCCGACCGGACTGCGACGGGCAATATCTTTGGCGCTAAAGACCTGACTAATATCCACGCCACGGAAGAACGTGCGGACATAATCATTTGCCGGATTATTCAGGATCTCATCCGGCGTACCAACCTGTACGACCTCGCCATTTTGCATAATGGCAATCCTGTCGCCAATACGCATAGCCTCATCAAGATCGTGGGAAATAAAGACAATGGTGCGCTGATGTTTCGCCTGTAATTTCACCAGCTCATCCTGCATTTCGGTACGAATTAATGGATCGAGGGCGGAAAACGCTTCATCCATTAATAAGATATCAGGGTTGATTGCCAGCGCGCGGGCAAGTCCAACACGCTGACGCATCCCACCGGAAAGTTCATCCGGATAGGCGTGAGCGTAATTCTCAAGCCCTACCTGACGCAAGGCGTCCAGCGCTTTTTCGCGACGCTCTTGCGCCGCGATGCCCGCTAATTCCATACCGAATGCCGTATTATCCAGCACGGTCATATGCGGCATGAGCGCAAATGACTGGAAGACCATCGCAATCTTTTTCCTGCGCACCTCGCGAAGCTCAGCGTCTGATATTTTGGCAATATCAACGCCGTCAATCAGTACCTGTCCGCGGGTGGGTTCAATCAGGCGATTGAGAAGGCGTACCATTGTGGATTTACCCGAGCCGGATAATCCCATGATGACAAATATCTCGCCTTCTTCAATGGCCAGACTGGCGTCTTTAACGCCAAGCGATAGCCCCGTTTTTTCCAGTATTTGCTCTTTCGATAGTCCCTTTTCAATATATTTGAAGGCACGCTGCGGATGTTCTCCAAATATTTTATACAGATTCTTTACTTCTAATTTAATTGCCATGCAATAGAATGATTCCTGTTATTTACTTATGTCGATATGTTACCTGATAGAAATAGTTACCTTTTTCTACCCTAACATACTCAGAATCTGAGACAACCCTGAATTTGCTTCTGGCATGAATATTGCGAGGTGCTATCGGCTGTGATTTCCCATGATATAAGGGCTGAACGCGAATGAGGAGAGAGAGATATTTTTTGGGACAACCAGCAAAAATCCACCTGAATTGGGTGAATCCAGGTGAATAATCTCACTCGTATTGAGTGTAGGACATGTTGTAATATTTGCGCGATTTAACCTGGTATTGCTTGAAATAAAGGCATGGAAAATGTAACGTTATTTCCCATGCCCGTAAGGTTAAAAATTCCAGTCTTCGTCTTCGGTTTCGACTGTTTTCCCCATCACATAAGATGAACCTGAGCCGGAAAAGAAATCATGGTTTTCGTCGGCATTCGGCGAGAGCGCGGCAAGGATTGCGGGATTCACGTCTGCCATCTCCGGCGGAAATAACGCCTCATAACCCAGGTTCATTAAGGCTTTATTGGCGTTGTAGCACAAGAAGGCTTTGACGTCGTTAACCCAGCCGGTTTCCGCATATAACGCTTCTGTGTAGCAGATTTCGTTGTCGTACAGTTCCATCAACAAATCCAGCGCGAAAAGCTTTAACTCTTCACGCTCGATTGCCGATAGTTTTTGTAGCGCTATCTGATACTTATAGCCAATATAATAACCGTGAACCGCTTCATCGCGAATGATTAAACGAATCAGGTCGGCAGTGTTCGTGAGCTTACCGCGGCTGGAGAAATACATCGGCAGCCAGAAGCCGGAATAGAACAGAAAAGACTCTAAAAAGACGCTGGCAATCTTTTTCTTTAGCGGTTCATCGCTGACGTAATGAGCCAAAATAATCTGCGCCTTACGCTGTAGCGGCGGGTTTTCTTCGCTCCAGGCGTAGGCGGCATCAACCTCTTTTGTCTGGCACAGCGTGGAAAAAATAGAACTGTAAGAGCGGGCGTGTACCGCTTCCATAAAGCTGATGTTCGACAGTACTGCCTCTTCATGCGGCGTGATGGCATCTGCCATTAACGACGGCGCGCCTGCGATGTTCTGGATAGTGTCGAGCAGCGTAAGACCCGTAAACATGCGAATGGTGAGCTGCTGTTCGGCGGCGCTTAGCGTCTGCCAGGCCGGAATATCATTCGATAACGGCACTTTTTCCGGCAGCCAGAAGTTACTGGTCAGCCGGTTCCACACCTCCAGATCTTTGTCGTCCTGGATCTTGTTCCAGTTGATGGCGCTAATACGAGATAATTTCATATGGCTTTCCTTATAGCGCGCAGGATACGCAGCCTTCAATTTCAGTACCTTCCAGCGCCAACTGGCGAAGCCGGATGTAATACAGTGACTTAATACCTTTTCGCCAGGCATAGATCTGCGCTTTGTTGATATCGCGGGTCGTGGCGGTATCGGGGAAAAACAGGGTGAGCGACAGCCCTTGATCGACGTGGCGCGTGGCCTCGGCATAGGTATCAATAATTTTTTTCGGACCGATATCGTAAGCATCCTGATACATGTCCAAATTTTCATTGGTCATAAACGGCGCGGGGTAATACACACGCCCGGTTTTGCCCTCTTTGCGAATCTCAATTTTGGCCACAATCGGATGAATGCTGGAAGTCGCATGATTAATGTAAGAAATCGAACCGGTCGGCGGCACCGCCTGCAAATTTTGGTTATAGATGCCATAGCGCATCACATCGTCGCGCAGCTTTAGCCACATTTCTCGTGTGGGCAGCGTAATGCCGCTGCGGGCAAATAGCGCCCTGACTTTCGCTGTTTTCGGTTGCCAGTCGTCCTGTAAATACTGCGTAAAATAGTCGCCGCTGGCATAGCGCGACTGTGCAAATCCGGCGAAGGTTTTGCCGCGTTCGCGGGCCAGCCGCATTGAAGTATGCACGGCATGCCAGGTAATGGTGTAAAAATAGAGATTGGTGAAATCCAACGCCTCCGGCGAACCGTAGGCAATGCCTTCTCTCGCCAGATAGCCATGCAGATTCATCTGGCCCAGACCGATGGCATGAGAGGCGGCATTACCGGCGGCTATTGAGGGCACGCTGCGTATATGGCTCATGTCCGACACCGCCGTCAGGCCGCGAATAGCGGTTTCTACGGTACGGCCAATGTCCGGTGAATCCATGACGTGAGCGATATTCAGCGAGCCGAGATTGCAGGAGATGTCATGCCCGATGTGGGTATAGTCAAGGTTATCGTCGTAACGGGAGGCGCTATTGACCTGTAAAATTTCCGAGCACAGATTACTCATATTAATGCGCCCAGCAATGGGATTCGCGCGGTTTACCGTATCTTCAAACATGATGTAGGGATACCCGGATTCGAACTGAATCTCCGCCAGTGTTTGAAAAAAGTCACGGGCGTTAATATAGGTTTTACGCACGTGCGGATCGGCAATTAATTCATCGTACCGTTCGCTAATGGCGATATCGCCAAACGGTTTGCCGTAGCGTCGTTGTACGTCATAGGGCGAAAAGAGCGCCATTTGCGCGTTTTCTTTCGCCAGCCGGAAGGTGATATCCGGGATCACCACGCCGAGAGAGAGCGTTTTGATCCGGATTTTTTCGTCAGCATTTTCCCGTTTGGTATCCAGAAAACGCAGAATATCCGGATGGTGCGCATGGAGATAAACCGCGCCGGCCCCCTGGCGCGCGCCAAGCTGGTTGGCATACGAAAACGCGTCTTCCAGCATTTTCATCACCGGGATCACGCCGGAAGACTGATTCTCAATGCGTTTGATCGGCGCGCCCGCCTCGCGCAGATTGGAGAGTAAAAACGCGACGCCGCCGCCGCGTTTGGAGAGTTGTAGCGCCGAATTCACCGCCCGCCCGATCGACTCCATATTGTCTTCGATACGGAGCAGGAAGCAGGAGACCAGTTCCCCACGCTGCTGTTTACCGCAATTTAAAAAAGTCGGGGTGGCGGGCTGAAAGCGACCAGAAAGCATTTCATTGGTCAGTTGGGTGGCCAGCGTTTCGTCACCCTGCGCCAGCGTCAACGCCACCATTGTCATCCGATCTTCAAAGTGTTCCAGATAACGTTTGCCGTCGAAGGTTTTCAGCGTGTAACTGGTATAGAACTTCCAGGCGCCAAGAAACGTCTGGAAGCGAAAGCCGCTGGCATGGGCGTGCTCGAACAGGCGAAGGACGAAGGCGCGGTCGTAACGCGCGAGGACGGCGTCATCGTAATACCCTTCCCGAACCAGCGTCTCCAGACGTTCATGCTGGCTGGCAAACGTCACGGAATGCGGGCGGACGTGGGCGGCAAAGAAGGCGTCGATCGCCTGCTGGTCCTTGTCGAACTGAATATGGCCTGCTTTATCATAAAGATTCAGCATCGCGTTCAGGGCGTGGTAATCCATGGTTTCCTGCATTACGCGCTCCGGGGTAGTTGTTGCCAAAATTCATTTACTCCTCTTCGGACGTTATCGATGTCGCGTTGTGTGCCCATGAGCTCAAAGCGGTACAGCCAGGGAACGCCGCATTTTTGTGCTATCACATCGCCAGCGCATCCCCAGGCATCGCCGAAATTGCGGTTACCGGAGGCAATGACGCCGCGAATGCGCGCCCGGTTGTGTTCATCATTTAAAAAGCGGATCACCTGTCGCGGCACCGCACCGGCCATCCCGCCGCCGCCGTATGACGGCACAACCAGAATGTACGGTGCGTCTACCTGAATTCGCTCCCGTTCATTGAGCGGAATACGCGTGGCAGGCAGCCCCAGACGCTGCATAAAACGGTGCGTATTTTCAGAGCTGCTGGAGAAGTAGACGAGCGCGCTCATGCGTTTGCCGCGTGGGGTGTCGGGTGCAGACGGTTAATCATGTCCGGGCGGAAGCCAGACCAGCTCAAATCGCCCGCCATCACCACCGGTAATTGACGAAATCCTTGCGCCCGGAGCGTATCCGCTGCATCCGGCACCAGATCGACGTTCACCATCTCAAATTCAAATCCACGGCTTTCCATCGCCCGCTTTGTGGCGTGGCACTGAACACAGTTATTGCGAGTGTAAATAGTAATGCTCATGATTCGTATTTCCATTTAAAATGAGAAAACGGCGCGATGAAACGCGTCGGATTGTCGTGTGTTGATACAGGAAATACTAGATGTAGTTGAATTAAGATTCAACCATACAAGATATGGGAATTTTCGATTGATTTTAACGTCGCTGATGAACGCAGCGGGGTAGGGGCGGCATGGCTAATTTTTGCCGGATGGCGGCGTGAATGCCCGATCCGGCCTGCAGGTTCACGCATAACAGAGTTGGCTGACATCCGCGCCATCCGGCAACAATGCGTCACATTCGCATACCAATCGCCAGACGGTTAAAGCAGTTCATTAAACCGATGGCGAAGGTCAGATCGCTGATTTCACGCGCGCTGAAATGATCGAGCAGCGGCAGGTAAACATTATCTTCGGCGTGGGTTTCAGCAATGTGCGTCACCGATTCCGCCCAGGCTAACGCCGCGCACTCTTGCTCGCTGAAATGGTGGCTTACCCGCCATCCTGCCAGCGCATCTAATTTAGCTTGATTTACGCCAGCCTTACGCAGCGCTTTGCTGTGCATCTCCAGGCAAAATGCACAACCATTTATTTGCGAAACACGCAGGTAAATCAGCTCCATCAGAGTGAGGTCAAGCGTGCTCTTTTCCAGCGCGTTTTTCGCCTGCACCAGAGCGCTGTAAACCTCCGGGCTCAGTTCATAATAGGGTTGGCGTAACGTCGTCATCATGTTTCTCCTCGTGTTGATGACGAGCACTGTAGCACTATAATGGTCTGTAAAAGAGAGCCATATTTTTACAGAAAAAGCAGACCATATGCCGCGCTATCAGCACATCGCTCGTCAGTTAAAAACGGCCATTGAGCAAGGAGAACTCGCGCCCGGAACGCGTTTGCCTTCCAGCCGGACGTGGGCGCAGGAACTGGGCGTTTCTCGCGCCACGGTGGAAAATGCCTATGGCGAGCTGGTGGCGCAGGGCTGGCTGGAGCGACGTGGCCAGGCAGGCACGTTTGTGAGCAACGCTCTACGGTTTGAGACGGCGCCGCCGATACCCGCTGTTTTTGCCGGAGAAAGTCCGGAACCGAAACCCTTTCAGATGGGGTTACCGGCGCTGGATCTCTTTCCACGCGAGAAGTGGGCGCGAGTGATGGGGCGTCGGTTGCGCACGCAGACGCGCTTCGATCTGGCATTAGGCGACGTCTGCGGCGAGGCGATTTTGCGCCAGGCGATAGTCGATTACCTGCGGGTTTCGCGTAGCATTGAATGCCTGCCGGAACAGGTATTTATTACCTCCGGATATGCGGATTCTATGCGGCTAATCCTGCGTACATTGTCTGTGCCGGGAGACAGCATGTGGGTGGAAGATCCCGGTTTTCCGTTAATTCGCCCGGTGATAACGCAGGAGGGGATTACGCTGGCGCCGATTCCGGTCGATGCCGATGGGCTGAATGTCGCGGCGGGGATGCGGGACTGCCCGCAGGGGCGCTTTGCATTGGTGACGCCCGCCCATCAAAGTCCTTTGGGGGTGGCGCTGTCGTTAACTCGCCGACGGCAACTTCTGGCATGGGCGGCGAATGTGCAGGCCTGGATTATTGAAGATGACTACGACAGCGAATTTCGTTATCACGGTAAACCGCTTCCGCCGCTCAAGAGTCTGGATGCCCCGCAGCGAGTGATTTACGCCGGAACGTTCAGTAAGTCGCTCTTTCCGGCATTACGTACCGCCTGGCTGGTGGTGCCGATAAAGCAGATTGAGCATTTCCGCCAGCAGGCGTCGCTGATGCCCTGTAGCGTACCGTTGTTATGGCAGCACACGCTGGCTGATTTTATCCGTGATGGCCATTTCTGGCGGCATCTGAAAAAGATGCGTCAACATTATGCTCAGCGACGGTTATGGATTGAAGAGGCGCTGGCAGAACAGGGATTTGTCGTGACATTACAGAAAGGCGGTATTCAATTGGTTATTGAGGTTGAAGGCGATGATAAAGCGCAGGTAGCGAAAGCGAATCAGGCCGGACTGGCGGTACAGGCGCTAAGCCGTTGGCGAGTGGTTTCGTCAGGAAAGGGGGGCATTTTACTGTCGTTTACCAATATTACTTCCGCTGGCATGGCGAAACAGGTCGCATGGCAGCTTCGGCAGGCGATACAGTAACCGTTTCGCCGAATGGCGGGACCTGGGCCTGCGGCAATGATGCAGGCCCAATAAAGTATGTCACCATCCGGCAGGGCACGTCGTTAGCGACGCAGGCTAAGCAGCGCCCCGATAAAAATCCCCACCGCTGCGGCGGTTCCTACGCTACACCAGGGTTTTTCACGCACAAACGTATCCGCGCACCCCATCGCATCACAGGCGGCTTGTTTTACGCGAGTACGTCCATGCATCCGCGCCCGGGTCTCTTTCAGCAACGCCTGTGCTTTACGTCGCGCAGCCTCGGCTTCGTCTTTCGCATCGCTTCCCCAGGATTTAAGGACATCTTCCAAACTGTCGGCTAATCGATTGACATCATTCTGAATATCCTGAACACCATCATCGACGTCGTTTCGGTTCGGTTTGTTAAGCATATGATCCTCCATTGATTTCGATGTAGCTTTCAGTGTAGTTCATATTTTTACCTGCTGAGGCTTGTTATGGCGATATCATGCGTTTCTGGACTTTTCTGAAAGCGTTGATAACGCGCTATCGGGTAAGGTAAGCCCGCAGTAAAAGAGAATGAGGATAAAATATGTATTTACGACCTGACGAGGTGGCGCGGGTACTGGAAAAGGCAGGGTTTACCGTCGATGTGGTGACGAATAAGACGTATGGTTATCGACGCGGCGAGAATTATGTTTATGTTAACCGCGAGGCGCGTATGGGGCGTACCGCGCTGATCATTCACCCCAGATTAAAAGACCGTAGCTCATCACTGGCTGACCCGGCTTCGGATATTAAAACCTGCGATCATTACCAAAATTTTCCGCTCTATTTAGGCGGCGAGACCCACGAACATTACGGTATTCCCCACGGCTTTAGCTCCCGAATAGCGTTAGAACGTTATCTGAACGGGCTTTTTGTCGACGAAAAAAGCGACTAAAAGCGCGACTGGCAATGCCAGTCGCGACGCTAACTTACGCCTTAGCCTGATGATAGCTGCTCACTTTAAACAGGCGGCGACAATAATCCAGGAAGTAGCCATAAACCGCGCCCATTAACATTGAAACAACAATGTTTGAACTCACGGCGGCCACTATCTGATGCCAGCCGGCACCGACGGTCAGCAAGATGATAATATAAACGGGTGACTGAAAGGTGACATAAGCCAATACATCCGCCAGGTTTTTGGCCCATCCCGCCGGGCTTGCCTTACGCGCGACGCGCATAATCAGATCGCGGTAAACGCCGTATGGCCATGCAATAAAAATGTTGACAGGTATCGCCACCAGCCTGGAAGAAAGCGACTGCTCAAAGCTCATTCCGGAGAGGAATATCTCGATCAACATGTTCACAACAGAACAGTAAACAACCATCGCAAACGTGTCTGCTACGGCATGACGCAAGCGTGACTGTGGAGAGAACATGTTAATGCTCCTTGTAGCGTATCAATCAGAATGAGGTGATGGTTGGTAGTGAAATCATAAAGCACTTTTGTCTTTGCATAGAGTATATCCCTATATAATAACTATCAACTAGTGCAATATTTTTATTTATAGACTTTTTGTCGATAAAATACTCTGTGGTTGTGTGTTTTTTGCTCGCGGCGAGATTTTCGTTGTTGTTAGTTATTAATTACTTTTAAATCAATGCATTATAATGCATTGTTTTTCTGGCGATTTTCAGCCACATTCCAAATGTTGTCAGATGCGATGTATTCTCGGCTAACGGCACGCGCTCTACTTTTCTCAGCATAATTATAGCTATTGCAGGCTGATTTTTAGCATAAAGCTCTGATGATGATTTTTGAATGGTTAATCTATTATTGTGCTGAAATATTCACTTCTGTATAAGGTCAGCCACCGTGAGGGTCACCGTGGTTACTGAGATACGCAATACGCTATATACGCTATGGATGTCGAGTTGCTTAAAGGCGGCAAGGGAGTGAGTCCCCAGGAGCATAGATAACGATGTGACTGGGGTGAGCGACAAATCTGCCGGGAGCAGATTTGAACGTCGCGTGCGACGGCCCGTCAGGGCGAGGCCCATGGATGGGCCGGGTAATCCGTAGCCAACACATAAGCAACTTGAAGTATGAAGGGTATAAACAGCTGAACGGGAAACCTACAGATATACCGTAGGCAGAATAACCTGAAACACACAGGGGGTAATGAATATAACCTTCTGGTTAACAGATTAATATAATTAATCGAGTTATACTGAGTATATCTGTATGAACTTTAGGATCTGGAAATATAATCAATAATCGCATACAATACCGCCTGTAATAGTTTTTTGTTTTCTGCGTTAAAAGGTTTTTATTGATATGAATTTGATGTTACAGAACTTAAATAATATCCGCACGCTGCGTGCTATGGCTCGCGAATTCTCCATTGACGTTCTTGAAGAAATGCTCGAAAAATTCAGGGTTGTCACTAAAGAAAGACGCGAAGAAGAAGAATTGCAGCAACGCCAGCTTGCCGAGAAGCAGGAGAAAATTAATGCCTTTCTGGAGCTGATGAAAGCAGACGGTATTAACCCGGAAGAGTTATTTGCCATGGATTCAGCAATGCCGCGTTCTGCTAAAAAGCGCCAGCCGCGTCCGGCAAAATATCGTTTTACTGATTTCAATGGCGAAGAAAAAACCTGGACCGGACAAGGTCGTACGCCTAAACCGATTGCCCAGGCGCTGGCGGCGGGGAAATCTCTGGATGATTTCTTAATCTAATCACGGATAACCTTTAACGGATGGCGCTTCGTTTCCTGTCTCTATTAACCAGGACTCCGGGAACGTTGCGCCATGCTCATTCTGATAAATCAGCACACGCCAAAATCGCCCTCTTCGCAATAGGGGGTGACATCTTCCGCTTTGAGGATCAATTTTTCGCCCTGCTCATTGCTGGCCTGTACCGCGACAATATGATCCTCGTTGACTTCAATCACTTTCAGTTTCGGCCCCCCCATTCGGGGCTGTACTATATCACCGGGTGCGAACATAACATCCTCCTGTAGAATGAAGTTATAAACACGGATTCACTCTATTATAAACTAGCTAAAGCACAGCTAAACGAAAGCCATAAACTCTGATTCAGTCTACTACACACTTACCGACGCGCGGTGAAGGTACCGCTTAATGAGTACGGCTATTCCAGGGCATTTTTTCCAGTAGTCGCGCCATTCCGCAGAAGCCGGTCATACCTGCCAGCATTAACCCGACGCCGACAAACCCGCTAATGAGGAAAAAAACGCTGTGGATCGTATAGCCCAGAATCACCCCAAGCAACGTCAACCCGCCGGCGGCGATTTGCACCTGACGCATCAGCGGCAACGGTTGCGATTTGTCTTCTGTGACGGGCAATCCTGCCGCTTTCCATCCGTCGATACCGCCTTCCAGTAAACTGACCTGAGCAGGGGCGGCAATGGCCTGTAGTTTTGCTGCATTGCTGCTGGTTCGTTTACCGGACTGACAGTGAAAAATAATCTGTTCCGCTCGCAGGTTGGCGGGCAAATCGCCCTGTTCAAGCCGGGAAAGCGGCGCCAGTTGCGCATGTGGAATATGCTCGCGCAGATATTCGTCGGCGTCGCGCACATCAATCAGTTTCGCGCCTTGCGCTATCAGCGCTTGCGCCTCACGGGGGGAAACTATCCCAATGGACATCGTGCCTCCTTATGGACAATAGAGATTCTTTAACGTGGCGATAATCGTATTAACCGCCTCATTTTTAATGAAATAGTGAATGCGCTGGGCATCGCGTTGACTATCAATCAGTCCTTCTTCCCGCATCCGCGCCAGATGTTGCGACGTCGCGGAGGGGCTTAGCCCGGTAATGCGCGCCAGTTCGCCTGCGCTGGTTTTTGGCGAACCGCAAAGCATACATAAAATCAGTAATCTTTTTGGGTGGCTCATCGCTTTGAGCAGGGCCGCCGCCTGTTCTGCGCTGGACTGAAGTTGTTCAAGCTCTGTCATAGTTATTTAAGAATTTTCTAAATTTAGTTAATTCTAAAATAAACGTCAACCTAATGCCAGCGTAAAGAGCGTAAAGGAGGGTAAAAGCGCGGCGCGTGACTGGCAGGCTCAGGTAAACTGACTATGCTTAGAGATAAAATCTCTTTTTAAACAATGACTAATTTTGCTTGTATGGAGTGTATATGGGTTTCTGGAGAATTGTATTTACGATTATTTTGCCTCCGCTCGGCGTACTTTTAGGAAAAGGGTTCGGTTGGGCATTTATCCTTAATATCCTGCTGACATTACTCGGATATATTCCGGGGCTTATCCACGCATTTTGGGTTCAGATGCGTCATTAATTACCGGCCACCGGCGGCGCATAAGCGCCGCTTATCAGGATAACCTCATTCCCTCTGCTACACTTTTCTTTGTGTGTATTTTTGACAAGCGAGGTGAATATGGGACTTTTCAATTTTGTAAAAGATGCAGGTGAAAAACTCTGGGACGCGGTAACCGCTAATCATGATAAGGACGATCAGGCGAAAAAAGTCCAGGAACATTTAAATAAAACGGGAATACCCGACGCTGACAAAGTGAATGTGCAAATAGCTGATGGAAAAGCGACAGTGACGGGTGATGGGCTGAGTCAGGAGGCAAAAGAAAAAATTCTGGTTGCCGTGGGGAATATCGCCGGGATTAGCAGCGTTGACGATCAGGTTAAAACCACGACGCCGGCGGCTGAAAGTCAGTTTTATACCGTAAAATCAGGCGACACCCTGAGCGCTATTTCAAAGCAAGTGTATGGTAACGCCAATCTGTATAATAAAATCTTCGAGGCAAATAAACCGATGCTGAAAAGCCCGGAAAAAATATATCCGGGACAAGTGTTGCGTATTCCTGAAGAATAATGGCTATCAGGTCGCGCCAGGCTACATTTTCCCTGCCATCGCCTGGCGAATAATGGGAATCGGCGTCAGCAAATGCTGACGCATTAATTCGCTGGCGCGTGCCGCCTCGCGCGCCAGTATCGCTTCGGTTAGCGTGTGATGCTGGATATGTTTATCTTCCAGCATCTCGACGGACAGAACGGTTTCACGTAACCAAATAAAGCGGTAGCGGGCCGCCAGGTCAAATAAGCGTTCGCGCATCTGTAGCAGATAGTGGGAGCCGCACCCGGCGACAATGGCGGAATGGAACGCCTGGTGGCGCTGATCCCATTCATCGAGCATATGTTCACTGGCATCGCTGGCTTCCAGTTTGCTGAGCATATGCGCTCGCGCCAGGATCTCCGCCTCCCACGCATCATCGCCGCGTTCAATCGCCAGGCGTACCAGCATCGCTTCCATATTGGCGCGCGCGTCAAAAATATCGAGGAGTTCCGCCTCTGACATGGACGCCACGCGATAGCCTTTTTGATTCACCACGGTGACCAGCCGTTCCGCCACCAGTTGTGACAGCGCCTCGCGCAGCGGCCCTACGCCAAGCGCATAGCGGGCGGTTAATAAACTCATCCGCAGTTTCTCATCCGGCTGATAAGTGCCGCGAATAATGTCATTTTTAAGCCAGCGATAGCCATCTATGGCCGTCGGTTGGGAAAGGGCGGTCATCTTTTACTCCTGAGAAGCTTCCCGGCTGACGCCGGGAATAACTAACGTAGGTTTTGCAGGGGGGCTTTTTGCCACCTTATCAGTTTTTTCCAGCGAGACATAATGGGGACAGTACCTATTATGCCCAGCCCTAACAGCCCGGTCGAAATGACTTCTAGTTGCTGTGCCGGTCGAAACAGCATCACCACCAGGACAAAGCAGATAAAGCCGATAACCAGCCAGGTGAGCCACGGATAAAGCCACATTTTCAGCTTAATTTCTCCGCCCTGCGCCAGCAGAATTTTACGCATCCGCAATTGCGAAATCGCAATCACCAGATAGACCAGCAGCGCGATGGCGCCGGAACTGTCGATAAGAAATTTAAACACTTTTGCCGGGGCATAATAATTGACGATAACGGTTAAAAAGGCCGCGCCGGTAGAGAGGAGAACCGCCACCCAGGGCGTTTTGCTACGGTTAGTTTTTCCCATTATCGCAGGCGCATCGCCGCGGCGGCTAAGGGAATAGAGCATCCGGGAGGCGGTATATAATGCGGAGTTCAGACAACTGGTCACCGACAACAAAATCACGCAGTCCATAATGAATTTTGCGTGCGGAATATGAAGCAGCTCCAGTACCGAGCGGTACGAACCTACGCTTTTCAGGCCCGGCATATTCCACGGGATCAGCGCCACCACCACAAAAATGGAACACAAGTAAAAGATGGAAATTCGCCAGATAACAGAATTGGTGGCGCGTACGATATGTTTATCCGGCGTATCGGATTCCGCGGCAGCAATAGTGACGATTTCCGCGCCCATAAAAGAGAACATGGTGATCAACATGGCGCTTAACACCGCGCCGAAGCCGTTAGGCATAAAACCGCCGTGATCCCATAGCCGGGAGATACCGCTTACCTCGGCATACGGATAAAAACCACTAATCGCCGCCGCGCCCAGCGCGATAAACGCCAGAATGGCAATTACTTTACATAGCGCCAGCCAGAATTCGAATTCGCCGTAATTTTTGACGCTCAATAAATTGCTTCCGGTTAAGGCAAGCGTAATCACTAATGAAAATAGCCACACCGGAATACCTGGTATCCATGAATTCAGAATAATGGCGGCAATATTGGCCTCCAGCGGAATAACCAGCACCCAAAACCACCAGTATAACCAGCCGATGGTATACCCGGCCCAGGGGCCGATCGCTTTATCCGCATAGGTGGAAAAAGAACCGGTATCTGGCGTGGCGACGGCCATTTCAGCCAGCATTCGCATAATCATGACGACTAAAAGTCCTGCGAACAGATAGGCCAGCAGTACCGCAGGGCCGGCCTCCGCAATCGCCACGCTGGAACCGACAAACAGGCTGGCGCCGATGACGCCAGCGATCGATAACATGGTGACGTGGCGTGATTTCAGCCCGCCCCCTAATGCATGTGATTCTGACAATTGCCCCATCCTAAAACCTCTTTATTGTTATTGCGCTCGTTTACCGGATGGCGCCTGGCTTAATTATTCGGCCTACAATCGAAACGGTTTTTGTAGGCCGAATAAGACAGTTACGTCGCCATCCGACGCTGCTTATTGGACATTACGCTTGTTTCGCCTCATCAAAGCACTGGGCGATAATCTCCAGGCCTTGCCGAATCTGCGAGGCCTCAATAGTGAGTGGAACGAGGATGCGCAAGATGTTGTAGTAAGGACCGCAGGAGAGCAGAATTAACCCTTTCTCGCGGGCGCGGGCCACAATGTCGGCGGTCAGAGCCGCGTTCGGTTTGCCGGGGTCGCCATTTTCGAACAACTCAATGGCGATCATGGCGCCCAGTCCGCGCACGTCGCCAATCTCACGGTGCGTTTCCGCTATCTCCATCAGGCCATCGCGCAGCGTGTTGCCAAGCGTATTCGCCTTTTGCAGTAGATTTTCCTGCTCGAAAATGTCCAGTACCGCCAGCGCGGCGGCGCAGGCAATCGGGTTTCCGGCATAGGTGCCGCCCAGACCGCCCGGCGCGATAGCGTCCATCACGTCTGCCCGACCGGTAACGCCTGCCAGCGGAAAGCCGCCGGCGATCGATTTCGCAAACGTGGTAATATCTGCCGCAACGCCCATCTGTTCCATGGCGAACAGCGTACCGGTCCGGCCCGCGCCGCTTTGCACTTCGTCGGCAATCAACATAATGCCGTGTTGGTCGCATAGCGCGCGCAGTCGCTGCATAAACGCGGGAGAGGCGGCGTAAAATCCGCCTTCGCCCTGTACCGGCTCAATAATAATGGCGGCGATATCTTCCGGCGCGGCATCATTTTTAAAGATGCGTTCAATGCTGGCGATCGCGTCGTCGTCGCTGATGTTGTGTAGCGGGCAAGGATAAAGCGCGCGGTAGACATGGCCTGGCATCAATCCCATACCAGCAGAGTACGGGTGTACTTTCCCGGTCAGAGAGAGCGTGTAGTGGGTACGACCGTGGTAAGCGCCGCTAAACGCGATAGCGCCGCTGCGTTTTGTCGCCGCGCGGGCTATTTTCACCGCGTTTTCAACCGCTTCTGAACCGGTCGTGACCAGCAACGTTTTTTTGGCGAAATCGCCCGGTACCTTCTGGTTCATGCGTTCGCACAACGCCAGGTACGGTTCATAGGCCAGCACCTGAAAACAGGTATGCGACAATTTCTTCAGCTGCGCTTCCACCGCTGAAACAATGCCCGGATGTAAATGACCGGTGTTCAGGACGGCAATGCCGCCCGCGAAATCGAGATACTCACGGCCTTCGACATCCCAGACCCGACAATTTTCCGCCCGCTCGGCGAAAATCGGGTGAATCTGGCCCACGCCGCGAGGAACGGCGTTATGACGGCGCTGCATTAAAGCGTTATTGGTATTCATTAGCGACTCTCCTGTTAAAGGCCGATGCACATATATTTGATTTCTAAATAATCTTCGATGCCGTATTTGGAACCTTCACGGCCTAATCCGGAGGCCTTAATACCGCCGAAAGGCGCGACTTCGTTGGAGATAATGCCGGTATTAATACCGACGATGCCGTATTCCAGCGCTTCGCCGACGCGGAAAACGCGGCTTAAATCGCGTGCATAAAAATAGGCTGCCAGGCCGAACTCGGTATCGTTAGCCTGCCTGATGACATCCGCCTCGTCGCTGAAGCGGAACAGAGGCGCGAGCGGCCCGAATGTCTCTTCTTTGGCGACTTTCGCGTTATCAGG
Organism: Salmonella sp. A1325; assembly: GCF_056991255.1. NCBI lineage: Bacteria > Pseudomonadati > Pseudomonadota > Gammaproteobacteria > Enterobacterales > Enterobacteriaceae > Salmonella > Salmonella sp. A1325. Next base: position 76,877 of record NZ_JAMLWO010000002.1, on the reverse strand, counting down.
AACATCCGCCAGAATGGTCGGTTGAAAGAAGTTGCCGCCCAATTTGTGCGCTTCACCGCCCGTAATGACGCGGGCGCCTTTTTCCAGCGCGTCGGCGATATGCTCCTGGACTTTCGCCACGGCTTTTTCATCAATCAGCGGCCCGATAGCGACGTCGGCTTGCAGGCCGTCGCCGACCGCGAGCTTATTTACCGCCTGGTTGAGTTTTTCCGCAAAACGATCGTAAACGCCGTCCTGAACATACAATCTATTGGCGCAGACACAGGTCTGCCCGGCGTTGCGAAACTTCGAAGCCAGCGCGCCTTCGACGGCTTTATCCAGATCGGCATCGTCAAAGACGATAAACGGCGCATTGCCGCCCAACTCCAGCGACACTTTTTTAATGTCTTTGGCGCATTGTTCCATTAGCTGGCGGCCAATCTCCGTCGAGCCGGTAAACGACAGTTTGCGTACCAGCGGGTTGCTGGTCAGCTCGCCGCCGATATCGCCTGCCGAACCGGTAACGACGTTAAATACGCCTGCGGGAATTCCGGCGCGCCGGGCCAGTTCCGCCAGCGCCAGCGCGGAAAACGGCGTCTGGCTGGCGGGTTTGAGTACCATTGTGCAGCCTGCGGCCAGCGCGGGGCCGGCTTTACGGGTGATCATTGCCGAGGGAAAGTTCCACGGGGTAATCGCGGCGGTGACGCCGATGGGCTGTTTAATCACCAGCAGCCGTTTATCGGCCTGATGACCTGGAATCGTGTCTCCATAGATACGCTTCCCCTCTTCGGCGAACCATTCAATAAACGAGGCGGCGTAGCTAATTTCGCCTTTCGCTTCCGCCAGCGGTTTACCCTGTTCCAGCGTCATCAGACGCGCCAAATCGTCCTGATGTTCCATCATCAGATTGAACCAGCGACGCAGGATATTGGCTCGCTCTTTGGCGGTGAGCGCGCGCCAGGCGGGCAGGGCGCGATTGGCGGCGTTGATGGCGTCGCGCGTCTCTTCCGCCCCCATTTTGGGCACATTGCCAAGCGGTTTCCCGTTGGCGGGGTTGCTAACGGGGATGACATCGCCGCCGCGCGCGTCGCGCCAGTCGCCATCGATAAAGGCCTGCTGGCGGAACAGGGTAGAGTCGTTAAGTTGCATAATTGCTTCCTGTCTGAAGGGTTAACGGGTAAATGCGGCGTGTAGTGCGTCCACGCTGCGTGCCGCACGCAGCGTACGTCCGGGGTTGCTCTGGCTTTCGCGTAGCGCCTGAACTTTGCTGACGATATGCGCGCCGATAGGTATCGCTGATGTCGCCGCCGGGGAGGGGGCGTTACAGGTGTGAATGGAACGCGGCGTCGTGACAAACAGAAAATCATCAATCAGTTTGCCGTCCGGCGAAACCGCCTGCGCCCGCACGCCTGCCGGCCAGGGCTGGAGATCGTTGACAGTCAGGCTGGGGCAATACTTTTGTACTCGCCGCAAATAGCCGCTTTTGCACAGCGAGTTTTTCATCTCGCCCAGTCCGGAAAGCAGATGATTTTGCAGTACGCGACGAATACCGGCGGAGCGGAAAATCTCCAGAGTGTCGGTGAAGGAAACGTCGCGCTTACGGTAGCCTTCGCGTTTAAGCGCCAGCACCGCATTCGGCCCGACCGTAACGCTGCCGTCAATCATGCGGGTAAGATGGACGCCGAGAAACGGCATTGCCGGATCGGGGATCGGGTAGATCAAATGGTTAACGATCCGGTTGTGCCGCGGGGCCAGACGAAAGTACTCGCCGCGGAAAGGGCAGATAATAAAACCGGGCTCCACGCCCAGCATTTTGACCAGCCGATCCGCCATCAGTCCTGCACAGCCGATAAGCGTAGCGGTTTCGATTTCCCGACCTTGCGAGGTGCGAATGACAACGCCAGCGGCATGTTCTGTTAGCGCGCTGACCTCGGCATGGTAGATGATCTCGCCGCCTTTGGCCTGAAAGCGGTTCGCCATGGCCGTCGCGACATCGCGATAGCTGACAATCCCGCTGGAAGGGACAAAAATCCCGCCCAGGCCAATGATATTGGGTTCGCGTTCACGCAGCTCCGCCGCGCTTAACCACTCGCGCTCTAAGCCGTTGGCCGCCGTCCGCTCCCATAGCGCGCGCATCCGCGCCATTTCCAGCTCCGAGGTGGCGACCAACATTTTGCCGCAGGTGTCGTAGCGGATGTTGTTTTGATCGCAAAAGGTTTTAGTCGCCTGATTGCCTGCCAGACAAAACCGCGCTTTGAGGCTGCCGGGCGTGTAGTACACCCCGGCATGGATCACGCCGCTGTTATGCCCGGTCTGGTGGCAGGCTGGCGCGGACTCTTTTTCCAGCAATGCGATGCGCGCATCTGGGTAGACATCAATAAGTTGCATGGCGGTCGACATGCCGATAATGCCGCCGCCGATAATCACAAAATCATACATCCGCGTAATTCCTTCGCCGTGGCGCTTATTGGTGAGTTTGATAATGGCTGGCGGCGTAGGCGAAGTAACCGCGCTGGCGCATCAGTTCGCGACGCAAGTCAGGATGCGGCGTAAAACGATCGCGTCCATGTAGCCAGAACAGATTGTTAATCAACAGGAATTTGCCGACCGGTACCGGTACGGAGAGGATGTTTTGACTGGTTTCCAGCGCGTCTGAAAGCTCGCTGAGCCAGACGCCTTCTTCAAAGTCTTTTGGCTGGACGAACTGGTCGATATAACGCATGACCGGGCGGCCTTGTTGGTCGACATCAAACACCGGGTGCCAGACGTCATGGCTAACATTTTTGCTTGGCGGCGCCGCCCAGCGCATGACGCGACGCGCCAGCGGATGGGTAAAAAACGACTCCAGATGTTCCCAGTCATCAAGGTGCAGCAGCAGCGAATTACCGCCTTCCATATTTTGTTCGTCGATTTTCATCATCAGCACGTAGTCGGTCACCTCCTCAACATAGGTGCCGTCATTGTGCAGTTCCATTACGCGGTGGGGCTGGCGCAGATAACTGTCGGAGTTGTCGACGTTTTTGACCACGAAACGCGCGTAATACTGGCCGCTCATCGCATCGTAGTTGGAGCGACCAATAAGATGCGCCACCGCCGTCGCCAGTTTGACCATCTCTTCTGCCTGTGCGACATCATCGATCCCTTCGGCGCTGATCAACAGCGCGCCTTGTGCACGGTTGAGGAGCGTTTTGATCAACAGCGGTTGTAGCTGATTGCCGCACAGATCGTCGAGGATCTTGCCGATTTTAAAACGTAAGAAAGATTTGTATTCCAGCGCCTGCACCGGCCACTGCGCAACCTGATGGAGAAATTGTCTTGTGGTATCCGCCGTAAACGTTAACGCCAGCAGGCGCGGCGACTGCGCCGAAGGGGCAAGGGTGAAACCAGTATGGCGTTGGGCTAAATCATCTGTGTTCGCTTTTACGGCAGTCAGTGCATTCATCAGAATCATTCCTCTCGGTAGATGGTCAGGGAGACATGGCGATGCTCATTTCGTAGCCATAAATTAAAAATATCGACATTTTCCAGGAACGCGTATGAAATAACCGCTTTTGTTTAATTATTGTGATCAAAAACAACAAATATTTAACAATGCGAAGGGTGAGGTTAACGGCGCCACGAGCCTGACAACGGCAAGAAGGGGTGTAAAATGAGCAAGTTATGGGGAAAGTGATGCTGGCGGGGTTGCCCGGCCTGGCACATAAGCGCGTAGGCCGGACAAGTACAACGTATTTCAGCAGTCAATTAACCGGCGTCAACCTGCGGTTTACGGCTGTGTTTACGGATCAGACGTAACACTGGCGGTACGACAATGACCATGATCGCCATGATCAGCAGGGCTTTGGCAACGCCGCTTTGCCACAAAATCGCCATATTGCCGTTACTGATGGAGAGTGCGCGACGCAGATTCTGCTCCAGCATTTCCCCCAATACGAATCCCAGGATCAGCGGCGACATGGGGAAGTGCATTTTACGTAAAATGTACCCTAACACGCCGAGCGCGACCATCAGCACCAGATCGAAGGTGGTGCTGTGTACCGCATACACCCCTACCGCCGATACGGCAGCGATGGCGGGTACCAGGAACCACAGCGGAATGGTGAGCATACGGGTGAACAGACCGATCAACGGGATATTCATGATCAGCAGCATCACGTTCGCAATCAGCAGCGCAGCGATGAGTCCCCAGACGATATCCGGCTGTTCGGTGAACATCGCCGGGCCTGGCGTGATGTTGTACAGCGTCAGCGCCCCCATCATCACTGCCGTAGTGCCGGAACCGGGAACGCCCAGCGTCAGCATCGGGATGAAGGAGCCGCAGGCAGAGGCGTTGTTTGCCGCCTCCGGCGCCGCGACGCCGCGAATATCCCCTTTGCCGAAGCTATCGCTGTTGCCGCTGAGTTTTTTCTCGGTCATATAGGTAATGGCGCTGGCGATGGTCGCCCCGGCGCCGGGCAATACGCCGACAAAAAAGCCGATTACCGAAGAACGCAGGGTGGTGCCGATACACTGCGCGCCTTCTTTCAGGTTGAACAACATTCGACCCGTTTTGCGGACCATTGTTTGCCCGCTGCTGGTATGTTCCAGCATTAAAAGTATTTCTGATACCGAGAACAGGCCGATCACCACGACGATAAACTGTACGCCGTCGGAAAGATGAACGCTGTCAAAGGTAAAGCGATAAACCCCGGTGTTGGCGTCCACGCCGACGGTCGCAAGGCCAAGACCGATCAGCGCTGCCAGAAATGATTTAAGCGGGTTTTGCGCCATCATGCTGCCAAGACAGGCGATGGCAAAAACCATTAAGGCGAAATATTCCGCCGGACCAAAGGCCAGCGACCATTGCGCCAGTAAAGGGGCGAACAGAATGATGCCGCCGATAGCGATTAATGAACCGAAAAATGAGCTGACTGCGGAAATCGACAGCGCTACGCCGCCTTTCCCTTGCTGCGCCATCGGGTAACCGTCCAGCGCCGTCATGATCGCCGCCGCATCGCCGGGGACGTTGAGCAATATGGAGGAGATCCTGCCGCCATACTCACACCCAATGTACACCGTCGCCAGCAGAATTAGCGCCGACTCAGCAGGCAGATGCAACGCAAAGGCCAGCGGCAGTAAGATTGCCACGCCGTTGATCGGTCCCAGACCCGGCAGCAGACCGACGATCGTGCCCACGAAGCAGCCAATCAACGCGATAACCAAGTTTTCCGGCGTCATCGCCACCGCAAAGCCCTGAGAAAGATATATCCAGGTATCCATCGTTGCTCCGTTAACTCAGCCAGGCGCCGAGAGGTAAGGTGACATCAAGCAGCCGGTCAAAGGCATACCACAGCAGAATGCCTAATACCGCGCCGGAGATACCCGCCGCCGGAATCGTGGCGCCGAACAGCATCCCGATAACCATGGTGAGAAGCGCGGTGGCGATGGGAAAACCCAGCCATTCGAATCCCCAGGCATACATCAACAGGATGATGATCATGGTAATTAGCTTTTGCAGCACATGGCGGCGCGGCCAGCTAACCGTGTCGGGATGGCGCAATAACAGCGCCAGCGCGCAGAGCGCCATCAGGCCGATAATCCCCAGCGGAAAAGGGCGGGGGCCGACGGGTTCATAGCTGTATTCGCTTTGGATCTGCCAGGCGATGAATAGCCCGGCGATACAGAGCAACAGCCAGATACCCGCAAAGATACGATCGCTCATCATTGCCTCCGCGATTATTTCGCGAGTCCGAAGGCTTTCGCCTGTTCACGGTAATCAGTAACCTGTTTTTTCACGTAGTCATCGAGCTGCTGGCCGGTCATGTCGAACTCAAACAGGCCGCGCAGATCGCGCTGTTTTTTAAACTCGTCGGTTTGCTGGAGCTTCTTGAAGGTATCCACCCACCACTGGTAATCGGCATCGCTGACTTTGGGCCCGACGTAGAAGCCGCGAATAATCGGCCACACCAGGTCGTAGCCCTGTTCTTTAGCGGTAGGGATATTGGCAAGCTGGCCCGGCAGACGATTTTCTGAAAAGACGGCAAGCACGCGGATTTTGTCGCCGCCCAGATAAGGCACCATTTCACTGAGATCGCCGGAGACAACCTGAACATGGTTGCCCATTAATGCCGTCACCGGCTCGCCGCCGCCCTCAAAGGCAACGTAGCGCATCTTGTGCGGGTCGACGTTCGCCTTTTGCGCCAGCAACGCCGACTTCATCCAGTCCTGGCTGCCAATAGAGGCGCCAGCGCCAATGACCACGCTGTTGGGATCTTTTTCCATCGCCGTCATCAGATCTTTCAGCGTTTTCCACGGGGAATCCGCACGCACGGCGATCATGCCGTAATCAGTGCCCACGCTTGCCAGCCAGCGCACATCATCCACGCCGTAGCGACCAAATTTCCCCTGCGACAGGTTGAGCAGCGAACCGCCGGAAAAGGCGACCACAGTCCCGGGTTCGCCAGGGCGTTGGGCGACTATCGCGTTATAGGCCACAGCGCCGACGCCGCCGGGCATATACGTTACCCGCATGGGTTTCTCGATAGCGCCAGTCTCCAGCAAACTCACCTGAATCAGCTTACAGGTAAGGTCGAAACCGCCGCCAGGTTTGGCTGGCGCGATACATTCCGTTCGCGACGGCGCCTCCTGCGCCAGAACAGAGGTACTCATTAATAAAATGCTTGCAGTAAGGGTACGAAGTAATTGTTTTTTCATTTTTTATCCTCACGCCGGACGTCCGGATTTTTCAGGTTCGGAAGAAGATTTTTGTGATTATGTGAGCCGACATGTAGCAGTTCGGTTGCGTGATTGTTAAAACAATAACCTTTCAATTCCCTTTCAATGCGGCAGAAACTTTACAGGATGTGATATGCGTCTCTTATTGGCGGAAGATAACCGTGAGCTGGCTCACTGGCTGGAGAAAGCGCTGGTGCAAAACGGCTTTGCCGTGGACTGCGTATTTGACGGCCTGGCGGCTGACCATCTTCTGCACAGTGAAATGTACGCGCTGGCGGTGCTGGATATCAATATGCCGGGAATGGATGGACTGGAGGTGGTGCAACGGCTGCGTAAACGCGGTCAGACCTTGCCCGTTTTGCTGCTCACGGCGCGCAGCGCGGTGGCGGATCGCGTAAAAGGTCTCAACGTCGGCGCCGATGACTATCTGCCGAAACCCTTTGAACTGGAGGAGCTGGATGCCCGTTTACGGGCCTTGCTCCGACGCAGCGCTGGGCAGGTTCATGAAGTTCAGCAACTGGGGGAATTGATCTTTCATGATGAAGGGTATTTTCTGTTACAGGGACAGCCGTTAGCGCTGACGCCGCGTGAGCAGGCGCTCTTAACCGTATTGATGTACAGACGAACGCGGCCGGTCTCGCGTCAGCAGCTTTTTGAACAGGTGTTCAGCCTGAACGATGAGGTAAGCCCTGAAAGCATCGAACTTTATATTCATCGACTGCGTAAAAAACTCCAGGGAAGCGATGTACGAATTACGACGCTGCGCGGCCTGGGTTATGTGCTGGAGCGCGGCGATGAAGTGGGTTAAGCCGCAATCGTTGTACCTGCAACTCTTGCTGTTCCTGGGGTTGCCGCTGATTCTGCTATGGGGGCTGTCGGCGTTTAACAGCTATGTCAATGCGCTACAGGCCGCCACTCAGGCTTATGATCGTACGTTGCTCTCCTCGGCGCGAACGGTATCGGAACGGCTGGTGGTGCGCAATAACCATCTGGAAGTTAACGTGCCCTGGGTAGTGCTGGATAGCTTCGAGCTTAATATGAATGATCGACTCTATTACAAAGTCGTCGACCCTTCCGGAAAGGTTATTTCCGGTTATGACGATCTGCCCGCCATGCCGCCCGCTACGCCTCGTACCCGGCTTTATCCGGCGCTGGCGTGGTTCTATCATACCGAGTATCGCGGCGAGGCGATCCGCGTGGCGCGTTTGCTACAGCCGGTCAACGAAGGCGGCATTATCGGCATGGCGGAGATTTATGTCGCAGAGACGCTGCAGTCCCGTCGTTATCTGGCGGGCCAACTGCTGTTCTCTTCCTGGATCTCACAGGGGCTGCTGGTGTTGCTGACCCTGGTGCTGGTTGGCTGGTTATTACGCCGGATCCTGCGCCCTATGCGTCAACTTTCGTCATTAATGGTACGCCGCGAACCGGGTCTGTTAACGCCGCTGCCGGAACTGCTGCCGTGGTCGGAAACACGCTTGTTAATCGTGGCGTTTAATCGCTACATTGACAGGCTCCGCGGCATCCTTTCCCGGCAGGAACGCTTTAGCGCCGATGCTTCTCACCAGTTAAAAACGCCGCTGGCGGTGTTAAAAACGCAGGCGGCGGTGGCGTTAGCCAGCCAGCACCCTCATCACTGGTACGAAAGTCTGCAGGCGATGAGCGTAACGCTGGATAGCACCATTCAGCTCACGGAAAGATTGTTGCAACTTTCTGCGGTAAAGCATAAAGAGCAGGGCGAGCGGCGTTTTTCCCCGGTGAATCTGTACGATATCGTACAGAGCGGCTGCTTTACCCGCCTGGCGCAGGCGCGCAGTAAACATATCGACCTGGGCTACGAAGGCGAACAGGAAGCGATGTGGATCGAGGGGGATGAGGTACTGCTTAGCGAGCTGTGCGGAAACTTGCTGGATAATGCGCTGAAATACACGCCTGAGCAAGGCATCGTCACCGCGCGGCTTGAACGGGATGGCGATGCCGTGACGCTGGTTGTCGAAGATAGCGGCCCCGGCATTGATGATGAACACATCCATCTGGCGCTACAGCCGTTCCACCGGCTCGATAACGTAGGAAATGTGGCCGGGGCGGGCATTGGTCTGGCTTTGGTCAATGATATCGCACGCCTGCACCGTACTCATCCCCATTTTTCCCGTAGCGAAGCGTTGGGAGGGCTATACGTTCGGATACGCTTTTTAAGCCTTGTTCCGCAGTAATGCGCACAAATGTGTCAGCGGTAAAGCACGTTTACAAAAAGTCGCATCTTGAGGTGTGACGTTTTAATCAAATGATCATACATTCCCCCTACAAACCGTAGCGTTAATTAAAAATATAGTGGGTGCAGGGGCATGAATAATCATACTAAACGACGGGGAATAGCATTAACCGTCTTTCTTGTCGGGGTTAACATCCTGGCCTGGATTTGGGCGTTCTGTGTTTTTCATCACCATGCCGTCATGCTAAGCGCAGCCATACTGGCGTATAGCTTTGGGCTGCGTCATGCGGTTGATGCCGATCATATCGCAGCCATCGATACCGTCACCCGTAAACTGATGCAGCAGGGTAAAACGCCTTTAGGCGTGGGGGCGTTTTTTTCATTGGGTCATTCGACCATTGTCGTTCTGGCATGTCTGGCGATTGTTGTGACGTCGATGGCATTTCGCGATCGTATTGATGTTTTGCATCAATATGGTTCGTTGATCGGTACGGCTGTTTCCGCTTTTTTTCTGCTGGCGATGGCCCTGCTTAACCTGTTTATTTTGTTCAACGTCTGGCGGCAATTTCGCTCGGTTACCCGCGGCGAGTCAGTGAGGGCGCATGACGAGGCGATACCTGGCGGGCTGATGACGCGTATATTTCAGCGTACGTTTCGTTTGGTCACTTCCAGTTGGCATATGTATTTTGTCGGTTTTCTGTTTGGTCTGGGATTTGATACCGCAACCGAGGTTGGGTTGCTGGGCATTTCCGCTTCAGCAGCCAACCAGGGGCTATCTCTCTGGTCGATGATGATTTTTCCTGTGCTGTTTACCGCCGGGATGGCGCTGGTGGATTCCCTGGATAACTTTGTCATGGTCGGTGCTTACGGTTGGGCTTTCTCGCATCCATTACGTAAGCTTTATTATAATATGACCATTACCGCCGCATCTGTCATTGTCGCGCTGGCGATTGGCGGGCTTGAGGCGCTGGGGTTGATTGATGATGCGTTACAGTTAAGCGGAACATTTTGGCAGACCGTAAGCACGCTTAACGATCATATGGGGAATGTGGGCTTCTGGGTAGTGGGCGCTTTTGTGCTATTCTGGCTGCTCTCGTTGTTGAATTATCGCTGGCGCGGCTATGATAAAATCACACTCAATACCTGATTGATTTCTGTAAAAATAGCATTTCGGCAGTGGTATCACATCATTGCCGAAGCATTTTATCTCCTGAGAGTATATCCTTCTCGGTAAGTGCGTTATTTTTCATGCTTGCCTTTCGTTATCAATTTAAGCAATCCGATATAACATACAATACCAAAAATAATAATAACAGTTGTATACCCAAGAATCAGCCAGTCTGCATGTGTCATAATATAATCCAGTTATCAGGTATCCCGTGTTAAGGCGATCTTTAAGCCTGTTGTCAGCAGGAACCACTGTACCCGTTCAGTGCTGTTGGCAATAACGTATTGTTTATGCACAAGAGCGTTGTTACGTATACATTGAGCATAGACCTCACCCGCATTTTTGTAATGCCATAAAGCAAGGCTGCACCTTTAATCTACCGACGATATGCCAGGCCAGAAGAGATAAAATGGTGGTTGTCACCATCATCTGTGCCTGACGCCAGGTTAATGACACATACATATGAAAATGTATAACCGCTGCACGCTTTTTAGCACGTTATCTGTAACATACCGTGTTAATCAATTCCGTAAAACCGAGTATAGTGTAAGTGAATTTCGAGTAATTGTCATTATGATTATATGGTGGTTAACTTATTTTTCAAATTATGATTAAACTTTCGTTTTTTATCAGTTCATCAGGACTTATGAAAAATCTGGACGTAAAAAACATATTTACGTCCAGGCTTTCTTTTTAGCAAATCGATTTTCCGGTAAAATAGGGGGTAGACCACATGCGCTTATATTCCCATTCAGGCCTTAGTATGCCGATGGAAAAAAGTAATTTTTTTTGTCTTTCCTGGCAGTAATGTCTGGCACGGTTAATATTTAGCCACATTAATATGCTGCCGGGACTGAGTGGCCTGAACTCATTTTTAATTGCACCATTAGATACGTCAAAGTAGACGTTCATCTGGCTTTCAGATTTCAGCACGATATCAAATGCACAGGGTATCCCTTCAATATAAAGAATATGCCCAAACAGAAGGTGATGCAGTTGACTAAAAAAGTTGGCAAGGTTATCAGCGGGATAGCAGGATAACGTATTGCCGAAACGAGACTGAAATAACTCGATAAAAATATGAGTCAGTTCATCAGAAGAACAATCAGCAACGCTTTTTACACTCCCGCCTTTTTTAAGAAATTGCTGATATTCATTACGGCGTCTTTTTTCAAACTTAGAAGAGAACGTTTCTTTGACCAGACAATTTTGTTTCTTTCTGGTGAGTTTCCATATGGCATTGCGTATTTGTGGCTGATGCAACGCCGAAAGTCGGTTAGTACGATCGGGCAAGAAGCAGCGTAAATCTGGTGCCATCGGAATAAGTATCTCATCTGAAGATAGCGGGAAGGTTCTGCGCGTCAGGATGCCAATATTCTGATCATTACAGATAAAGTAGGCGCCTTTAATCTTATCATCTTCTTTATAGTGGAAGAATTTAAAATGCCAGTTATGGCGCTTCATAAAATAATCAACAATATCTGGGTGCATATTGATACTACCGCCGTATTGCGTAAACACCTCCCGGTATAGGGTAAAGGAAGACGGTTGCCAGCGGGTTAATATACGCTTAACTTCTTGTATTTTCACCAAAACTCCTGACTTAGCTTACTGAAAATTCTATTTTGTATTATTTTTTCGCTCAACCAAATAAAAATGTGAAAAATGTTTAGCTTGTATTTAATGGTTAACATGCTAATCGATGACGTTATGGTGAAGGGAATAAGATTAAGATGTTGAGCATAGCATGAGTGAAAGCGACGGTTTAATGCCGCGCTTTTCACTCGCAAGCCATTCCGTATTTAACCATTCAGTAGCGATACAGATTTCAAAGAGATCCGCTGAACGGTAGCAGGATCTGCACATCCGCGTATGAAATAGTTCTACCGGGAGAGGCTGTTAACCTCTTGTATTATTGTATCCAGAATATGATAGCGCTTCCGATACTCTGCGCGTTTTTTGCTGGGGATACTTTCAGGCGCTTTACGCATCACCTGTGATGGCAGATGATATAAGGCACCTTTCTTAACGCCGTTTAGCGACTCCCAGAATTCACTATAGCTGGCTACAAAAGTTTTTTTCTTCTGGAATAAGTACCTGAGTTGACGATAAACATGGTTGTTTTCACTTACCGCATAAATCTCGTCGACATTACAGGCCAGCATCAATGTCGCAAATGCTTCATACAGCATCCGTTTAGGAAAGAGACCGTAACAATCTTTGGTGGCGTTACGTATGACTTGTGGGCCGACATGTTTACTGGGCCCTTGTAACCCGGCAACCAGCGCTATTTGCTTCCCTTCATGGCGTATAAAGGAAAATGATAAACGTGCCAACGGCGTATCATTGAAGCACAGCGTTAATGTCAGTTCACCTTCTCTGTCATAGCCACAGGGACCGCAGTAGATATCTACCAGAGCACCGTTTTTTCCTTCCAGGTGAGCGAGTAAGATTTGTTCCTCGGACAGAAGGATCTTTTTAATTTTACTTTCCGGAAAGGACTGAACGAACTGGTAGTGTTCCAGAATAGCCCTTGCCCGGCAACGTATGCTAAGTCCGGTATACAAATAGGGCCGCTGGATTTTTGCCGGCAACAGTGGACGATGAATAATCAGCGTTCTGGGCTGAGACAGATGGCATAATTCATTGAAGTATTTAATTGTCGTTACAGGGTTAATAAGGCAACGTAATACAAATTTATAGCGAAACTTACGCTCTCCCCAGCGTTTATGGCGATAAGGCGTCTGCGCCATGACTTCTTTTAACATTAATAATGGATTATATCTTTCCATATCACTTTGCTGCATCGTCATACTACGTCCCTACTACTCGATAGACTTATAACCGAGACGGTAGCCTGATTGAGTTAAACGTAAAGGCAACGAAGAAGGCCTGTACAGACGACGTTGTTAAACAGTTTATCAATGGCAGCAATAAAACGCCTGAACACGCTTTTTAATAGATTTTCTGCTAATGAGTGGGATGAGTCCTGAACGTAGTATTAAAACGAATGCCGTGTTTATTATTTTAAATAATGTTTATACTCTAAATAATTCGAGTTGCAGGAAGGCGGCAAGCGAGCGAATCCCCAGGAGCTTACTAAAGTAAGTGACTGGGGTGAGGGAACGCAGCCGCAGCACATGCAACTTGAAGTATGACGAGTATAAGCCAATATATTTATTTGGCTGGTATTGTGTAAGTCAGACAGCAACGCGTCGTGATGCGTGATTATGTAACCAGACGCAAAGGGGGTATTCACCTTATCTCTAAATGCAAATCTATATGATAAATTTTATCATGTACTGTGTTGCTCTCTCTGGGAGAAAATATATGCAGCGTTCACTCGGTAGTCTGGCCGGTATGGCTACATCTGCTTTTGGCGCGGGGACTTCTGCTGCTATGCGGCAAGCCACCTCTCCCAAAACTATTCTGGAACATATCATTAACTTTTTTACCTGTGGTGGGGTGCGTCGGAAAAATGAAGCACAATATCAGGAATTGATAGACACTATGGCTGATACATTGAAAAGTTCAATGTCTGACAGAGGTGCTCCGTTGCCAGAAAACATCATACTGGAGGATATGGGCGGGTTTCGTGTCGAATTTAATCTTCCTGGTGAGAATAACGAAGCTGGACAAGTTATTGTACGAGTCAGTAAAGGCGACAATTCTGAGACAAGAGAAATTCCGCTTGCCTCTTTTGAAAAAATATGTCGAGCTTTACTATTCAGATGCGAATTTTCTCTCCCTCAGGATTCCGTAATATTAACTGCCCAGGGAGGCATGAATCTTAAAGGCGCTGTCCTTACCGGAGCAAATCTGACGGCAGAAAATTTATGTGACGCAGACTTAAGCGGCGCAAATTTAGAGGGGGCAGTGCTGTTTATGGCGGATTGTGAAGGTGCAAATTTTAAGGGCGCAAATCTATCGGGAGCATCATTAGGCGACAGTAATTTCAAGAACGCCTGTCTGGAAGATAGTATTATGTGTGGCGCAACCCTCGATCACGCTAATCTTACTGGCGCCAATTTACAACACGCGAGTCTGTTAGGCTGTAGCATGATAGAATGTAATTGCTCCGGTGCAAATATGGATCACACTAATCTTTCAGGCGCAACCCTTATACGTGCTGATATGAGCGGTGCGACATTACAGGGTGCTACTATAATGGCTGCTATTATGGAAGGCGCTATCTTAACTCGGGCAAACCTGCAAAAGGCTAGTTTCATTTCTACGAACCTGGGCGAGGCTGATTTGGCTGAGGCCAATTTAAACAATACCTGTTTTAAAGATTGTACACTAACCGATTTGCGTACTGAAGACGCCAGAATGTCTACAAGTACACAAACACTCTTTAACGAATTTTATAGTGAAAATATTTAGCCCTTTTTGACGTAAATCTGAAATAAAAGAAATGTAAGAGTAACTATCTGCGTCAAGCGGGAGATAATTGCAAGAGTCACAAACCAGTTTCTTTTCTGAATAGTAGCTGAGAGTAAATTATTTACAGTATCTTTTATTATTACAGGAGCATGCGACGGTAAAAATATCTGAATAACCATTTCTATTTTCTCAAGTAGAACTTCCAACTAAAGCGAATTGTTTGAAAAGGAAAACGCTATGCCTGGATGTATAAGTGCCTGTTCGTGCGTTGCCAGTCCAACGCCTCCCGAGCCTAAGGGCCCCCCTAAGCCTAAGTGGATAGAGTTAAAAGGTTATTGTGTTACATGTACTCATGAGTCTGATATTCGCCCGCCTTCTGAAAGGGAAGACAGACGACAGAGAAAAATACAGGCGATTGAACTTTATTGGTTGCGGCGTCTCCTGGACGACTTGGGAATACAAGAAGGTACTTCTCAAGACACGACAGTAAAACCCACTAACTGTGGGTTGCCATTTTTCCCGGTAGATCATGGAGAACGAGAAACCGATGTCTGACGGTTTTCAGTCTGCAAAGCGCCTGATAAATATTACCAGGCGCTTTGTATTTTGGCACCAACATCACTTTCATCATCAAATATCGAATGACTACAATCGTATCCGATCCCACCATTACCCAGACGGAAAGTCGCTGGCAAACTGTAAGAACGGTTCGCCGTCGGCAGGGAAGCGCCGGTGGACTCTGAGCCGCACTATACCATCTTACCTGGGTGTTTCTTGTCATTAACGCTTTGAAAAATAGTTTTATTTCTCTACTCCTGTTTTGTAAAACCTCCGTTCAGTAGGCGCATTCTGCCCCCCTTCCCGGATTTACTGGCAAAGCGGAGCCCGGACAGAGAGTCATATTGCAAAATCCCGTTTCCGTTTTCTTATTACCAGATTTTTGCGGTCGAAAGATTGCCTTTTTCTTAATTGAATGATAATTATTATCATTAGCATATGATAATAATTACTATATAGCCGTAACCTGGCAAGGATGTGAGCTTGAGGGCAACAGCGCTACTTTAGACATTATTTAGGGAATGGGTATGAGAGTTAAGAAGTTCCTCTGGTTAATAACCGTGGTTTCTACAGGGGTTAATAGTCCATTATCAGCAGCAGAATCTACTGACGACAACGGCGAAACGATGGTGGTTGAATCCACCGCCGAGCAAGTATTAAAGCAACAGCCGGGCGTTTCGATTATTACTCGTGACGATATTCAGAAGAATCCTCCCGTTAACGATCTTGCCGATATTATTCGTAAGATGCCTGGGGTTAATCTTACCGGCAATAGCGCCTCGGGGACGCGCGGAAATAACCGACAAATTGATATTCGTGGTATGGGGCCGGAAAATACCTTAGTGCTGATTGACGGCGTGCCGGTGACGTCGCGAAATTCGGTTCGCTATAGCTGGCGCGGAGAACGCGACACCCGTGGCGATACAAACTGGGTACCGCCGGAGATGGTAGAACGTATTGAAGTGATCCGTGGGCCCGCCGCCGCTCGCTATGGCTCCGGTGCCGCAGGCGGGGTGGTGAATATCATCACCAAACGCCCCACTAACGACTGGCATGGTTCGCTGTCGCTCTATACCAACCAGCCGGAAAGCAGCAAAGAGGGTGACACCCGGCGGGGTAACTTTAGCCTTAGCGGCCCGTTGGCTGGTGATACGTTGACGATGCGCCTGTACGGTAATCTCAACAGAACCGATGCCGATAGCTGGGATATTAACTCCTCCGCCGGTACCAAAAATGCCGCCGGACGGGAGGGGGTCACCAATAAAGATATTAATAGCGTCTTCTCATGGAAAATGACCCCGCAGCAAATCCTTGATTTTGAAGCGGGATACAGTCGGCAGGGGAATATCTATGCCGGCGATACGCAAAACAGTACTTCAAACGCGGTTACCAAAAGTCTCGCGCAGTCCGGGCGGGAGACCAATCGCCTGTACCGGCAGAATTACGGTCTAACTCATAACGGCATCTGGGACTGGGGGCAAAGCCGCCTGGGGTTCTACTATGAAAAAACCGATAACACCCGTATGAATGAGGGGCTCTCCGGCGGCGGCGAGGGGCGTATTACCAACGACCAGACGTTCACCACTAACCGCCTGACCTCGTATCGCACCAGCGGCGAGGTGAATGTCCCGGTGATATGGCTATTTGAGCAAACGCTCACCGTCGGCGCGGAGTGGAACCGCGATGAGCTGAACGATCCTTCCTCTACCAGTCTGACGGTTAAGGATAGCAATATCGCCGGGATTCCCGGTTCGGCGGCTAACCGTAGCAGCAAAAATAAATCGGAAATCAGTGCGCTGTACGTTGAAGATAATATCGAACCCATGGCCGGTACCAATATTATTCCGGGGCTGCGTTTTGACTATTTGAGCGAATCCGGGAGTAATTTTAGTCCCAGTCTTAACCTTTCCCAGGAGTTAGGTGAATACGTCAAGGTGAAAGCCGGTATTGCCCGGGCCTTTAAGGCACCGAACTTGTATCAAACCAGTGAGGGGTATTTACTCTATTCGAAAGGCAACGGTTGTCCAAAAGATATTACGTCGGGCGGCTGTTACCTGGTCGGTAATAAGAACCTCGATCCTGAAATTAGCATCAATAAAGAGATTGGGCTGGAATTTACCGTAGACGATTACCACGCAAGCGTCACGTATTTCCGTAACGATTATCAGAATAAGATTGTCGCAGGTGATAAAATTATTGGCAGAAGCGCATCTGGCGCTTATGTATTGCAATGGCAGAACGGCGGTAAAGCGCTGATTGAAGGTATTGAAGCCAGCATGACTGTTCCGCTGATGCCGGACCGTCTGAACTGGAATACCAATGCGACTTATATGATTGCTTCTGAGCAAAAAGATACCGGCAATCCCTTATCGATAATCCCGAAATATACGGTGAATACCTTCCTCGACTGGACTATCACCAGCGCGCTCTCCGCTAACGTCAACTGGACGTTATACGGCAAGCAAAAACCGCGAACACATGCGGAGTCGCGTAGTGAAGAGACCAAAGGATTGTCCGGGAAAGCGCTGGGGGCTTACTCACTGGTCGGCGCTAACGTTAACTACGATATCAATAAGAACCTGCGTCTTAATGTCGGTATCAGCAATATCTTCGATAAACAGATCTATCGCTCCGCCGAAGGGGCAAATACCTATAACGAACCGGGGCGGGCTTATTATGCCGGTGTGACGGCCTCGTTTTGATGGATTATGCCCGCCGCTGGCGGGCATATTCTGGCGGCGGGTTAATGGCAGCGTGGTTTTTGGCTTGCCGGTTCGCGACTGATATCCAGCAATGCACTGCGAAAAGAGGCGTTAAACATGGGCCCGTGGCCCAGGCCCGGGTAATGCTGCAGGGCCGCGTTAACGCCGTTGTTCTCAAGCGTTCTCACGGTCTCCTGAACTTTTTGCAGGAGCTCGGCCATCTGGCGTTGCCTGCTATCCCCATTCGACGCTGAACCTTCCATTATGATGAGTTTTTTATGGCAGAACAGCGACGGCTTCACTGTCGTAAGGCGATTCAACAGGACAAAGTTATCCCTACTGAGTGACGGGCTGGCGCTGTAATAGATATGAAAGAAGGATGACGACAGCCAGGAGTCTAAAACGAACAGGCCGCCATAAGAATGTCCCCATACCCCGCGCCGTTCGGAGTTGATGGTTATTCCTTGTTCCACCTGCGGCGCGATATGTCTCTCCAGTAGCTGGCGGAACGCTGGCCCGCCGCCGGTTTTACGATGAAAACGCGGGTTATTTTCACTGCCTTCGATTCCCGGCGCCGGCGTATAGTCATAAGCTCTGCCGTTAAGATCAAACGGCAGGTTAGTCTGATAGCCAATCGCCACAATCACCGGCGGCGAGTGGTCTGCCAGCTGTTTGAGCAGCGTCTCCGGCAGTCTGTCCATCACTGCGTTGCCGTCCAGCATATATAAAACAGGATAACCCGACGGCGGGGCGGCTTTATTGGGAATAGCGGTCCATACCCGGTAATGTCTTGCGCCATCGGCAGATTGAAAGTCATTGACCCTAAAATGGTAATATCCCGAACCTTTATCAGCGATATTCGGTCCTAATGGCTGCATATCCGGCTGCGCATAACTCAGCGCGCTAGAACAAAAACTCACTAAAAATAGCGCCATGCGATAGCACTTGTTGTGGTACTGGCGACCATACATCGGATGTGATTCCTTTTTGGCAGGTGAAGTTTTATCGGGGTAGTAGACGTAATCCGTCAATCAGCGCGCCGCGCCACCAGGCATAATCGTGACCGCCGGTGTACACGCTGCAATGGCTTTCAACGCCGGCGGCGCGCAATTTTTCATGCAACTGTTTGACCTGCGGGACCGTCGAACCTTCCAGCGATCCCACGCACAGATGCGTACGTACGGCTGGCGAGGGCGCGGATAACACATGTTCGCTGACCCATGAGCGCTCTTCTGCGCTGAAATGGGGCGGGCGATTGCGGTTGTCCGGCGTCCACCACATTGAGGGGGAGTGGCTCAGCACCAGGCCGAAGCTCTCTGGCGCGTGGCGGGCCGCCATCAGCGCGGTCACGCCGCCGAGGCTTTGCCCTGCCAGCACCGTTTGTGTACGGTCCGCCCACCGCCGTTCCGGGTATTTGGCGCGAAGGGTTGGCAGCAGGCGTTCGGCAATGTCGAGCACCAGCTCGCGGCGACCGCCGAGGATTGCGACGCGTTCACCCGCGTTGATGTTATCAACGCCGAGTACGGCCACCGGCGCGATGCGTCCGCTGCGGATGGCGGCGTCAATGGCGGCGCTTACCCCAAGATGGTCGAACCAGATCTCGCCATCCGTGAGTACCAGCAAGCCCAGCGGTTGTTCGACAGGAACGTCAGGAAGATACAGCCGCACACGGCGACGTTGTCCGGCGAGCCGATGTTCTGAGGTGAAAAGCTGCCCGGCGTAAGCGCGACAGCCTGACCACTCCTCCTGTGCCGGGGCATGATCCAACGCCAGAACGGACTCCTGCGCATTGCCCCGAACATTTATTCCCGGCGTGCTGTTCAGCGGGTCCGCCTTCCCGACAAGGGAGGCGAAACGGCTTCCAAGCTGCAACACCGTCTCGTCCGGGGTTTTCGGTGGTATTTCGACCATCGTATAGGAACCGCAGTAGGACGCCGGTAAGCGAAGCGTCAGATGCCAGATATCCGTTGTGGGCAGTTGCGTCATCATACCTTTCGCCACGTTATCTTTATCGGTGACACGGTTCAGGCGAACATAAACCCCCCGCAGAGGAGAGGCGGCACGCCACAGGAAGGTGACTTCCCGTTCATCGTCTGCGCCGTTAATGGCTGTCACCAGCGGCAGCGCGAGCGAGTTTGCTTCTCGCCAGAAGTGAGAAGCGTCAACCTGGATTCCGGCGGCGAGTTGGCGGCGAAGGCGCGTAGCGGTCTGTATAGCGACAGGAGCGACGGGCGGGCTCAGTCTCATTTTCTGTATTCCATCTCATTTATATTTCGGTCAGTATCAATAGCTAAAGCGGCTGTTACAGGAACAGCCGCTTGCGGGCTTTCTTTTGCGTAAATCGTGGCGATAAAAACTATCCTGTGACCTATCCTTGCGTATCGCGTGTCTGGCCGATGCTGTCCCGCCACAGACGAGCGTACAGGCCATGAGCCGCTATCAACTGCTCATGGCTGCCATATTCAGCGATACATCCTTTATCGATTACGACAATCACATCGCAGCGGCGAGCGGTGGTCAGCCGGTGCGCGACGATAAGCGCGATGCGTTTCTCGGTATGCGTCACTCCGGTAAGCGAGGTTATTAAGCGCTCCTCGGCGCTGCGGTCGATACGCGCTGTCGCCTCGTCGAGCAGCAGAATGTGCGCCTGCGCCAGTTGGGCGCGGGCGAGGGCAATCAACTGACGCTGGCCCGCGGACAGATCCGTACCGCCGTTATTGACCGGAGTACGAAACCCCAGCGGCAGATGTTGCACAGTTTCAAAGAGTCCCGCCCGTCGCGCCGCGATCTCCACCTCCGTGTCGCTGCTGTCTGGCCGCGAATAGCGGATATTTTCGGCAATATCGCCGCTAAATAATGCGACATCCTGAGTGACCAGCCCCGTCTGGCGACGATAATCACTAAGCGACGCGGCATCAATTAGGCGCTCACCGACACGGATTTGCCCGCTGCCGGGAGAGTAGAGCCCGGCCAGCAGCTTGATCAGCGTCGATTTGCCGGCGCCGCTACGTCCGACCACCGCGACTACCGTTCCTGGCGGAATGGTGAGCGAGAGATTATCAAGCACAGGTTGCGTTTTTTCGGGATAGCGGAATGTCAATGCCTCCAGACGTAGCGCGCCGCCAGTGCCAGGCGTTATGGAGGACGGTTCAATATTCTCCGTTTCCTCAGTCGCCAATAGCGCATTGATATGTTTGCCGCTGGCGGTCGCCTGCTGCCAGGAATCAACAATGCCTGACAACTGCTGTACCGGGCCATAAAATTGGCCCAATAGCAGGAAGAACGCCGCCAGTATCCCGGGCGTCATTTCGCCTTCGGCGACCCGGGTCGCCCCGATTAAAAGCACGGCGGCATAGGCGGCCTCGGTGCAGAAGGTCAGGAACGGAAAATAGACAGCAAGGTATTTTTGCGCCCGCACGCGGGTGGCGCGGAAGTTGTCTGATAACGCCCGTAGCCTGGCGGCTTCCTGCTTCTGTTGACCGTGTGACTGCACTACCCGCATACCGGAGACCTTTTCCTGAAGCGTACTGTTCACCTTACCAATTTCCAGCCGTGCCTGGGCGTAGGCAGGCGAGCTCAAACGGCGGTAAATCCACGTCGCCAGCATTACTACAGGCACGGCGCTTAATGCCGTTAATGCAAGAATGGGGTCAAGCCAGAACATTGCCGCGGCGATAGCGACCATCGTCACGATGCTGGTGGCCGCGCTGGCAAGACCGTTTTGCAGAAATCGGGCGAGTGAATCAACATCGACGGTCATGCGAGTAAGACGCGAGTCGATGTGCTTCTCGTGCCAGGGAAGACTCAGGCGTAGCAGGTGGCTGAAGCTGCGTAAGCGTACCGTATGCTGTACCGACTCTGCCGCGCGGGCGGCGAAGATCGTTTGCAGCGCATAGCAGCACCAACCGATCGCTACCAGACACAGCGCGAGCAGGGCGCATATGCCAATAGTCGACATATCCCCTGCGGCAACGCCTGAGTCAATACCGCGCTGCAAAAGCACCAGCACGCCAACGCCTGCGGCGGAATCAAGCGCGATAAGCAGGGCGGCGATGACGAACATCCAGGCTACTGGCGTCAGCAGCGATGAGACTTGACGCCCGTGGCCTGCCAGCGCCATCTGTACGGCGCGTTCCGGAACGCGCGTCATCCGGTCGACAAAACCTTTTCCGGCGGTTGTCTGGCGCTCATGCGCGTCGTCGGATTTTACCGCCTGCGTTGTTGGCCATAGCGTACGTTGTTCTGCCGGGGCAAGGGCGAGAAAATCCCCCTCGCCGCTCATCAGCGAGCGAAACGTCGGACACCTTGCATCCAGCTCCGCCTGGGTACCGATATCCACGACGCGGCCTTTATCCAGCACGACGATCCGATCGGCTAACTGCAGTGTTGAACGGCGGCGTGCAATCACCAGCAGCATATGCTCATTATCGGCATAACGACCAAGAGCCGTGTTAATTTCCGCTTCAGTACCGGCATCGACCGCCGAGGTGGTGTCATCGAGAATCAGCAGTTCCGGCGCGGTAATCAGTGCCCGGGCTAGCGCAATACGCTGGCGTTGGCCGCCGGAGAGGTTGCTTCCGCGTTCGGCCAGTCGGGTGTTGAACCCCTGCGGTAGCGCATTGATGAACCCGCTGGCGCCTGCGGCATCGGCGGCGCGTCGAATGTCGTCCTGAGTCGCTTGCGGGTGCCCATAGGCGATGTTTTCCGCCACCGTACCGGCAAACAGAAACGCGTCTTCAAACACTACGCCAACGCGACGACGAAGCGCCGTCAGTTTCAGGTCGCGAATATTCTGTTGACCCGCAGTGGTGTTGAGCCACACCCCGCCGGAGGTGGGATCGTAAAAGCGCGCCAGCAACATCAGCAATGTTGATTTTCCGGAGCCGGATGCGCCAACCACTGCCACGGTTTCACCGGCGTGAATGGAAAACGAGATCTCATTGAGGATACGGTTACCGTTGTCATAGTGGAAACTCATCTTCTCCACGTCCAGCCCGATAATCTGACCTTTAACCGACTCAGTACCGTCTTCCATGCGAGAACGCGTGTCGATAAGCGCAAAGACGCGCTCTACCGACGCCTGTGTGCGCTGTGCGATAACCAAAAACGATGCCAGTACGCGGGTAGGGCCGGTCAGCATAGCGAGAAAACTCGCGAACGCAACGAAGGTTCCCAGATCGATGCGCCCATTCATTACCGACCAGCCGCCATAGCACAGCAGGACGATTTGCCCTATCACCGGTAGCGCCAGCATGGTTGCGCCCGGCATCGCCTGCGAGATAGCGGCGCCGATGCGTACCCGCACCATCTGCCGCGACTGACCATCGAGCCAACGCGTTTCGCGTAACTCCGCCACGCAGGACTTCACCACTGAGATCTGTTCCAATACTTCGCGCATATGTTCCGTCATGTGCGCCAGCCGGTCTGAGGCAAGCCCCGTTTGCGCGAAAACACGGCGACGGGCGCGCAGGGCGGTAATGGCAAGGGCGGCCAGTACGCAAATCACGATAAGCGTCATAGATGGCGACATCCATAGCATTACCGCGATACCGGCCACATAGTAAGTGAGCACCGCCAGCGGCACCGGGCACATCTGTAGCAAGGTGTGTACCTGTTGAAGATCGCTGTTGGTACGCGAAATGACCTGCCCGGTATGCAAGGCGTCCTGGCCTGCGCCGTCCAGTTTTTGAATACTGTCGAACGCACGGCTACGTAACGTATGCTGAACCCACAACGAGAGTTCTCCGGCATAGCCGCGGCGCACGTAATTCCCGATAAAATCAAAAAGGGCAATTAACAGCAGGCCGCAGGCAAGTAACGGCAGGTGGGTCGTATCGCCTGCTATCGCGTCATTGACGGCCTGACGCGTTATTAGCGGCGTCAGCGCAGCCAGTAAAATGGTCGATACTGATGCTACGATGACAATGATGCTCAGTGTTTTACGTTCCCAACACACGCGGGCAAGGCGAACTATCCAGGCACGAGCGGGCATGGGGGAATGAGTCGCGGGCATTAAGCCTCCTTATTGGTGAAAGATGAGATATGGCGACACAGTCTGGGCTCAGCCGCCATATTGTCATTGCGCTGCCGCGGTTAGCCGTGTTGCAGCATGGCGATCAGTTTTTTTGCCACCTCGGTCGGGCAAGGCTGGGCCGCCATTTCCGCCGCGACCTCCTGCGACGCCTCGCGAAGCGCGCGATTACCGAGGAAGGTATTGATCATGCTGCTCGTAAGCCCGCTCTTACCGGGAATAATGCCGCATCCGCGCTCGACCACGGCGCGGGCATTGACGGGTCTGTCGGCACCCTGGCCAAAGACTATCTGCGGAATGCCGGCATGCAGCGCCGTCAGGGTGTTGCCTGCGCCGCCATGGTGGATAAAACCGTCGGCGCCGTTAAGGAAAACGCCCATCGGAAGCCAGTCGACCAGACGGACATTCGGCGGCAGTGAACGTAAATCCGAGCGGGCGTTTGCCGGAAGATGCAGGATGATTTCGGCATCTACTTCGCTGGCAGAATCCATTACCCAGGAAATCAGATCCAGGCCATCCACCATCGGTTTGACGGTGCCGAGGCTGACCAGAAGACGCTTGCGATCAGGTGTACGTTCCCACCATTCTTCCCAGACGGCGCCGCCGTTATACGGGACGTATTGCATGGAGATAACCGGCTCTCCGTCATTTTGCAGTATGCTCATGCTGGGCGGTGTGACGTCTATCCACGCCAGATCTCTTGGTGGCGCGCTGACCCCATGGCGGCGGTAGGCGTTAGAAAGTGATTTCGTCACGCCTTTGATGTGCCAGGGCGTATGACCGAAGCCGACGGTTTGCATCACTACCGGAATGTCATACTTAGCGGCAATCAGTGGTCCAACGACCCCAAGGGGAGGATAGACGATGAGATCTGGTCGCCACTGCCCGGCGAACGCGACCAGCGGGTCAGTCATCTCTTCGCTGAAGAATGAGAAGTTCCCCATTTTTGTTCCAATGTTATTTTCTTTTCGTAATGCCTCCTGACGGCGATAACCCGCTTCCGAATCGAAACCAGGCGCAGCGTCAAATACCACCAACCCAGCTTCGGCTGCTTTCTGTGCAAATTTTCCACCGCTTGCAATCAGCACTTCATGGCCATTAACACGAAACGCTTGCGCCAGGGACAGCACAGGGTATAGCAGTCCATACAGTGGTGGACCGACAAACAGAATACGCATGAGAAATCCTCTCTCTCCACGTCATAAATCGAACAAGTCGTTAATGATAATAATTACCAATATCATTTGAAAAATGCAATAACAAATACGACCCTTGATCATGTGATGATTTTTTTCATAAAAATCGGGGAAGAGGAGAGCGTTAAGCGGTGAAGTTTGGTTTCAGGCTTATTTACGTGCGTATGGTCGCAAAGGCAAAGCGCCAGGATTGGGGAACTGGATTCGCATACCAGACGCCCGTGGATTATTAATGATAACTTCGTAAATAACCTTTCAGACAATGAGGTAAACGTACCGACAGCAAGGTAACGGGAAACGTCGGTAGTAGTATTGATAACGCGTTGCGGGGCAATTTAATGGTGTCCGGCGGCAGATCGTGTTCTGTGCAGACTTTCCGTGCAGTGATGTGATGGACGCCTCTTCCTAAAGGAGTCAGTGCCATACTTTTAATGACTGCATTAATTCTAGAGTAACATTACATGAACACGATCAGAGTTGTTGGTATCGATATTGCAAAATCTGCTTTACAGGTCTGCGTCTGGATGAATGATGGCTCTGATATTGGGAGGAGATCACGGAGTACCCGGACGTAGAGTGTGTCTGGTCTGATAATGGTCAGGTTATCCAGATCGCCCAGTTCATCCGGGCCGAGTACCACCGGAGGAACATCATCTTCCCGGTCGGGATCTTTTCGCCACACGCGTGAGGTCTCCCATGCCAGGCTTCCGGCAAGGATCACCACTTCGAGCGTGCGGTCGGGAGACTGCTTGTTGAGAAAAGGGGCGCGTTTCATGATGGGGCATCGGTCGGCTCATCCCTAAGCATGGATTAGCGGATGGCGGTGCGGCGCTGTTGCCACTGACGGATTTCAGCGGCATCGAAGACCACCAGTCGGGAAGAGAGGTGGACGGGGCGGGGAAAGTCGGTGTTTTTAATCAGGCGGTAAACCGACGATTCGCTCATCGCCAGAAACTGGACCACCTGCCGCATACACACATTACCACTTTCGGGAAAATCATCGTTATTGTCAGCACGGGTTTTCATGATTGCACCTCACGGGAACAGAGTGTCGATGCGGCTATAGCGCGGAACGGGGAGGGGAGGTATAGGTCCGGGTGAAAAAGGAGAGTCCGGATAGAAAATAATGAGTCCGGGTATAAGTTATTTGCTGCCAGAACTGATGATTTTTTCAATAATTAATTGAAAATAAAAAATTTTATTTTTCCCTTACCTAATCAGGCCTGTACATGCTGAGGTTAACGAATGGCAACGCACGACTACAAATCTTCAAAATAGTTAGGGCTATACATAACCTTGCAGGGTGGCCCGTTCGTGACACGGAATAGGCTTGTGTTGCGCGCCTGGTATCAGCACCGGGATGAGCCGAGCAGGACGGCGAGTTTCAGAGAGTAATTAAAGGCGTAGTCATGCCAGCATCGACTATTCCTCCGGTTGAAACTCGTCTCCATTCTTATCGTATTGTCAAAATGAAGCCAAAAGCTGACGACGACGCCGGTCGAGGTTTTGACCTTAAGGGCTCGCCCGCTCCCTCTTGGACTCGTGTCAATAACTGTACTGAGTACGAAAAACACACAAATAGAGGGGCTGGAAATTTACCGTCTGAAGATCCAGAGCAGTATAAAATTGGTCAAATGAGCTGCGAGCAGAAAAAACGGCTCAACGAAAGCATTAGAAACTACAAACCAGAACGGAAAAAATCACCTGCCGATGTGTTTGAGAATCTTGCTTATGCAATTACTACGCCTGATTGTGATGAAATTTTTCAGGCTAGAGCCGAAAGCTATCTTAAAGTAGCGCGGGAATTACGACAGCAGGAAAGTCATATGCCAACTAGTGATAAGCCAAGTCCAGTTCCCACAGAGCGAATAGCAACTCTAAATGATTATGCCAACTCTATTGGTTTAGAGCTTAGTTTGGGACAGATAGAGTTGTTGCTACGTGGTGGGCAAATGCGCATTGCTGGTAGCATTGTTTCAGTTGTTGGTTATGATGAGTTAAAGCGCGTTAAGGATAACAGTATGGACAGTAAAACTACTAAGTTGTGGAGACATATGCAACTACGGCATAGTATTGATAGCGGCAGTATTCGGTATGATCCAGTGGGGAGTTACGCTGCGATGTTAAAGACGTTAGATCCGTTAGAATGGGCGAGACTGTTTGGCAGAAAATAGTAGGGGAAAAGCATGTTTCATGACGATTTTAAGTTTGAAAGAGAACTGGAAGTAATTGATTTTATTAACAATAAAATAAAACGATGCAGAAAGTGTGGCACTGAACTCCATTACAAAGAAAAATTTTACAACACTGATAAAATTTGTAATAGATGCAAAGGGAGACGATCATTTGACGAAATCGATGTTAATCCTCTGGCTGTTCAGAATAAAAATAATCATATAAGTGCTATTCAGAATGTGAAGTACGCCTTGCTTCTAGCTGACAATATAGAAAAGAAACGTATTACAACAGAAAAAGATTTTTTGGAAAAGTATACACAGTGGCAACTAAATAATGAAAAGGCAGAAAAGGCCTGGAAAGAAAAACAAGCATCAACTTTATCTGATCGTAAGAAAAGTAAAAGCCCTTCAATTACTCCAAATTTAACAGATGAGAGATTGGGGGAAATAATAAGTAACTATGACTCGGGTGAGGGGCTGAACGTTAGCCATGATGAACTGATCTCAATTGTATGGGAGGTTATGTATCATCGAGGTATTAATAAAACTTTTTGATTAAAACTAATTTGAGATATAGATATTTTCAAGTTGGAGGATATGTTGAGAAATGTCATAATCTTCAGAGGTGGTTTATACCTCCTTAATAAGGAAGTAGTACTTATTTTTGTTTTTTATTTACTTATTGTTTCTCTTGGAATACTTGGTGTCGTTCACTCTCAAAGTGTAGAGCAAAATGAAAAATATTTATTTATATCACCTTCGTACGTCAATGATGTCAAACTAAACTGGACAACCAGCGTTTGGGCTGGCGTGTTAGGCATACACGGAACTATTGCTGCGTTATCAATAACGTTCATGGGGATGTTTGTTAATCAAGTTTCTAATTATTCAGAATCAGGATTTGAAGATATATGTAAATCATTACTTCTGAGTCGTAGTAACTTTTTGTCATTTAGCTTGAATTCTATATTTAGCTTATTATCCGGAGTCATCCTGCTAGCTTTGGGGGGAGGGATGATTGCATATGTGATTTCTATCGCCCTCTCACTTTTCTTTATTCTAAGTTATGGGCTAATGTATCTAAAGTTGTATAATGTTACGGAAAAGCCAACAATCATAAGAGAGTTTTTATTTTCTGATTTACAGTCTAAGGGTGAGGGTTATTATTCTTCTAATATTCATTTGCAGAAGTTGGTTGCAGATTTTGACTCATGTTGTGAAAAGTTAAGTTTTATCGAAAATGGTTGGAGTTCAGACTCTCTAGCCTTAGAGCAGCATACGTTAGATATTTTCTCGGGCCGAAATAAATTATTGTTATGCGGGATCTGTGTCCAATGTCTAAAAGAAATTGATGAAATAATTAATGAATGTACTGGTGGTAATGAATTTAAGCTACGTATTAGCTTAAATTTTTATCAAAGCATTTCATATTCTTCTTTTAATATTGAGTCTAAGAAAGGAATGTATGTTGATGAAAAAATAATATTACGGATTAAAACTATTCTAGAAAGGGCATTATTAACAAGAAATATGTTGCCTGAAGAAATTGTTTTTTACCATAAGTATGAACAAGCTGTGATAAACAATATCAGAAGCAGTTTGTTAAAAGGTGACGAAGTAGGGATTGATTTTGGTGTTAAGGCCTTGTTTACGCTCACGGAAAAAAATGATGTTATAAGAACCATAAGTAGCCTAGATCATTCGTTCGGGTTCTCAAATAAAAAGAATAGAATAGACAGTACTATCTTCGCGATGTTTTTCGAGAAGGTTTCATTTGAGCTTATGACAAGTGGCGATTTAAAAAAAGCAAGAGAGGTAATGGGCTGGATTATTAATCTCGGAAGGTATTTATATACTGAAGATTATTTCTATGAATTCTATCGCATTATCTGTCGATCCTTACATGATCGTGCAAGATATGGTTTTGGTGATGATGATTTTAGTATGTTTGATTTATATGTGCACACAACTCGTCAAAATTTGATGGCTCGAAATTATATGGCGTTCGAGTTGAATACGAATTTTTTAACCAATGAGTTACGATATCTTGAAC
Source organism: Salmonella sp. A1325 (assembly GCF_056991255.1). Classification (NCBI taxonomy): domain Bacteria; kingdom Pseudomonadati; phylum Pseudomonadota; class Gammaproteobacteria; order Enterobacterales; family Enterobacteriaceae; genus Salmonella; species Salmonella sp. A1325. The sequence continues at coordinate 47,707 of NZ_JAMLWO010000002.1, read as the reverse complement.
ACGCCACCGATGGGGAGTCACTAAGTGTAATTGAAAATAAAATGGTTCAGTGTGTTAAAGGTATTGTAACATTAATTTTGATTCGTCTGATCTATCTTTCAGATAATGAGAAACAAGAAAAAGATGAGTTTAGAAATCTATGCAATTATCTAAAGTCATGGACTAATGCAGCATTTTTTGAAGATGTCTATTATAGAGAAGGAACCTATGATGCACTTTTTGTAATCCCCAGCGAACCAGATTTTGACGCAAGTAGAACTCTAAGAGAAATACCTGATTATGAGGTGACATCTATATCTATAAGCAATGATACTTATAGAGCTATAGCTTTTCTTATGACACAATCTCCATTTAATAGTAATAATCTCAATTCAATCTTCATCCGAGATAAGAAAGAGTTCTTAGAAAATACAGCAATTACAACTTATCAGTTACAATCGATAATAACATATTTGAAAAGTGATGATTTTAGCAGGGCGCTTGAAGAAATAGAAAAAGGAAGTTCTGATAAATCGAACAGGAAGGATGTTTCTGAAAGTCTTGAAGGCGTAGTTGTTGAAAAACTCAATTTGCTTTCTCAGTTTGTTGTTGAATCTGAATTAGATGATGGGTTAGTTGATAAATATAAAAATGAAGTGGCTGTTTCTTTTGAAAAACACTTGGGTAGAATTTTAGATGTCAATTCACTTCCTGTTTCTGACGCCATATCCGGTGATACTTCTTTTTATATTATCAATAAAAGGGAGGTGATGAGTTCCATTGATGGAGTTCACTATTCAATGAGCGGAGGGATTTACGCAGAAAGAGGTATATATAATTGGGCTAAGGTGGTTTTAAATAAGATAAAGTTGAAGCATAAAAACGTGAAGGAAATAAATAGTTTGGATTACTTGCCTACCAATAAATTGATAACAATTAATAATATGGTGGAAAATGAACCTGGCATATATCGTTATAACAAAGGTTTAAGAATGAATGATTATGAAGGTGTTTTAGGATTGGGTGACGCAGGTCTTTATTATATGGACTTTGAAAATGAATTTTTATTCAAAAAAGGAAGTAATTTGTTTGATGTGGTTATTGATAAAGTAACCGAAGAAAATATTGAGTCAATCGGTGGTGCCGATGTCTTTGCAGGTGAAAATCCATTCTTGTATGCCCTGATGTCATTGAGAGTTAATTTAGAATTAATTGAAAGACCAAATTATAACTTTTACTTTCTCTCGTTGGAAAAATGCAGGGAGCTCACCGCATTGAGTAACCGTAAAGCACATTTATCTTTTGACATGGGAACAGGTTTAGATGGTTCTCAGAATATATCATGACTATGTCATTTTAAATGAAACATACGGGTAACGAAATGAGTCTGGTGCAAGGTAGTGCACAAAATTGCACAAATAATCGGCGCGTTTTCTGGACGATAGCGGCAGTATCTGTGGGCGCTAGCGGCGTTTTTGCAAGTGCACGAAAACACCCGCGATCGTTGTGCGCAGGTGACGGGGGTAAAGCCCGCGCGCCGGGGTAGGAGGGGCATCCCTCAAACTCAGATAAAATCAAAGTTCAAACGCGGCTGATTCACGAACCGATACCGGAAAGCCTGACCGATGAAACACCGGCCCCGGTACTAAATACGCCGGTGACATGGGGTGGTATTGCGATTTAGGCGGATCAGTTAGGTGGTGTGGTTACTGGCTTTGCTCAACACATAAGATGGACGACGCACCACCATCATCTCGGCGGCGTCAGTGCAGATGCTCTCGCCGGGGTACGTAACTCAGTACAATGATTTGCTGGCAGTGGGATGATCTTAAAAGAAAACTGATGTTTCAAATGATAAATTCTGGAGAATCACGCGTAATGTATGGCTCAAAACCAAGTTCATAGAGGACAATGTCATGTCAATAATCAAGTCACGTATGATCGAAGGGATACGTCCTAATGCCGATACTTTAACAGCAATTAAGGAGCAAATGGGCATTGAGGAGGATACCGACGTGAGGTTCATGGCGTTGGAGGTTCAGTTCGATAGGAAAATTTATTACTGTGCGCTATCTGGCGGGAAGCTTGAAAATGGTGAACCTACACTAACACTTGTTGGACAAGCGGCCCTTGAAGTGATCATTAATCATCCTTCTCCTAATAATACATTGGTATTTCAGCAAGTGAAGTTGGGTGAAACACCACTTAAAACTAAAGTCAAAGCAACTTTGAGAAACGCGCCTGCAAACTCAAAGATTTGTTTCTTTGGTGATATGCAAGGTGAACTTGATGGTGTTCTGAGTGACGTTTTTAATATCCAACCTTCATTGGACAGTTACCACTAGCGACAGAGAGTGGCTACTCTCTTAATTGCCTCAAATAAGGCCGCACTTTATATGTGCGGCAAGCCATTCTCTTAAATGTCAAATAGTCACCAGACGGTTGCGAACGAGAAGCTGTCTTCCTGTAGGGCTGGTGTTGTGCACATAAAAACCACGTCGTTTAAGCATCTCTATCGTACGTGTTGAACGTTGGAAACATTTTGCTTGGAACGGGTGGTGGGGATAAGCTTCTAGCCACTCATCAAGCATAACTGCACCCAGCCCTTTATTACGGAACTGTTTTGTGATGCAAATGGCACGGATTTCTAGTATCGGTTGGTTATCGGGATCTGGAGTAATCATTAACCAAATGAATCCAACTCTACGGCCATCGGACTCCCTGGCTAGTATGTAAAAGTAGTGACCAGCCTGATCGCCCAGCTCTTGCCGTGAGAAGAGTTCGCGCAATTGTTTTTCGAGGGTTTTAGCTAATTTTGAATTTAGAAAATCTTTGGAGAAATTGCCATTTTCAGAGCCGGCCTTAAATTCGTCCAAGATAAAAGGTAAATCCTTAATCGTTGCAGGCAATTGGCTGAAGTCGCTCACTGTTCGCATCCTTACACAGGATATTGAGAATTTGTTTTCATATTTTATAGGGAAAAATGTTCACAGATTTTGATTCTTGACATTACCTATAGCAATTGAATGTGATATTAGATAATCCTGTTACTGTACAAACAGTAATTACCTAAGAGTCTTTTCCACGCCCCATCTTCAGCACCTCATAAAACGTTCCCCGCCCGAGTCCATCTGACGGCACTTCCCGCTCCTGTGCCAGCGTTTTCAGCTTTCGAAGTATCCCATCCGAAGCCGGTTTATCAGACGTCCCATAACGCCCATCAGTCTCCTCAACCAGAAGTTGAACCAGCAGCCAACAGAGCCGGACTGTATTCTCCCGTGCCTTGTCGCGTTTATGCATCCCACGCTGGGAAGATTGTGCTGAAGCCGTGAGATCCTGTAGCGCGTCGTCACCGAGCGTCTTCAGCCACTTGCGGCCACGGCTGTTGCGGGACAGTTTCATCACCGCCTTCAGGCTCCGGGCCTTAATTTCTGGCGGCGTGAGTTCGTCATCAATAAGCCGCTAGGCCAGTGCGAACATCTCATCGGCATAGAACATGCGTTTGTTCGCCGGGGCGCTGACCATGCCCGTTGCTTTGATGGTGCGGCTGATGGCGTCGTGCAGGATACGGTAATTTTCCTGATGTTCTTTCGGCAGGGCATTTGCGGGTTAGGAAGCGTCCAGGCCGAGAAGCAGAAGGGCGAGATGCCGCGCTTCCAGCAGCGGCATATCACATTCCCGTTCAAACAGATTCTGACGAATGGGACTGGTCACATTATTCTCCTTCCACGATCCTCAGCGGTTCTTCTGCACCGAGCAGCGCCTGCCGTCTGGCGGCATCAACGTAGTTTCCCCACCACTGCATGAGCGGCCGCCTTTGTTCCAGGTAGTCGCTGCGGTTGTAGGCTGCTTCGATCTCGTCTTCTTTCTGGTGTGCCAGCGCAGATTCCAGGACTTCACGGGGAAAATGACCTGCTCCCGCCGTTCTGGCAATGCTGCGCATACCATGGGCAACCAGCTCACCGCCGAACCCCATACGGATAAGCGCGGCGTTCGCGGTCTGCTGGTGCATATGCTCCAGCGGTTTGCGGATGCTGGGGAAAACCCACGGGCGATGGCGGCTGACGGGCTCCATGATCTGAAGAACGCGCAGCGCCTGTTTGCTGAGCGGCACCGTGTGCGAACGGTTCATCTTCATAAAGGTGTCAGGGATACGCCATTCCGCTTTTTTCATATCGATGTCGCACCAGCGGGCGCTAACGGCTTCGCCGGGGCGAACCCAGGTCAGTAGCTCCCATTCGATAAGGCAGCGGGTTTCTTTACGGATAGAGGCGTTATGTAGCAGCCAGCATTAGTCTGCCCAATTCGCTGGGGTGAAGGGCGGGCATATTCTGCTTTTTCGGTTTCTTGAAACGGGCAACCAAGTTGTCAGCCGGATTGAACTCGATGAGTTCTTCAGAGATGGCAAAACGGAAGATTTCATTAAGCCGTGAGATAACCCGCCGCAGCGTTTCGAGGATACCCTGTTCTTCCAGCGGGGTGAGGTGTTCCTTGAGCATCTTCGGGCGGATCTCGGTGACGGGCGTACTGCCCAGAGAGGGGAAGACGTGCATCTCCAGCGAGCGCCAGACATCTTTGGCGTGATCTTCGCTAAGATCGCTGGTCCGTTTTTTCTCTTTGAGCCACTGTTCCGCAACTTTTTCCAGCGTGCATTCATTCTGGAGTCGTTGCTCCTCTGCAACCTGCTCCAGATGGGTCTGTGGGTCGATGCCCTGCACGAGTAGACGCCGGTATTGCAACCTGAAATCACGCGCCATGGCGAGGGTGACTACCGGGTAGGGGCCAATGCTGATTTTGGTCCGTTTTTTCAGCGCCGGGGGAGTGTATTCGAAGTACCAGATCTTTCTGCCGGATGGCTTAATCAACAACGCCAGTCCGTCGCCATCGCGCAGCATATACTCGGTCTTCTGCGGCTTGGCGGCAGCGATCTCGGTATTGGTTAGGGATTTCAACAACTTAGGCATGTTTTTGCACCTTGTTTTTTTTAGCGTTCTGGCAACGCGGTGCAAAACAAGATACATAATGCTCAAGATTCATACAGATATCATGACCACACATGCAACAAAAAAAGCCTGCAACTCGTTGAAGTTACAGGCTTTTTTAAGGTTCATGATGCATCATGAATGAATGTTTGGTGGAGCTGGCGGGAGTTGAACCCGCGTCCGAAATTCCTACATCCTCGGTACTACATGCTTAGTCAGTCTTTACATTCGCCTGGCACCTGCGGACGGACACGCCACTACCAGACTAGCCTGATTCGTTTTAACGCTTCAACCCCAGGCAGGGCATCCGCGCGATCTCTTTTGGGTTTGACCTCTCTTGATCCCCGTCCTAAGAGCGGAGGCTAGGGAGAGAGGGCTCTAAGCAGGTTATTAAGCTGCTAAAGCGTAGTTTTCGTCGTTTGCGACTATTTTTTTGCGGCTTTTTACGAGGCCAACCGCCCCTCGGCATGCACCTTGGGTTTCGCAAATCCCGTCGAATCCAGAATCAGCCCCAATGTGTAAGGTAAGTATAACAGACTTGTGACACGCGTGACCAGCCCCCGTATCTTCTTATCTTCAACGATTTACCGCTCGCGTAGCGCTTCTTTCGCGCGATTAAACGGTTTGATTAAATAGTCGACAATGGTTTTTTCACCGGTTTTGATATCCACCGTGGCGATCATGCCTGGAACAATCGAAAAACGGCGTCCTGATTTATTTTGTAGATAGTCCTGGTGGGTGCGGATAAACACGCGATAGTAGAAAATTTCCGGTTTCACTTTATCCTGAATGGTGTCTGGTGAAATGGTCTCCACCACGCCGTCAAGCCCGCCGTAAATGGCGTAATCATAAGCAGTAATTTTAACCAATGCGCGTTGGCCGGGATGAATAAAGGCGATATCACGTGGCGAAAGGCGGGTTTCAATCAGCAGACGATCGTCTACCGGCACTATCTCCATCATCTCGCCGTTAGGCGGGATCACGCCGCCAATCGTCGTGACCTGGATATTTTTAACAATGCCGCGAACCGGCGAACGTACGGTGAGGCGGGTGACGGAATCCTCGCGTCCTTTTAAAATGGCGGAGAGCATATCGACCTCAGCGTTCGCTTTCGATAACGCTTCGCGTGCCTGCACATAATATTGTGAGCGCAGATCGGTAATTTTTAAGCCTAAATCGCTTTTTTGTCGTTGCAGGCGTAGCACTTCAACATGACTGGCCGCGCCGCTTTTCTCCAGCCGCTGGGTAATGGTCAGCTCTTTATTAACCGACGCCAGCGCATCCCGTAACTCGGCTTCGGTATCGGCCAGCTGCGCGCGGCGGCTTTTATAGAGACGCGTCTCTGCGGCAATCAGATCCGGCCAGCCGTTCAGCTCAGCGGGGAAGGCGAGAGGTAAGTCGCTGACTTCCGCAGTTAACCGTGCGCTGGAGGCGAGTGAAGCGCGATATTTTGCCGCACTTTCACCCACATTGGACGCCAGACGCGTCGGATCAAGCCGGGCGACAATCTGGTTAGCCTGAACTCTGTCGCCTTCCCGCACCGTCAACTGCGCCAGAATGCCGCCATCCAGCGACTGCAGAACCTGTTCGCGTGAACTGGGGATCACTTTCCCGTTGCCGGTGGAAACCTCATCCAGTCGGCCAAACCACGCCCAGATGCCGAGAATGAGAAATAACAGTGAGCTGATCAGAACAATACGACCCGCGCCGGAAAACGCCCGTTCACGCTGAATATCGGGATCGTCCATCGCGGCATCATGCTGATTGGTTTTCATTTTTCCACTCCCGACGGTGACTTTGCATCCGATCCGCGTTAAGCGCCTGCGCTTTTGGCGCATCCATCACCAGTTGTCCTTCTTTCAGGACAATGACACGCTCAACCAGCTCCAGTATTGGTACCCGGTGCGTCGCGACGACCAGGGTACGGTTGCCAAGCCACTGATGTAACCGCTGAATAAACTCTCGCTCCGTATGCTCGTCCAGCGAGGCGCTGGGTTCGTCAAGTAGCACAATATTGGGGGAGCGCAGCAGCATTCTCGCCAGCAACAGGGACTGACGCTGCCCGCCGGACAGGCCGTTACCGCCCTCCATAATGGGATGATCCAACCCTTTTGCCAGCCGCCTGACGAAGACGGCGCCGCCGCTGACTTCGAGCGCGTCAAAAATCTGTTCATCGTTGGCGTGCGGCGCGCCGAGCGTCAGGTTCTCTCGTAGGGTGCCGAAGAAAAGCCGCGCGTTCTGGCTAAGAAAGCCGATGTTGCGGCGTAAATCCGCCATATCGATGTGCGACAAGCTGAGATTATCAAGCCGGGCATCCCCCTGAATCATCTCCAGGCCACCCGCCATCGCCTGTAAAAGTGTGGATTTACCCGCACCGTTACGCCCCAGTATCGCAATCCGCTCGCCTGGCATGATCTCCAGACGCACGAGGCGCAACGGTATGCGTTGATCGTCGTTATGGTAACGAAACTGAGCGTTTTCAAAGAGGTAATGCCCGTGGAGGATGTCGCGGTGTATCAGGCTATCGTCATGCTGTGTCTCGGTGGGCAGTTGCATAATGTTGTCGAGACCCATCTTCGCCGCTTTCACCTGCTGCCAGCGCGCCAGCACGCCGCACAGGTTAGCCATTGGCGCGATCATCCGCGAGCCGAGCATCGACGCGGCGACCACGGCGCCGGTAGTCATACTGCCTTCAATGACCATCGGCGCGCCGAACATAATCACTGCGGCATACACCAGACTTTGTACCGACATCCCCCAACTGATAAGCCCTTGCGTGAGTTTGCGGGTGCGTAGACCCGACTCGCCGGTAATACGGATATAGCTATTCCACTGCTGAAGAAAGCGGTTCTCCGCCTGCATCAGTTTAATATCTTCCAGCCCCTGAACGCTTTCGACCAAGACTGCATTGCGTAGCGTCGCTTCGTGGGCGGCCTGGTTGGCGAGGACAGCCAGTTTTTTTTGCAGTGCCACGCCCGGCAGGATCATCAGCAGAGCCGCCACGGGCGCTATCCATGCCAGCGGTGGGGCAATAATCGCCAGGACTATCATAAACAGGAAAAAGAAAGGCAGATCGACAATGGTCGCCAGCGTTGAAGAGGTAATCATCTCGCGGATCTGCTCCAGTTCGCGTAACTGCGAGATAAAACTGCCGGTGGAACGGGGGATAGCGCTGTTGCGCAGCCTTAACGCATGACCGAATACCCGATCGGAAATGCGCATATCGGCGCGTTTACCGAGCACGTCCATAATGTGCGTACGCGCTTCACGCAGCAGAAAACCGAACAGCACCGCTACCAGCACGCCGAAGGAGAGCACGTACAGGGTAGGATATGACTGAGCGGGGATCACCCGATCGTAAACCTGCATAGAGAACACAATCCCGGCCAGCGACAGCACGTTAATCAGAAAGGCGGCGACCATTACCGGTAAATAAGGGCGCATATCCTGCAGAACCAGCTCGCGCATCCAGTCGGGTTTAAAGCGGGAGATATAGCGGTCGACGCGGCTATCCTTGAGCGCCGATAGCGGGCGTAGCGCGGCAACATAGAGGATCTCCGGCAATAACTCGCTGAGCGTCAGGCGGTTACGCTGGCCCTCTTCTTCAATCACAAAAACGTCTACCGCATCTTCGCCATTAACATGCTCGATGACCAATAACTGCCCGTCCCGGAGCTCGACAACCAACGGCAATCGCCACTGACTAAATGCCGTTTTGTCTATGTCCGGCGCATGAAAGGATAAACCCGCCTGCCGCGCGAGCTGCGTTAAGGCGGTCGTTCTGCTTTTACCCCTAAACCACGGGGCGTTGGCCTGAATTGAACCGGGAGAACAGGCAACGCGATAATGACCGGCGACATAGCTGATGGCCTGCGCCCATTGGCTTAGCGCGCGCTCACTGAGTACCTCTTCTACATCGGGGGCGGCGCGGGTCATGGCTGGATCTCCACGGATTGAATGCTGCGATGATTTAACGCGAACGCCTGACGAAGCGCGCCGGTGTTATACAGACAGTTCAGTTGCAACTGATGCAACTGGCTTTCCGTTTGCAGTTCGGCAAAACGCGCCTGGTAAACTTCCTGCTCCGCATTAAGCACGTCGAGCAGCGGTCGGGAACCGAGGTCAAGGTATTGCTGCTGATACAGTTCGCGCGTGCGTTCGCTAAGCTGCTGTTGCCGACGAAGGATTTGTAACGCGCTGGCAAGGCTCATTGCCTGGCTGCGCGCCTCCATCAGTTTCTGGCGGACATCAAGCCGGGTGCGCTGAATGGTCGACTGAGCCGCGTCTACCGCATGGCTGGCGGCGTTGCGTCGGGCAGTCAGCCCTCCGCCCTGATAAAGCGGCATCTCAACTTTTACCCAGGTGGAATACTGGGTTTTATCCAGCACTTCATGACTGGGATATTTATCATTAAGATAATGTTGTACAGAAGGTTCGAGCGAAATCGTCGGCGTCATTTGCGCGCTGGCATAGTCCAGATTCGCCCGCGCAACGTTGGCCTGCGCCCAGGCGGCCAGTACCGCAGGCACCAGCCGATCGTCGGGAGTCGCCGTCTCACAGCTGCGAGCAAGTTTCGCCGGGAAGTCATTATTGATGCCGTTAAGCGAATTCCAGCCCAGCCAGCTCATCAGTGAGGCTTTCGCACTGTCGAGATTGGCCTGATACTGCGCCAGTTGCGAGCGGGCGGATTCGATTCTGGCTTCGGTTTGCACTACGTCAGATAGCGACGTAGCGCCTTCATCGCTGCGCTGCCGGATAAGTTTACCGATGCCGTTCAGCGCGACGAGCTGTTCTTCCGCCGCTTCTACCATTTGCTGCCAGCTCTGCGTTTGTACAATGGCGTTGGCGGTTTCGTGCGCGACGGTATCAATACTGAGCAACACATTGGCCTGTTGCTGCGCTGCGCCTGCGGTTTCGGCGCGAACCTGGCTTGCCACTTTGCCGAAGTCATAAAGCATTTGCGATACCGACAGCACCAGCGAGGGGCTATACCCGTGATCGGTGTAGGTATTGCTGTACCCATTGTTCACGCCAGCGCTGACTTGCGGATAATATTTCGATTTGGCGACCTCTATTTGTTCATTCTGTGCGAGCAGTTTGCCGACGGCTTCGCGAATAGAAGGATGCCAGTTAACGGCGCGATTGACCGCGTCATTGAGCGTCAGGTTGCCCGGCGCGGCGGCGCTGAGCGGCAACTCAGCGGCGGAGCCATCCAGCGAAGGAAGCATCTGGTCCGTTGCTAATCCTTCGGATGTAATCATTGGCGGCGCTTCTGCGCCCCGGGGCTGGTGATGAAACAAAGCAAATGCCAGTACGATGGCGACAGGCGCGACTCTTCCCATAGTTTATCCCTTTTAAATATCACCGCTTGTTGCCCCGAACGTCGTGGCGTTCGGGGCTTTTTTATCAACCGCCGGTTATCAGGTGGTTGTTCTGCAACAGATCATTTAGCGTGAGCTGCACATTCTCCAGAGTGACAAGGTCAGTGGATTTAAACGCACTGCCGGCGCCGTCGCGATCGACGGATATCACCGTATTGGCGCCGCTGGTATGAACCTGAATAAAGTTACCCAGCGTCGCCGCCTGGTGATCCCATCCCGTCAGCAGTTCGTGGATATCGATCTTGTCGCCCTGCGCGGTAGAGAAGTTTTGCCAGCGATCGGCGCCGTTGCCGCCGGTCGCGTCCGCGCCGTTTAACAGGTGGTAAATCAGCGTATCGCCATAGGCGGAGCCGATGAGAACATCGTTTTGGTTGGTACTGACGATTTGTGGCGCCATATCAATGGTCAATGTGGCGCTATCCGTATGACCCATCTTGTCATCCAGTTGATAGGTAAAGACCTCTTTACTGGTGATGGACGACATCGCGACGCCATTATTCAGGGTGTAGGTGTAAGCGCCATCAAGGTTAATTTGCAATGTGCCGTAATGTCCCTGAATCGTGGCGCTGGTGGTATTCGCCGCGGCGTCCAGCGTGGCGGCGCTGCCGTTATACCCGCTAATGCTCAGGCGGGTATTCACCGTATTAAGCTGATCCATCGCCCCCGCCGCATCGCTGCCGTCAAAAATATTGCCGAGAACGGTATGCGTTCCGGACGTTTCAAAATTATCCAGATCGACGGTGGTGCCGATGACGCGTGGCGTGATCGTCGCCGCCCCGGCCAGGGTATTGGTGCCGGTAAAGTTAAGCGTGTACGTTCCGGCATCCAGCTCCAGGCCGCTCAGGTTGACGGTCACCGTCGCGCTGCCCAGCGTGATATTCGCCACCGGAACGGTTCCGTTGCGTATGACGGTCCCGTTCTCCTGAATGGCCCAGCTAATATTCAGATTGCCCAGCGTAATGAGCGTGGAGACATCAAAGACCAGTGACGCGCCTTTAAGTACGGTGCCCGTTGCAACGTCAAAGGTGCCGCTCCCGCTGCCCGATTTGCCGAGTAGCCCCCAACTGGCGCTGCCGACGCTGGAGTCCAGCCAGGCAGAGGTATCCTGAAGCGTGGCGACGCTAAGGGTATCGCTGACATCATTAATCGCATCCAGCGCCCTGGCGGTTGGCGTGATATTGAGCGAGGCCGTATCGGTATCGCCGTTTGGCGCTTTGACCGTATAGATAAAGCTGTCCGGCGTTTTAATGCTGTCGGCGCCGACGCCATTCTTCAGCGTGTAGGTATAGTTGCCTCTTGCGTCAATGATGAGCGAGCCATACAGCCCGTTTACCTCCGTCGTGCCGGTCGCCGCAATCGCCACGCCGTTTACTTCAGTGAGGAGGGCGCCCGTAGGGGCGACATCATTGGTCAGTACGTTGCCGGTGGTGTTGGCGGTGATACTGTCAACGGCATAGGTGTGGTCCTGGGAAATCGCCAGCGTATAGCCAGTGAGGACGCTAATGCCGCTGGCGGTATTCAGCACGAACAGGTATTCGCCGCCAGGCAACGTCAGGGTCAGCGGCTGGGACTGTCCGGCTAACAGCAGGGTGTTAATCCAGCCCTTTTGCACCCGAAACTGCTCATATTGCTGAATGGCATCGTTGAAGCGATAAACGTACAGATCGAACGTGGAAACCAGTGAGACGCCGCCGACGATTCCCTGTAACGTCATGGTTCGCGTAGCGCCTTCTTCAACGTTAAAGATGATCGGATTAGTCATATCATCAAGCAGATTCGCGTTCAGTACATTACCAAGTCCGACGCTTAATACCGTGACGCCGCTTTGTGTCGAGGGACCGTTGTTGACGTAGCTAACGTGAGTATCAAAGACCAGAGAGGCGTTATTGTCTGTCGCTATCACGCTGCCCGGTACAGGCGCGGGACCCAGATTGATAACCAGTTGCGCGGCGCTGCTACCGACGCCATTCTGGGTAATGGTGTAGGTGAAGCTCTCTTTATGTCCGTATCCCGCCGTGGGGTTAGTCAGCGTGTAGGTGTAACTGCCATCCTGATTAATGTGCAGCGTGCCGTATTGTCCCTGGATATCCACGCCGCCCGCGCCGACCGGCGTACTGACACCGTTGGCGTTGGTGATGGCGGTGACCGTGGTGCCCGTCGGCGCGGTATCATCAGCCATGACGTTGCCGGTACTGATGGTTGGCCCGCTAATAATACCTGCGCTGGTCTGGTGTACATCGACATCCAGGCTGGTATATGACCCGGTAGCGAGCAGACTGGTGTTATAAGTGAGTACCCGGTACTGGCCTTCGCCCAGGCCGCTCAGGTTCAGGGTAACGCCGCTCCCGGTCAGGGTAAGCAAATTCGCGAAGTCGCCAACGGCGGTGTTGACAATCGTCGTCCAGGCGCCGAGGCTGGTGTCGTAGCGCTGTACCACAATCTCCTGAGTACTGAGCAGCGAAAGCACGATTCCCGTTGCGGCGGCATCGATGGTGACGTCGCCCGTACCACCTTCAGCAATGGTGAACTCAACCTGAGCGGTATCGTTACCCAAAACCGAGGCGACATTGCCAAGCGCGCCAACCAGCAGCAGGCCGTAATCCGAATAGTTTTGCGTGCTGGTGACGGCGGTCGAAGTCAGATCAAGACTGGTGATGTTATCCCTTGCCGCCAGCGGCAGAACCGGCGCGGTAATGCCTAACGCGCCGGAGGCATTACCCGCAGCGTCAGTGGCCGTCACGTTAATGAGCTGACCTTCAATTTGTTTTGTCGGCAAGGTGAGAGACCATGCGCCGTTGCTGCCGGCGGTGGTGGTGAGCGTCACGCCGCCCGCCAGCGTGACGGTTACGGTGCTGTTTGCCTCTGCCTGTCCGGAAAGTGAACCGCCATCGGCGCTGAGCGTACCTGACGGCGTACCGGGCGCCAGCGTATCGACAATCACTGTCGCGGCGCTGGAGACGCTGCCTGTTCCGTTGGCGTTAGTCGCGGTGGCGGTGAAGGCGTGGCTGCCTTCGGTCAAATTACCTGTCGGGGTAAAGCTCCAGTTTCCGCTGGCGTTCGCCGTGGTGGTGCCGAGCAGCGCCCCGTTGTTATAAATGCTCACCGTGGCGCCCGCCTGAGCGGTACCATTCAATGTGGGTTGTGCGTCATTAGTGACCTGACCGTTGGCGATAGCGCCGGTATAAATACCCACATCATCCACTACGTTGGTGATGATCGGTGCCTCCGGCACGCGCGTATCGGGCGCGGTAAATCCGGCGGCAATGCCAGTGTTGCCTGCTTTATCCTGGGCAAATGCCAGTAGCGGCTGACCATTGGTCTGCGCGGGCGTGAGTGTGGCGGTGAAGCTACCTGTACCGTCGGCGGTGGCGGTTCCCAGTACCACACCAGTCTCAGAGGTAATCGTCACTGTACTGCCTGCTTCCGCGGTGCCCGTCACGCGATTACCGGTAGCATTGATGACCAGGTTGCCGGGCGCGCCGGGCGCAATGGTATCCACGATAATCGTTGTCGATGGCGAAGCGGCGCTAACGTTGCCAGCCGCATCGGCGGCGCTAACGCTATAAGCGTGACTTCCCTGGCTGAGCGCGGCGGTTGGCGTCCAGCTCCAGTTGCCGCTGGCATTGGCGTTCACGGTCGCGACCAGCGCGCCATTATCGAAGATGCTTACCGCGCTGTTGGCTTCCGCGGTACCGTTGAGCGTCGGCTGTGTGTCGTTGGTCGATTGTCCATTGCCAATGGCGCCGGTATTGTTCGGGACATCATCAACGATGCTGGTTATAAGCGGAACCGTTGGCGCAAGGGTATCGACCACGATAGTAAAACCGCTGGTGGCCGGGCTAACGTTGCCTGCCGGGTCGGTGGCGGTCACTGTTAATGTGCGCGTGCCGTCGTTTAACCCTGTCGTTGGCGTGAAGCTCCACGCGCCGCCCGCGTTAGCCGAGGTGACGCCAAGCAGAGTGTTGCCATCATAGATACTGATCACGCTGCCCGCTTCGGCAGTGCCGTTCAGCGTGGGGCGGTTATCATTGGTTATCTGACCATTAGCGAGATTTCCTGTGACCCCGCCCGCGACGTCATCCACCACGGACGTCAGGATTGGCGTTTGCGGCGCGGTGGTATCGACCGTCAGGGTGAAAGCCGTACTGTTCGGGCTGCTGTTTCCTGCGGCATCGGTGGCGACGGCGGTGATGACGTGCGTTCCGCTTGCCAGCGTTGAGGTGGCGACGCTCCACGCGCCGTCAGGCTGAGCCGTTGTCGTGCCAATGACCGTACCATTTTCATAGAGCGTAATCGTGGCGCCGGCTTCTGCGGTGCCGCTGAAGGTTGGCGTAGGATCGTTGGTATTTTGGCCGTTCGCGATCGTGCCGAGGCCTGGCGCCTGATCGTCACTGACTGATGTGATTACCGGCGTCAGCGGCGGCGTGGTATCGACGACGAAATTAACGCTGTCTGAAACGGGACTGGCGTTGCCTGCGGCATCAACGGCAATGACGGTAATTACATGGTTGCCCGTCGCCAGCGAGGCATCGGGCGTGTAGCGCCAGCTACTGCTATTGTCGGCGGGAATTTCAGCCAGCAGCGTGCCGTTATCGTAGAGACGAATAGTTGTGTTGGCTTCACGGGTGCCGCTAATGACAGGGCGCGCCTCGTCTGTGATCTGCCCTGAACTCAGATTGCCGGTAATGGGGCCCGTACCGTCGTAGACCGTATCAATAACAGGCGCGGCGGGAGCCGTGGTATCAATAGTAAACGAGCGTATTTCGGACGCGGCGCTGGTATTGCCTGCCGCATCGGTTGCTGTCGCCGTCAGGTTCCAGACGCCCGCGCCCAGCGAGGTAGACGGCGTAAAGCTCCAGCTACCGTTGGCCTGAACTTGCGCCGTGCCGACCAGCGCGCTGCCATTATAAATCGAGATGGTTGTACCCGCCTCACCGGTACCCGAAAGTGTTGGTCGGGTTTCGTTCGTCGAGCCGCCGTTGGGGACGATGCCCGTTACCGGCGCCGTATTGTCTGCCACGCTGGCGATAACCGGCGCGGCGGGCGGTGTGGCGTCAATCGTCAGCACAAATCCGCTGGACACCGCGCTGCTATTACCCGCCGGATCGGTGGCGCTAAGGGTGAACGTGTGGCTACCGTTTGCAAGCGGCGTCTGCGGCGTGAAACTCCACGTGCCGTCGCTATTCACCGTCGTGGTACCGATGGACGCGGGATTATCGTCAAGATAGACATTAATCGTCGCGCCTGCCTCTCCGCGCCCGTTCAGGGTGGGCGTCGCATCGTTCGTTAGCTGCCCGCTTACCAGGTTGCCGGTAATACCGGGCTGGTCATCCACGACGGAGGTGAGAACCGGGATCGCCGGAGGCGTAATATCGACCACGATCGTCCACGGCGCGGAGACCGCGCTGGTATTGCCCGCCGGATCGGTAGCGCTAACCGTCAGATTATGGCTTCCCTCTGACAAATTGCGGGGCACCGGGAAGGTCCAGCTACCGTTTTCGCCTACCTGAGCTGTGCCAAGCGGCGTACCGTTATCAAAAATGGTGATTGTCGCGCCAGGTTCGCCAGTTCCGTTCAGTATTGGCTGCCGATCGTCGGTGGATTGCCCCGGTAACACCGGAACGGTCGGTTGATTGTTATCGTCAATCACGGACGTGATAACTGGCACATCTGGCGCCTGCGCGTCAATGCTCAGCGTAAAGCCGTCCGAAGGCTGGCCGCTATTGCCGGCGGGATCGGTCGCCACGGCGGTAAAGATATGTGCGATGCTCTCCAGCGGCGCGTTCGGGGTGAAGCGCCAGTTGCCGCTTTGATCTACCGTAGCGGAACCGATTTCTACGCCGTTATCCAGAATGCGGATCGTGGCGCCTGCTTCTCCCGTTCCGTTGAGCGTCGGGCGTGAATCATTGGTGAGCGCGCCGTTATCCAGCGTACCGGTCATGCCGGGGACATCATCCGTTGCGCTGGTAATAACCGGTTGCGCCGGCGCGCTAAGATCGACAGTGATCCCGACCGGTGCGGACAGGCCACCCGGGCCATTCGCATTGGTTGCCTGGACGGTGAAGTAATGTGTGCTTTCGCTTAATGGCGTCGCGATCTCAAAGATCCAGTTCCCGCTGGCGTCAACGGTGGCAAAGCCTGCCGAATCGCCATCAATGAAAACTTCAACGGTAGAGCCGATATCCGTGGTGCCGTGCAGCGTTGGCGTGGTGTCGTCCGTGGCGCCGCCCGCCGCAATATTCCCCTGTACGCTCCCGACATTATCTTCAATCGCCGTGATGGCCGGGACGGCGGGCAGACCGCTGTCGGAAGCGGGAAAATTCGTAGCCGGGCCGTTATTCCCCGCGCGATCGATAGCAATTGCCGTCAGCGTACCGCCATCGGTTTGCGCCGGACTGAGCGTAACGACGAATTCACCGGTGCCATTAGCGACAGCGCTGCCGACCAGGGTGCCATCGATATGATGAATTTCAACGGTAGCGTAAGGGTCGGCAAGTCCGGCCACGCGCGTGCCATCGTCATCCACCGTCTGGACTGTTGGCGCGGGCGGGGCGGTGATATCCACGGTAATGGTGATCGGTTGGGTTTGCGCCGTGGTATTTCCAGCATCGTCAGTCGCGCTGAAGGTTAGCGCATGGCTGGCTTCTGACAATTCGGGCGTATTGAATGTCCAGACGCCGTCGGTGACGACCGCTGTACCGATTGCCACGCCATTGTCGTAAATCGTGACGGTGCTGCCGTTTTCGCCGCTGCCGTTGATAGTCAGCGTCCGATCGTTAGTAAAGGCGCCATCGGTTAATGGCCCGGTCACTGGTGCAATATCGTCAAGGATCTCATTGACGACGGGCGGCAGCAACGGAACGGTGTCGACGGTGAAGGTAAAGCTGTTCGATACGCCACTGCTGTTTCCGGCGGCATCGGCGGCAATGGCGGTCAGGGTGTAGACGCCATCCGGCAACGCGCTGGTCACCGGCAGCGTCCAGGTGCCGGTCTCATCGACGGTGACTACGCCTAAAACGCTGCTGCCGTTATAGAGCGTAATAATGCTGCCGATGTCGCCAGTGCCGTGAATGACCGGTGTATTGTCGTCAGTGGTTGCGCCGCTGACAATAGTATCCTGGACTTCGCCGACGTTATCTTCGGCAAAAGTGATAACTGGATTGGCGGGCGCAGTGGTGTCTAGCGTAAAAGTGACTGAGGCGGAAGGCGGACTGATATTGCCCGCTATATCGGTTTCCGTGACGGTAATGGTATAGGTTTCTGGCGTCAGTGCCGCAGGCGTAAAGTTCCAGCTACCGTTATCGCCTACCGTTGTGCGACCAATTTCACTGCCATTATTGTAGAGAATTATCGTGCTGCCGATCTCTCCCGTGCCGCTGAAGGTCGGCGTGGTATCGTTCGTTGCGCCATTATTGCCGATGTTGCCGATAACCGGCGCGACGTTATCGCTGATTAGCGGCGCGTCAGGCTGCGCTGGAGGCTGGGTATCAAGGGTAACGGAGAAAACGCCGGAGGTGGGGCTACTATTGCCTGCGGCATCCGTGGCGGTGGCCGTCAGGATGTTTAACCCTTCGCTCAGATTACGGGTTAGCGGATAGGTCCAGCTACCCTGTGGATTGACCTGGACGGTAGCCAGTTCTACGCCGTTATTGTACAGGGTGATGATGGCGCCGGGTTCGCCGGTGCCGCTGAGGGTCGGCATACGCTGATTGGTAATACTGCCGTTTGCCAGTAGCACCTCGCCTTCTCCGCCTGTGATGGCGGCTGACACGATCTGCGGCGCATCCGGCGCCTGGGTATCGATGCGTAGGGTAAAGCTGATGGATTCGGGACTTTCGTTCCCCGCCGGATCGTTGGCGCGAGCGGTCAGAAGGTGGTCGCCGTCGCCCAGCGCGGCAGGCGGCGTAAACTGCCAGCGCCCGTCCGTGCCGACCAGCACCTGACCTATGGCATTGCCGTTATCGTAAAGGATGATTGTATCGCCTGCGGTGCCGCTACCGCTTAACCGGGGCTGGGATTCCTGGGTAATCTGATTGGTATCAATCGTATTTCCGTCGCCGTCAGCTACGCCGATAACGCCGGGAGCGGCAGGGGCCTGGGTATCAATGGTAATCGTAAAATCGGTCGAAAAAGGCGTGGTGTTGCCGTTACTGTCGCTGGCCGTCACGGTAAAGGTGTAGGTGTCGTCCGCCAGTGGCGAGGCCGTGGTGTAGGCGTAGCTCCAGACGCCGGAATTACCGACGATAATATCTGCTATCCGGGCACCATTCTGATACAGGTGTACTGTGGAACCCGGTTCACCTGTACCGTTAATCGTTGGCGTGCTGTCGTTAGTGAGCCCCAGATGCGCGACGCTACCGAGAATACCCGGCGCATCATCTGTAATGAAGGTGATTACCGGTTGCTGCGGCGATTGCGTATCGACCACCAGGTCGAATGACGCGGCCGGACTGGCATTGCCTTTAGCGTCGGTTGCGATTACGGTCAGTCGATGCGCGCCTTCACCTAAATTTTGCGACGGCGTAAACGTCCAGGCGCCGTTGGGCTGTAGCGTGGCGAGTCCCAGCGAAACACCGTTATCAAAGACTTCGACACGCGCGCCAGCCTCCGCCGTACCGCTAAGGGTGGGGCGGTTGTCATTGGTGGTTTGTCCGTTAACCAGCGGCCCGGTGAAGCTTTCCACATCGTCCAGCACCTGAGTGATAATGGGCTTATCCGGGGCGGTGATATCGGGCGCTTGCGCTGTAGTTGGCGGGCTGACGTTGTTGGCGCTGTCGGTGGCGGTGACGGTAACCTGTTCGCCGTTGGTCTGCGCGGGGACAAGGGGAAGGGTAAAATGACCTTCGCCATCTGCTTTGCCGCTGCCAAGCGGCGTGCCGTCCGGCGTAGCGATCGTGATGGCGCTACCCGGTTCGGCGGTGCCGCTGATACTGGTGCCATCCTCACTAATTACCACGTTTTTCGGCATTTCCGGCGCGGTACTGTCCGGCGCGATAACCGTCGCGGCGGCGCTTTCGTTTTTCGCAACATCGGTGGCGGTAGCGATAAGCGCCTGGCCGTTAGTCTGCGCCGTATTCAGCGGAACGATAAATTGTCCGTTGCCGTTAGCGACGGCGCTGCCAAGTACGGTGTTGCTACTGTCGCGGATAGTGACCGTTGCCCCGGCTTCCGCCTGACCGCTTACGGACAGACCGTCGGTCGCCACGATAAGACCGTCCGGTGCCGCAGGCGCAGTTTTATCCGGCGCGTTCAGCGTTTCTACCGGACCGCTATTCGTGGCTTTATCGGTAACGCTAATGCTTAATGTTTCGCCGTTAATTTTCGCCGGGCTAATACCTATTGAGAAGGTACCGTCGTCGCCTGCCGTTCCACTACCGAGCGTATTTCCCTGGCTGTCTTTGATAACCACAGTACTGCCAGCTTCCGTAGTGCCGGTAAGTCTGTCGCCGACGTCGCTAACCGCCAGGCCTTCCAGCACCGGCGGCTGCGTGTCGATATCAATGGTAAAGGAGACGGACTGCCCGCTGGTGCCGCGATCGTTGGTCGCGGTAGCGGTAAAGACATGGTCGCCATCGGCAAGTGCCAGCGAGGGGGTAAAGCTCCATTTGCCGTCAGCGTCAGCGACAATGGGCGGAAAGGTCGGTACAGGAAAGCCATTATCGTTAATCGATATCGTACTGCCTGGTTCGGCAATACCGCTGAGAGTTGGGCGGTTATCATCTGTGGCATCGCCATTTTTCAGCAGCCCGGTAACGGCGCCAGCGTCATCCGTCACGGTAAGGATAGTCGGCTGGGCAGGATACTGTGAATCAGAAGCGGTAAATTCCGTGGTGGGGCCGATGTTACCGACGGCGTCCTGAATACGCGCTTCCAGACGCTCGCCGTGGGT
Organism: Salmonella sp. A1325; assembly: GCF_056991255.1. Lineage (NCBI taxonomy): Bacteria > Pseudomonadati > Pseudomonadota > Gammaproteobacteria > Enterobacterales > Enterobacteriaceae > Salmonella > Salmonella sp. A1325. The sequence continues at coordinate 27,476 of NZ_JAMLWO010000002.1, read as the reverse complement.
CTGGGCCGGACTCAGCGTGATGCTGAAGTGGTTATTTTCTCCGGTAATCGTGGAGCCCAGGTAATTTCCCGCCGGGTCATAGATCGACACGGTACTGCCAGCTTCAGCGGTACCGCTAACGGTTGTGCCGTCTTTCGCGACATTATCAATGATAGCGGCGTCAGGCGGCGTGGTGTCCACAATGATAGTAGGCGTTGTCGTCACGCGGCTCACGTTTCCGGCTTTGTCGCTTTGTTCGACGGTAAAGGTATGTTCGCCATCGCTTAACGGTGTAGTCGGCGTAAAGGTCCAGCGCCCATTTTCGTCTACGGTAGCGCTGCCGATAACGGTTGAACCCTCTTTAATCGTGATGGTATTGCCTGCCTCTCCCTGCCCGGAAAATAGCGGTTTTGCCTCGTCAGTCCGGTCATTATTCTGTAGCGGCCCGGTGAGCAAACCGGTGTTATCGGCAATCAGTTCAACGCGTGGGGCATCGGGGCTGAGTGTGTCGATAGTCAGTGTAAAGCGGGCTGATTCGCTACTTTCGCCTTTAACGTTAGCCGCAATGGCGGTGAAATGATTTTCCCCATCCGCTAGCGCGCTGGTAATGGCAAAACGCCAGCTTCCGCTGCTATCAACCGTTGTTGAGCCTATTTCCTGACCATTGGCGTAAATATGGATGACTGTGCCTGCGCTGCCGGTGCCCTCCAGAGTGGGGGTATTGTCGTTCGTAAACTGATTATTGCTCAGCGTGCCGGTGAGGGGAGCGGCATCATCGATAGCGGCGGTGATAGCTGGTGTATCGGGGAGAGGAATGTTGGGCGCATCGATAGTTGCGGATGGGCCGGTATTGCCGGCATCGTCAGTCGCGGTCACGGTAAGTTGTTCGCCGCTAAGCTGTGGCGCTGTCAGATCAATACTAAATTTACCGTCGCTATCCGCTTTGCCCTCGCCAACGACGTTACCTGAAGGATCTTTGATGGTAATGGTACTGCCCGCTTCGGCCTCGCCGCTCACCGTTTTTCCGTCCGCTGAAATCAACAAGTTGCCGGGAGCGAGAGGCGGGGTAGTATCTACAGGATTACTGCTACCTGGAGTATTGCCGTTAGGGTTACTGCCGCCGGGATTGCTGTTATCAGGGGGATTACCGTCAGGATTGGTGTTATCGGGGGGCGGATTATCGCCATCCGAATGATGGTGGGAATCGCCGCCGCCGGAAGACGCGATAGCGGCAATGCCGCCAGCCGCCACCGCGCCAGCCAGTACCCACGGCCAAACGGCGCCGCCTGCTTCATGGGAAGCGCCGGAAGTGACCAGCAGCTCATTAATATCAGCGATTTGTTCAAAATGTAGCCCGGCTTGCGGATTTTCTACCCACCATAACGTGCCATCGTTTTCCGCCAGTACCAGCTGGCTTGCGCCCAGATCGTTGGTAACGTAAAAGTTTTTAATCGTGATCGTTTCGCCGGAATGGAGCGTCACCACCAGATCCTGATTAATGCGCGTAAGTTGACTAATTTCCTCCCGGGCCACTGATAATTTAACAATTGATGGGGAGTTAAGAGTGACCGCTGAGGATTCCACAGTGGTGGAGACGCCAGTCAATTTCGAAACCACGGCGAGTAGAGGCATAAATTAGCTCCTGATGGATTTGCTCTGTGTATTAATTAACGGGCACGACGTTCAGGGCAAAATGCGTAGACGAGCCTTCCCGTTCATCGTGAGAGATGAATTTCCGTAGCCATATTCTTTTTTATGAGCGTAGGTGAAGGTCTGGTTTTCTCGCCGAATAACCCTTTGTTTTTTGTGCCTGACTAGTGCTTTCGTATTAGATGATATAGTCAGAAAAAAATCTTTCTGCAAATTAAGATCTATTGATAAAGGTGTTAGTGCGTCTGAAATATAACGGAGTTTGTGTTAAGGAGAGGTGGGGTGGGCTAACAACGCATGATGATTTTTTATTTATCTTTATGTTTTATAATGAATTTTAAATTCTTCTTCTTTTTCTTTTTTAACATAAAAACAATACCTTTTGTGAAGGTATTCAGCAATATTAAATTTTATAAAAATCATTTGAAGTATTGTGTTATTAGGCTATAAAAATTTTTTAAACAAAGAATATATTCTTGTTGTGGTATTTATTGCTATTGATAAGCGTCAGACACAGAGAATATATTTTCGAGGCATGCATGAGATATGAATATTGACCAGCTTCATACTGAGAAGCTGGTCACAAAAAATGTCTATTATCGGCCTGCATTTTTCATAATGCGTGCTTTATCCAGTTGCCACTCACGTTCTTTAAGATCGGAACGTTTATCATGTTGTTTTTTACCTTTCGCCACGCCGATCTTCACTTTGCACCAGGCATTTTTCCAGTACAGAGAAAGCGCGACGACAGTATAACCTTCACGATTAATACGGCCATACAGCGAATCAAGCTCACGCTGATTTAACAACAGTTTGCGGGTTCGGGTTGGGTCGCATACGACATGTGTCGAGGCGACCGCCATCGGCGTAAAGTTTGCGCCAAACAGCCAAGCCTCGCCATCTTTGAGGATAACGTAACTGTCGCCGATATTGGCTTTTCCTGCGCGCAGAGATTTTACTTCCCAGCCTTGCAGGGCGAGACCAGCCTCGAACTCTTCTTCGATAAAGTATTCGTGCCGGGCGCGCTTATTCAGCGCGATGGTGGCTGAGCCCGGTTTATGTGCTTTTTTCTTCGTCATAAGTGTCGTGAATTCATAGGTAATCTGATATCGAAAACACCCCATTACGTCCTGATGAGGTGCAAAAATCTATCTTAGCATGAGTTGGGCTATGCACGCACAATTAAGGCATGACGGTTGGGGACAGCATTTTTTTTACTCGCTGATAAGTGGTATTATTTACACGATTTATGTTGATGGGAATTGCTATGCCTCAGATTAGTCGGACTGCTTTAGTCCCCTACAGTGCGGAACAGATGTATCAGTTAGTGAATGACGTGCAATCGTATCCCCAGTTTTTGCCTGGGTGTGTTGGTAGTCGCGTCCTGGAGTCATCGCCAGCACAGATGACGGCGGCTGTTGACGTGTCGAAGGCGGGTATCAGCAAGACGTTTACGACGCGTAATCAGCTAACGCGTAACCAGAGCATTCTGATGCATCTGGTGGATGGCCCCTTTAAAAAGCTGATCGGCGGCTGGAAATTTACCCCGCTCAGCCCCGAGGCGTGCCGTATTGAGTTTCAGCTTGATTTTGAGTTTACCAATAAACTCATTGAGCTGGCGTTTGGTCGTGTATTCAAAGAGTTAGCGTCAAACATGGTGCAGGCGTTTACGGTTCGCGCCAAAGAGGTTTACCGTGCCGGATAAACTTGTGGTTGAAGTGGCTTATGCGCTGCCGGAAAAGCAGTATTTGCAGCGCGTAACGCTGGAAGAGGGCGCGACGGTCGAGGAGGCGATTCGCGCTTCCGGCTTGCTGGAGTTGCGCACGGATATCGATCTGGCGAAAAATAAAGTGGGTATCTACAGTCGTCCGGTAAAACTCACCGATACGGTGCAGGATGGCGATCGGGTTGAAATTTACCGTCCTTTAATCGCCGATCCAAAGGCATTACGCCGCCAGCGCGCCGAAAAATCGGCTGGCAGATAATTAGACTCTTTTGCCGGATAACGGTGTGAAAGCCGTACCACACATGAAGCACAGGTGTGCCTGTAAGCCAGATAAGCGTAGCGCCATCAGGCAAACTCGTACCAAATGGCGGGGGAGAGGTTTGCAGGCCTGATGAACGTAACATCATCAGGCGGTATCACAAAATTACTTCGTCAACGCCGGTTTGTTATCAATATTGGTTAACACGCCGCTGCTGTTAAAGGTGAGCGTCAGAGTCTGCTGCGTCACGTTCTCATGTCCTGGCTGCTGGCGGAAGACATAAAACCAGGTGTTCGTACCAAAAGGATCGGACATCATCGGCGTGCCTAAAGTATACGCAACCTGTTGTTGCGTCATACCAACACGCACTTTGGCGACATCCGTAGGTGTAAGATAGTTCCCCTGATTGATGTCAGGTCGGTAAACCACTCGCTCCAGAGTGGAACAGCCTGCGGTCAACATCAGGAGTACTGCTGCGGCAGCAGTCAGCGTTTTACAGCGCATAGTGATTGGGTTCCTTTTCGGGCCTGAGCAGTACGTGGCTCATATTAATATGCCGATGATAATAGACCTTTCATCACTTTAAAACCTTTTGCTGTCGGGTCTTACGGCGTTTTTGTTGTGAACTCAGACCTTCGGGAGGTAAAAAAGTTTACGCCGCCAGCAGTTCTTTTGCGTTTGCCAGCGTATTACGCGTAACTTCACTTCCTCCCAACAGGCGGGCCAGTTCCTGTAAACGCGCACGTTTATCCAACGGTTGCATATGGGTTTCGGTCATTGCCCCGTCTGTTTCTTTACTGACAAAGAAGTGCTGGTGACCGCACCCGGCTACCTGTGGCAGGTGAGTGACGCACATCACCTGAGTGGATTCGCCAAGCTGACGCAGGAGTTTACCGACCACGGCGGCGGTTGGGCCGCTGATGCCAACATCGACCTCGTCAAAAATTAGCGCCGGCGTTTCCATTTTGCGCGCGGTAATCACCTGAATAGCCAGCGCAATGCGCGACAGTTCACCGCCAGACGCGACTTTAGCGATAGGCTGCAGCGGCTGACCTGGGTTTGTCGTCACTTTAAACTCCACGCGATCGGCGCCGTCGTTGCTCAGATGATGCTCATCAAATTTCACGTCGATAGTAAACAGACCGTGCGGCATCGAAAGTAAATGCATACTTTCAGTGATCAACTGCCCCAGCTCCTGAGCGTAAAACTGACGCTGTTGATGCAGCGCTTGCGCCGTTTCCAGCGCTTGTTGGTGATGCTTATTAACCGCCAGCGTCAGCGTTTCCAGCGAATCGGCCTGATCGTCGAGCTGCTGCTGTTCTTCGAGCAGTGACTGATAAAGCTGCGGCAGCGCTTCCGGGCTGACGTGATGTTTTCGCGCCAGCGAAATTTGTTTAGCGATGCGCTGTTCAAGTTCAAACAGGCGATTGGGGTCTAAATCCAGACGCTCGCAATAGTGGCGTAATTCATCGCTGGCTTCGGTGAGTTGGATAGTGGCTTCTTCCAGCATATCCAGGATGCCGGAAAGCTTGCTGTCCATACCCACCAGCTCGCTAACCAGTTGTTTTGCGCTATATAACTGGCTTTGCAGGTTAACGTCTTCGCCGTCCGCGAGTAGCGCCAGAGCGTTCTGGCTGGTCGTAAGCAACTGCCCGCTGTTGGCCAGCCGTTTGTACTCTTCGTCAATTTGCTCGAATTCGCCGGCCTGCGGATTAAAGTCGTTCAACTCTTTTAACTGATATTGCAGCAGTTCCGCGCGCGCGGCGCGTTCCTGGCTTTGTTGTTGGTGATGGGCGAGATCGCGGCAGCTTTGATGCCATAATTGGTAGCGGGCAGCCATCTGCTGCGCTAAAGCGGCTTCGTTGGCATAGCTATCCAGCAGCGATTTTTGCTGTTCGGGTTTGGTAAGCTGCTGGTGCGCATGTTGACCGTGAATTTGAATCAGCAACTGACCGAGCTCGCGTAATTGAGACAGGGGCACAGCGGTGCCGTTAATAAAGCCCCGTGAGCGACCATCGCTGCTGATAACGCGGCGAAGTAAGCATTCGCGCCCTTCTTCAAGCTGGTTTTCTTCCAGCCAGCGCAATGCCGCAGGCGTGTCTTTCAGTGCAAAGCGGGCACACAAATCGGCGCGGGTTGCTCCGGTACGGACCATATCGGCCTCAGCGCGACCGCCCAGACACAGACCCAGGGCATCAATCGCAATAGATTTACCCGCGCCGGTTTCACCAGTAATGACGGTCATTCCGCTCTGAAAATCGATCTCAAGCTCACGAACGATAGCAAAATTGCTGATGGTCAGTTGCGCCAACATAGCTGTTTTCCTGTATGAAAAACCATGACTGTAATTAAATACAGTATAAACTGGTTTTTTATACAGTAAAGAGGCTAACGTAAAATTAGAATAATTTTTTTGACCAACCGAGTTTTGTGCTTAATGTATTGAAATAGCTATAGTCTTTGGGATGTATCAGGTTGAGGTGGTAGTCGCAGCGGCGAATTAGCACATCTTCTCCTTCCTGAATAGGCAGCGCTATCTGGCTGTCGCAGCTAATTTCCAGATCGCTACGGCGATGCGAAAAACGCAGACGAATCGTGCTACTGCTGTTAATGACTAACGGGCGCGCCGACAAGGTATGCGGGAACATCGGCACCAGGGTGATGGCATCCAGTGAAGGGGTCAGAATAGGGCCGCCTGCGGAGAGCGAATAGGCGGTGGAGCCGGTCGGCGTAGAAATGATCAGACCATCAGACCGCTGTGAAAAAGCGAAGGTTTCATCAATATAAACCTCGAATTCGATCATATGCGCCACTTTTCCCGGATGCAGCACCACTTCATTAATGGCTGTGCTGATACGCTTCTGGCGATCCTGTTGGCAGACCTGCGCTTCCAGCAGAAAACGTTTTTCGGAGATATAGCGCCCTTCCAGCACATCAGATAATTGTTGCAGGGCGTTGTCCGGATCGAGATCGGTCAGGAAGCCAAGATTACCGCGGTTAATGCCAATCACATTGATGTCATAACGCGCCAGCGTACGCGCTGCGCCAAGCATATTACCGTCGCCGCCCACGACTACCGCCAGATCCGCCTGTTGACCAATTTCCGCCAGCGTACCGGTTGGTACATTTTTTAGCTGTAATTCGTGGGCGATTTGTTGCTCCACAATGACCTCATAACCCTGATCGCATAGCCAACGGTAGAGCATTTCATGTGTCGTGAGTGCGGTGGGATGACGCGGATGCCCCACAATGCCGATACACTTGAAATGATTATTCATTTTTCTGAGGTCCTTGTAGCGAAGATTGATGACAATGTGAGTACTTCCCTTGAAACCCTGAATCTGATCCCCATAATAAGCGAAGTTAGCGAGATGAATGCGAAAAAAACGCGGAGAAATTCATGAGTAGTAAAGAACAGAAAACGCCTGAGGGGCAAGCCCCGGAAGAAATTATCATGGATCAGCACGAAGAGGTTGAGGCAGTTGAACCAAACGATTCTGCTGAGCAGGTGGATCCGCGCGATGAAAAAATTGCGAATCTGGAAGTTCAGCTTGCAGAAGCCCAGACTCGCGAACGCGACACCGTGTTGCGTATCAAAGCGGAAATGGAAAACCTGCGCCGTCGTACTGAACAGGATATCGAAAAAGCGCATAAATTCGCTCTCGAGAAGTTCGTCAACGAATTGCTGCCGGTAATCGATAGCCTGGATCGCGCGCTGGAAGTCGCAGACAAAGCCAATCCGGATATGGCGGCAATGGTCGAAGGGATTGAGCTGACGCTGAAGTCTATGCTGGATGTGGTGCGTAAGTTCGGCGTGGAAGTGATTGCTGAGACCAACGTGCCGCTGGACCCGAACGTGCATCAGGCGATTGCGATGGTGGAGTCGGAAGAGGTTCCGGCAGGCAATGTGCTGGGTATTATGCAGAAAGGCTATACGCTGAACGGTCGTACCATTCGCGCGGCGATGGTGACTGTAGCGAAGGCGAAGTAAAAGTCTGATGGCCGATGTAAAGTCGGCCATTTTTTTAGCTTAAAAAATCCTGTACTTCGAGCCATGGAGTGTCGAAGTCAGCTATTTGTTCGTACTCATCCATAGGTAAAACAAATATATTATAGGCATCAGTGCTTTCATTGAGACTGGCTATCTGAAAGCCACGTTCGTTGAGCTGGCTTTGAATGCGCTCAAATATCTCATCGACGTAACGGTCGCCTTTTTTGCAGACTTTGCCTATTTCATCATATCTGGTGAGTGCCAGTAGTCGCGTTTTTAGTTCATCTGTACTGGCAAAATCTTTTGTCAGGTCATAATAACGATTGGCCGCAAAAGTGGCGAGCAGACCTTCTTCACCATCCCCCTTGTAATCGATTTCTTCAATAACGCCTTCAGTACGTAGAACCTGCATGAATGCCTGTAACAATGCACGATTGTCTAAATCACCGCCACTGCAATCAAGCACTTCCACCATCCCGTAGTCATCGTCCTCGTCGTCTTCAAAACTGGCAGGATCGCTGGCGAGGCGGGAGACGATATTGGGCCATAAATCTGGCGTTTCCTTTAAGAAAATGCTGGCCAGCTTTTTTAAATATTCAGCAAACGCCAGATCCCATTCAACAACGTAATCATCGTACATAGTATGGTTTTCCTTTCCATTAATAAGTTTTTATTGTGTCACTATTCCGGAGAGGAGATGAATGAATAAGATCTTAATTAACAAGGAAAACGGCAAACCATTGGCTGCCGTTTTAAGAAAGGAGGAGGGTTATTCAAGAATACTCTCGCGCAGCGGTTTTACCGGTACAACCTTTACCTGCTTAATCATATTTTCCTGTACATCAAGAATATCGATATCGTACTGCTCAATGCGCACGCGCGTACCAGCAACCGGAATTTCCTCCAGCGCCTCCAGAATCACCCCGTTGACGGTGCGCGCGTCATCTTCCGGCAGGTGCCAGTTAAACGCTTTATTGATTTCCCGGACGTTGGCGGTACCGTCAATAATGACCGAACCGTCGTTTTGCGGCGTGACCTCTTCCGCCAGTGTTGGCGACATCGATGTGGTGAAGTCGCCAACGATCTCTTCGAGAATATCTTCCACGGTGACCAGCCCCTGGATATCGCCATATTCGTTGACGACCAGTCCGACTTTCTTTTTATTGCGCTGAAATTTGATCAGTTGCGTACTGAGCGGCGTACCTTCCGGGACGTAATAGATTTCATCGGCGGCGCGCAGCATCATCTCTTTGGTGAACTCTTTTTTCTCGGCCATTAACCGCCAGGCTTCACGCACGCGCAGCATACTGATGGCGTCATCCAGCGAATCGCGATAGAGCACAATGCGTCCGTGCGGCGAGTGGGTGAGCTGCCGCTCGATAGACTTCCAGTCGTCATTGATATCGATTCCGATAATTTCATTACGCGGCACCATGATGTCATCCACGCTGACCTTTTCCAGGTCGAGAACCGACAGCAGCATATCCTGATTGCGGCGAGAGATTTGCGAACGGGATTCATGCACGATAGTGCGTAATTCCTCTTTGCTTAACGACCCGCTGACCACGATGTCCGTTTTAATTCCCATCAGACGCATCAGTAGGCGGGTGATGGTGTTAAGTAACCACACCAGCGGCATCATCAGTATCTGTAACGGCGCCAGCAGGAAGCTGCTGGGATAGGCCACTTTTTCCGGATAGAGCGCGGCGATAGTTTTGGGCAGGACTTCGGCAAAAACTAACACGACAAACGTCAGTACCCCGGTGGCGATAGCCACGCCAGCGTCGCCGTAAAGCCGCATACCCACAATCGTGCCGAGCGCCGAGGCAAGAATGTTGACCAGGTTATTGCCGATCAGCACCAGGCTTATCAGTCGGTCGGGTTTACGCAGTAATTTTTCTACCCGTTTTGCCGAGCGATTACCTTGCTTCGCCATATGGCGTAAACGGTAACGGTTTAGCGTCATCATTCCAGTTTCGGAACCGGAAAAATAGGCCGAGATGACCACCATGATGATTAATATGATAATCAGCGTGGTGGTGGAGATGTGTTCCAGGGGAAACTCCTTTAAAAGCTTAGCTTACAAATTGCTGTAATATGCGGCTACCAAAATAGGCCAGCGTCAGAATACCCGCGCCTGCGACGTTAAACCACACGACCCGCCGACCCCGCCAGCCTTCATGGTAATGCCCCCACAGCAGAACGATATAGACAAACCATGCCACGATAGAGAGCACGGCTTTATCAATATTTTCAGTACTGAACAGGTTATGCATGTAAAACAGGCCGGTACACAGAGTAAGGGTCAGCAGTACGACGCCAATCTGCGTGATATGAAACATTTTGCGCTCAATGCTCATCAATGGCGGCATTTCATTACTAAACGCCAGCTTTTTGTTCTTCAACTGATAGTCGATCCACGCCAGTTGTAGCGCATACAGCGCGGCGATTATCAGCGTCGCGTAAGAGAAAAGCGACAGACCGATGTGCACCATCATGCCTGGGGTCGCTTCCAGATGCGTAATATATTCATTAGGCATAAACGTGGCGAAGGCCAGGTTAATCAGCGCAAAAGCATAGACAATGGGCAGAAGTAGCCAGCCGCGATTACGCGACGCGACAATGGTCATTACCGTGCAGATCATCAGGCTGACCAGCGAACCGACATTCAGCAGGCTCAGGTTTTGTCCACTGTCGCCGCCGGGCAGAATACGCGATTCCAGCGCGACAGCATGGCACACCAGAGCGATGACCGCAGAAAGAATAGCCATACGCCGCCAGCCGCTGTTTTTTTGCAACAGTCCGGGAACGATCAGCGCGAGGCTGAAGGAGTAGGCGACAAGGGCAAGTAAAGCAAAAACGGGCATAGTTGTGTCGACAGTTGACCAGTGAGAAAGAGAAGCAGTATAGCGTTACGTGACCGCAGCTCCAACCGTTGCATAACAACAAAGACGGCTTCATGGTATACTGTGGCGAAATTCTGTAACTGTGTCGCTGCGGCGACCAACCGTTTCCACCCCAGGCGAGAGACAATGTTTGATAATTTAACCGATCGTTTGTCGCGCACGCTGCGCAATATCAGTGGCCGTGGGCGCCTTACTGAAGACAACGTTAAAGAGACGCTGCGCGAAGTGCGCATGGCGCTGCTGGAGGCTGACGTTGCGCTGCCGGTAGTGCGTGAGTTCATCAATCGCGTAAAAGAGAAAGCGGTTGGTCATGAAGTTAACAAGAGCCTGACCCCAGGGCAGGAGTTCGTCAAGATTGTCCGTAGCGAACTGGTTGCGGCGATGGGCGAAGAGAACCAGACGCTGAATTTAGCTGCGCAGCCGCCAGCCGTAGTATTGATGGCGGGTCTGCAGGGGGCGGGTAAAACCACCAGCGTCGGTAAGCTGGGTAAATTCTTGCGCGAGAAGCACAAGAAGAAAGTGCTGGTCGTCTCTGCCGACGTCTATCGCCCGGCGGCGATCAAACAGCTCGAAACGCTGGCTGAGCAGGTTGGCGTGGATTTCTTCCCGTCTGATGTCGGCCAGAAACCGGTTGATATCGTCAACGCCGCGCTGAAAGAAGCGAAGCTCAAATTCTACGACGTGCTGCTGGTGGATACCGCCGGTCGTCTGCACGTTGACGAAGCGATGATGGACGAAATCAAACAGGTCCACGCTTCTATGAAGCCAGTAGAAACGCTGTTTGTCGTCGATGCGATGACCGGTCAGGATGCCGCGAATACCGCAAAAGCCTTTAACGAAGCGCTGCCGTTAACCGGCGTGGTGCTGACCAAGGTCGATGGTGATGCGCGTGGCGGTGCGGCGCTCTCTATTCGTCATATCACCGGCAAGCCGATTAAATTCCTCGGTGTCGGCGAGAAAACCGACGCGCTGGAGCCGTTCCACCCGGACCGTATCGCCTCGCGTATTCTCGGTATGGGCGACGTACTGTCTCTTATCGAAGATATCGAAAGCAAAGTTGACCGCGCACAGGCTGAAAAGCTGGCGACCAAACTGAAGAAAGGCGACGGTTTCGACCTGAACGACTTCCTGGAACAGCTCAAACAGATGAAAAACATGGGCGGTATGGCCAGTCTGATGGGCAAATTACCGGGCATGGGGCAGATTCCGGACAACGTTAAATCGCAGATGGATGACAAAGTGCTGGTGCGTATGGAGGCGATCATCAATTCGATGACGCTGAAAGAACGCGCGAAGCCGGAAATCATCAAAGGTTCCCGTAAACGCCGTATTGCACAAGGCTGCGGGATGCAGGTGCAGGACGTTAACCGCCTTCTGAAACAGTTCGACGACATGCAGCGCATGATGAAGAAGATGAAGAAGGGCGGGATGGCGAAGATGATGCGGAGTATGAAGGGGATGATGCCGCCAGGCTTCCCTGGCCGCTAATTTCCCGGCCTGGCTCACTTGCTATTTCGGCACCGGGGTGTGCTCGCCATCCTCACGTACTGCGTGTACGCTGCGGTGGCTGCGCGCACGCCGGCACCGAACTCGCTGCGCCGCCGACGGCCTTCTACAGCAGAGTTATTAACTGTTGATTGCAATTTTCCCAGAAATCAGTAAAATTTTCGGGCTTTTAATATGACGCCGGGCTCCGTTCCTCGATGGGGCCCGGTTGTTTTATTCACACAAGAGGATGTTATGGTAACTATTCGTTTAGCTCGTCACGGCGCTAAAAAGCGTCCGTTCTACCAGGTTGTTGTCACCGACAGCCGTAATGCACGCAACGGTCGCTTCATTGAGCGCGTTGGTTTCTTCAACCCAATCGCTAGCGAAAAAGAAGAAGGCACCCGCCTGGATCTGGATCGCATCGCTCACTGGGTTGGCCAGGGCGCAACCATTTCCGATCGCGTTGCGGCGCTGATCAAAGAAGTAAAAAAAGCAGCTTAATCTGTCACGGTGGTCATGATGAGCAAGCAACTCGCCGCACAAGTACCCGCTGAACCGGTTGTACTGGGGAAAATGGGTTCTTCATACGGTATCCGTGGTTGGCTCAGAGTGTTTTCCTCCACTGAAGACGCCGAAAGCATTTTTGACTATCAGCCTTGGTTTATCCAGAAGGCGGGTCAGTGGCAGCAGGTACAGCTGGAAAGCTGGAAGCACCACAATCAGGATCTGATCATCAAGCTGAAAGGCGTTGACGATCGAGATGCCGCGAATCTTCTGACGAATTGCGAAATTGTCGTGGATTCCTCGCAACTTCCTGCGCTTGAGGAGGGAGACTACTACTGGAAAGACCTGATGGGCTGCCAGGTAGTCACCGCTGAAGGCTACGATCTCGGTAAAGTTATCGACATGATGGAAACCGGGTCGAATGACGTTCTCGTCATTAAGGCGAACCTGAAAGATGCATTTGGTATCAAGGAACGACTAGTACCGTTCCTCGATGGGCAGGTTATCAAGAAAGTCGATCTCGCTACTCGTACTATCGAAGTAGACTGGGATCCTGGTTTTTAAACCACCGGATAAACGGTAAAAGTCGGCGTTATGGGGATTGGCTTGTGTTTATAGGTATCGTTAGCCTGTTTCCTGAAATGTTCCGCGCAATTACCGATTACGGGGTAACTGGCCGGGCAGTAAAAAATGGCCTGCTGAACATCCAGAGCTGGAGTCCTCGAGACTTTACTCATGACCGGCACCGTACCGTGGACGATCGTCCTTACGGCGGCGGACCGGGGATGTTAATGATGGTGCAACCCTTGCGGGACGCCATTCACGCAGCAAAAGCCGCGGCAGGTGAAGGCGCTAAAGTGATTTATCTGTCGCCTCAGGGACGCAAGCTTGATCAAGCGGGCGTTAGCGAGCTGGCCACGAATCAGAAACTCATTCTGGTGTGTGGTCGCTACGAAGGCGTAGATGAGCGCGTAATTCAGACCGAAATTGATGAAGAATGGTCAATTGGCGATTACGTTCTCAGCGGTGGCGAACTACCGGCAATGACGCTGATTGACTCCGTCGCCCGGTTTATACCGGGAGTTCTGGGGCATGAGGCATCAGCAATCGAAGATTCGTTTGCTGATGGATTGCTGGATTGTCCGCACTATACGCGCCCTGAAGTGTTAGAGGGGATGGAAGTACCGCCAGTATTGCTGTCGGGAAACCATGCTGAGATACGTCGCTGGCGTTTGAAACAGTCGCTGGGCCGAACCTGGCTTAGAAGACCTGAACTTCTGGAAAACCTGGCTCTGACTGAAGAGCAAGCAAGGTTGCTGGCGGAGTTCAAAACAGAACACGCACAACAGCAGCATAAACATGATGGGATGGCATAGGCCCCCGAATATCAGTTTACCCAGGATAAGAGATTAAATTATGAGCAACATTATTAAGCAACTTGAACAAGAGCAGATGAAGCAGAACGTACCTTCCTTCCGTCCGGGCGATACCGTGGAAGTGAAAGTATGGGTTGTTGAAGGTACTAAGAAACGTCTGCAGGCATTCGAGGGCGTGGTTATCGCTATTCGTAACCGCGGTCTGCACTCTGCATTCACTGTTCGTAAAATTTCCAACGGCGAAGGCGTTGAGCGTGTCTTCCAGACTCACTCTCCGGTAGTTGACAGCATTGCTGTTAAACGTCGTGGTGCTGTTCGTAAAGCTAAACTGTACTACCTGCGTGAGCGTACTGGTAAAGCGGCTCGTATCAAAGAGCGTCTTAACTAAGAACGCGCTTTCGCAACATCCGAAAGCTTGTAGAAAAGAAGGGGCTGGCATTACGCTGGCCCCTTTTTTATGGGTTTGCTCCACGCCATAGACGGTTGCATGTTTAGTCTGGGTCAGTGGTCTCAACGCTGAGTCAGAAACGGCCAGGCCCGTTCCTTAGTTTAGCGAGCGTTCCGCACGCCGGTGTTTAGCCTGATACATATTTCGATCGGCCAGTTCTTGTAGTTTTTCGGCAGTGGCATGTTCCCATGTCAGCGCAAAGCCAATACTCAGGGTCATCGTTATTCGCTGGCCGTTATGCAGTTCAAAAGGTCGATTAAACGCCTGGGATAGCGCTGCGCAAATACGTTGTACTTCATATTCCGAATGTACACCGTAAAGCACCATCGCAAATTCATCGCCGCCGAGTCGGTAAGTTTGATAACGGCTACCACCGAATTCCGCTAATCTTTTGGCAACCTCTATAAGTACCCGGTCGCCTGCCGCATGTCCCCAGGTATCATTAATATATTTAAAGTTATCGCCATCCAGAAATAACAATGCCGAACTGCTACGAGCGGAATTGTCCTTCATCAGCGCGTTAATACAGCTGCGAAATGCTGCGCGATTGGCAAGCCCCGTCAGCGGATCGTGCAGCGCGGTACGTAGTAACTGGGCATTTTTAGCCTGAAGCCGTAGCTGCCATTCTTCCATCTCATCCAGAAGGCTATTGAAATCCTGCGCAAACAGGTGAAATTCCGCAATACGCTCATCAGGTACCCGGCGTGAAAAATTTCGGTTAGTGCGAACGTCGTGTACAACTTCAGTAATATTTTGCAGCGCATCCACAACGCCATTGTGTAAATAACGCGTGAGCAGCAGGGCAATGCCGGATGCCAGCAGAATACATCCTGTCAGCACTGCCAGCGATAGCCAGATAAAATGACCAATAAGGCTGTCGCGGGCGACAAGCCGTACTTCGCCGATGGCCCTGCCGTTGTGCCAGACGGGTTGCGATACCGGCAATGGAAAAAGCCAGTGGCTAATTAAGCCGATGAGCTTATCGTCTGCGGCTCGCGCATCATAGCGCCATGAGGCGATAGTACGGCCATTTTTATCGCGGACCTCCGCCGCTGAAAATTGTCCCTGGCGTCCCAGTGTGGCGAGCGTTTCCGCTGCGGCCGCGTTATCGGAAAATACCAGTGCCGCTTCAAGGCTATGGGCCATTGTGGCGGCGGTCAAATCGAGATTCTTTTGCGCATACTGTTTGAGCGTAAGGACAGACGCAACGCAAATTAATAGCCAGATCAATGTCATCGTAAGCAGCACGCTGATTATACTAATCCGCCGAAGTGTGCGTTTAAATGTTGGTCTGGACAGAGAAAATTCCTTATTCATGCTTTTGATTCCGTGCAAGCATTAATACTTCTGGATTTACTCTCACGCCGCTATGCGAGAGGGAGTCCAGGTTGACGGAAAATTTGACTTCATCATTGTTAATGATCAGACAAAATGCGCTGCCAATAATACATTCGGTGTTTTGCTCGGCAATTAATAACAAAGCATTAACTGGATAATGACGCGTTAACTCCACCTGATAAGCTGGCGATTCATTGCCAAAGTAAAAACCATCACAGCGGGCGCTCAGGGCTTCTTGTGTGGTACGGATGACAAGCGGTTGATAAGGGAAAGCCCAGTCAGCCTCTTCGCTAAGTACCCTGACAAAACGCGCAGATGAAAATATGCATAGCCTTGGCGGCCCGGATAACGCCGGCCAGTGTGTATAACTGACGATACCGGAGACGATGGCGCGTACGGATTTCTCTTCTTCCGTGACGCGTTGAGCATACAGAGGCAAGCTGGCTAATAATAGCGATAACAGAAGGATAAATCGGTGAGAAAAACGCATTAACAAGTCCCCACCATCTTCAGTCGTAAAGCATTAAAATACATCCGTGATTGTTTGTAGCAAAATAACATTATTTTGCCATATCGTCATTATGTCTTATTGGTAATATGAATAATTTAATTGGCGTCCCTGATATTAAATTCTTGTGATTATGGTATTAATCACCCTATATCAGAAAGTAAAAATATGTGTGCGGAGAAAAAATAATCAAAAAATAGCGAGCATCGCTCATTTTACCGCTTTTCTGAGGCTGGGAATAAAATAATTCACTTGTTGTGTAAAGTTTTTGATACAAAATGAAGGGGTTTAATCGACTATTTCGTATGGTGTAAAGTTTATTTTACGTAATATGGATTGAAATCTTTACTTTTTGTGGTATGGTTTAAACATCCTCGTGGAGGATCAACTATCGCAAACAAGAAAAGACAGGATCGCCATCATGCAAAAAGACGCGCTGAATAACGTACGTATCACCGATGAACAGGTATTAATGACGCCGGAGCAGCTTAAAGCGGCCTTTCCGTTGAGTCTGGCGCAGGAAGCGCAGATAGCGCAGTCCCGGGGAATCATTTCTGACATTATTGCCGGGCGCGATCCGCGTCTGTTGGTGGTATGCGGTCCTTGTTCTATTCACGATCCTGAAACCGCTCTGGAATATGCCCGTCGATTTAAAGCCCTTGCCGCAGAGGTCAGCGATAGCCTCTATCTGGTAATGCGCGTCTATTTTGAAAAGCCGCGGACTACCGTCGGCTGGAAAGGGCTGATTAACGATCCTCACATGGATGGCTCATTTGATGTGGAAGCCGGGTTGAAAATAGCGCGTCAGCTACTGGTGGAACTGGTGAATATGGGGTTGCCATTGGCGACCGAAGCGTTGGATCCGAACAGCCCGCAATACCTGGGCGATCTGTTTAGCTGGTCGGCGATAGGCGCGCGCACAACCGAATCGCAAACCCACCGCGAAATGGCGTCTGGTCTTTCTATGCCGGTCGGCTTTAAAAACGGCACGGATGGCAGCCTGGCGACAGCGATTAACGCCATGCGCGCCGCTGCGCAACCTCATCGTTTTGTTGGCATTAACCAGGCCGGCCAGGTTGCGTTATTGCAAACCCAGGGAAATCCGCATGGCCATGTAATTCTGCGTGGCGGCAAAGCGCCAAACTATAGCCCGGCAGATGTCGCTCAGTGTGAAAAAGAGATGGAACAGGCGGGACTACGTCCTTCGCTGATGGTAGATTGCAGTCATGGTAACTCCAATAAAGATTATCGCCGCCAGCCAGCCGTTGCCGAATCTGTGGTTGCGCAGATTAAAGATGGCAATCGTTCAATCATTGGCTTAATGATTGAAAGTAATATTCATGAGGGTAATCAGTCTTCCGAACAGCCGCGCAGCGAAATGAAGTATGGCGTTTCCGTCACCGATGCTTGTATTAGCTGGGAGATGACCGATGCCCTGTTACGTGAAATTCATAAAGATTTGAGCGGCCAGCTGGCGGTGCGCGTCGCATAAGAGGTTGTTATGGTTGCTGAATTGACCGCATTACGCGATCAAATAGATGATGTCGATAAAGCGTTGTTGAATTTACTGGCTAAGCGCCTGGAACTGGTTGCCAAAGTCGGCGAGGTGAAAAGCCGTTTTGGCCTGCCTATTTACGTGCCGGAGCGTGAGGCCTCTATGCTGGCTTCACGACGGGCGGAAGCAGAAGCGATCGGTGTCCCGCCCGATCTCATTGAAGATGTCCTGCGCCGGGTAATGCGTGAATCTTACTCCAGCGAAAATGATAAGGGGTTCAAAACGCTTTGTCCTTCTCTGCGTCCGGTCGTCATTGTGGGCGGCGGCGGACAGATGGGGCGTCTGTTTGAAAAAATGCTCACGCTGTCGGGCTATCAGGTCCGTATTCTGGAACAGCAGGACTGGCCGCGCGCCAGGGACATTGTTGCCGATGCCGGAATGGTGATCGTCAGCGTGCCGATTCATGTTACTGAACAGGTCATAGCGCAACTGCCGCCCCTGCCGTCCGACTGTATTCTGGTCGATCTGGCATCGGTGAAAAGCGGTCCGTTGCAGGCAATGTTGGCGGCCCATGATGGCCCCGTGTTGGGCTTGCATCCGATGTTTGGTCCGGACAGCGGGAGCCTGGCGAAGCAGGTGGTGGTCTGGTGTGATGGGCGTCAACCGGAAGCGTATCAGTGGTTCCTTGAGCAAATCCAGGTGTGGGGCGCGCGGTTGCATCGAATTAGCGCTGTCGAGCACGATCAGAACATGGCTTTTATCCAGGCGTTGCGCCACTTTGCTACCTTCGCTTATGGGCTGCATCTGGCGGAAGAGAACGTCCAGCTTGAGCAGCTTCTGGCGCTATCATCGCCGATTTATCGACTGGAGCTGGCGATGGTCGGGCGTCTGTTCGCCCAGGACCCGCAGCTGTATGCGGACATTATTATGTCGTCGGAGCGCAATCTGGCGCTTATCAAGCGTTACTATAAACGTTTTGGTGATGCGATCGGGTTACTGGAACAGGGTGATAAGCAGGCTTTTATCGACAGTTTTCGCAAAGTTGAACACTGGTTTGGCGATTATGCCAGACGCTTCCAGAATGAAAGCCGTGTGTTATTGCGTCAGGCGAATGACAGCCGACCATAATGATGACATCTATACTAAAAGCCAGCTTTGCTGGCTTTTTTCGTTTAAGGAACCGTTATGACTACGCCGCACGTTTTATTTGATTATGTCGGACATCTACCAGAATGCCCCACATGGAGCGAGGATGAAAGCGCGCTGTATTGGACCGATATCCTGGAACAGGAGATCCATCGTTACCATCCGGCGAGTGGGACGCATAGCGTGCTGGCGTTTCCGGAAGAGGTGGGCTGTTTTGCCTTGCGTGAGCAGGGCGGATTTATTGTGGCCATGCGTCATGCTATCTGGCTGGCCGATAAAAATGGATTATTGCAGCGTAAGGTTTGCGACAATCCCTCTAATACGAAACTGGCGCGTTTTAACGATGGCGGCACTGATGGCGATGGACGTTTTTATGCCGGAACGTTCTGGGCGCCAGGTGACTATAATGGCGCGTTGCTGATTCGGATCGATCATGACCTGACGGCAAAAGTGATCCAGTGCGATATCCAGGGACACAACGGCCTGGCGTTCAGCCCGGATAACCAGTGGATGTATACCTCCGATACGCCGAATGGCGTGATATACCGCACGTTACTTGATAAGCATGGCGAACCGGGCAAGCGTGAACTTTTTCGCCATTTTGGCGAAGGAGAAGGACTTCCCGACGGCGCGGCGATGGATAGCGAAGGGTGCTACTGGAGCGCGATGTTTGACGGCTGGCGCGTGGCGCGTTTCTCACCGCAAGGAGAGCAGCTGGAAGAGTACCGGTTGCCGGTACGTTGTCCGACGATGGTTTGCTTTGGCGGCGCAGATATGAAAACGCTGTTTATTACAACTACCAGAGAAAATATGTCTGCTCAGGAAGTGGCGGATTATCCGCTCTCCGGCGCCATCTTCACCCTGCAGGTAGCCGTCGCAGGGATGAAGAAAATCCGTTTTATTGAACGTCAGGCAGGTTCTACCGGCACGACGTTTTCGCTGGGATAGCAGCCAAGCACTTTCATTGAGCGCGTGATCTCGCCCAGCTCTTTTAGCGCGCTTTGCATTACCTGCGACTCCAGGTTCGCCTGAACATCGAGATAAAACATCTCTTCCCACGGATTGCCGTGAATGGGGCGCGACTCCAGTTTCGTCATGATGAGATTGTGGTTACGCAGCACCAGCAGCGCTTCGACCAGCGCGCCAGCCTGCTGCCCGGTGGCGATTAACAGAGTGGTTTTTGCCGGAATCTGATCGGAAACGTTGATGGCTTTGCGCGCTAGCACCAGAAAGCGGGTGATATTCTGCGTCTGGTTTGCGGCGATGCGTTCCAGCACCTGTAAACCGTGCAACATGCCGCCTGCCTCGCTGCCGAGCGCCGCGACGCGCGGAGAGTTCGCCTGCGCGACTTTTTCCATCGCTGCCGACGTACTCTCGGTATAGTCGATTTTCCAGTGCGGATAGCGGCTCAAAAACTTACTGCACTGCTGGAACGGCTGCGGATGGCTGTACACCGTTTCGATGGTATTCAGATCCGTAGCGCCGGAAACCAGCACGCAGTGATCGATAGTGACGGTCATCTCACCGACAATCGACAGACTGGTGTGTTGCAATAAGTCGTACACATCGTTGATAGCGCCGGAGCTGGTGTTCTCTATCGGAACCACGGCGTAATCGGCCTGACCGGTTTCGACCTGATGAAAAATATCGGCGAATTTTGCGCAGCCGCTCTCGATAAATTGCTCAAAATGGCGTGCAGCATACTGGCGCGCCGCGAGATGAGAATAGGAGCCTTTCGGCCCAAGAAACGCAATACGTGCCGAATGAGGGTGAGTATTATTCAGATGTTGTTGCAGCAGCGCCTGCTGAGTAAGCACGGAGTCTTCAATGATAAGCTGGAACAGACGGGTAATGTAGTGTGCGTCGAGATGGTGGGCTTTACCGAGATGGATGAGCCTGTCCAGCAGCGCGCGTTCACGATCGATATCCCGAACCGGACGATGCGACAGTAGTTTTGCTTGTCCCACTTCAATCGCCAGCGCGCGTCGTTTTGCCAGTAAGGCCAGTAACTCTTCGTCTAAAGCGCTGATTTTATCTCGCAGCGCCAGTAATGGGTTTTCCGATGTCATAGTGTTGCCTTTTTTGTTATCAATAAAAAAGGCCTCCCGGTGGGGGAGGCCTTCTTGTTCGTCTTCGCATTCTTTATCACATGACGAAACGCCTCCCGGTCAGGGGAAGATAAAAAAGAATGCGAAGAAAAACCGGGTGAGCTTCATAACTGTTTCCTTTGTGTACGTAAGTACAGTACCCGTACTGTTTTAATCCTGTCAACAAAAAACGCGCCCGAAGGCGCGTTGGCGATACACTCAATGTAAGGGACTACTCTTCTTCTGCTTCGACGAAGCTGGCATCTTTCACCGATGCGGTGGCACGACGGGCTTCGCCTTTGTGCTGCACTTTATTGAGCTGCCGTTCCAGCTTGTTGATCAATTCATTAATAGCGGTGTACATATCTTCGTGTTTTGCGCTGGCGACCAGATGTCCGTTCGGTGTATTAATGGTGGCGTCAGCAATAAAGCCCTGTGGCTCTTTAGACAGAATGATATGAGGATTAATCAGGTGAGTTTGCCATTTTTCCAGTTTGGCGAGACGGTCTGCGACATGTTGGCGGATTGCCGGAGTAATTTCCATTTGTTTACTGGTAATGTTCATTGTCATAAATTTTACCTCTTGTCTTTCCCGTCTTGGTGATTCCAGCATACCGTTCTTAATGTCAAAATGTGTGATGTAAATCACATTATTTTGTCACTTTTTGTCAAGGCGAACTTTTTGTGAGGCATCGCAGGAAGAAGCGATCTTTTACTTGAGGAATGGCTGAAAGCAGGCCATATTTGACTGGATGCGTTGCAGTGAAATCATTTCTGTTGCATCAGATACCGAATAAAAAAACGGCAGCCGGAAGGCTGCCGTTTTGCTTGTTGGTATTGCTTCAGGTGTTTTTGCTGTTAGCGGCAATAATTTTCGCGACTTTGTCAGCCTGCGCATTCAGCTGCATCTGACGATAGGCGTTTTCCATCAGCGGCAACGCATCGCGCGTGGCCTGCGTATCAGGATAATTGCGTAGCATACCTTCTACCCGGTTTACGACCGCAACCCATGCGCCGCGCGCGGTATAGTACTCTGCGACGGAATATTCATATTTCGCCAGACGGTCTTTCAGGAATACCAGACGCTTAGTGGCGTCGGTGGTGTACTGGCTATTAGGATAGCTGCGTACCAGTTTCGAAAAGTCATTGAACGCCGCCCGCGCATGTTGCGGATCGCGATCGCTGCGATCGACGCCAAAGAAACCTTGCAGCGCGCTATCATCCAGCGCCATGTTCGTCAGGCCGCGCATGTACATGACATAGTCAATATTAGGGTGCGTTGGATTAAGACGCATAAAACGATCGATGGCGGCCTGCGCTAGCGGCAAATCGGCGTTTTTGTAATAGGCGTAGATAAGATCCAACTGCACCTGCTGAGAATACGGTCCGAATGGATAACGATTATCTAACGCTTCCAATTGCGTTATTGCCTGTTTCCAGTTACCGTCCTGCAGCTTTTGCTGAGCAGTCGCGTAGATTTCATTCGGCGGATTATCGGGCACCTCTTCCTTTGAACCCGAGCAACCCGCCAGAAACAGGCTCAACGTGGCTGCTGCCACCAGATATTTCATGCGCGTCATGACGTTTTGACTTTCCTCAAAATGTTTTACGGGAGATTCTCTGTTCCTGCTCCCGGTTAAGACCAGCTACAATAGCACACTATATTAAACGGCAAAGCCGTAAAACCCAACGTTAAACGAAGAAGCTGTATATGGCACAACGAGTACAACTCACCGCAACGGTCTCCGAAAACCAACTCGGTCAACGCTTAGATCAGGCTTTGGCCGAAATGTTCCCGGATTATTCACGTTCGCGTATAAAAGAATGGATTTTGAATCAGCGCGTGTTGGTCAATGGTCAACTTTGCGATAAGCCAAAAGAAAAAGTGTTAGGCGGCGAGCGGGTGGCTATTGATGCGGAGATCGACGAAGAGATTCGTTTTGAAGCGCAGGATATCCCGTTAGATATTGTTTATGAAGATGACGATATTCTGGTTATCAACAAACCACGCGATCTGGTGGTACATCCTGGCGCGGGTAACCCGGACGGTACGGTACTGAACGCGTTGCTACATTATTATCCGCCGATTGCGGATGTTCCGCGCGCGGGCATTGTGCATCGTCTGGATAAGGACACGACGGGGCTGATGGTGGTGGCCAAAACCGTTCCGGCGCAAACGCGCCTGGTGGAGTCTTTGCAGCTGCGTGAGATTACCCGCGAATATGAAGCGGTCGCGATCGGACATATGACGGCGGGAGGAACGGTGAATGAACCCATCAGTCGTCACCCGACCAAACGTACCCATATGTCGGTGCATCCCATGGGCAAACCGGCGGTGACCCACTACCGCATTATGGAACATTTCCGTGTGCACACGCGTCTTAGGCTGCGTCTGGAGACTGGGCGTACGCACCAGATCCGCGTGCATATGGCGCATATTACGCACCCGTTAGTGGGCGATCAGGTCTACGGTGGTCGTCCACGTCCACCGAAAGGCGCATCGGAAGAATTTATTTCCACGCTGCGTAAGTTTGACCGCCAGGCGCTGCATGCAACGATGCTGCGTCTCTACCATCCTGTATCGGGTATCGAAATGGAGTGGCACGCGCCGATTCCACAAGATATGGTGGACCTTATCGATGCGATGCGCGCCGATTTCGAAGATCATAAAGATGATGTGGACTGGTTATGAATGCACTGATTGTCCCGCAGTGGCCGCTGCCGAAAGGCGTCGCAGCCTGTAGTTCTACCCGTATTGGCGGGGTGAGTTTACCGCCTTACGACTCGCTGAATCTGGGCGCGCATTGCGGCGATAACCCGGAGCATGTTGAAGAGAACCGCAAGCGTCTGTTTGCGGCGGGCAATCTGCCTTCGAAACCTGTCTGGCTTGAACAGGTTCACGGTAAAAATGTGTTGAGGCTTACCGGAGAACCTTATGCCTCCAAACGTGCGGATGCGTCTTACAGCAATACGCCAGGAACCGTCTGCGCGGTAATGACGGCAGACTGCCTGCCTGTGCTATTCTGTAACCGTGAGGGAACAGAAGTGGCGGCGGCTCATGCGGGCTGGCGCGGATTATGTGAAGGCGTACTGGAGGAAACTGTCACCTGCTTTGCTGACAAACCAGAAAATATCATCGCCTGGTTAGGTCCGGCGATCGGCCCGACCGCGTTTGAAGTGGGGCCGGAAGTGCGTGACGCATTTTTAGCAAAAGATGCGCAAGCCGATAGCGCATTTTTGCCGCACGGGGAAAAATTTCTGGCGGATATTTATCAGCTTGCACGCCAACGTCTGGCGAATACCGGCGTTGAACATGTCTATGGCGGGGATCGCTGCACCTTTAGCGAAAGTGAGACTTTCTTCTCTTATCGTCGCGACAAGACGACAGGTCGTATGGCAAGTTTTATTTGGCTGATATAACCTAAAGAATCAAGACGATCCGGTACGGGTAACTTTCTTTTCACATAATTCAGGTCATTCACCTTGAATAATTGAGGGATGACCTCATTTAATCTCCAGTAGCAATTTTGACCTGTTATGGGAGGAGTTATGCGTCTGGATCGTCTTACTAATAAATTCCAGCTTGCTCTTGCCGATGCCCAGTCGCTTGCGCTGGGGCACGACAATCAATTCATCGAACCACTTCATTTAATGAGCGCCTTGCTGAACCAGGAAGGGGGGTCGATACGTCCTTTATTAACCTCCGCCGGCATTAATGCTGGCCAGTTGCGCACCGCTATCGATCAGGCGCTGAGCCGTTTACCGCAGGTGGAAGGCACCGGCGGCGACGTGCAGCCTTCTTCGGAACTGGTACGCGTACTGAACCTTTGCGACAAGCTGGCGCAAAAACGGGGGGACAATTTTATTTCGTCAGAGCTGTTTGTTCTGGCGGCGCTTGAGTCTCGCGGCACGTTAACCGATCTGCTGAAATCAGCCGGTG
Source organism: Salmonella sp. A1325 (assembly GCF_056991255.1). Lineage (NCBI taxonomy): Bacteria > Pseudomonadati > Pseudomonadota > Gammaproteobacteria > Enterobacterales > Enterobacteriaceae > Salmonella > Salmonella sp. A1325. The sequence continues at coordinate 2,635 of NZ_JAMLWO010000002.1, read as the reverse complement.
CGACCACGGCCAATATCACTCAGGCAATTGAACAGATGCGCGGAGGTGAAAGCGTGAACGATCAAGGGGCTGAAGACCAACGTCAGGCCTTGAAAAAATATACCGTCGATCTGACCGAGCGCGCCGAACAGGGCAAGCTCGATCCGGTTATCGGTCGTGATGAAGAAATTCGCCGCACCATTCAGGTGCTGCAACGTCGTACTAAAAACAACCCAGTGTTAATCGGTGAGCCAGGGGTCGGTAAAACGGCAATTGTTGAAGGGCTGGCGCAGCGCATTATTAATGGTGAAGTCCCTGAAGGCTTAAAAGGTCGCCGCGTACTGGCGCTGGATATGGGCGCGCTGGTGGCCGGGGCGAAATATCGCGGCGAATTTGAAGAGCGTCTGAAAGGCGTGCTGAACGACCTCGCAAAACAGGAAGGCAACGTCATCCTGTTTATCGATGAGCTGCACACCATGGTTGGCGCAGGTAAGGCCGATGGCGCAATGGACGCCGGGAATATGCTGAAACCGGCGCTGGCGCGTGGTGAACTGCACTGTGTGGGCGCCACCACGCTGGATGAATACCGTCAGTACATTGAAAAAGACGCGGCGCTGGAACGTCGTTTTCAAAAAGTGTTTGTCGCAGAACCTTCAGTGGAAGACACCATTGCTATTCTGCGTGGCCTGAAAGAACGTTACGAGCTGCACCACCATGTGCAGATCACTGACCCGGCGATTGTGGCGGCGGCAACATTGTCTCACCGCTATATCGCCGACCGTCAGTTGCCGGATAAAGCTATCGACCTGATCGATGAAGCGGCATCCAGCATTCGTATGCAGATTGACTCTAAGCCGGAGGAGCTGGACAGGCTCGACCGCCGCATTATTCAGCTCAAACTGGAACAGCAGGCGTTGATGAAAGAGTCTGACGAGGCGAGTAAAAAACGTCTCGATATGCTGAATGAAGAACTGGACGATAAAGAGCGTCAGTACTCTGAGCTGGAAGAAGAGTGGAAAGCGGAAAAAGCGTCGCTCTCTGGTACGCAAACTATTAAAGCGGAGCTGGAGCAGGCGAAGATCGCCATCGAGCAGGCGCGTCGCGTTGGCGACCTGGCGCGAATGTCTGAACTGCAGTACGGCAAAATTCCGGAGCTGGAAAAACAGTTGGAAGCCGCGACCCAGTCGGAAGGTAAAACCATGCGTCTGTTACGTAACAAAGTAACGGATGCGGAAATTGCCGAAGTGCTGGCGCGCTGGACCGGTATTCCGGTTGCCAGAATGCTGGAAGGCGAACGTGAAAAACTGTTGCGTATGGAACAAGAGTTACACAGCCGTGTGATCGGGCAGAATGAAGCCGTTGAAGCAGTATCGAACGCCATACGTCGTAGCCGCGCGGGGCTGTCCGATCCGAACCGTCCGATTGGTTCCTTCCTGTTCCTTGGGCCGACGGGGGTCGGTAAAACCGAACTGTGTAAAGCGCTGGCTAACTTTATGTTCGACAGCGACGACGCGATGGTGCGTATCGACATGTCTGAGTTTATGGAGAAACACTCCGTGTCTCGTTTGGTCGGGGCGCCTCCGGGATATGTCGGCTATGAAGAAGGCGGTTATTTGACGGAAGCGGTACGCCGTCGTCCTTATTCCGTCATCTTGTTGGATGAAGTAGAAAAAGCGCATCCGGATGTATTCAACATTCTGTTGCAGGTGCTGGACGACGGTCGGCTGACTGACGGGCAGGGGAGAACGGTCGACTTCCGTAATACGGTGGTCATTATGACTTCTAACCTCGGTTCCGATCTCATTCAGGAGCGCTTTGGCGAACTGGATTACGGTCGAATGAAAGAGATGGTGCTGGGTGTGGTTAGCCAAAACTTCCGTCCGGAATTTATCAACCGTATTGATGAAGTTGTGGTATTCCATCCGTTAGGTGAGCAACACATCGCTTCTATTGCTCAGATCCAGCTGCAGCGTCTGTACAAACGTCTGGAAGAACGTGGTTATGAAATCCATATCTCCGACGAGGCGCTGAAACTGTTGAGCGCCAACGGTTACGATCCGGTCTACGGGGCGCGTCCGTTAAAACGTGCTATTCAACAGCAGATCGAAAACCCACTGGCGCAGCAAATCCTGTCTGGTGAACTGGTTCCTGGCAAAGTGATTCGCCTTGAAGCCAATGATGATCGTATTGTGGCAGTGCAGTAAGTCACAAATTTGAATAAAACGAGCCCTGACGGGCTCGTTTTTGTTTAAAAACCAGGCGAAAATAGGCTTTTGGTTCAAATGTTGTTTGAAAAGTGAACGGTTGAGCTTTTTTTTGCATTTAGGTCTTGTCAGGCTCTAATAACTCCCTATAATGCGCCACCACTGACACGGAACAACGGCATACAGGCCGCCGGGTCAGAAAGGCTTCGTTAAGAAGTCTGTGAGGAAAGCGAAAATAAAGGCTTGACTCAAAAAGAGGAAAGCGTAATATACGCCACCTCGCAACGGTGAGCGAAAGCCGCGTTGCACTGCTCTTTAACAATTTATCAGACAATCTGTGTGGGCACTCGAAGATACGGATTCTTGACGTCGCAAGACGAAAAATGAATACCAAGTCTCAAGAGTGAACACGTAATTCATTACGAAGTTTAATTCATTGAGCATCAAACTTT